>CALVOP010000033.1 GCA_944350345.1 uncultured Bacilli bacterium | reverse complement strand
AGTAGTTGAAAATGTAAATAAACCAATTTGTTTAAATAAGAATAAAAAAGTAAGTATTCAAGATAGAATTTATGATTTTAATGGCATTGCAACAACAGTAACAGCAAGTGAGTTTAGATCTAAAATAGCAGAAAGAAAAATGTTCAATCCATATAATAATAAAGAAGTAATAGATGTTGCACCTACACAAACTACATCCTGTGGAAATACAACATCAAGTGCTGCTGTTCTAATATCAGAAGATTTAAAGACATATTTAAAAATTAGAAAACTTACACCATTAGAATGTTGGAGGCTTATGGGTTTTGATGATATAGATTTTTATAATGCAAAAAATGCTGGAATATCTGATACACAATTATACAAACAGGCTGGTAATAGCATAGTTGTTAATGTATTACAAGCTATATTTATTAATTTATTAAAAGTAATCACAAAATGAAATTTATGGTACTAGCTTATATGGTTAGTACCTTTTATTTTTTTGCAAAATTTTCAACATATTTTAAGACAAAATAACAAATATATGCTATAATAGTTTGGAACTTGTAAAAAGAAAAGAGTGATAAAGATGACAGAAAGGCAAATAATCAATTTAATAGAACAAACATTATATTATAAAATGAAACAAGATGAAAATTTTATTAGATATTCTTTTTATGAAGTAAATGTAAAATATGGCTTGAATAAAAATGAAAAAAGTTTATTTTTGAATTTACTAAAAACCAAATTAGTAAATAATAAATATAAAGTATATTTAGAAGGGCAAAGATTTAAGTATAATAATTCAAATATGTTAGTACAAGATAATGAAACACTGATAGCAATAAAAGAAAAGGAAGTATAATAATGGAAGAAAAATACACAAAACAATCAATAGATAGATTTTTATTTATAAAAGAAAATATGTTAAATGTATTAAAGGATGATAATGTAAAAACATTGGGACAATTATCAAATAAGACACGAACAGATTTAAAAAATTATGGATTTGAGCATTATGAAATAAATAAAATTGATATAGAACTACAATTATTAGGTTTAGGTTTAAAAAACTAACAAACACTCTTGCAGTAGTCATAATAACTACCACACAGGAATTAAAAAGCAGATAATTAGACATTATAATAGTATTGTGAGGTGGTTAAATTGAATACTTTTGATAAATACTTTCTAAAAAAGGATAATCTTCTAAAACGAAGAATAGAAATAGATAATTCACTATATGAAAAACTTGTAGAGCTAGCAGAAATTTATGATGCATCAATTAATAAGATGGTAAATGTAGCAATAATAGAAATGATAAAAACTGAAAATGTAAAATTATATGAAAGATCTGATAATGAAATTGTAGAGGCACATAATTTTGCAATTAGAGAAACATCATATAATAAATTAGAAGAATTAAAAAATAAATATGGATTATCAATATATAAACTAACAAACATAGCAATATATAATGCTTTAAATAGCTAGAAATACTGAAACTAGAAAAATCTAGTTTCTTTTTTTGCTTAAAATGTAGAAAAAAGTCGAAAAATCTTTTTGGCTTGTTATAATCAATAAAAGAGTTATTTTGACTACTGCAAGGATTGACTATATAAATAAAAGAAAGTATAATATAAAAAATAAATCATATTTAGCAGAATATAAAGAAAATTTGGAAATTTATAAAATAATATATGAACTTTATAAGTAGTAGTAATAAATTATAATACATTTAATAATTAAACAAAAACGGAAATATGATAAGCAAATTTGAAAGGAGGAATATTTGTCAAATGGCTTATTAGAATAATAAATGTAGTTTAATTATACCAATATATGAGATTAAAAGCCATAATAGTTTTCAACAATAATTAAAATTTAAGAAAGAAAGGGAAAATATTATGGAGAATTTAAGAATTAAAAGAAAAGAAGAGATAAGAAAGGTAGATGATTTAGGTAGAATTACAATACCAGTAACAAAGAGAAAAGAACTAGAAATCAGTACAGGAGATAAACTAGAAGTATATAAGAGTGGGAAAAACATTATATTAAAAAAAGTTGATGTGAAAATTAGTAAAGATACAATTCAAATAGTAAGAGCAATTATAAATGGAGAATTAGAAATTGATATCGAAGTAAAACATCTTAAAACTAGATTTGATAAAAACTATAATAAAAATCATGAATTAAAAGTTATTGATGAATTAGGCAGAATACTTATTCCAAGAGAGCTAAGAGAAGAATTGAACATAAATAGAAATGATAAAATGAAAATATGTATAAAAGACAATATGATTATTTTAATAAGAACAGAGTAGATATTTTTTTACTTAAACTGTTGCGTACTACACATCTTTTGAAAATAAAAAAACAAATTCTTACCACACAGTAATAGAATTTGTTTTAAGAAAAATATTTATCGGTATTTTCATATAATTGTTCACAAGATATATTTAGAACTTTGCAGATAGCTTTTTGTTCATAATCTCTAACAAATAGGGTTTGATTTTCTATGCGAGATATATCAGAGTTATATAAAGTTAC
>CALVOP010000032.1 GCA_944350345.1 uncultured Bacilli bacterium | reverse complement strand
TCATCTGCTTTTGGCGAATACTCTATAACAACTGTTTTATACATCTTCACACCTCCAAATCTTATTAAAAATTTATTCTTTTTCATTTTTCTCTTTTGCTGCATAAATAATGGATAATATTATTCCTACTAAATTTGCACCTACTGATAATCCTAATAGTAATCCTTTAGTAAATTCTCCAAACGAACTTGTTTCATTACCAGTAAAAAATATATATGATAAATATAATACATTTCCTATTATTATTAAGAAAATTCCTGTTTTCAGTTTGTTCATTTTAAATTTTCCCCCTCTATTTTATATTGTCTTAAAAATTAATTTCAATTAACAGTTTTTGCTAATATAACAGTTCGTGCATTATTTTATTTCCTATTAAAGTCATATTAACATCTTTTTGTGGAGATATATTTGATAAAATCACAACTCCAACTTTCTTTTCTCTGTTAAATCCAATATAACTATTAAAATTTGTAGTAGAGCCATTATGCCATATAATATTATTTTTATTGTCTATCATCCAAGTCATGCCAACACTATCCACATTTACATCAAACATACTATAAATGTCATTTTTCGCATTCACTTCTTTTAATGCTTCTTGCATTCTTATTACATAATCTTCATCAGATGTGATTAATGTTTCTAAATATTTTGACATATCTTGAATATTAGAAATAATTGCTCCAGCAGGAATATATCCATCATTTTCATTCCATTTCCAATATCCACTTAAATTACCTGTTCCTGTTGCAATAGTTGTATTATTCATATCTAGTTGTTTTAAAAGTTCTTCTAATAATTCATTATAGTTTTTATCATATACTTTTTCTAATACTAATCCTAATGTTGAAACTCCAAAGTTTGAATAATTAAAATTATAATCTTTATCTTCCAACTTTGTTTTATTTAATTCTTCCAATAATTGTTCTTTTGAAATATTATAGAAATCATTTCCTCCAACAAAGTAATTTTTGATTTTTTGAAAACTTAAGTAATATGGTTTAAGTCCTGATGTATGCGTAATTATTCTTTTTATTGTTGGATAATATCTATTTTCAAGTTCTAAATAATTTGAAATGCTATCATCTAAATTTACTTTTCCTTCTTTTATTGCTTTAGAAACTAGCATTGCTGTAAAAGTTTTAGTAATTGATCCAATCTCATAATCATAATTTAAATTGTATTCTGCACCATATACATCATAGGCTATATCATTTCCATCATATATGGCTATTGATATAATTGCATTTTCATTATTATTTAAAGTATAATCTATCATTTGACTAGAGGTATATTGACTAATATCTTGCATCTTATTTTTATATATAACTCCACTAATAAGATTATATATAACACATAAAAAAATTATTATAATTACTATAATTGCGAAAATCCTCAATTTTCTCTTTTTCATCTAATTTCAACTCCAAAAACTAAATACTATTTGTTTTCTAACCATATACTGTAATTTATTATTAACTAGCTGAAAAAATAATTAATAAAATCCCAACTATTACAAAAATGTTACCCCATACTCTAAGAACAATTTTCATTTTAGGATTTTTTAATAATTTATCTGGAATTCTAGGACTTTTAAGCCTCATAAAAAATTGAGGAACTAAAACCATAAAAATTGCAACTATTGTAATTAAAATTCCTGCAATTAACATACAATACCTCCTATATACAAATTACTATTATAATATCATAAAAAGAAAAATTACTCTATACTTTCGTATAAAGTAATTAAAAATTGTAATTTTTTATTCTTTTGTATAGTTTTAATTTTCTAAATTTCTTAAATTCATTGTATCAACAGCATCCAATAAATCTTTTAATGAGTCTAAATGAATGCCACCTCCAATTCTATTCGCTTGATATTCCGTTGGTATCTCTTTTACTAACCTCTCTTCAATTTTATCAATTTTGTTTTTATCTGTTTCATAAATTATAAATATTCTAGTAGTATCTAATACACCATAAGAATCATATGAAATAACAGATTGGTTTACTCCTCCAAATAATATTCTATCAAATTTAGGTTTTACTTTCCAATGCCTTAAAATTCTTTCTTTTAAATCCCTTGTAGTTTGTCCTATATATACTTGTTTAAAGTTATCTAACACAGTCATATAAAGTCCTGTTTGTTTTTGACATTCATTTAAATTTTTTATTTCTATCATATTATATTTTTTTACAGCTTTATCGATAGCTTTATTAAACTCATTCTTGTCTAATTTACTAATAAACTTCATATTTAAATCATAGTTTTGTAAACACATATCTTGATACCTTTTGCAGTATTCATCTGATAATATTAGTTTATTACCTTCTTTTTCAAATTTAAGTCCTGGCGGACATATTCTAGTATAAAATTCGTTAAATTTTAATGTTTCTTTTTGTTTCTTCCAATCATCCCAGTTTTCTAAAATTTCCTTATGTGCTGGTACTTTTGTATAACTTTCTTTATCAATTTGGGCAAAATTATCTCTTGTCAAATTTAATCTTACTTTTGTTTTATCCAACCAAATTCCAAAATATAATACATGTATATTATCATATAAATAATTAAAATCTCTTTCACTAATCAAAATATTCACCTCAAATTACATTTTCATAGTCTTTTTTAATTTTACTTATAATCTACCCTACAACTTACTATTTATTGTTAAATTCTTTAATCTCCAATTTTGTCTATTATCTCATCTAATTGTTCTTTTTGTTCGTTAGAT
>CALVOP010000031.1 GCA_944350345.1 uncultured Bacilli bacterium | reverse complement strand
CTAAAGTCTGTACCACTTTTGTCATCATCCATTATAATGTCAACTATATTTGTATATCCATGACCTTTACAATATTTTACAAGTAAATCTCTTTGTGTTTCAATTCTTTCATAGTTTTCACCATAGTCATCTCTACTTTCTCTGCAATAAATTACAACTCTTTTTTCTTCATTAGACTTTTTCATTTTGCACCTCCGTTCGCAATGTATCAATAACATTTTTTTTATGTATTATTTTATTGTCGCTATTATATATTAAAAGTCCTAAAATTTCAAGTAATTTCTTGAAATTCTAGAACTTTTTTATCATAGATTTTATTTTTACAATTCACCACTTTTTATCATATTAAACATTAATTATATATTTAGAATCTATTCATATGTGCCACTATTTTGTTTTCATCGTCTCTATACTTATTATATAATTCTAAAAATCTAAATATTTCCTGTTTTTTGTTATATTCCTTTTTATTGTCTTTAATCCATTTTTGTATGAACTTATCTTTTTTATCAAATATAAGACTTAGTCCTGTACCAAAATTTATATCGTTATACGATATTATTCTCGTATAGAAATAATGTCCTGTATTGTTTTTATTTCCACTCATTCCAATATCTGTAAGTTTTGTTATTTCTCCATTTAAAACATTCTTTAGATACACTTGTGCTTCTTCAAAATCCGTTTTTATGATTTCGTATAGTCCTGCTTTTGAATCTAACATGCTTTTTAAAAATTCTTCTTTCTCTTTTTTCTTGTATCTATTAGTTTGTAAAAATTCTTCTGTAATACAATTCATATTTTCTATATTTTTATAAATAACAACATTTGCAAGTGCTTGTACTCCTAATTGTGTTCTTGTGTCAAAAAAAGTATCAAATTGGTCTATGTTATTGTTCTTTTGCTTTATTACTTCCTTATACTGTTTTTCTATGTTTTCCTTATATTTTGAACTTTCAAAATAACGCATCATACTATCAATTATTTCACCATGTATTTTTCTGGCTTTTTTATATTTTTTTATATGTGATTTATCTTTTAACAAAAAATCTCTTAAATTATTTTGAAACTGATAAAATTCATTTATCCACTCATCTCCGTCCTCTCCATAATCATCTTCAAATTCTAAAATGTCTTCTGTATCAAAAAAATCTTTTGATTCTTTAATAATCTTTTTTGATATTTCATCATTTCTTTGTTCTATAATCAATAGTGGTGCTAATGCTAAATATAGTTCTTCATCCTCATTATAAAAATCATCATTTTTTATTTTATCTAAAGCTATTTCAATAATCCTATTATCAAATTTACTTGCTAATATTCGAATTATATTTGATATAACTTCTTTGTCTTTACTTGTATTTATTTTTTCTAATAAAAAATCATCTATTTCTTTTGAATTTAAATATTCTGCTATATCGTAAAAATAATCTGGCAATTCTCTTTTCTCAAATTTCTTTAATATTTCCACATAAGTTGCAACAAATTCTTTGTTACAGATATTCGAAAAATAATGATTACACTCATCTGCATATTCTAGAAAATCCATATCTGTAAAGTAAAACAATAATATAATACTTGCATATGAATCATTTGCAATTCTACATAATGGATGTATTAAATATGGCAAATGTATTCTTCGAAATTCCATTAGATGATTATCTGTTATTATATCTTTTAAAACCTTACTGTTTAACTCTTCCACACCCATAAGAGATAAAACATATAAAATAAATACAATTTTTCCCTGTTCTGTTTGAGTTAATGCTATTTCCATTCCTCTTCTTAATATATTAGAAGTATATGTTTCTTCATCTTCTAAATAATATTGTTCAATATTTTTTATATATAGTTCTAATAATTCATCTGGCTTTTTATTAATAAAATGTTTAATTTTTTTATATAATACTAAATTATATTCATCCTGAAAAAATTCCTCAAAATTATAGTTCAAATCCTTTATTAATTCATAATGATTTACTAATACATATTCTATTTTCTCTTTAATATTTTCATCTTTTTCATTAAAATAAATTTGTATTAAACATTCTATTATATCTTTGTTTAATTTTGAATAAATTAAACCTGCATAGTTTATTTCCAAATTATAATTATCTTGTAAAAAAACTATAAATGCTTTATTTATATCTTTATCATCATATAAGTGCAAATCACATACATGTTCATATATTGTATTTCTTACTATAAATTCTTTATTTGTTAATTCATTTATTATTCTATTTTTATTTAACATCTTTTAACTCCTTGATATTATATTTATTTGTTTTTATTATACTAGTTTCTTATTTTTTATCAGTTAGCTTCTTTAGTTCGTTTGTTGCTTCTAAATAATGTAATTCTACTTCTGTTGGATTTAAACTTATTCTATCTTTGTATTTTTTATATTCTGATCTTGCTTTTTCTAAAGCCTCTTCATGAGATACGGTTCCTTTTGTCTTTAATACATCTTTTCTATTCATTTTTATAAAATAATCTAATTCATTTGCCCAATCTCTCATAGTCATAGGATTTTCGTTTAAAGCCTGTAATTCTGCATAATCCAAATACATACTGACAATTCTATTTAACACATCAAGTTCTTCTTCTGTTAAATAATTCTTAGCTATGGTTGCTTCTTGTAATGTTGGGGTATCTCCTTCAAAATTAGTTAATCCCATAAAATCTTTTTCACTATCTGCCCTTTGCATTATAATTTCTGCTGCAGTATGTCCATGTGATGCCCAATG
>CALVOP010000030.1 GCA_944350345.1 uncultured Bacilli bacterium | reverse complement strand
TCAGACTGTTGACAAATACAGCTCATTTCGGGCTGTATTTTTGTTTTGTGTTGAGAATAATTTTAATAAATTATATAAATATATAATTTATTAGTTTTATGATATAATGATTTTGGGTGATTCGTATGTCTTTAAAGAAAAATGTAGATAGAATAAAAAATTTCTCTATGATATTTAACTCAATTGATGAATTGGTTCCTCAAAACCATATTGTTAGAAAATATGAAGCATGTATTGATTGGAATTTTATATATGATGTTGTAGGCGATTTGTATTCAAATATAGGTGCACCTTCAGTTGATCCTGTTGTTTTGTTTAAAATGGTGATGTTAAATTATTTAGAAGGAATTCATTCTATGAGAAAGACATGTGAAAAAAGTGAAACAGATATAGCTTATAGATGGTTTCTAGGTTTAGATTTTTCAGAAAAGATACCTAACCATTCAACATATTCTCAAAATTATGCTAGAAAGTTTGCAGGAACAAAAGTATGTGAGGAAATCTTCAACAAAATAATTGAAGCATTGTTAGATGCTAAGATGATAGATTGCTCAACAGTTTTTGGAGATGCAACCCATGTAAAAGCTAATGCAAATAAAAAGAAACACAAAGATGTTGTAGTTAAAGAAATTAGCAGAGTTTACCAAGAAGAATTAACACACGATATAAATAAAGATAGAATCGAACACAATAAGAAACCATTAATTATAGAAGAAGACGTAGACATCGAAGAAGTAAAGACAGATGAGTTGTTAAAAAACAGTGAATCAGAGGAAATAGTAGAAATAATTAAAAACGATGATAATAAAATCATCAAATACAAGACCTATAATGCTGAAACTGGTGAAATACATATAAGAAACAATAAAGAATACAAAAGAATCAAACAAAGTCTTACAGATTCCGATAGTGGTTTTTACCATAAAGGAGAACACGAAAAAATATTTGCTTATTCTGCTAGTGCATTTTGTGATAAACATGGTTATGTCCTTTCTTTATTTGTCGATTCAGCCAACAAACACGATAGTATTACCTTTTTCAGTTTATACAATAAATTAAAAAAATCATCTTTTTTCAAAGACATTAAAACTGTTTGTTTAGATGCTGGTTATTTCAATCCGGCTATTGTTAGGGAAATAATTAATAGTAATAAATTACCATTATTACCTTATGTTAGACCAAAAACAAAAGATGGGTTTTTCAAGAAAAATGATTATGTCTACGATGAACATTATGACTGTTATATTTGTCCCAATAACAAAGTTTTAGAATATTCAACCACTAACAAACTAGGATACCGAGAATACAAATCATGTCCTGAAGATTGCATTAATTGTCCTTTTAAAAAACAATGCAGTGAAAGTAAAAACAACACCAAAATAATAATTAGACACGTATGGGAAGATTACTTAGAACAAGCTCATGACATTAGGTACACTATTGGAATGAGCGAAGAATATGCTCATCGCAAAGAAACCATAGAACGTTGTTTTGCTGATGGTAAAGAGAAGCATGGGCTTCGATTTACTAGATATACTGGTAAAGATAGAGTCAAAGATTCGCTCTATCTTACTTTTGCGTGCATGAATCTTAAAAAAATGGCCAGAAGAATGAACAATGATTCTTCTGACTTTAACACAATTCATTTATTATTAAGCTTTATTGAGTATTTTTCTTCTTTAATTTACTAAAAAAGCATAATTTCAAAGATTTACTTCTTTAAAACTATGCTTTTGTCAACAGTCTGAAATGTGTTTTATTAAACACATTTTTTATTTTTTTTAATAATATCATTAATATTTTCAAATTCTTTGCCCATTTTGACATACAAAGTTTAATTTTATTTAAATCCACACCATTTTATTAATTTTTACATCCAATTTTTGAACTAAAATACCATTTGATATTAATATTTTTATATGTTATTATATTGTTGATTATAGAAAGGTTTATTAAAATAACTATGGATTTTTTAATATTATTAATAATTATTTTTATTATAATTATATTTGTATTTATTATAAAAACACCTAAATTTCGTGGAAGTTTTGGTGAAATAAAAGTAAAATTTATAATTGGTAAAACCATTGAAAATGAGCAATATGTAATTAATGATATAATAATAGCAAGTGGTAAAAGCACATCTCAAATAGACCATATTGTTATAAATAAACATGGCGTTTTTGTAATTGAGACAAAAAATTATTCTGGATATATTTATGGTTCAGAACAGCAACGAGAATGGATTCAAATATTGGCAAATGGTAAAGTTAAAAATAAATTATATAATCCTGTAAGACAAAATGCTAAGCATGTTTATGATGTTAAAAAAATTATTGGTGATTTACCTATTTTTTCAGTTGTTGTTTTTGCAAAAAATAATACACATTATATTAATTCCAAAAATGTTATACCTTTATCATCTTTAAAAGATACACTTAATTATGGAGAAAATATTTTGTCAATTGAGCAAATGAAAACGGCTTATGAAACATTATTAATAAGTAGATCGAAATTAACATTAGAAGAACATATTGAAAAAATAAAAGAAAAGCAACGTAATCTTAAACGCGGTATTTGTCCACGTTGTGGTGGAATTTTAATTTTAAAAAATGGAAATTTAGGAAATGTTTGGATATGTTCTAATTACCCTAAATGTAAATTCATAAAAAAGGATGAGCTTTAATATAAAAAAAGACTAGCAATTTTGATATGAACCCCGTTTCTTGGACACTATTACTTGAACCATCGGTTATCCCAATACTATTAATAACACTTTCATTATTATGTGTAGTTTTAATTGTTCCGCCATTAATAATAATTTCAT
>CALVOP010000029.1 GCA_944350345.1 uncultured Bacilli bacterium | reverse complement strand
GTAGAATTAGTCAGCCCTTTTTAATAATCTTTTTGAAGTTCTGCTAAAGCATATTTAGCAATTAGTTTTACTAATTTATCTTTGCTAAATACCTCTTTTGCTTTTCTTGAAATAACCGTATATTTTGTATTGTCTATTTCAACAATTTGTCTTTCTTCTAAATTTGATTCTTCCATGTAATACCTCCATGTTAAAGAATATTCATTACAAAAAAAGATATGTATTTCTACATATCAATTTTTTCAATATCTATTTTCATTTTTTCTTTATGATTTTCTTTCAAGTCATTTGCAAATCCTACAACTGAACTCTTATTATGAGCCTCCATTGCTCCAGTATAAAAAGTTTCTATTGTGGAAATATCAAAACAGCTTGTATTTCCTGAATTTATAAAATTATTAAAAGCTACTATTGCAAAGGCAATAGATTGATTTTTGGTTAATGTACTAGGTAATTTATTCATTTTTAGATTTACCTCCGTTCTTATAATTTTTTAAATACTTTATTTGTTCTTCATCTTCATAAAATCTTTCTACATCTGTTTTATTTTTATTTGCTCCTATTATTAATAAATACATAATTATTGTAATAAATAGGCAAATTATATATATAATCAAAAATGTTATCATTGCTATCTTATCTAGCATTTTTATACCTCCAACTTTATACTTTAACTTTATAATCAATTGTATTTTTACTCATTAAATATGACTAGCTAAATCATTCACAGGAATTACACCTATCTGCTATCAGCAGACTTGTTCTCAATGCGTGGGACGGTTTTTTCGCGCTCGTGCTATGACTAAACAAGTGTATCATTATAACTATTATTATCATCGCCTTATAAGTGGCTAACTTATATTTAAGTGTGAAGTTCTGTATCTTCATTTAAACTAGCTCCAATAATAGAACGTTTTTAATGAATCTTTATTCAATTTTCAATGTGCTGTCAAAAGTAGAAATTTTTATGTTCTACCTTTAACAGCAACCGAAAATCGAAAATCTTACGGGCAAATTTAAAATTTTTTTTAAATTTAATCTTTTGCTAATTTATCAGCAAAATTTTCATCTTTAATTACTTTGATCGCATATTCGATTAAAATACTTCGTAAATCATCATCGATTTCTTTCTTATTATCTTGTGCATATTTATTTATCATGGGCATTATTTTATTTATAACCAAAACAAGTGATGTCTCATCATATCTTGCTTTAAGTAATAATCTATAAAATTTAGTATTATTCATATCTATCAATCCTCCAAAAATCTTTTTAAACTTAAAAGTGCTCTTACCTTTAACTGATATACTGCATTTTTATTCATCTTTAGTTGCTTGGCAATTTTACCAAGTGGCTGATTTTTATAATAATGATTGACAATTACATATCTTTGTTTATCAGTAAGTTTACTTATTGCAATCTCTAATTCTTTATAATCATTACTTAATTCAAAAAAAGAATGATCTGTAATATCTTCATCAGATAGCACAGACCATCCCCTATAATTTAATTCTTGTTCTTGTTTCAATAAGAATTGTTGATGCTTGTTATAATTAATTTTTTTATGATATAAAGCCATTTGCATATAATTTATAAATCTTGCAAAAACTATATCGTCTTTAAATTCATTTTGTAAAAATAATTCTTCATAATTAGATTTTTCTCTATACTCTTTCATTTTTATTTCTCCAATCTTTTCAAATTGGACATAAGCCTGAAAAATTTAAAGAAAGTTACTAACTATTAGATTATTTCTTTAAAAACATATAAAATTAAATATCAACCATATTGCATCCCCCTAACATAAAAAGAGTCTATAAAAATTAATTTGCATATTATTCTCACACTATCTTTTGAATCTCACAGTTATTATCTGTTGTGTGTTAATATACTTTCCTTAACCTTACAGACTCTTGTCCTAGTCAAAATCATATAATGATTTTGGTAAGTTGTCATAAAATCGTAAAAAATCGGAATAAATCAGAAAAAATACGCATATTTTGTCGAAAAAGTATAATATACTCCCCATCTTTAATCAGTTGTATTATTTGGTAATTTATAGTAAAATAATGTCAAATACATTATTAGGGGGAATTATTATGAGCATCAAAGTAATAATTGCCAACAATAATGATATTTTATTTAACAGCTTATCTAATATTGCATTAGAAAATGAATCAAAAATCGAAATAGTAAATGTACCAATTGATAAATTAAATAATTTTATTTATCAAATCAAACCAAGAGAAAATTTAATAGTATTGGACTCAATTACTTCAGTTTCCTTTTGTGTAAACATACTGAAGAATGCAATTAATCGAGTAGATAAAGGAAATATCATTATTTTGGTAATCGATTCTAAACACATAGCCAATATTATTAATCAAAAAGAGGAACATCATTGTCTTTTCTGGAAGAAACAAACTGATTTTTCTATATTAGATGCCGTTAATCTAATTACAGATGCTTTAAAGGATACTTTAGAAATCGAAAAAAGTATTGATGATATTTTTTGGAAAATTGGTTTAACTTCTTATTTTAAAGGAACAATTTATTTGAAAGATGCTATATTATTAGCATATTCTGATAAAAATTTGTTACTAGATATGAATGAACTGATAATAAAAGTTGCTGAAAAAAATGAAGTTACGAACTATAAAGGTGTCAGATCTGTAATGGATAAATCTTTAAATACTATGTTGGATAATACTGATATTAAAATTATATATGATATTTTTGAAGATTATGATGGGAGAAAAATTAGTTTAAAATACTTTATTGATTTATGTATTCGTTTTTTGGAAAAACAAAGATATTGCTGTTTAGAAAA
>CALVOP010000028.1 GCA_944350345.1 uncultured Bacilli bacterium | reverse complement strand
AAATTAGTAAAACTAATTGCTAAATATGCTTTAGCAGAACTTCAAAAAGATTATTAAAAAGGGCTGACTAATTCTACAATGATACGCTATAATATCATTGTAGTTATTTCTTGAATTATACAACTTACGAAGGGAGCGTAAGATTTTGAGAAATAATAAATTTAGAGTAGGAGGATATTTAAGATTATCGAGAGAAGATGGGGATAAAGAAGAAAGCGATAGTATTGGTAGCCAAAGAAGTATTATAGAAGAAAAAATAAAACAACTTGGAAACGATTTTGAATTATATGACTTTTATATTGATGACGGATATACAGGGTTAAATACAGATAGACCATCTTTTCAAAGACTATTGGAGGACATCGAAAGGAAAAAGATTAATTGCATTATTACAAAAGATTTATCAAGATTATCAAGAAATAATTTTGAAGCGAATTATTTATTAGAAATTTATTTTTTAGAGAAAAATATAAGATACATATCTATATTAGATAATGTAGATACATATAAAAAGAGTTCTAATAATGATATTATCCAATTCAAAACACTTATTAATGATTGGTATAGTAAAGATATATCAAGAAAAGTGAAAAGCGGTGTATGGGCAAGAAAAGAACAAGGATTATTTGTTGGAGCAAAAGCACCGTATGGATATATAAAGGATGAAAATAATAGAAATAAATTATTAGTAAATAAAGAAGAAGCGAGGATTGTAAAGAAAATTTTCCAAATGTATGATAATGGTTGGACCATGGGAGAAATTGCTAGAAAGTTAGCAGATGAAAAAGTATATTGTGCTAGTTATAATGGATTTGAAAAAAATAAAAATGGAATATATGGATGGAATTATTCAACCATATCAAAAATTCTAAAAAATGAATTTTATTTAGGACATACAGTTTATGGCAAAGTTATGAATTTAAGTTATAAATCAAAAAAAGTAAAATTTGTTCCTAGAGAAGAATGGAAAATTAGTTATAATACTCATAAAGCAATAATTTCAAAAGAACTTTTTGATAGTGTTCAAAATAAAATGAAATTAAATCAAAAAGCAAAAACACATAAACACACATGGATTTTAAATGGCATTATAAAATGTAAAGAATGTGGAGAGCCAATGCAATTAAAAGTTAAATATAGGAAAGATAAAAAAACGATTAGTTTTATGCGATTATATTGTTCAAGCAGTTTGCATAAAAAAGGATATTGTATAAGAAAGTACAGAGGAATAAATCTTCAATCAGTTACACAAATTGTGATAAGTGAATTAAACAAAAAAGTTAAAAATATTGTTAATTGTGAAGATGTTACAGAATTACTAGAGAGATATTATAAAAATAGAGATAATACGGAAGAAGAAAAAGAATTAAAAGAAACAATAAAACAATTAGAAAAAACAAATAAAATGATATCGTCTTTATATCTTGACTATAAAAATGGTGTTATCCAAGAGATTGATTTTAGAACAATGTATAATCAAGAAATAGCAAAAAGAGATAACCTAAATGAAAAAATTGACAAAATTAACAATATAATTAATAACAATATGAAAATATCAGATCTTCAATTAAAAAAAGTTGTAAAAAAGGTATCCAATGTGAAAAATTGGTCTAAAGAACAATTAGCTGATGTTATTGAAAGTGTTGAAATAGACAACGAAGATCATATTTATATAAATTACAAATATGATATATTGGTGATTGCTTAAAAATGAACAAAAATTACAAAGCTGGAATGTATTTGAGAATATCTAAAGAAGATAAAGAGGAACGAAACAGTATTTCGAGCCAGAAGGCAATAATAGAAAAATATGCTAAAGAACATAATTATAACATATTTGAAGAATATATAGATAATGGATATTCAGGTATATTAAGTTCGAGACCAGCATTAGATAAAATGATGTTAGACATTATAAGAAAAAAAATAAATATGGTTATAGTTAAAGACACAAGTAGATTGACTAGAGATAAAAACTTAACTTCATATTTTACAGACATATTTTTTCCTGAAAATGATATTCGTTTTATATCGGTTACTGAATATGTTGATACTGGAGAAAGATACGATATAGATGATATGATTGCACTTAAAGGTATTATTAATCAAAGTTATTTAGAAGATATTTCAAAAAAGATAAAATTAGTAAAAACTGAATTTAAAAAGCAAGGAAAATTTATTGAAAACTCTGTTCCTTATGGTTATAAAAAAGATGAAAACAATAAATACCAATTAATAATAGATTCAGAAGCAGCAAATGTTATTAAAGAAATATTTTCATTATATTTAAAAGGAATTAAACCTTTTGATATAGCAAATGAGCTTAATAATCGAAAAATAAAAACACCTTCGGCATATCAGAATCTAAATAAACAAGCTAAATATTGGACTAATAAGATTATTAATAGAATATTAGCAAATCCAGTTTATACAGGAAGATTACCTATAAATAAATATTGTAACGATTATAAAGCAAAGAAAACAAGAGTAACACCAAATGATAAGTTGAAATTTTGTGAAAATTCACATAAGGCAATTATTTCAATAGAAGATTTTGAAAAAGTAAAACAAAAAAGAGCTAGTCGTGTGAAAAATGAAAGAACAGAATATATATACTTATTAAAAGATTTGGTCTATTGTAAAAATTGTGGTTGCAAATTAACATATAAAAATAACAATCCGCTTAGACAAAATTCAAAAGGTGTTATATTAGGAAAGAAGAATGAAAGTGGTAGATTTGTATGCGAAGAACATAATAGAAATAAAAAATTGTGTAAATATAGCGATATTAAAATAAATGAAAAAGAACTAAATGAAATTGTATTAAAGCAAATATCCAAACGACTTAAAGAAATACAAATTGAAAAATATGGAGATCTTATAGAAAACGAAATTTCAAAATCTATTCCTTCAAAAGTTAATGAAAGAAAATTGAAAATGGAACTACAAAACCAAGAAAAATATTTTAAAATTTTATATACTAAAAAAGTTGAAGGAATTATAACAGAAGATGAATTTTTAGAAAAATATAATGTCTATCAAAATAAAATAAATAATTTAAAAGAAGAACTAAATAGGTTAGGGGAAAACAATAAGACTAAAAATCTCCCTAAA
>CALVOP010000027.1 GCA_944350345.1 uncultured Bacilli bacterium | reverse complement strand
TAGAAAAGGAAATATCTATGTCAAATGAAGAATGGAAAGAGTTATCTAATAGGGGTAATTCTGACCATTCTTTTTTTGACAAAAGCGATTTGAAATTTGCTTTAAGTAAATTAAATGAAAATCAAAGGAAAGTAATAGTTAAATACTATTATGAAAATAAGAAAATAAAAATTATTGCTGAAGAACTTAATATGAACGAAAATGCAGTAAAGCAGTTAAAATTACGAGCAATAAATAATTTAAAAAAATATATGGAGGGAAATCATGAAAAATAGAACAAAATTTTATGAAATATTAGTAAAAGCAAGAACAGATGAAGTGTCAATGATTTTAGTAATAGGAAAAATAATGCCTCTTATTGATAAATATTCATTAAATGAAAAAAATGTTATAGACCAGGATTTGAAAAGTATTTTAATTGAGTATGCAATTAGTGTAGTAAAAGAAGAAAAGTTTGCAGAAAAGTTGACAAGATAAAAAAATTAAAAAAAAATCGTAACCTTTTTCATTTTCAAGTGCTGTTCATAGTAGAAGTGAAAAAACTTCTGGTATGGATTGCACATTGAAAATTGAATAATGTATTTGTTAGATCATATAAGAGTTGCGTTTTAGGTGGGTTAGCGACCACTTAAATTAACAATAGGAATGCTATCTTATTGTGAATGCAGCTTAGGAAACTTTTGTATAGTCATAGTACGAGCGTAAAGTTATAAAGGTAGTCCATAATATTTTTATAATGGTGCGTCACACGCAATGAGTACAAGCCAGAGTTCTGGTTGGTGAAATTCCAATGTTGCTAGAAACAATAGCAGTCTGACAAATGGGAAAAGTAAGAAAATAATAATATCTTAATTAGGGTTATTCCCCCAATAGCCCTAATTAGAAAACTGGAGGCAAAAGAAATGTTAGATATTATTTCAATAGCTACATTAATGTTTATACTAATAGGACTACCTTTAATTCTAATTATAATAGGTGGTAGTAAGAAAACACCAGAAGAACAAGAATTAGAAGATGAGGAACAAATTAAATATTTGAACGAATATCAAGAAAAGAAAATAAATAGAAAAAAGTTTTGGAGGTTATGATGGAAAGGAAAACATATAATTGGAAACAAGTTGTTTCATACGGTTTAATTGCATTACATAATTTATTAAATTCTGCAAATGAGGTAAATATAAAAAATATGCAAATGTTTTATGAGCCTTTACAAGAATTACATTCTAAAAAAGAGGCAGAAAAATATGCAGAGATTTTATTAAAAAAGAAGTAACTATTGTGGAGATAACTTTAAAGTAAAAATATTATTTTAGTGTCAAGTGTGAAAAAAGAAGATTTATACATTTCAAAAATAATAAAAAATCAGCTAGTCTTTGATTATATCAAAGACTAGCTATTTTAGATAGGAGGGTTTGATGAAAGTAAAAAAATCAAATATTAAATTTGAAGATTTGCCAGATACAATTACTCCAGAAATATATTCGGACTGGAGAGGAATAGGAATAGTAAAGGCAAGGGAGAGATTTCATAGTTTAAATTTTCCTTTAATTAAAAATTGTGGAGCTAATCTTATTGCAGATAAAAGAGCAGTATTTATTCATGAGTTTTGCACAGATGATGAAACTAAAAAAGTACTACTTGAAAAAATAGCAAAGCAATTATTTGTCTGATCTTCAATTTAAGGAAAAGGAGAAAATATGGGAAGAAATTTAAGTAAAAGAGGAAATGGAGAAGGAACAATATTTTATAGAGAAAAATTGAAAAAATGGGTAGGACAAATTACTTTAGGAGTTAATTCAGATGGAAAACAAATAAGAAAAACATTTTATGGAGATACAAGAAAAGAAGTAAAAGAAAAATTAGATTTATTACAAAGAGAAAAACAAACAGGGAAAGATGTTGGCAATACTTTATCAATAGTAGATATAGCTGAAGAAATAAGAGAACTAAAATATAAAACTAATTCTATAAAAAGAGCATCATACATAAGAATAGGAGAAAGCATCGATATAATGAGAAAGCTTTTACCCTATGCTAATATTCCAATTCAAAATGTTACAAGAAGTATAATAAATTCTCAAAGCCAAGTATTAGTTTCATATTCACAATCTGTAATAACCAAAGTATGGCAACAATTACAAGGAGCATTCAATGAAGCGAGGATTAGGAATATTGTAGAAAAAAATCCGTTTGAACTAAAAGGATATTTAATGAAACCAAAGTCTAATAAAGCAACTAAAAAAGTAGATGCATTGACTATAAAAGAACAAGAAAGATTTATTAATGAGTTAGATAAAGGATATGATGATTATACTATTGTATTTTATATAGCTATTTATACAGGAATGAGAATAAGTGAAATTTTGGCACTAAAAAGGGAAGATCTAGATTTTGAAAATAAAAAAATATATGTAAGAAAGACACTTAGTCATGTAGATAAAGGAAGAATTTTATTAGAAAAAACAACAAAAACTTATGCAGGGATGAGAGATGTGCCAATATTAAATGTACTGTACGATAAATTAATTGAATATAAAATAGATAAGAAAAAGGGATTTCTATTTTTGAAAAATGGAAGTTTTATACATGCTACTAATTTTAATGCTAGATTTCAAAAACTATGTAAAAATGCAGATATTAGAGTATATAAAAAAAGATCAAGCATAAAAAGTGGAAGAAAAATAAAAAAAGTATATGAATTTGATATGACAAAAAGTAGAGTAAATACACATATGCTAAGACATACATTTGCAACTAGATGTATAGAAAATGGAGTTAGTCCAGTAGTTCTTCAAAAAATATTAGGGCATAAAGACATACAAGTAACATTAAATACATATACAGATGTGTTTAATGAATTTAAAGAGAAAGAAATAGAGAAAATAGATGATTTTTTTAATAAATGATATTAAAAAAAGATGATTAAGTAATTGAAAAAATAAAAAAATGTGGTATAATAAATGCGAAATATTGCAAAATTATTATTTTAATAAAGTCTAATTAATCTTAATGAATTTATTCCCGTAGCTGTAAATTAGCAATATTTCAAGGCAAAAATATTGAAGAAATTTATTAGAAAAATAGGATTTCAAGCATTTTATAAAATTGCTCAATGAAACCA
>CALVOP010000026.1 GCA_944350345.1 uncultured Bacilli bacterium | reverse complement strand
GGAAATCATGAAAAATAGAACAAAATTTTATGAAATATTAGTAAAAGCTAGAACAGATGAATTATCAATGATTCTAGTAATAGAAAAGATAATGCCTCTTATTGATAAATATTCCTTAAATGAAAAAAATGTTATAGACCAGGATTTAAAAAGTATTTTAATTGAGTATGCAATTAGTGTAGTAAAAGAAGAAAATTTTGCAAAAAAATTGGCAAAATAAAAAATTAAAAAATTTTAAAAAAAATCGTAACCTTTTTCATTTTCAAGTGCTGTTCATAGTAGAAGTGTAAAAAACTTCAGCTATGGATTGCACATTGAAAATTGAATAAGAATTTTGTTGGATCATACAAGAACTGTGTTCTAGGTAGGTTAGCAACTATTTAGATTAGCAACAAGAATGTTGTCTTATTGTGAATACAGTTTAGGAAACTTTTGTATAGTCACAGCACGAGCGTAAAGTTATAGAGGTAGTCCATAATACTTTTATAATGGTGCGTCACACGCAATGAGTACAAGCCAGAGTTCTGGTTGGTGAAATTCCAATGTTGCTAGAAACAATAGCAGTCTGACAAATGGTAAAAGTAATAAAATAATATATCTTAATTAGGGTTATTCCCCCAATAACCCTGTTAAAGAAAAACGGAGGCAAATAAAATGTTAGATATTATTTCAATGATTGCATTTTTAATTATATTTATAGGACTACCAATATTGTTAATTCTTATTGGAGGTAGTAATAAAACAGAGGAAGAACAAAGTTTAGAAGATGAAGAACAGATGAAATATTTAAAAAAATATCATGAAAAGAAATTGAATAAAAAGAATAAGTCTAGGAGGAAAAATGAGAAGTAAATCATATAATTGGAAACAAGTAGTTTCATATAGCATCATAGCTCTACATAACTTATTAAATTCTGCGAATGATGTAAGTATAAAAAATATGAAAATGTTTATTGAGCCTTTGCAAGAACTACATACTAAAGAAGAAGCTGTAGAATATGCAGAAAAATTATTAAATAAAGATTAAAGTATAATATACACATTGGGTTAGTATTTTTAGTTTTGTTGACTTATACTAACTCTTTTTTCTTTTTTAAATGTACAATTTTAGAATTTGTACATTTGTAAGAGAAAATTTAATATGTTAAATTTTCATCATAATCAAAATTTTATTTTGTTTATGAGAATTTTAAAGGAGAAAAAAGTAATGTCTTTTTTACAATATCAAAAGAGCAGTCCTAATTTTTTAAATGAATTTTTAAAATATAAAAGATTTATTGAATTTGGAGCTGAAACAACAGTAGATCAATTATATTTTGATTTAAGAACTTTATTAAGATATATAAAATTATATTTATACGATAAGGAAAAGTTAAAAACAATAACTAGAGAAGAATTTAAAAATATTGATATTTCAGATGTAACTATAACGGATCTAAGAAAAATAAATAGTTTTGATTTAGAAAATTATATTATATTCTTAGCCGATAAATTGCAAAATGAGTTCAAAACAAGAAATAGAAAATTATCATCTTGTAAAAGATTTTTTGAATATTTATATGTTAACAATTTAATAAATTCTAATCCTAGTAAAAGGTTAACTACAGCTAGAATTGAAAAAAGAATACCTAAATATCTTGATTTAAAAGAAAGTAAAAAACTATTATCTGTAACTATTAATTCAGAACAAGTGTATAAAATTAGAAATTATGCAATAACTTGCATTTTCTTAAATTGTAGCATTAGACTTTCTGAATTAACTGGAATTAACTTAAGCGATATAAAAATTGATAAGAGTGAAAAAACAATTAGAATTCATGGTAAAGGTAATAAAGAGAGGCTGTTATATCTTAATGCTGCAGTTTGTGAAGCAATTAAAGCATATATAGAAGTAAGACCTAAATTAGGAAAAGAATATAAAGATTATAATGCATTGTTTCTAAGTGCTAGAAATAAAAGAATATCGAATAGAACTGTTGAAACAATAATAAAAGAAAATTTATCTAAAACAATAGATGATAATCAAGATTTAAAAGACTATAAAACTCATACTCTAAGACATTCAAGTGTATCACTATTATATAACGAAAATAATGTTGATATATTCGTTTTAAAAAGAATTCTCGGACACAAAAGTTTAGATGCAACTCAAATATATACTCATGTTTCTAATAAGAAAATGAAGGAAATTATGATGAATTGTACTATTTCAAGTATTATAGAGAAAATGGAGGAAAATTAAATGGATGAAATAAAAATTCCTAAATTCGTTATTGACTTAACAAATTATTTAATAGCAATTAAAAATCTTTCTAAAGTATATGTAACAAATATGCAAATAACTATTCAACAATTCTTAGAATTTATAAATGTACATAAATTTAAAATCAAATATGATTCAATAGAAAAGATGACTTTAAATGATATAAGAGCCTTAAAGAATAGTGATATTTATAGTTTTATCTTTTTCCTAGCTGAATCTCACTACAAAATAAATTCTAGAATTGTTAAAACAGAACATTTAAGAACATTTTTTGATTATTTATTTACTATTAAACATAGTTTATTTACTGAGCCATTTAAAAAGATAAATGCAGAAAGAAAAATACAAAAGAAATTGCCTAATTATTTATCATTAGAAGAAGCTCAAAAAATGATAGACTTATATGATGACAGTACAGATCCAATAGAAATACGAGATAAAGCTATTTTACATTTATTTCTTACAAGTGGATTACGATTATCTGAACTAAAAAATTTAAATATTGAAGATTTAGATTTAGATAATAAAAAATTTTCAATAATAGGCAAAGGAAATAAAGAAAGAACAGGTTATTTAAACGATATGACTAAAGAGGCTTTAATAGATTATTTAAAGGTTAGAGATACACTAATTTCAAAAAAAAGCAATAATACTCTATTTTTAAGTAGATATGGCACAAAAATGAGTTCTACTGCAATCGAAAAAATTGTTAAGAGAGCATATAAAAGAGCAAAGATTAAGTATGACAATTTTTGCGTTCATACTTTACGCCATACTTGTGCTACATTACTTTATAGGAATGGTATAGATATAAGAACTATTCAAGAATTATTAGGTCATGTACAGATTGATACTACAGAAATATATACACATTTATATGATAAAAATGTAATGGATGTAATGTTAGGACATCCTTTAGGCAAATTTATGATGGCAGATGCTAAAGCCTTATGTGCTTAATGTGAAAGGAAGTGAGTTAATATTATTATGAATGAATTAAATAAAAATTTTGATATAAATAATATTCATTCTGTAGAATTAAATCTATTAGATGGACAAGTTGATATAATTTTAAGAGGCTTAGAGTTATATGGTTTTAATCTTGAATATATGCTAAACAGTAGTGATTCTTCAGATGAGATGAAACAAGAAAAAATGGCTTTGTTAAAATATACTTATGAACAGATATTGGCTTCAAGAGCTGAACAAGTGGCTGATCAAGCAGAAGAATCTGATAATATTAGTAACTTATCTGTTTTTGGAAAAATATTAGCAAATCAGTCGAAAGAAAATGAACAAGATAATACAGAATTCAAAGTTGGATAAAACAGTAGGGAGTAGGGGAATAGGCATTTTTTATATAATTATATTTTAAATTAGATTTTTAATAATTAATTTATTTAATAAAATAAATATTCAAATTATAAAATTATAGTAATATATAAAAGATAAATGAAATAGAAAATAATAAATTATATAAAAAAATAAATTATAAATTAAATTAATATAAAATTTTGTGCAAAGTTTTTAAATTTTAAATTATATTATAAAATTTCAAAACCAAACATTTGTTATAATATAAAATTTAGAATATTTAATAACTATTAATATAATATTTTTATAATGATATTT
>CALVOP010000025.1 GCA_944350345.1 uncultured Bacilli bacterium | reverse complement strand
TCCACATGCGACGCAGGACAATTTTCAATATATCAACACACCACGTTTCTTTTGATTAACCACGTGCGAATTGATATATTATCAGCATTCCATATTGCTGTGCGTTGGTATGTTGATATTTGTATTTATATCCGAAAAAAGTTTTACTTTTATACTATCCTTTATTTCTTTAGAACGATTATTGTTCTCATCAATATTAAATACAAAATATCTAACTTTACAATCAAATTCTGCAATTTGCATTTTTACATCATCAAAATCATCTTGAGAATTATCTATATTATCAGAATTTAATATAAAATTTAAAACATACGGATCTTTTTCATTTTCATCATTTTCTCCAATAATTACTTTCTTTATTAAACACTTAAAAGCATCCTCATCAAAATATTCTATTATATTTTGCTTACATTTCAAATTCTTTTTAATATTAGATACTCTATCCTTTATTCTTTCTTCTTCTTTTGAATCTACAACACATTTAGCAATTTGTTTTGTAACATTTGTCAGTTTTTTATCTAATTCTGATTTTTTGTTCAAGTATTCCCCTTCTGTTATTGTTTCATTCAAACTCATATCTAATAGTTTTCTTATTTGATTTTGTAAACTTTTTTCTTTTTCTTTAAGATTTTGTATTGTTTCAAATGTGTTATTCTTTTTTATAGCCTTCTCAACTTTTTCAAAAAAATTATTAACTATTTCTTGATTATCTGCTAGCAACATTCTGTGTACTTCAATAAATGCTTTTTCTATAACTTCTTGTGGAATAACTTTGCTATCATTACAAGCTCTCTTTCCTTTTTTTATAGCATCCATACATTGCCATCCTACTTTGCCTTTTCCCCATTTTTTTCTGGACACAACTCTTCCACAAAAAGCACATTCCATTGAATTACTAAGCGTATATTTTGTATTATAGTAGTTTTCTTTAATTCCTAAATCAGAAAATGTATCATGTCTCGATTTCATTATTTCTTGTACTTGATTCCACATTTCCTCTGAAATTATAGGTTCATGATGTGATTCCATATAATACTTATCTTGTTCGCCCATATTTGTTTTTCTTTTATGTGATATAGGATCCACTGTATAAGTCATTCCTTGTAATACATCACCCTTATATTTCACATTTTTTAAAATTTTTCTAACACTTGATTCATGCCAAAGCTCATTTCCAAGTTTTGTTCTATAATCACTCTCTGTAAGTTCCTTAGCAATTTGTGTTGCTCCGATACCCCTGAATATATCTATTATAAATGTATTGGACAATTTTTTTCTCATCTTCATTTACAGATAAACTTTTAGTGTTTGGATCATAATCATACCCCAAACAACCATTAAATCCAATCATTTCTCCTCTTTCCATTTTTGCTTTAAAACCCAACTTGACATGATTAGATATATTTTCACTTTCTTGTTGTGCTACTGAACTTAATATAGTCAAAACAAATTCACTTGACATCTCTAAGGTATTAATATTTTCTTCAACAAAAAATACCGCTATATTTCTTTCTTTTAGTAATCTAACATATTTTAAAGTATCAACTGTATTTCTAGCAAATCTTGATATTGATTTTGTAATAATCATATCAAACTTTCCTACAAGAGCATCATTTATCATTCTCATAAAATTACTTCTTTTATAATCTAGCGTTCCTGTAATAGCTTCATCAGCATACATATCTATATAAATCCATTCTGAATTTTCCTTTATTTTTGACTTAAAGTACATTAATTGAGATTGATAACTATTTCTTTGGTCTTCATCATCTGTGCTAACTCTTGCATAGGCTGTTACTCTTAATAATCTATTAAGAACACCTCCATTTCTTCGGTCTACTCGACCTTCAACTTTCTTTATAATTTTCACATTAGCAACCATATGTATTACCTCCATATAGTGCTTGCTACATCATATATTTTATAGCGTTATTACGTTTTTTTCAACGTTTCACACCAAATTTATATATATTTTTTAATTTCATAATATTCCTGTTCTGAAATTACTTTTTCTCTATACAAATAATTTAGTAAATACAATTCTGTGCTTATTTTTATAATTTTATCCATTTTTTTATTATCCTTTCAAAAAATATTTATTATAAATCAATCTTTATATGATTGCATCAAGCCTATTATTATTATTTTTTTTAAATAATTCTTTTGTATTCTTAAAAATCTTTTGTAAAAATTATAAATCCTTCTCATATAAATCTATATTAAAATTTCTTTCTACAAATTCAACTGCATTGTCTGGAGAATAAAATTTCATTTGATATACAAAATTTTTTGTTATATTTTCTGTTGTTAATTCCTCACATGAAATCCTAAAATGATTAAATACTAAATATCCATAAGCAATAACTTGTGATTTTCTTAATTCCCAATAGTTATCTATTTGAGATAATAAATCAACATCTATATATTCTAATATTTCAGTTTTACTTTTATTTTGCATTAAAACTTGCTCTAATGCTAGAATCAAATTATCCATTTCTTTAAAACTTACATTTTCATTTGCAATAATTAACAATCCTAAGCTCTCTTTAGGAGAATATCTATTTTTATTATTCATATAAATCAATTCCTTCCATAAAAAATAGACAGACTACTTCTGCCTATTTTCAATTTTTTTATTTTTATAATTTCTTAAATAATTCATTTGTTCTTCATCTTCTATTCTTCTTTCGTATTCTGATTTATTTGCATTTCCACCAATTAAAATACAAATGGTACAAAATAATACAAATCCAAATACTAACATAACTATCAGTAAAGTTGTCATTGAAATAATATCTAACATTTATTTACCTCCATTTATCTCTATTAATTGCATTTTCTATTTTAACTTCATTAACAATGACTAGCTAAATCATTCACTGGAATTCCACCACTCCGCTAACAGCCGAGTTGCACCCTATACGATGAGTTAAGGCTATGCAAGTGTATCATTATAACTATTATGATCTTCGCCTTATAAGTGGCTAACTTATATTTTAGTATGAAGTTCTGCATCTTCATTTAAACTAGCTCCCATAATAAAACGTTTTTAATGAACCCATATTCAATTTTCAATGTGCTATCAAAAGTAGAAATTTTTTTCCTACTATTAACAGCGACTGAAAATTGAAAAGGTTATGGGCAAATTAAAAAATTTTTTTATTTTTTTTCTTTGGCTAATTTATCAGCGAATTTTTTATTTTTTATAACTTTAATTGAATATTCAATTAAAATACTCTTTAAGTCCTCATCTATTTCCTTATTTTTACCTTGCGAATATTTATTTATCATTGGCATTATTTTATCTATAACAAATACAAGTGTTGCCTCATCATGTCTTGCTTTAACTAATAATTCATAAAATTTTGTTTTTTCCATATAACTATTCCTCCATATATCTTCTCAAGCTTAAAACAGCTCTTAATTTTAATTGTTTTACTGCATTTACATTTGAATTTAATCCTCTTGCAATTTTAACAAGTGATTTTTTATTAAAATAATAATTTATAATTACATATTTTTGTTCTGGAGTTAATTTATCAATTGCTTTTTTTAGTTTTTCATAATCTTTTTTAAGATTTTCAAATGGATTATTATTAGTTTTATCTGGAATTCTACTCCATTCTACATAATCTAATTTTTTTCTCGTTTTTTTATAACTTCAAGATGTTTTCCATAATCAAGTTTTCTGTGTAATAATGCTATTTGCATATAGTTTAAAAATCTAGCAAATACAATATCATTTTTAAACTCGTCATCTAACATAAAAGACCCTCCTACATACTCAAAATTTATGAATTTTTAAGTACGAGGAGGTCCTCTACACCTTTGAATTAAAATGTAAAAAAAGACAAACTTACCCATAAAAATAAGTTTGTCCTTTTTTACATATCTAGTTATTTTTAACATCACAATTAAAACAATTCTCAAATCTACACTTCCTATTGCGTAGATATGAAAAAAAGCATAAATAAACCAAATCTACGCTTAAATTTTTCAGTTTAAAAAATTCAACTTTGGTATGTTTATACTTTTTAAGTATTTTGAATGGAATTGTTTATATATAAGAAAAATACACACAATTACCCCTTTATAAAGTTTTGTGTGTATTTTTAATTCTTTTCTTATATACAATAAAATAATCCATCTTATCCCTCCTAAATCTG
>CALVOP010000024.1 GCA_944350345.1 uncultured Bacilli bacterium | reverse complement strand
CTTATTTCAAAAGTTCTCTTTTTAATTTATCAATATTGTCATTCATTATAGTTATATAAGTTTCACTATTTTTCCTTTGCTCTTCAGTTAAATTTACCATATCATCAATTTCTATTACTTCTAAATCATATGTGTTGACTAATGAATTTAAACTATCTGTAAGTTCATAGCCTTTTAATTTATATAAATAAGAAATGTCCTCGTCACTTGCTAGGGTAAGAGCAGTTTTGTAGTTTTTTTCATAATTGCTGTTTTCTGTATCTAATGATACAACATTAATATTGTATTTTGATAAAAATGATAATACTTCGTTTGCTACAATAATATTATGATAACTGGCATTTTTTCCTATCATTGTCAAGTCTACATCTATTTCTGAAATTGCAATTTTTAATTCTTTATAATTTTCTTCTATTTTTTCCTTTGTGTAAACATTGTCTTCATAATCAATTAAACTTTCTTTTACGTTTCTTGCCATCATTAAATAGTGAGATGGATCTAGCCATAATTCTTCAAGACCATATTTGTAGTTCATGTTTTTCATAGTGTCAATTATTTCTAAATTTTTGTTTTTATTTAGAAAATCTACTGCTAAATCTACTTCATCTGAAATACCGTTATATATGAATTTATTGCCTTTTGAATAATTGTTTTTTTGTTTTTCTGTTAATGAATATTCTTCTATATTTATTCCGTTTGGATATATACTTTTAATCTCTGAATAATCACTATATAAAGAATCTGCAATGTATTCAATAGGATATATAGTTACATATGTTTTATTATCACTAAAATTTGTTCCTTCAAAACAACCAGTAAGTGCTAAACTCATTAAAATTAATAATACTATTTTTTTCATCTTTTCTCCTTTAAAGGTAATAAATCTATACCATATTTTCCAAAGGGTCTACATCTTAGTATTCTTTTAAATCCAAGATATAAACCTTTTATAGAGCCATATTCTATAATTGCTTGTTTAGTGTACTCTGAACAAGTAGGGTAGAACCTGCAACATGCATGAGAACTAAATGGCATTATTTGATATAAATTTATGAGCCCAACTAATATCTTTTTCATAATAATATAATTATACTAAAAAAAATATAAAAAATAAATTACTTATACCAATTTTTACATAGATTTGTTATAATTAAATAGGTGATATAATGAAACTTCTAGATTCTTACGGAATAAAATTTGATGAAAATAGTTTAATTTCTGTAGCGCTTACTCATACTTCTTATGCTAATGAGCATAATGCTATTTCTTATGAAAGACTTGAGTTTTTAGGCGATGCAGTTTTAGAACTTCTTTGTAGTGATTATTTATATAAATGTACTAATTATAAAGAAGGCGAAATGAGTAGAATGAGAAGTTTTTATGTCTGCGAAAACGCTCTTTATGAGTATTCTAAAAAAATTAAACTTAAGGATTATATTAGACTTGGTAATAGTGTTAAAACACCTAATAAAACAATTATTGCTGATGTTTTTGAAGCTATAATGGGTGTTATTTATTTGGAAAAGGGTTATCCTGTATGTAAGAAGTTGTTTTTTGAACTTATCGTTCCATATATTGAAAATAATGTTGATTTTTTGAAAGATTATAAAACTTTATTTCAAGAACAAATGCAAACTGAACAGAAGTCTATTACTTATGTAGTTACTAATGAAAGCGGTCCTGCTCATAAAAAAACGTTTGAAGTTGATGTCATTATTGATGGTATAGTTTATGGCCATGGAGTTGGCAGTAGTAAAAAAGAAGCTGAACAAAATGCGGCAAAGGAAGCATTGAGCAAACACGCATAGGGAAGTGTAAAAAATGTATATAAAAGAGATTAAAATAAATGGTTTTAAAAGTTTTGCTGATAGAATAGTTATTGAACTTAATAAAACTTTTACTGGTATTGTTGGGCCTAATGGTAGTGGTAAAAGTAATATAGTTGATGCGGTTAAATGGGTGCTCGGTGAACAGTCTATTAAAACATTAAGGGGAGCGTCTGGAATGAGTGATGTTATCTTTAATGGGTCAAAGTCACGTGAAGCTAAAAATGCTGCTTCAGTTTCAATTTCTTTCGATAACGCAAATCATGAACTTAATATTGATTATGAAACTGTTGAAGTTAAGAGAATTGTATATAAATCAGGTGAAAATGAGTATTATTTGAATGGTCAGAGATGTAGATTAAAAGACATTACTGATTTGTTTTTAGATAGTTTTAGTACAAAAGATGGAATAAATATAATCGCACAGGGCAAAGTTGCTGAAATACTTTCTAATAAGGCAGAAGATAGAAGAATTATTTTTGAAGAGGCTGCTGGTGTTTTAAAATATAAAAGAAGAAAAGAAGATAGTTTAAGAAAGTTGGCAAAAACTCATGATAATTTATCTAGGATTAATATGATTATTAATGAATTAGAGTCACAAGTTGAACCTTTAAAGAAAGAGTCTGAAAAAGCTAGTAAATATAATGAAATTAAAAGTGAACTAACTAGTGTTGATGTTGCTCTTATTGCAAATGATATTTCTAAAAAATATGTTAATTTAGAGGAAAATAAAAAAAGAGTTTCTTCTTTAAAGGAAAATATTGCATTTAAAACAAGTGAAAATAGAAAATTGGAAACTGAGATTGAAGAAAATAAAATTAAACTTATTGAACTTGAATCTAAAGAAGGTAAAATTAGAGAAGAGTTAGGTAATGTAACTACTGATCTTTCAAATGCTTTGCAGAAAAAGGAATTATTAATTGAGAGAACTAAATATGATAAAAATAGTGATGAAGTAAAGAATAATTTAATTGCTGTTAAAGAAAAACAATTGTTGGTTCAAAATGAAATTGATTCTTTGACACGTGCGATTTTAGATAAAAAGAATGAAGAACAAAGTATTAGTGATTTCTTAGTTAAACTTGAAAAAGAAAATTCTTCGTTAAATAAACGAATTGAAATTATTAAATCTGAATACAACGATATAATTAGGCAAGAAGTAACTCTTAAAAATAAAAAACAGATTCTTGAAAATAATATTCAAAATAATGAGTTAGTACCTTATAGTGTTAAGTTTATTTTAAATTCTCACTTGGATAAAGTTCACGATGTTATAGGTAATTTGATTACAACTGATGATAAATATTTGAATATGCTTAATGTGGTAATACAAAGTGTTCAAAATTATATTGTTGTAGATGATGAAGATACTGCTAAAAAGTGTATTAGTCTTTTAAGGGAAAAGAAAAGTGGACGTGCAACTTTTTTACCTATCTCAGTTATTAAGCCTAAAAAGGTTGATGAAGTCATTTTGGATAAAATTAAAGATGATGAATCTTTTGTTGGAATAGCTTCTGAGTTAGTTAATTATAGCAATATATATTCTGATATAATGAGTAATTTGCTGGGAACTACTTTGGTTGTTAAGTCAATTGATGATGCTGTGAGAATTAGTAAGTTAATCTATAATAGATATAGAATTGTCACTTTAAATGGAGATGTTATTAATGTAGGTGGATCTATGACAGGTGGTTCACTTAAGACAAATAATTCGGTTATTAGTGAAAAGTATGAATTAGAGAGTGTTAATGAGACTATTAAAAATATTGAAATAAGAAAAGAAGAGATAATAAAAGAAGAACAGGAATTGGAATTTAAATTTAATGATGTTAAAAATCAAATATATAAAAATAATGTTGAAATTGTAAGTATTAGAGAGTTTATATCAAATAAAGAAACTTTGTTAAATAGTGATAAAGTAGAAAATGATAAATTGTTAAATGAAATTAATGATTTATCTAGTAATTCAAAAGAAGAGATGGATAAGAGCATTTCTAATATAATGGATGAGTGTTATAAATTAGAAAATCTTAAAAAAGAACTTGAATATAATTTAAATAGTGTTATTAAGGAAAGAAATAATATTAAAGATTATATTAATGAGTCAGAAATAGTTGTTAAAAAAGCTAATAATGATGAAAAAACTGAAATTGAAAATATTAATAAATTGGAAATTGATATTACTAAAGATAATATTTTGGTTGATAATTTGCTTGTTAAACTTAATGAAGAATATGGTTTAACTTATGAAAAGGCCAAACAAAGTTATATTTTGGAAATGGATGAAGATGTTGCTAGACTAAAAGTTTCTGATTTAAAAAGGGATCTTAAACTACTTGGAAATGTTAATTTGAATAGTATTGATGATTATGAAAGAGTAAATAAAAGGTATACTTTTATGGTTACTCAAAAAGAGGATTTGCAAAATAGTGAATCTAATTTGTTAGAGATTATTAAGAGTATGGATGAACAAATGATTGATAAATTTTTTAAGACTTTTAATAAAATTAATATTGAATTTAATAAAGTGTTTAAAGACTTATTTAATGGTGGTGAAGCAAGACTTGAACTTACTGACCCAAATAATATGCTAGAAACTGGTATTGATATAATTGCATATCCGCCAGGTAAAAAACCTGCTAATATCTCTTTACTTAGTGGTGGTGAGAAGACTTTAACTGCTATTAGTTTATTGTTTTCAATTATGAACTTGAAACAGGTCCCATTTGTAATTTTAGACGAGGTTGAAAGTGCTTTAGATGAAGTTAATGTTGAACGTTTTGGTAAGTATTTAAATAATTATAAAGGTAAAACTCAATTGTTGATTATTACCCATAAGAAAAAAACTATGGAGTTTGTTGATTTGCTTTATGGTATTACAATGGAAGAAAGTGGAGTTAGTAAACTTGTTAGTGTTAGACTTAGTGATAAATAAAAAGACTTTTGATTTGAAATGCACCCCATAGAGTAGACATTTAAGTAAAAAGACTTTTTGTGATAAAATACACTTCCGAAAGGAGGTGTTT
>CALVOP010000023.1 GCA_944350345.1 uncultured Bacilli bacterium | reverse complement strand
ATGAAAGATTACTATGATTTATATATGTTTGTTAATTTAAAATGGAATGATATTAATAAAGAAACTTTGAGAAAAGCAATTATTAATACTTCTAAAGCCCGTGAAACATTAGACTATATTGAAAATGCTAATAAATATATAGAATTGATTAGTGACGATTCAAGACTAAATTTATTATGGAATAGTTATCAAAATAACTATGAATATGCAAAAGATATAGAATTTGAAGATACAATAAATGCTATTAAAGTAATTAGTGAAATTGTTGTACCAGTTGTAGCTTAAGGTAGGAGGAAGTAAGAATGGCTAAGAAAGAAATTAGAACAGACCTTTGGGTATATGATTTGTTAAAGGATGCAAATATTAAAATAGATCCACAAGGATGTAATATAAAAGAAATAGATGAAGCATTAAAAACTGCTTCAAAAAAAGGAACTGGAAATTATGGCTATCCAGAATATTGCGGTGTTGTTAAAGATTTTGTAATTGTAATTGAAGATAAACCAACAACTGACAAGCAAGCAAAATATGATGATAACGGGCTTCTTGATATGCAAGTATCATCAATTATGGATTATGCTTTAAATGGTGCATATTTTTATGCAAAACATATATTAGAAAATACTAATTATAAAAAGGCAATTGCCTTTGGTATTAGTGGTGATGAAAAGCATCATGTTATAAAACCTATTTATTTAGATGGCAGAGAATATTTTATGGATTTACCAGAAGTCGAGAGTTTTATATCATTTAATGAAAATAATATTGATGAATATTATATTAGAGAAATACTAAAGGAAGACACTGATGAGGAAAAAACAACTGCTGAAATCTTAAAAGATGCAAAAGAATTGCATGAATATTTAAGGAATTATGGTAATTTAAGTGATAAAGATAAACCGTTAGTTGTTAGTGGAATCTTACTTGCACTTAAAGAAATTGAATATAAAAACTTTTCTATTGATGATTTAATAGGAGATAAGTTTAAAACTGATGGTTCTAAAATATATGCTGCTATTGAAGATAATTTAAAAAGATCTCAAGTGTCACCAGAAACAAAAAAAGACAAGTTATTATCTCAATTTGCAATTATTAAAGATACAGTTATTTTAAATGAAGTAAATGAGACATTGGGTAAAACACCATTAAAATATTATACAGAATATTTATATAACAAGTTATATAAAACAATTAGATATAATCAAACTTCAGAAGATTATTTAGGAAGATTTTATGGAGAATTTATGAGTTATTCTGGAGGAGATGGACAATCATTAGGAATTGTATTAACACCAAAACATATATGTAATTTATTTTGTGAATTAATTGATTTAAAGCCAGATGATATAGTTTTAGATCCTTGTTGTGGTACTGCTGGATTTTTAGTATCTGCAATGCATGATATGTTAAAAAAGGCTTCTAATGAACAAGAAAGAACATCAATTAAAAGAAATCAATTACATGGTTATGAATTACAACCTTATATGTTTACTATTGCAACTACAAATATGATTCTTCGTGGAGATGGTAAAAGTAATCTGATATGTGATGATTTTCTAGCACAGGATGCAAATAGATTACAATTAAAAGGTGCAACAGTGGGAATGATGAATCCACCGTACTCAATGGGAAAAGTAAGTCCTGAAAAATGTGAACTTAGTTTTACAGAACATTTACTTGATAGTTTAGTTAAAGGAGGAAAAGCAATTGTTATTATTCCTCAAAGTGCTGTAACAGGTAAAAATAAATACGAACAAAGCATTAAAGAAAGTATCCTAAAACATCATACATTAGAGGGTGTTATTACACTTAATACTAATACGTTCTATGGTGTAGGAACAAATCCTTGTATTGCTATATTCACAGCTGGTATTCCACATAGTGAAGAAAAAATATGCAAGTTTATTGATTTTTCAGATGACGGATATGAAGTCCAAAAGCATATAGGTTTAGTTGAAACAGAAAGAGCTAAGGATAGAAAACAACACTTATTAGATGTGTGGTTTAATAAAATAGAAGCCTCAACAAAATTTTGCGTAGAAACAACTGTTAAAGCAAGTGATGAATGGTTGCATTCGTTCTACTATTTTAATGATGAAATACCTAACGATAATGATTTTGAAAACACAATAGCTGATTATTTGACTTTTGAAATTAATATGATAACTCATGGAAGAGGCTATTTGTTTGATAATAAGGAGAATGAATAAAATGTTATTAAAAGATGTTAGATGGAAAAAGTTCAAAATAGTAGAAATCCTAGGTAATTCAAATAATTCTAAAGCTTATCATAGTGAAAATTTAAAATTTAGTATTCAGAATGAAAAAGGCATTCCTTACATAACTCGAACAAATTTAAATAATGGCTTCTTTTCAATAGTAAAGTATGATGATTATAAAATTAATCCTGCAAATACAATAACTTTAGGTGCAGAAAATGCAAAGTATTTTTATCAACCATATCCATACATTACTGGTAATAAAATGTATTATTATAATTCAAAAAAAATTAATAAATATTCAGGATTGTTTATAACGGAATGTTTGAATGATTCAATAAAAAATTGTGGATTTGGCTATGGAATGGGATTAACTGGGACAAGATCGGATACAAGAAACTTTATGTTACCCATAAATGATAATGATGAACCAGATTTTGAATTTATGGAGCAATATATAAAAAACATATTATTTAAAGAAATAAATGATATAAAAGAATACTGCAAATCTGTTATATTGAATATAAATAATAAAAGTATTCCTAATTTGTCAGAGAAAAATTGGAAGGCTTTCAATATCAATTATATATTTCCGTATATACAAAGAGGAAAAAGACTCAAAAAAGGTGACCATAAGATAGGAAATATTCCATATGTCTCATCTACCATGATGAACAACGGTGTAGATAATTTTATTGGCAATAAAGAAGGTAAAAGATTTGACAATTGTATAACTATTGCTAATAGTGGTTCTGTTGGAGCTTCCTTTTATCATCAATATGAATTTATTGGAAGTGATCATATTACAGCATTTAAAAACGAAAAATTTAATAAGTATATTTATTTATTTTTAACGACAATAGTATCAAGAATAAGTGATAAATATAGTTTTAATAGAGAGATAAACGATTTTAGAATAAGTAATGAAAAAGTTTTATTACCAGTAAATGAAGATGGTAATCCTGATTATGAATACATGGAACAATACGTTAAGAATATTATGCATTATCAATACACAAAGTATTTAAACTTTTTAGAGGATTAACAAAATATGACTGAAAAAGAATTGTTAGAATATTTAGACCAGTTTCCGAGTATAAAACATTTTTATAAACAAACACAAAGTTTTAAATTGATAGGTGGTTTGTTTGGAAAAGGAAAGGAAGCAAAAAAGATAAATTCTGATTTAAGAGAATTAATTATATCAATAAAAAAATATAATGATACTTTTAGTGATAAAGGCTGGATATCATACGATAGTATTAATGTTGAATTTATAAAAAAAGTAAATGAAATATTTGATACAGGTGGATATGAAGAAGCCGAAAAAGAAATTATAAAATATTATACTACTAGAGAAAATAATTTTATTATGCATACATATTCTGTTAAAGAATTTAGAATCCGAAGAAATAACTTGGAAAGAGCATTTGAAAATCATTATAATGGTAATTACTTAGAGAGCGTAACATTATTTTTAACTACTATAGATGGTGCCGTCAATGATTTCACTAAGAGCAAAGGTTTATTCGCTGAAGGTACAAATGTTGAAGTATGGGATTGCCTAGTTGGTGCTAATGATGGTTTACAAAAATTACAAAAGATATATAATGTTGGAAGAAATAAAACAAATACTAATCCTATATACTACCCATATAGAAATGGAATATTACATGGAAGAGATTTGAATTATGGAAATGCTTTTTGTTCTTGCAAATGTGTTGTATTATTAATGGCTGTTTGTGATTGGATGAAAAATAAAAATAGTGAAAATTCAAGAAAAGAAAAATATAAAAAAGAAATAAATCCACCATCTATCACAGAAAGTATAAAAAAGTATTCAAAAGTAATGTCTGATAGAAAGATAATTGAAAGTTGGAAAAGAAAAGATATACAAGTAGGAAAAACTATTCCCAAATTTGGTAAAATTGAAGATTATAAAGAATATCCATATATTCAATATCTATTTAAAATTTTAAATTATTGGAAAAATAAAAATTATGGCGACTTATCTCTTGGATTATCAAATATATTTCATAAAGGTTCTACTAAAGGTAAATTAGCATTAGAATGTAGAAAAATGTTTGAGAATAAAGAGTTAATTGAATATAGTTTAGAAAGTGTATATGACCAAGCTATATCTTTAAAAGTAGTAATAGTCAATATCAAGTATAATCAAAACTCAACATTAATAGAAGGCCAATTGAAGTTCGGATTACTTTATGAAGCTAATGATTCAGAAAATATTGGACTACCAGACTTAAATAATGGTCATTGGACTATATTTCCACAAGATATAAGAATTTTATACCAATAATTTTAACATGAATTTTTAATAAATAACTAAGATTTTTTATCCGACATGAAATAAGCACACTATGACATGAATTAGACATAAAATAAACTTGACTCAGTTTTGTCAAGTGCTATAATATAGTAAAATATCAATAAATTATGTGAAGAGGAACTTGGTTCTTCTTTTTTTCTTTGAAAGAAGGTGTTATATAAAATAAAATTAAAGGAAGCACATATTTTTAATGAATTAGTAATAAGTGGTCACTATTTATAAAAGTAGTAGCCACTTTTTTTATTAGTATTAAAAGAACTTTTATATATGAGTAGCCACTTCTACTTATAAAAGTAGTCATTTTTGCAAGTGCAAAAACAGTAAGACATCACTATAATCTCTTTATTTTATAAGGAATAAATAAATTTATGGTGTCGTTTTCCTTATGCCCATTAAAAATATGCAGTGTTTTTACTATAAAAAACACATAAAAAACAGCAAAAGTGGCTACTCATAATTTTAAGAAAGGAAAAATAAATATGATATTTAGAACAAATAAAATTACAAATTATA
>CALVOP010000022.1 GCA_944350345.1 uncultured Bacilli bacterium | reverse complement strand
ATTAAATATTCTTCTTTAAGTTTTCCTATACAAATAATTGTTATCATTTTATTATCACCATTTCACGTTGATTGGCACATTCTATGTTATTGAAAGTTATTTCATTTTCTTTTAATATTTTCATTGTTGTTTCTAATGCTATTTTTGGGTCATTATTAGTTTCACTTAAATGTATTAAAATTACTTTTTTTGTATTATCTCCAATAACTTTTGAAAGATATGTACCGCAAAATTCATTTGATAGGTGTCCTTTGTCACTAAGTATTCTTCGTTGTAGATGTGGCGGATATGGTCCATTAATTAGTAGTTCTGTGTCATGGTTGCTTTCAAGTAAGTAATATGTTTTATTTGTAATCTTTGGCAATATTTTATGATTAATATAACCAGTATCAGCTATGTATACCATTGATTCATCATTGTACTCTATTAGAAATCCTACTGGATCTACTGCATCATGTGATAGACTTATTACATTAATTTTTATTCCGTCTATTTCCTGAGTCTCATTTAATAGTTGGACTTTACTATACTCATTTTGATCAAATAAAGTATTATATAATTTTTCTTTTATTAAAAGTAAAGGTTTAACTCGTTTTAAGAATACATTTAATCCGTAGATGTGATCTTTGTGTTCATGCGTGATTAAAAGATAATCTATTTCTTTTGGGTCAACTTTTATTTGTTCTAATTTTTCTTTTATGTGTTTATAAGAAAACCCAACATCTATTAAAATTTTCTTATCATTTATTTCTATTAATGTTGAGTTTCCTTTTGAACCACTACCTAAAACTGTAATTTTCATTAATCCATGTTATATAGGTCTAACGGATTTATTATTTCCGCTCCAGAACTATATGGATAACCGCCTACCCATACACTTAGGTGTAAGTGTGTTCCAGTGCTTCTACCCGTTGTTCCCATTCCGCCTATTTGTTGACCTTTTAGTACAGTCAAACCTTTTTTAAGTCCTTCTTGGTGGAATGCTAAATGCATGTAAACTGACACATAACCATTTTGATGATCAATATATATGAAGTTACCCATACTACTATTGTAGCCCATCGAAGTAACAACACCACTTTGAATCGCATAGATTGGTGATCCATGACCGGTACCTGCAATATCTACTCCGTTATGATAACTTCCCCAACGCCATCCTATATGTGAAGTTATAATGCATGGTTGTATAGTTGGCCAAGCCCAATATTCTGGATCTCCGGCATAGTTTATGCTTAATCCACCTTTAACTATAATTGCATCAACTGCAGGTTTTATTGTTTCAGAACTAATTCTAACCGCGCTTAAATCTTCTCCATTTACTGTTTCAATTTGGAATGTAGCCTTACTTTCGCCATTTATTCCTTGTTGTTTTGTATATGTAGTACCTACTGTCATTTTTTCATCATATTCAACTGATGTCGTAAATGGCAATTCTTGAATACTTGTTACTACTCTTTCTACTGCAACGCTTATTTTAGGATTGATAAGGCCTATATTTACTTCTGTTCCTGGAAATAATAATTGATATTCACTTACAATATCTGGGTTTGCTATCAAAAATTCTATAGGGTTTAAACTGTTTTTGTTCGAAATATCAGTAACTGTATCCCCTGGCATTACTGTATATGTCTTTTGATTTTCCATTGTTCCAAATAATAAGTATCTTGTTAAATCGTTAGAATTGGTAAAAATGTATTTATCTGAAGGAATATATGTTTCTTTTATAGTTATGTCTTCCTTTATATATATATCTTTTATATTCTCGCCTTCATCTATAATTTCAGGTTGATTATTATTTCTATAAGCTTCTAATGTTTCTTCATCGATGAATGCTTTTATTGTGTTATCAATAGCTGTGCCTAAATCTTCTTCATGTAATATATAAAATGATTCGCTTTCTTCGTCTGCTTTAATTGTTATTTCAAATCCTTCTATAGTGAAATTATCTAGATCTTTAATTTTGTCATATATTTCTTCTGCAGTATTTAAAGATGTATTATATGTATTTACGCTAACTAACTCTAGCCCTTCTGGAGGATAAATACTTTCAACATCATATTCTTTTTTTAATGATTGTTGTTCTTTATCAATTAATTTGTATAATTCGTCTTTGTCTTCAACTACCCCGATTATTTTTCCATTTAAGTACACTTGATATACCTCTATAGGATAGTTTTCAAAATTTTCTCTATCAAATCCTAATATAAATATTAGTCCAGACATTAATATTATAAATATTAATCCTAAACATGTACTTTTTTTAGTCATTATTCTTCCTCGCTCTTTTTATAATTCTTAAAACTTAATGTGTTTCTCTCGAACATTAAATCAACCGTTCCTGTTGACCCGTTTCTGTGTTTTGCTATTATTAACTCAATTGGCGATAGATTTGGTCTATCCTTTGATTTATAATTATAATAATCATCACAATATAGAAACATAACTATATCCGCGTCTTGTTCGATTGAACCGCTTTCTTTTAAGTCGCTCATTATTGGTCTTTTGTTTTCACGCATTTCTACACTTCTTGATAATTGAGCTAATGCAATTACTGGAACATTTAATTCCATCGCCAGTTTTTTTAAATCACGTGAAATTTCACTTACTTCTTGTGTTCTTTGACCGCTGTATTTGTTGGAACTACTTACCAATTGCAAATAGTCAATAACTATTGCATCTAACCCTTTTTCGCTATTTTTTAGTCTTCTACATTTACTTCTTATTTCACTAACTGTTATTCCCGCTGTGTCATCTATATAAATATTTGTATCTGCTAATTCACTTATTGCCTCATTTAACTTTTTCCAATCACTGTGTTCTAATCTTCCTGTCCTTAATTTTTGTGCGTCAATCTGTCCTACTGATGCAAACATCCTATTTACGATTTGTTCGGCACCCATTTCTAAGTTAAACATTGCAACTGTTTTACTATTATTTATTGCCATATTTGTCACTATATTTGAAACTATAGCACTTTTCCCCATGCCTGGTCTACCGGCGATTATTATTAATTCATTTTCATGAAAACCAGTTGTTTTATTGTCTAAATCGTAATATCCACTCGGTATTCCAGTAATATCGCTACCATTTTTGGCTAACATTTCAATTTCTTCTTGGGCTTTTGATATTACATCTTGTATTCCTCTTATTTCTTTTGTCATGCGATTACTGTTTATACTTAATATTTGCTTTTCAGCTGTCTCAACAATTTCTGTAAGATCTTTTTTTTCATCATAGCAATCATTTATTATTTCCGTAGATTTTGCAATTAATTCTCTTAAAATGTATTTAGTGTATATTATATTTATATAATAATCCAAATTTGCTGTTGTCGCTACACTGTTTATAACTTCTGTTAAATATTCTATCCCTCCAATATTTCCTAATTGTTTATTTTTTTCAAGTTCGTTTGAAACAGTTGTTATATCTACTGCAATATCATTTTTATGCAAATATTTTAAAATTTCAAATATTGTTTTATTTTTTTTAGAATAAAACATTTCGCCACTAAGTTCTTCAACAACTTTGTCTAATGATGTTTTACTTAAAAATGCACATCCTAATGTATTTATTTCCGCTTCAATATTATTAGGTTCTACTCTAGCCATTATTTTTCACCTTCTAAAATTACTTGTAAGTTAGCTTTAACTTTTTTATGTAATTCTATTTCCACATTATGAGTGCCTAACGTATTTATTTCATTTATTATTTTTATTTTCTTTTTATCTATCTTAATATTATATTTTTTAAGTTCTTCGCTTATTTGCTTATTACTTATACTTCCAAAAACTTTATTTTGCTTACCAGTTTTAACTTTAAAACAACATTTTATATTTTCTATTTTTTGTTTAAGTTCATTTGCAAATTTGATATCATTGTGTTCTTGTTCTTGCTTTGCTTTTTGTTCTTTATTTAAAATATCTTTACTCTTTGTCGTATATAAAACTGCTAAATTGTTTGTAATAAGATATTTTCCATATCCATCTTTGACATCTAATATTTCATCTTTTTTACCAGTTTTTTTAACATCTTCAATGAGTATTACTTTCATAAATCCTCCGTTTGATAATTGTAGCATATTAAAAAAAATTTGTCAAAAAACAGCGAACAAGTTTACGTTTTTAATTATACAAAAAATAACCGTGTATAAACCGTATAAAATCTACAAAGCTTTAAAAGTACTACAGAGAAAATTTTATAAATATTTAAGTTATTTTGTTTTCTCATCGCCAACAAATAAATTATAAGTCGAAGTTTTAATTTTGTAATCTCTTATTATTAAAGTAGAAAAATCTTCGCCTGTTTTGAATGTTATTATTTCTTCTCTGTCTCCTTTTTAAATTAATAGTTGATTTTTTTGATATTATATTATTCATACTGAAACAAATTGACTTTTGCATCAATTTTGTTTCTGGCTTTACTAACATATCAGAACCTAATGTGTAAATATATCCACCATTCATAATTAAGTTTTGTTTGAATCAGTTCCTTCGCCATTAGCTTATATGTATATTTCACCGTCGTTTATTGTTATTAAGCCTTCATCTGATAATGTATTTATCATGTTATCTATTAAATTTATTGTTAAATCATCGGTAGTTATGTTGGCTATTGTTGCAATTACATTATTTTTAACTGAAATTCTATTTAAATTTAATGATACTTTAGATTTGGCATTTATAAAAATTATATAATCAAATTAGCCCGTCAAAGTGTATTCTCCGGCTTCTATAATGGCTATATTTGATGAATGGTCGCTTAAGTTAATGGTTTTGTCTATTATTGCTATTCCACTTTCAATGTCTTCTGCAGTTATCTCTTTTTTTATTGTTTTTTCTTAAGATGGTGCCAATCCAAAATTTTCTGTTTGGTCATTATTTCTTCCAATATTCTTATTTTTCATTTCATTTGATTGTTATTTTCCATTTGTATATTATTTATTAGATTATTATTAGAAAGTGTTTTAAAATAAATTAAAAAATCCAACCGTAGTAATGATTAAGCTTAATAAAATTCTTATTATTAAAAAGTAATCTTGTCTTCCATTATTTTATCTCTTTAATTTCATTGTGTTTTTTACTATTTCTTCAATATTGTTTGATATCAAACTAAGTCCATTTTTACAAAAAAACTCTGCATTATAGCTTTCTACACCAGGTATAGGCATTAGGTGAATCATAGGTTTTCTTATTACTGCAACTTCGGTACTTGTAAGGCCACCAGGTTTGGTTAATATAATTTTGCTTGCTTGTATATATTCGTTTATGTTATTTACGTATCCTTTAACTATTATATTTGGATTATTTATGTTGTTTAAAATTGAATATAATTTATCATTATTTCCACATATTGTTACTACGTAAACTTCTGGAACATTTTTTAATATTGATTCTACTATCTCTTTTATTTTTCCAAATCCCATGCTGCCTGATGTAATTAGAATAATGTCTTTGTCTGTTGGCAAATTTATGTTTTTTTTTTATTTCATGGAAAGAAGTTGAAACAGGCACGCCAAAATCCAATAGTATTTCTTTTTTAAAACCTTTTTTTATAAATTCTTCTTTTAATGTTTTATGTGGTATAACAAAATAGTCTGGATTGGTTTCTTCCCAAAAAGGAATAGAGCGGTAATCTGTCGCTACATTTATAAGTTTTATGTATCGTTTTTTAACGCATTATATTAGTTAGTATTAAGTTACTTTCTAATTTGCAATATTATTGATTTTTCTCATTAAATTTTTAGTTTATATTATAATTTAAGTAATACTTTTTTCTTTTTATCAAATTCTTCTTTAGTTATAATATTCATGTCAAAAAGTTTTTTAAATTCTTTAATTTGATCAATTGGCGATTTAATATTTTAAACTACTACTGTATTGTTCTGATGAGCGTTAAAGTCTTCAATATATTTTTTTATTTCTTCAAAGTAATTGTTAGTTTGTTCGTTTGTTTTTTTCAGCGAACTATCAGATTAAATAATATTCTCGGCTATTTTTTCACAAATAGTAACACTTTTTGCTTTTTCCGCCATAATGAATTGAATATTTTCTCTTGATAATCCAACCTTTTTAACTTGAACTCCGCTAATTTGATTTATCATTATAGTTTTTTCTCCAGTAAACTCTAAAGTCATTTTAGACATTATTCCAGGGCGGCTCATAGTTAATGTATTACCATTAATTTTGATTATAGCTTTTTCGCTGTTTTTTTATATTAATCACTGACTCTAGTATTGCCTATTACTTTCCACAACAATTTTTATATTTTTTACCCAAACCACATGAAAATCCCAAGACAGTATTTTCAGTATTATAAGTATTATCATAATTACCATTATTTCCTTATTTTACG
>CALVOP010000021.1 GCA_944350345.1 uncultured Bacilli bacterium | reverse complement strand
GACTTTTTTCATACTTTAAAAACAAAAGAATATCATTAAGTAGGTGAAAAAAGTGTTAAAAAAAATTTTAGAATTTATAAAAAATTTAAAAATATTTACAACATCATACTCAATAAATGTTTTTCCTGAGCCTTTAACAAAAGAGGAAGAAGAAAAATACATTGACTTAATGATGAAAGGAGACAAAAACGCAAGAAGTGTGCTTATAGAGCATAATCTTAGATTAGTCGCACACATAGTAAAAAAATTTGAAAGTTTTAAAGAAGATACAGACGATTTAATAAGTATTGGAACAATTGGGTTAATTAAAGGAATAGATTCATATAAAGTAAATAAAGATGTGAGAATAACAACATATTCAGCTAGATGTATTGAAAACGAAATACTCATGTATATAAGAAGCAACAAAAAAAATCAAAACAACGTAAGTTTAGATGATTCGATTGGATTAGATAAAGAAGGAAACGAAATAACATTTTTAGATATACTAAAAGAAACAGATAGTGAGGTCAATGATGAATTATATGTAAAAGAAAATATAACATTATTAAAAAGTTATATAGATTGTCTAAGTGATAGAGAAAAAGAAGTAATAATTAATAGATATGGTTTATTAAATAGAGAAGAAAAAACACAAAAAGAAATAGCGAAAGAAATGAAAATATCTAGAAGTTATGTATCAAGAATTGAAAAAAGAGCATTGGTAAAAATGTTAAGAGAATTTTTAAAAAATAACAACGTATAATGAATATTGTCGCTATAAATTAAAACTAAAAAAGTTTTAATTTTTTTAAATGGTAAAAAAAGTATCAATATGATAAAATATTTAATAGGAAGTGAATATTATGTTTATTGACGAAGTCATACTAAAAATAATTGCAGGAAAAGGTGGAGATGGATGCACTTCTTTTCGCCATGAAAAATTTGTTGAAATGGGAGGACCCGATGGTGGAAATGGCGGAAAAGGTGGGAACATAATATTCAAAGGAGACGAAGGGTTAAAAACATTAATAGATCTAAGATATAAAAAACTAATAAAAGGCAACAAAGGAGAAAACGGGAAAGGGTCAAACAGAACAGGAGCAAAAGGAGAAGACGTAATAATAAAAGTTCCAGTAGGAACTACAGTAACAGACGAAGAAACAGGGCTTATAATTTGTGATATAACAAAAGACAAAGAAGAATTTATTATAGCAACAGGCGGACGAGGTGGAAAAGGAAACGCCGCATTTAAAACGAACGAAAACAAAGCACCACTTACAAGCGAATACGGATTACCAGGTGAAGAAAGAACTATAAAATGCGAGCTTAAATTACTCGCAGATGTTGGGCTTGTCGGTTTACCTTCAGTTGGGAAAAGCAGCATTATAAATACAATAAGTCGTGCCAATGCAAAGGTTGCAAGTTATCACTTTACAACATTATCTCCAAACTTAGGTGTAGTTAAAGTAAACGACAAATCATTTGTAGTAGCTGATTTGCCAGGACTAATTGAAGGAGCAAGCGAAGGAGTTGGCCTTGGTGACAAATTTCTAAAACACGCGATGAGAACCAAAGTCATAGCTCACGTAGTTGATATGTCAGGAATCGAATATGATCCATACGAAAGTTACATTAAAGTAGAAAATGAATTAAAAAAATATAATGAAAACCTATATAACAAGCCAAGAATAATAATAGCAAACAAAATGGATATCAGTAGTTCAAAAGAAAACCTAGAAGAATTTTCTAAAAAAATAAAAAATATTGAAATAATACCAATAAGTACAGTTACAAAAGAGAACGTAGATAAACTCAAATACAAATTACTTGATTTAGTAGAAAAACATAAAGACACTAGTACATATGACAACTTAGAATTTGAAAATTATGTATTATATGAATTTAAAAATGAAAAACCATACGAAATAGAAAAAGAAAGCGAAAACACATGGGTAATTAAAGGAAAAAAATTAGAAGATTTACTAAGAATGACAAAATTTAATAGTGATGAAGCTACACTAAAATTTGCTAGAAAATTAAAAAGAATGGGAGTAGATGAAAAACTAAAAGAACTAGGCGCAAAAGAAGGGGACATCGTTAAAATTTTAGATTTTGAATTTGAATACGAAGAAAGATTAAAATATTAAGGAGTAATTATGATAGAAATTTTTAGACCAGACGTATATTCAAAAAGTATTTTTGATGTTAATTACAAAAAATTAAAAGAAAAAGGAATAAAATGCATATTATTAGACTTAGACAACACAATAGCTCCAGTAAATATAGAAAAGCCAGATAATAAAATGAAGAAGTTTTTATATGAATTAAAAGAAAAAGGATTTCACCTAATAATCATGTCAAACTCACCAAAAAAAAGAGTCGAACCATTTAAAAATGAATTAGAATTAGACTCAGCTGCTTTTAGCATGAAACCAAGAAAAGCAAAATACATGAAAATATTAAAAACATTTGGATATAAACCAGAAGAAGTTGCTGCAATAGGAGATCAATTACTTACTGATGTATTAGGCGCTAATAGAATGCAAATAACAAGCATTTTAGTAAATCCAATGAGCAAAAAAGACGGAATAAGCACTAATTTAAACAGAATAATAGAAAGAATGATTATCAAAAGACTAGAAAAAAAAGAACTATTTGAAAGAGGAAAATACTATGACTAAAAAATGTATTGGGTGTGGTGCTGTGCTACAATACACATATCCCAGTATTGAAGGATATGTAAAAAAAGAAGTTTATGAAAAATCAAAGTATTGCGAAAGATGTTTTAAAATCAAACATTATGGGAAATTAGATGTACTAGAAATAAAAAAAGACTTTTTGAGTATGATGAGAGACATAAGAAACACAAACGCCGGCATTATTTATTTAATAGACATATTGTCACTAAGTAATACAAATAGTGAATACTTAAAACTATTAGGAAATAATGACATAGTATTACTTACAAAAAAAGACATATTACCAAAAAGTGTAAAAGACAAAAAAGTAATAAAATACTTTAAAGAAAATTTTAAAACAAGTGCAAATGTTATGGTAATCAGTAGTGTTAAAAAATACAACATAGATTTATTGTTTAAAGAACTCGATAAAAAACCTAAAACATACTATGTGGTAGGCTCAACAAACAGTGGGAAAAGCACATTTATAAATGCACTAGTAAATAGCATTGGAAGAAAAGGAAATATAACTACAAGTGCATTACCAAATACAACCACAGAATATATAAAGATAAAAATAAATGATAAACTAAGCATCATTGACACGCCAGGATTTATAGAAAAAAATACTATATATAATTACATTACAATAGACAAAATCAAAGAAATAATTCCTAAAAAAGAAATAAAACCCAAAATCATGCAGACAAAAAGCGGATTTACTGTAATTGTAGATGATTTATTAAGAATAGATAACATAGGCAAAGAAAAAGCAAATCTAATATTTTACATGAACAACAATATGAAATTTACAAAAGTAAAAATAACAACAAAAGACGATTTAAAAAGTTTACCTAAAAAAAATATTACAACTGATGGAAAAACTGACATAGTTATAAACGGATTAGGTTTTATAAAAATTACAACAAAATCAAATCTTGTTGTTTACACATTAGACGAAGATATAATAAGTACTAGAAACAAAATGATATAGAGGTGATAATATGGGCCACATTAAAGTAATGGATGAAACACTAGCTAATAAAATTGCTGCCGGAGAAGTAGTAGAAAGAATATCAAGTGTAGTTAAAGAACTAGTGGAAAACAGCATTGATGCTCATAGTAATGAAATAAAAGTAGAATTAGTAGGTGCAGGTACAAAAGAAATAAAAGTTACTGATAACGGAGACGGAATGGACGAAGAAGATGCTATATTAGCATTTACACCGCACGCTACAAGTAAAATAAAAAATGAAAACGATTTATACTTTATAAGTACATTAGGTTTTAGAGGAGAAGCACTTGCAAGTATAGCAAGCGTAAGTGAAGTAGAACTTACAACAAGTAACGGAAAAACTGGAACTAAAGTATATATAAAAGGTGGAAAACTTCTAGGAAAAGAAGATATAAATTTAAACAAAGGAACTAGCATAAATGTAAAGAACCTATTTTATAACACACCAGCAAGACTTAAATTTCTAAAAAGCATGACAACTGAACTAAATAATGTAATCGGTTTAATTGAAAAATTATCACTAGCAAATCCAAACATATCATTTACTCTTTTTAGTGACAATAGATTAGTAATGAAAACGACAGGAAGCGGTAACTTATTAAAAACAATACATGAAATCTTTGGGTATAATATAAGCAAAAACATGACAGAAATCAAGGGAGAAAACCTAGATTATGAAATAAACGGATATATAAGCAACATAAACATAAGTAGAAGCAATAAAAACTCAATGATAACCTTAGTAAACTCAAGAATAGTTGAAAATTCATATTTAAATAGAATAATAAAAGAAGCGTATCATACAGTGTTAGCAGAAAATAAATATCCAATAGTAATAATAAACATAAATACAGATCCTACACTAATCGATGTAAACATACATCCAACAAAACAAGATATAAAATTTAGTAAAATAGACACATTAGAAGATTTACTATTTAGACTTATAAAAGACAAACTATACAACATTGATAACAGATTTAAAGTAGAAACTAAGAAAGAAACGTTTGCAAATTATCAAGAATATAATAATTATGAGCCAAAGATTGAAAATATTGTAAACGAAAAAAGTGAAGAAACTTATGAATACGTAGAACAAGAAGCTATAAACTTTGAACTATTTGAACAAACTAATGAATATAACAAAGATGAAGTAATAATTCATCCGGTTGGCTTAGCGTTAGGGACATATTTATTTGCAAACGACAACGAAAACGTATATATGATTGACATACATGCAGCAAATGAAAGAATAAATTATGAAAGATATTTAGAAAAATTAAAAGACGAAAACGTCACAACAACATCAATGCTAATTCCAATTAACATTGAATTACCATTAAACGAATACAACACAATTTTAATGAATAAAGACCTAATAAATAACTTAGGAATAAAATTTGAAGAATTTGGAATAAACACATTTAGAGTAACAGAACATCCAACGTGGTTAAAAGTAGGATATGAAGAAGAAAGCATAAGAAAAATATTTGACTTAATAATAAATTACAATGAAAAATTTGACAGGATAAAATTTAATGATAGACTTGCAATGACACTTGCCTGCAAAATGAGTGTTAAAGCAAACACTAACATAAGTTACAACGAACAAGAAGAACTTTTAAAAAGACTATTTAAATGTGAATTCCCATATACATGCCCACATGGAAGGCCAACAATAATAAAATACACTAAATATGAACTAGAGAAATTATTTAAGAGGGTAGCATGATAGTAGTAATCGTAGGACCCACAGGTATAGGAAAAACAAAATTAAGTATAGAACTTGCAAAAAAATATAACGCAGAAATAATAAATGCAGATTCAGTACAAATATACAAAGAAGTAAATATAGCATCAGCTAAAATAAAACCAGAAGAGATGGAAAATATACCACATCACATGTTAAGTATTAAAAGTCTAAAAGAAAAAAGTACGATTTATGATTTTCAAAAAGAAGGGCGAGCAATACTTGATAAATTAATAAAAGAAAATAAAAACATTATAATAGTAGGTGGGAGTGGATTATATTTAAAAGCATTATTATATAATTATGAACTAGAAGAAGAAATAGAAAATGAATATGATTACAGTTCCTATACCAACGAAGAACTAAAAAAAATAGCTGATGAAATAAATATAAATAATTGTATTCATGTAAATAACAGAAAAAGATTAATAAGATTCATCACGTACTATAAAAAAACAGGAAAAATAATAACAGAAAAAACAAATAAAAATGAAAAGAAATACGATTTTAAACTAATAGGATTAACAACAGACAGAGAAACATTAAAGAACCAAGTAAATAAAAGAGTAGACGAGATGGTGAAAGAAGGTTTAATCGAAGAAGTAAAAAATTGGTATGAAAAAAAATACCCAAAATTAGATTTAATAATAGGGTGCAAAGAACTAATACCATATTTTGAACACCAAATTAGCAAAAACGAAGCAATTGAAAACATAAAAAAAGACACAAGAAAATATTTAAAAAGACAATATACATGGTATAACAATCAAATGAAAGACATAAAGTGGTTTACAGTAGATATAAATAATTTTAACTCAACAATAAAAGAAGTTATTCTATATTTAAAATAACTTCTTTTTTTTAGGCTTCTAAATAAAACGATTCGTCAAATAAATGCTCTTCAGGATCAAGTTTAAAAAGAGTATCAGTATCAATTAAAAAGTAAGACATTTGATATTTAGGATTATTGGTATCATTCCAAGTCAAATCCAAATGAACCCA
>CALVOP010000020.1 GCA_944350345.1 uncultured Bacilli bacterium | reverse complement strand
CTTATTATTACATTAAAATTGTTTTGTTTAAATACTTTGGCCATTTCGTAACCTAATCCTCTGGCACTGCCAGTTATAACTACTGTTTTCATATTTTCTCCTTATATTTATAACTATTACGTATATTATATCATAGTTTTTAATTATTTTAGGAAATATTATTTTTAAAAAACCGGTAAATTTTATCGGTTTTTTATACAACTATTAATTTTATATTTATAATTTTAAGATGCCATTGGTATAGCTGCTTCATATGTTTCAAAGTCGTCTGGTGTGGTGAATGCTATATTCCATGTAATAATGTATAAGTCGTTTTTGTAAGAACCATAAGGATCACTTATTAGTCTATATGTTGCATTACCAAATTCATAGTCAGTAATTGATCCAAGTAGATCTTCATTGGCAAGATCAATGTTATATCCAGAATTGTTAAAGAAATCTTGTAATAAATCAAAGTTGCTTTCATAATTATCTTTTATTTCAAAACTATTTATATCTTCAACTTTTGGTAATCTTAAAGTTTCATAAATTTTTTAATTTTCTTCTTCTGTGTTTTTTGGGAAAAGGGTTGATATAATTTCCATCATGGCATCGCAAGAAATAGAATAATTTGTTTTTGTTGAGTATTTTTCATTGCTAACTGTAAATATAGTTTTTAATAAAACTAGTTGCCCTTCTGGGTTGAAAATTAAGCGAACATTTAAATTGTTATCAGCACTTTCACCTTTATAGTCTCCTAAACTGTCCTTTTTGCTTTCTACATTTTTATCGCTCCAAAATAATATTCGATATACTGAATAGCCTTTTTCGCTAAATGAAACACCTTCTAATGTTTCGGCATCGCTTTTCACCATGTATGCATATCCATCAGATTTTTTGTTAAAATTATCCACAAAATCTTATACATCATTAACAGTTTCAAATCCTAAGTCAGTAACTAATATTGGCTTATCTGTATCAGATTGATTATCTTTGGCTTGATTGTTTGAATTGTTGCCACATCCAGTTATTGATAACATCATAATGGTTATAAGCGTTAAAGTTATTAGTTTTTTCATAATTTTAATCTCCTTTTTATTTGATTATATAGAGGTTAAAGCTAATTGTAAAGCCCGTATGTTTGCTAATTTGCAAATAATTATTTTAGTCACAGACATTTTTTTAAATAAAGCCTTACAAAAATTTTTAAATCTTTATATATTAGTTCATTATTAAGAGTTTTTTATATATCTATAGTTTTATTTTAAAAGTGATTTACTTGTAAACCCATTTTGCAATTTTTATTAATCTATGTTGTAATAATTTATCATTTAGTTTTCAGTTATTCAAAGTTTAACCAATTTAAATTCTCAATTGTACAGAACTAACTTATTTTATGGAAATATATTATCATATTTTTTATCTTGTAATTTATCTATAAATTAATTGTAATTAAGATAACATCTTTTTATAAAAATTTGCATTTTATATTATTTTTATGTATATTTGCTTTATTTTTTAAATTATTCTTATTGATTATTAACTTTTATTCATTACTATATCCTTTAGCTATTAATGATTCTTCGATATTATTAACTCTTGTAATAAGTGATATTAAAAACTTTGACAATATTATTTTCATATTTTTCACATTAAAGACAATATTTTTAGCAACACAAGCTTCTCTTATTTCATGCAACTCTTTTCTTAATATGGGTATCATAGATAATGAAATAGAAACCATAACCTTAATTTCGTCGGCATTAACTTTTAAAATTTTAAGTGGAGAACATATTAATTTTATTGTTTCTGCCATTGCAAAAACACTTGTAATTTCTGAATATATAATTGTTATATTACATACCATAAACAATTTAATGCCCATCCATAAAGCATTAGATAAATTATCTAATATACAGTTAATTAAAAATGTGAAAATAATGAATGGTAATATATGTACACTTTTAGTGATAATTTTTTTAAATTGTATTTTATAAAAAAATATTATAAATAAATGAAATATAATAAGAAGTAATATAAATTTATTATTAGGCAAAAAAAATATAATTGTACTATATATTATAAACAATAAAAACTTAATCACATTTTTCATTTTTTATTTGCCCTTTCAATTTTGTTATAAATTCATTTATAGTGAAATTTTTCATATCTAATATTATTTCATTTTCTTTTAGTTTGTTTAAAATTTCAAGCAATATTGGTTCTTTTATCCCATTTTCCTTTAATAAATAAGATTTGTTTATTAAATCTTCTTTTTTTATTTCATTAACTATTTTTCCATTTTTTAATATCAACGTTCTATCAGCAATTAAAATTTCATCCGCTAAATTAGTTATACAAATTATTGTATAACCTTCTTTTTTCAAATTTGCTATTATTTTATAAATGCTTTCTTTCCCTATACTGTCAATCATTGTGGTCGGTTCATCTAAAATAATATACTTAGGTTTTTTTGATAAAACTTCTGCAATCATTATTCGTTGTTTTTGGCCTAGCGAAAGAGAATACAAATTATTATTTTCATATTCAAGCATTCCAACTTGTTCTAAACTTGTCTTTATTCTATTTTTTATTTCTGTTTTTTCAAGCCCTTTTAGTGAAAAAGCTAATTCATCATAAATATTGCTAAATATAATTTGATTTTCAGGATTTTGAAAAACAATTCCCACACTATTATTATCATTATTATCCTTTATTCCAAAGCCATCAATAATAATATTACCTTGCTTTAGTTTTATAATTCCAGAAATCAATTTGCCAATAGTGGACTTACCAGATCCATTTTCTCCAACAATAGCCACAATTTCTCCATCTTTAACTTCAAAACTTAAATTGTCTAATATTTTATTATTATTATTTTTATATTTAAATGAAACATTTTCTATTTTAATCATTACTGCTCCTTATATACGTATCAAAAGGTTCTCTTAACATTCTTTCAACAAATAGAATTACTACTATTTGAATTGGAATCATAACAATTTCTTTTATAATCCTTGCCCCAAGTAAAACTATAAACGCTTTCCCTGTGGTAATACTTAGCCACAATGTGTTTAAACCAATATTTGAAATACAACTAACTACAATTACAGAAATAATCAATTTTATTAAAAATTGTTTATCAGTATATGAATTGTCTTCTTTTTTGTAAAGTAACAAGCCATAAATTAATCCTGAAATAGCTGTACTTATGGTATATCCTATAAAAAATGGTCCAGTCGGAAATACTGTTGCCCCTATTAAATCTCCTAAAACATTTAACAATATAGTCCATTTGGGGCCTAACCATATGGCACATAGCATTGTCGGAATGAATGCAAAACTAATTATTAGTATAGGTGTCTTTATTGATAAAAAACGTGATAATATTATAAGTGTCGCTAAAAGTATAGCAGTTAATATAATTTTTTTGTTTTTTGACATAAAAATTTTCTCCTTTCTTTTTTCCGCGTTGAAAGAAGAAAAAAAATTTTCTTTCCCAGAATCTTTATTAGCGGAATGCAAAAATAAATAAGCAAATTACTTCTTGCCTTAATAACAACTTCCCGTTTACTAAGTCTTAACTATTTATTTCTTACTCTAATAAAATTATTTTATCATAATCTTAATTTTTTGTATATATTTATTAAAAACCATATAAAATTAAATTATATTGTTAAATAAATATTAAACTACTTTATTTTATTCTGTTGTGTACTTTTCTAATTTATTTAATGATGTAGCTTGCTCAGGGGTATTAATATAAACATTTTCACAATTATTAAAGAATAAATAAGTTATTTCATTAATAATTAATTTATGTGGTTCAATATAAGCAAGATTAGTTTTTAAGATATAAATGATATTACCTTTAATAATTTTAGATTTAATATTAAGAAATTTAAGTATATTTTTTATCCGTTTTTCTAATATCTCATCAATATTTAACTTTTCCTTTATTATCTGAATGACTAATCATCACCTTTCGAACATATAAAAAAGGCTAACCGAAATTAACCTTTCATATATTTAAAGTCGATTAGTTCGACTAATTTCCTTATGGTGCGAGAGATAACCACGTTTGGAAATCGCAATAAAGGTTAATTTCTAAAATAATTATAGCATACTTAATTATATATTAAAAGATGGATTTCAAAAACATCCACCAAATTTTAAATTTATATTGTTATAATAAATATTACCTTTTTATGCCCCGATTTTGCAATTCTTGAAGTTCTTCATGATCATATCTTAAATCCATTGTTTCTTGTACTAATTGCTCATTAAAACTAATACCATTTTCTAATGCTCTAGCTTCTAAATTTTCATATTGTGCGTTAGTCATTTTTCTAAATGGGATTTGATCTCCTAACGAACGACTCAAAAAATAGTCATATATATAATCTAAATTTTGACTATATTCATTATATTGTTCTTCAGTTATTGCCCCTGAAGTTAATAGTTCTGATAATTTATTACTATAAGCATTTAATTCTTGATCTAACTGTTGTTCAGTTTTAGTAGCAACCTTTGGACCATATTCATCTGCAAATGTCATACCTTCAGAAGTTATTTTAGTACCTAAAACATTTTCTAATTTGGCTTTTTGTTGTAAAGCAGTTTCCCCCATAAGTTTTTTAAACATTGGTTCTTTTCTAAGTTCAACTAATGCTCTTTTTTGTTCTGGCGTTAAATTAATGTTAGAAGTATAATTTACAAATTCGTCCACTGTTTGCCCAGTGAATCCTAATATTTGATTAAATCTACTACTAAAACTTCTATACCAATCTGCATTTTGTTGATGATATCTTGAATATTCGTTATCACTAAATCCAGCAAGTTCATTATTAAATGCATTATGAACTAAAACTGCTTCATAAATTATTCTTTTGTTTGCTTTTTCCATTAAAATCCCTCCAATAATATTTTATCATAAAAGTTTAATTTTCTTTTATAGTATTGTCAAATTTTATATTTTCAATGTCAACTATATTTTTATTATCATCAAACTCTAATTTAAAACTTTCACAATAATTAAAGTATCCATCCAACAATACATTATTATTAAAACTATATCTTAATTTATTATCAACAATATTTATATCACACCATTTTTTTAGTAAATATGAAATTGCAGTAGCATGACTAACAATGACAATTCTCTTATTTTCATGTAATTTTAATATTTGCATAATAGTAGAATACATTCTTTCTCTAACTTCTTTTTGACTTTCACCATTGCCAATTTTATAATTTTCATCTAAAAATTGTTTTTTTTCAAAATTTTCTGGTAATTGTTCCCAAGAATCTATGCCAAATTTTCTTTCACCTAAACTACTTACAATATTTATCTCCAAATTATTTTTCTCTGCTAAATATTTTGCAGTTTGTATTGTTCTTACATAGCTAGAAGAAAATATAATATCAATATTATCAAATTCTATATTATTTAATTTATCTTGTGCTATTTGTTCTCCTTCTATTGAAAGAGATTGCTTTTCATTTTGTATTTGTAAGTTATCAATATTAAAAGTATTATTAGTTTTTAGTGGTTTTGAATGCCTTATTAGATAAATAGTCGTCATAAAATCGAATCTCCTTTATATAAATTATTATATCATATTTTTGTAGAAAATTATTTTAAAACCATTTTTCTAAAACTTTACAATTTTTAATATAGTATTTAATTTATTATATAAGTGTTTTAATTTATGTTGGTGTCTATTATTTTCAAATTTTACATACTTCCTATTGAAAATAATTTTATTTCGAATAAAGAATTTATAAAAAAATACAAAAATCCTTTTGAAGGTAACAGCAAATATAAGGCAATTATTGAATTAAAAAAATACTTTTGTAAGCGCTATTTATAATATATCACTGTAAGATTAGTAAAAAATGCAAGTTGTTATTAATAACTATTTATTATTTTTAAACTTTATATTGTTAATAACTTATTTAAATATTAAAGATTTTATTAATAAATAAATTTATTTTGCAAATAAATTTGTGTACATTTTTGTGTACACAATTTTTTTAATTTTCTTAAATTTTATGTACATACTTAAGGAACCAAAAAAAACAGGATAAGTGTGTCTGACAAAACAACTCTCCAGTGGGGAGTTAGCCGTATTATCAAGGAATTTTAACTTATTAAATGTCAGACATTTTTATTATTGTCATACTTTTGTCGCACAATATTTTGACTAAATATGCCTAAAAATGCTTATTTGTCAGACAAAAGTATAACAAATTTGACTAATTTTGATAGTAAAAATCCCCTCAAATGTACATAGTTTTCTTGATTTTTATTTTATTTTTTCAATTTTAATGTACATTATTTTATAAAAAAACTTGAAATTTGTGTACATTATTTAATATTAAAATTAGGTATCATTACAGGTATAGGATGTACTGGAATTTCTATAACTCCATATTTTGTTATCGTTTTAAAGTTATTATTATTAATTATTGGAA
>CALVOP010000019.1 GCA_944350345.1 uncultured Bacilli bacterium | reverse complement strand
GAAATATATGGTAGTGGAATAACTAATATTAATATAGAAGGCGGTATTGGAAATATTAGTATAAATTAATAATAAAAATATTTATATACTAAACTATAAAAAAAAATAAGTGGGTTCACTTATTTTGTTTTAAGTTTTCATATGTTTTTTCTATTTCTGTACATTTTATGTTTTTTACTTGATACCAGTTATATTCGGTCATTTTGTTAAATATGTCTTCTTGCATTTGCATTGTCTCATCTAATCCGTTTTTTAATGCTTTTTTTATTTTGGGATTTGATGCTTCTAAAGTTCCATGAACATAAACTTCTACATTACTTTTTAAAATTAATAACATTTGCTCAAATAAAAGTTTATCCATTTATTTCGTCCTCCATTAATTTTAGTAATTTTTTTTCAATTGTTTTGTGTGTTTTTTGTTGTGATTTTATAAATGTTTTTAAATCTTCATCTTTTAAGTTTTTAATTGTGTTATCACAAATTTCAATTAAATTTTGTTCATGTTTAATTGCATCTTCTAAATATAATAATTCTTTTTGTGTCATATTTTTCCTCCTTTAATAATAGTATTTCTATAATTTTTAAAATTATAAGTATTTCTATAATTTTCTATAATTTTGAAAATTATAAGTTGAATTCATATAGATATTATGCTACAATTAGTTCGTTTAATCCGATGCATTTATGTAAGATTAAAGGTAGAAAGGAAGAATAGTATGAATATTATTGATAAAATCAATAAAAAACAAATTAATCCTAATGTCCCAGAGTTTAGAGTTGGGGACACTGTTAAGGTTGATGTAAGAATTAAAGAAGGAAAAAGGGAAAGAATTCAAGCATTTGAAGGAATTGTAACTGCTAGAAAAGGTGGTGGCGTTAGCGAAACTTTCACTGTTAGAAAGAAAAGTGGAAGTGTTGGAATAAATCGTGTATTTCCAGTTAATAGTCCATTAATTGATAAAATTACTGTTATTAAGAAAGGTAAAGTTAGAAGAGCAAAACTTAATTTCTTAAAGAATTTAAAAGGTAGTTATAAAATTAAAGAAAGAAATTAGGTTAATGCCTAATTTTTTTATAGGTGAAATATGAAATTTTTAAAGGAATTAGTACCTTATATAATTATAATCTTAGTTGTTGTTTTAATTAGAACATTCTTTTTTAGTCCTGCTTTGGTAAGCGGGTCTTCAATGGAAGATACTCTTTATGATGGTGAACTTGTCATTGTTAATAAGATTGCTCTTAAATCTGGTATTGATAGGTTTGATATTGTAATTGTTAATATAGGTGATGAGTTGTTAATTAAAAGGGTAATTGCTTTGCCAAATGAAAAAATTGAATATAAAAATAATGTTTTGTATATTAATGATGAAAAGATAGAAACGCCTTTTGAGTTTGAATATACAGATGACTTTGTTCATACTACTGGTGATGATGAATATTTTGTGATGGGTGATAATCGTGACGTGTCTCAAGATAGTCGTGTTCTTGGGGCGTTTAATGTTAAAAGTATTAAGGGTAAAGTAAATTTAGTTTTGTTTCCTTTTAATAAAATAGGTTTTGTAAAGTAATATTGATGTATTACTTTTTTTATTTTGTTTCATATATTGTTATTAGGTGAATTAAATGAATAAAGTTGATTTTGATTTTTATGAATTAGTAAATAAAATTAAAAATATGAGTGTTAATGAGATATTTTTTAATATAAAAAAATGTTTTGCTAAAGTTCATCCAGATACTCAAAAATCTATTCAAAATTTTTTGAATGAACTTAATTATTGGGGAACTCTTGATGTTTTAAATAATGATTATACCGAAATATATGAGAAGGCTAAAAGCCTAAAAGAACATATTGATGACTATGTTTGGCTTTATAATAAATTAAATGATTATAGTTCTAAAAAGTTGTTGTTTGCAATTTTAAATAATTGGTATTGTTATGACTTTAAAAATTTGAGTGAATCGATGAGTAAAACTTTTCCTCATTATTTTGATTTAGATTTAATTCCTTCTTTTGAAGATAAAGTTTTTGTTGATGTTGGAGCATATACTGGAGATACTACATTAGATTTTGTTGATACTTATAAAAAATATAAAAAAATTTATTGTTATGAAATGACTACTGAATCTATGGCTACAGTAAAAGAAAATTTAAATAAATATGATAATATCGTTTATTTAAATAAAGCTGTTTCTAATAATAATAGAATTGGTTATTTTACAAATGATCTTATTGATGCTTCTACTAATAAGCTTATTAATAATGGTAATGTTGAAGTTGAAATTGTTAGTTTGGATAATGATTTACTTGAAAAAGTTGATATGATTAAAATGGATATTGAAGGTGAAGAATATAATGCTTTACTTGGATGTAAAAACCATATTGTTAATGATAAACCTATTTTGTTGATATCTGTGTATCATAATAATGAAGATTTGTGGAAGCTTCCTAAGCTTATTGATGAGTTTAATGGTGAATATAAATTTTATTTGAGAAATTATGGTAATAATATTTTTCCAACAGAAATTGTGTTAATAGCTTTGCCTATTTAATGGTGATTTTATTATAAATAGACAGTTCGCTCTTTAATTTTTTCATATTATAAAATTGGAGGTAATATGAAAAGATTATTATTTATAACATGGAGTATGTCATATGGCTATGGGACTGAAAAGTCTTTGGCTGATATAATTAATAGAATTGATACTAATGAGTATATAATTGACGTACTACCTTTATTTAAGAATTCTGAAACTAATATATTAAATGATAAAATTAATATATTAGAATCTTTAATAGATTATACAATTAAAAACTTTAATGAGAAAAAAGCTTTGGATTATTACTATTATTTATTAGCTAATCCAATTAAATTTAATCGGATTATTAAAAATAAGTATGATTGTGTTATTGCTTGTAATCATAATGCACCTTCTTATTTTGCGTCGTATATTAAAAACACACCTAAAGTTGTTTGGATAAGAGGTGACTTAAGTGAACTTGACTATAATAAATTTGATATTGATTCTAAAGAATATAATGTTGTTAAACAGGAATTTGAAATGCAAAAAAATGTGTTTAATGAGTTTGATAATAAATTGCAGTTAGTTCCGTTTTTACAAAAGTTAGAAAATTTAAAAAGTATTGATGAATATAATGATATTGAGGTTTTCTTACATTATGAACTGCTTAAAAGTCACGACGGTTTAAGTCAAGATGAAGCGTTAAATTTTATATATAGTTTGTTAAATATTGAAAGTTAGGGAATTTCCTTAACTTTCTTTTTTTGTTATAATGTTTATGGTAGGTGTTTATGAAAAAGGTTTATATAGTGACAGGAGCTAATGGCTTCTTGGGAAATAATATAATTAGAAATATTAAACTTGATGCGGATGATGAAATAAGGGCTTTGGTAAGAAGTAGGAGTAATGTGGATTCTTTGAATGGGTTAAATTGTAGTATTTATATAGGTGATGTAACTGATATGAATAGTCTTGATGGTATTTTTGATGTTTCTAATGCAAAAATAATTTGTATTCATTGTGCAGCTGTTGTTTATATTAAGGATAAATATGATAAAAATGTTTTTGATGTAAATGTTAATGGTACGATGAATGTTGCAAAGAAATGTATGGAAACTAATGCTAGACTTGTTTATATTAGTACTGTTCACGCGATTAAAGAACCTAAAGATAATGGTGTGATTGTTGAAACTGATAAGTTTAATCCTGATTTAGTAGATGGCTTTTATGCCAAAAGTAAGGCTGAAGCTTTACGTAGACTTTTGAATATGTCAAAAAAGCAAAATTTGGATTTGGTTGTTTTGCATCCTTCCGGTATTATTGGGCCTGATGATTATGGTAATACTCATTTGACAAATTTGATTTTGAAAGTTGCTAATGGTTCTTTGCATTATGTCGTTTCTGGTGGGTATAATTTTGTTGATGTTAGAGATGTGAGTGATGCTGTTATAACTGCTATTCATAAAGGCAAAAAGGGTGAGTGTTATATCGTTTCAAATAGGTATGCTTCTATTAAAGAAGTTTGTGATATTGTTTGTGAATACTTGAATTTAAAAAAAGTTAAAATTGTTCCTTTTTCTTTAGCTTTGTTTGGAGCACCTTTTTGTGAATTTTATTATAACTTGATGGGGAAAACTCCTCTTTTTACTAAGTATTCGCTTTATACTTTAAAGACAAATTCTAATTTTTCTAATTTAAAAGCTAGAAATGAACTAGGTTTTCATCCAAGAGAATTGGAAATTACAGTTAAAGATACAGTGGATTGGCTTAAAAGTGTAAATAAATTATAAATTTACACTTTTTTTTAATTTTTATAATAGTTATATATTTATATAAAATAAGGCTATATTATGAAATTACTCGAAAAATATAAGATTAATCTTAAAAATTTTCCTTTTAAAATGAAATAAAAACTTGAGCTTGTATAACCTAACAGTTTAAAAATAAAAAAGTAGGTAAAAATTGAAATATTAGGAATAAATGTAATAAAGAATCACTAAAGTATTTCTCAAATTTAATATTTTTTTGTGGTATAATTTATATTATGGGAGTTGATGTTTTAAAAGTTAACGTTATAGTGCATGTTTATAATACTGAACGTTATTTGCAATCTAATTTAAATTATTTGTCAAATCAGTCCCTAAAGGATTTGGAAATCATAGTAGTAAATAATAATTATCAGGTAATAGTTTAGAGATTTTGAAAGAATATCGGTCAAAATATCCAGATAAAATTAGGGTTTTATATAATGTTAAAAAAATTGCGGGCAGTCTTTTTCTAGAAATCTTAGAATTTCTATTGCAATGGGTGAGTATATAAGTTTTTTGGATAGTGATGGTTATGATAACTTTGAAATGCATAAGATTATTTATGAAGGTGCGAACGGGAGTGATTTTACTCAAGTTGTTGTGACTGGCACTTTGTTTGTAAAAGATGATTATTATTTAAATATTGAGTTTAAATTCTTGTAAAGAATGGGATAAAATGTTTATGAAGTTGTGAAGTTATCTAAAAAATATTTTTGATGTTGCAGATAAGTTTAAACATGAAACTCGTAAAACTGATTGGTTTGATAAACTTATGAAAAAAATAAAGTTTGTTCAAATTACTGCGTGTTTGCAAAGCGTTATTGAGATTTTGGAGTTGCTAATTTTTTTATTGAATAGAGAAAAGTTATCGATAGATATGTGTAAAAAATTATTTTAAAATGATGAGATTGGAGAATGTTTTCTAATGAGGCCATTTCATCTAAAATTGGATTTATAGAATTAGAAAAATTAAATGAAATTATGTTTGTATCTAAAAGCGACATTATAAACGATAATTTAGATGGTTTGTTTGAACAGATAAATTTATTTATAAAAACATATCAGTGATTAAGAAAAGAATTATGAAAATGTTTATTTAGTTAAATAGTAAATTGTTTAAATTTGCTATTTGCCTTGTTAGTTTTTTATTGGTAATTTATAAATTTAAAATACAAATTAATATTATTTGTAAAATAGGCTATAATTATCTGTGTGTTTATTTTAAAAATAAAAATATTTTAGGAGGATATTGTGGTAAATTATAAAAGTGGAAGAGTAAGATACAAAAACGATTTTTTAGGAAGTTTGTATTTTGATTGGGAAAATTATAGTTTTATTAATAGGCCAGTTATTTATATTGGTGGTCAAATGGAGCATCGGTTACATTTGCTTGAAAAGTCAGGGATTACTTTTGATTCTTCACGTACTTTTTTTGATGGCAATTGGTCTTATGAGTACTCAATTTCCATTAATAATAAAGGTAGTATAAATTCTATAAACTTTGCTAGTAGTCTAAGCACCTGCATTGAAAAAGCCGGTTTAAAAGATGTTGACATTGTTACTTATAGTTATGGGGGATTGATCGGCCTATCATTAACTAATTATCCTTTTGTACATAAAGTTATAGCAATTCATCCCCCTATACTCGGTACTCCTTTAGCAGATTTAAAATGTCTAAAACACAATATGCAAAAATTTGCATTTGATCAAAAAATTATTGCTACTTTCATTTCAAATATTATAAATAGTAAATATGGTTTTCAGCGGGAAAATAAAGAAGGTATATATAATAATAATTTTTCTAATGTAGATTTGTCTAAATATTATGTAGTTGGTAGTGGGATTAATTATGAAGAAGAGACGAATGTTTTAATGAAAAAAATTTATGAAATGATTTATTTGTTAACTGAAAAGGAAAGTGATGGAATAGTTCTTTTTTCTCCTAAAGAATTACAAAAATTAGGTATTCAATATTTTGTTGAGAATGAGTGGCGCAATCATTTTAATGGATCTGAAATTGAAAATATTGAAAAGGCTTACACTATGTCTTTGAAAAAATGAGATAATTATGACTTATGGAAAACAATGAAAGGAGGATAATAAATGGCTGAAAAAGATTTACAAATAACAAATCATGATTTTTTAATATATAGAGATTCAAACAATGATGTTA
>CALVOP010000018.1 GCA_944350345.1 uncultured Bacilli bacterium | reverse complement strand
CGTAAATTTTTAGACTAAAGTCCGTTTTTTAAACGGATTTTTAATTTATCAGTTTAAATGCAGTAATTTATAAAAAAAACGGCAATAAGGTTGATAAATTATATTAAAAATAATAATAAATGGATAAATTATTGCATACTGAAATTAACAGACTTATTTCCGTTTTTTAAACTTATTGCAGTTTTATATGTTTGTTTCTTTGCCAATAAATTGTTTTAGCTAGCTAAAACAATTTATTATATAATTCTTCATCAAACACATTAATAAATGTATCTTTTGGTGTGAAACTATCCAATGATCTCAATGGTCTATTAAGTAGTGTTTGATTAATATTTTTTATATCTGTCTTATTATAAGTATCAAGTGTTTTTCCTTTTGGAAAATATAACCTTAATTGCTTATTAATATTTTCAACATTTGGTTTTTGATTAGATACATAAGGATCACAAAAGAATAATTTACATCTTTCTTCTCCAGTTAGTTTAGAAAAACAAATTCCATCAATATCCGTGAAACAAGGATCTCTATCGGTTAAAATAACAGGTATTAATTCTATAAATGCATTAGTTCCAATTCTTTCTTCTAAATCATCAAAAAATTTTACTATTTTTTCTTGATTAGGATTTTTTATTAAATCAAGCAAAATAAATTGCATATTTGGCAAAATAAATGATAGAATATTATTGTTATCTGTTTTAATTGATCCAAGAAAATCTAGTTGCCAAACATAGATTCCTGGATTCTTATGTAAATAGGCCAGATAATCAATATAAGTATGACCAGTTCTATCAACTTTATTGTTTTGGGAATAGTCATACTTTTTATTATGCTTTCTTTTCTTATATTTTACAGCATAAGGTAAATCTATTCTTTTAGTAGTTAAATATCCATTGTTTATATATCTATAAAGAGTAGTAACAGATTTGTTAATATCATTTTTATTTTCAATAGCTATTTGATAAATAGATTTTTTATTATCAATACCATCTTTGACAATTTTATCTAGTTCATCAAATTCTTTAGAATCAATGTCAATTCCTTTTCGAGAATTAACTAGATTAGTATCAGCTTTAATTTGTGCTTTACTAGCATCATATTTATACTTAGTAAAAGCACATTGATTATTATATTTCTTTTGGCAATAACCACACACATATGGCCATCTATTGATTCTTTTACAATTAGATATATTTTTACCTATTGTAATAGTATCTCTATTTCTTTTAACTTCTTTAGAAATACTTGTTGGATCAAATCCTAAAGTTTCAGCAATGTCTTTTAGTTTATAATTATGGGATATGCCATTAGCAATAACCTTTCTTTGTTCAAATGTTAAATGTTTCCAGTCTTTCATTTTCATTCCCTCCTTCTTGGCAAAGAAACATACTTACTATTATAATCATACTTATTGCCGTTTTCTACTAAAAACGGAATTCCAAATAAAAATTAACAGGATTACTTTTTAAAAAATAAGTAATCTTTTTTTTATGATTGTTTTATAGTATAATAAAACAGAGATGAGTTAGTCATGAAAGAAAATACTATAGGGAAAATTATATTAGAAGCTAGAAGAAATAAAAATTTAAGTCAGGATGCACTAGCAAATAAATTATATGTTAGTAGACAAACAATAAGCAATTGGGAAAATAATGTTAGTAAGCCAGATTTGGAAACTTTAGAGAGATTATGTAAAGTATTAGACTTGGATTTTTTAGAATTAAAATCTTTAATAACGGGTTATAAAGAAAAAAAGAAAAAAAGAAAATTAAATAAATTTTTAATAGCATTTTTAGTTATTTTGTTATTAATAATGGTTTTTATAATACTTCTTGTAAGATATAAAAATAAATTTGAGGTATATAATTTAACAATAAATACTAGTGATATATCTATAACTAATGGAATATTTATTAAGTCTAATGTTAATTATTATTTACAACTTGGTTCTATTAACTTGTTGGATGATGATATAAATAATTATAAAGTTAGATTATATTGTAAAGATAAATTTGGTATTAGATTATTAATAGAAACTAATTATATTGACAATATTATATTAAATGAACATTATGGTTATGGGGAATACTTTGATGCTAGTTTTGATATAAATAATGTTTATATGGATTTAATATCTTTAACTGATTCAAAAAAAGTATTAACTTATAAATTAGAATTTAATTTATTATTTAAAAGCGAAAAACTATTTTATTTTGAAGATAACAATATTGTTCAAGAGAATAAGTTAAATAAAAATATAAATAATATAAATATAACAGAAGATATGCTTATAAAAAATAGTTATAAATTAGAAAATAATATTTATATCAAAGAAATTGATAATGGTACTTTTCAATATGATTTAAACTCTGATACTTTATATTATTCTGATGAAAACAATTTAAATTTAGAATATCGATTAAAATTTAATGATATTTATGGGAAAATATATAATTTTGATAAAGACGATTTTATTTTAAATTTTAATTTTGATAATAACACTAAAAAACTAACATGTTATTCAGAGTCATGTGATGGATATGGAAATTATGTTAATTTCTTAAAAAATGAAGTGAATAATTTAGTAGAAAAATAAAATTGCAATTAAGAATGGCAAAGTGCAATTGTGATTTGCTATTCTTTTTTTTGTTTCTATGATAAGATAAAGTTAGATAGGAAGTAGATGTATGAAAAAAATAGTATTTGTATTATTTATGTTTATAATTGGACTAGTAGAATGTAAGGCAATAAGTAGCGAAGCATATTATAAAACAACATATATAGATAATGAATATGTTGTTAGCGAGATAAGTAAAGAAGAATATGATTCAGTAGACTTAGTAAGTGTATTAAGTAGTACTGTAGAAACCGAATATAAGAAAATGTATATTAATTCTTCAGGAAATAGTGTAATTTTAAATATAGAATGGAAAAAAACTCCAAAATATAAGTCTTATGATGTAATAGCATTGATGAGTAATGATGTTTCATTTAATACTAATACAATATTTTGTGAACAGAAAGCAATTTTAAGTAATGGAAATAGTTTGGTTAATTATAATAAAACAACTCAAAATACTAAATTATTTAATAATGGCATTGGAATATCTATGAATTTAGTTAATGATGCAATATACTATAATTTAACATTAAGCGTAAATTATAATGGAAATGGTAGAATATATGGTAATTATCGACATGCTCAAAGTAATGTATCTCTTAATGAATCACAAAATTATTATTTAAGTAATGGTAATATAGTCTTTAATAATAGTTCTATTAATAATAAATATGACACTATTAATCCGGTATGGGTTAATGTATAAAGTGTTTATGAGCACATTAAAGAAAGGATAGGTGATGGAATGTAAAATGCTTTTATATCAAAATTCATTAAATTAATTTAATGAATTGGAATTTACAAAAAATATAAAGAAAGGGAAATTTTAAATATGAAAAAAAGAAATATTGAACTATTTTTATCAGTTTTAATAGTTGCGGTTGCATTGATAATACTCGCAAACATAAAACAAGATGTTTTTTTGAAATCGAATTATAAAATAATTGATGAATATAAAAGTGTGAATGATATAGTTTTAACTGAAATAAAAAAACAAGATCAGTTAAACATCTTAAAGGCTAGTTTAAAAAATGAATTTGGATCCGACTATATAAAAAAGATTGAAAAAAATTCAGAATCATTAAACTTGGTTAAAACTATTGAATCGTTTTTTGAAAAAAATGACTTGGGACAGACAATATATCCAAATGATTTCGGTGGAATGTATATTGATGAAAATGATGAATTAATTATTCAATTAACTGAAGACAATGTCAAGAGTACTTCTCTGCTTCAAAAAATCAATTATAACAAGTTAAATATAACTGAAAATAATATTGAATATGTAAATAATTCTTATAATGAATTAAATTATGTTAATAATGAAATAATTAACTATTTTACTAATAATACTCCGTATTCAAATTTTTTGGGTAACTATGTAGACGTTATTAATAATAAAGTTGTAGTTGAATTGAAAAATATTAGTTTAGAATCTCAACAATATTTTAAAGATTATGTTATTGATTCGGATTTTATAGAATTTAAAATTGGAAATGAAGTTTCTCCAGCATCTACTTATAAAGCTGGTTCTGGTATAGACATAACTTATACAATGAGAAGAAATAATCCAAATGGTGGCTATACTCAAAATAATGTAACAGGATACTGCAGTATTGGAGCTAGAACTAAATTAAATGGAGTAATAGGTTATATTACTGCTGGTCATTGTTTTGGAAATATGGATTATGATATAATACAATCTACTGTAAACAATGGAGAGTTTGTTAAAAGAAAATATAATCAAACAATGGATGCTGCTTTTGTTAAATTAGGATCAGGACATTCTTTATCAAATAATTTAGCTTATACAGGATGGCAAGCTAGTTCTATTAATACTACTACAGGATTTGTAGGGCAAAATCAACTTGTTGTTGGGGCAACTGTTGGAAAGGTCGGAAAAGCAACTGGTTATGGATATGGTAGTGTAGTTTCTATGAATTATTCATATACCGAAAAGAATAAAATTAATAATGAAAATTATTATCATAGTGGATATGTAAGAGCTAATATAGGAATAGCAGAAGGAGATAGTGGAGGTCCGGTGTTTTTATTAAATAATTCAATTATTAGTTCCGGTGCACCTTTAGTAGGAATTATTAGTTCAGGAAACAATACTATAACATTATTTTATAAATATGATGATATTGTTTCTCAATTAGGTTTAACAAAATATTAGTAAAAAATATACTGTTGAAGGTTTTTGTTAAAATGAAAAGTCTTTGCTTATATTTATTATAACGCTTAATAGTCTTTGAATTTAGAATTGATAAATACTTTTAATAAATTATGTTATTAAAAAGCAATTTTTTAGTGAAAATTTTTGATTTTCATATAAAATAATGTAATAATAGATAGAGGTAATTATGAAAAAAACAATATTAACTATTTTGCTTTGTGGATGCTTGTTATTTTTAACTGGTTGTGGTGACAGAATTGGAAAAGTATCAGACATTGAAATAACAAATAGCGATATTTTGGTATCAATTAAAGATGGAACATTAACTAATGCAGGAGCAACATTTATTTTTGAAAATAAGAGTAATCAAACTTTAGGTTATGGAGAATCATATCATTTAGAAATAAAAAATGGCAATTCATGGCATGTATTAAAAACCATAGACGATGCAATATTTATAATGCCACTTTATCTTCTTCAATCTAATGAAAGTATAGAACTAAAAATTGATTGGGAAAACTTTTATGGTAGTTTAGAACCTGGAGAATATCGTCTTATAAAAAATGGTTATTTTGTAATTAATGATGAAACATCTGATACCTTTTATATTGGTATAGAATTTACAATAGAATGATAAATTGTTGTTTATTATTTATATTAACTATGTTATAAATCATACATTTTAATTTGATTATTATTAATTTTAAATTTAATTTGGCTGCCTTTACAAAAATTATAAATTCTAGATACATTTCTTCCAAAGAAAGAATAGATTTCTATTGTATTAGTAACAAATATGTATATAGATAATATTAATAAGTGAGTGTATTTAATAATCCTGAAATAAAAGATAGAATTTCAAGTATTGAAGATGTTTTAAAATTAAGTTCTGGTTTAGCCTTAGGTGCTAGAGTTTTTAATTTATTAACTGATGGTGAAAAAATTATAACTACATCTATAAAACATGAAGTATTTACGAAGAAAAATGAAGCATTAAAATATTGTCATATGTCATTTTCGGAATTGTTTATGGCATATCAAGAACAATTACAAGATAATAAAAAATTTAGTAGATAATAAATTAACTTATTAAAGGAAGTAAAATTCCTTTTTTTCTTTATGTAGCAGAATTTTTATTTTAGTGTTATAATACATTTGGATTTGGGATAGAAAGGATAATTATGAATGCATTATTATTGACACTTTTTAGTGGTTTATTTTATTTAATTGGTTTAATAGTTTACAAATTTGTTAAACATAAAAAAGAATTAACTATTGCAGCTATATCTTGTGCTTTTATAGTTATTATTGGTTTAATTATATTTGATTTATTACCAGAAATATTAGAATTAAAAAATTGGATTTTATTTATTTTTGTGTTTTTAGGATTTTGTTTATTATTTTTAATTGATAAATTAATTCCTCATCATCATCACCATCATCATGAAAATGATGAAGCAACCAAAGAACATAAACAAAGATTAGAACATGTTAGTACAATAACTATTTTAGCATTAACTATGCATAATTTAATTGAAGGTATGGCTTTATATAGTATTAGTATTGATAATTTTAAAAATGGATTATTGATGTTTTTAGGCATCGGTTTACATAATTTGCCTTTTGGTTTTCAAATTGCTGGTTTTAAAAATAAATTATTAATTTTTTTATTAGTTGTATCAGCCTTTTTAGGGGGTTCAGTAGTATTTTTATTTGGAACAGTTGATGAACTTTTACAAGGAATAATTTTATCTTTATCACTAGGTATGTTACTTCATATATTAATTTTTGAATTATTTAAAGAAGTAAAAGAAAATATTAAACAAATATCTACATTATATGGTATAATTATAGGTATACTAATATTAGTAATTATTAACTTGATATAAGGATGTGGAATATGTTAAAAGTTTTAGTTACAGGAGCTGCAGGTAGTATTGGTATAAATGTAATAAAATACTTACTTGCGGAAGGTAAATATGAAATAACAACATTAGATTTACGCAAT
>CALVOP010000017.1 GCA_944350345.1 uncultured Bacilli bacterium | reverse complement strand
GTGCTTCCACTTATACTTCCACTTACTCCGTTTGTACAACTTACTGTTGCTCCTGTTGTTGTATACCCTGTACTTGCGGTTACAGTAAATGTTTTACTTGAGCCATGACTCACTGTTGCGCTCGTTGGACTTATTGTTCCGCCACTTACATTCATATTTACTGTATGGCTGTTTGATTTAAAGTTAACTTGACATGTTGTATTACTCGTTACATTGCTTACTGTTAATTTATTTGTACTTATATCATATGTTCCATTACATCCTGTTACACTTTCATATTTGCTACTATTATTGACAGTTAATGTAAATGTGTGTGAATTTCCACTATTTATTATTACTGAACTTGGAGCATTTACTGTTGCCATATTCGTATCATTTGTTGTTGCACTTACTCTTACTGTATTCTCCTCTAATATCTCATTTTCTACATTAGCACACCCATCAGCCAATTCTACTGTATATGGATCACTTGCAGTTCCATTACCACCAGTAGTTGTAACACAAGCCTTCAGTGAAATTACAGGGCGTACTCCACGTGGGGCATTGGTGTAATTGATGTTTAAGTAGCCTGGATTAGAAGACCCACCTACGAGAAAAGCAAGAGCTAAGTTATTGTTAATATTCCAGTTGCCTGGACTCATTGTCCACCAGTAGTTCGCACCGCTCGATACATTCTGTGCTATATAATAGTTTGAATTGTCTGCCACCCATAACCCTCCTGCATAACTTATCTCATCTGCTGTGATTAGTCCTATTGGATATGTTAATGCTCCGTTTCCTGTTGTACTACTTGCTGTAAACCTATCATTTGCATTACTACATACAAACGTTGGGGTTTTATTTGTGTTTAGTCTCTCTCTTACAGCGTAGTAGAATGCATCTCCTGTTGCACTCCATGTTCCATTTCCTACTGTTCTATCATTACAATATATCGCTGTCTTACTTATATAATTATCATAACTATTCAAGTTACTTGCATACCAATTATCTACTACTGTCTTTATATCGCTATCTGTCTCTGCCCCATATTGCTCACTTAAAGTATACATATATCCTACATACGAACTATTATTTGCACTTATATTATATTCTTGGCTTGTACCTATAAATGCTGCTGTATCATCTGCACTTGTTCCTGCATATATCAAACGTACACTATTATCCTCATTTATTCTTACTATTCTCCAGTAATAACCTCCAAAATATACGTAGTTATTTGTTACAGTCCCTGCAAAATAATATGTATCCTTTCCGTCTTGTCCACTTGCTTTATATATTGTGTCTCCGTTATTACTCTCTGTAAATATTGTACTAAAATCTGTCCTTGTTTCTACATTTGGGTTGTCCTCCAATATCTTTTCATATAAATATGGTGTATATTCTATAAAATTTATTGTACAATTTGTTCTAGTTGTTAAATTACTCAATTCTAATTTCCACGTATCATTATTCCATACACCTGTTATTCCATTTGTACATGTTACACTTTCTCCTAAATAACCTGCTCCTTTTTGAGGAAAACTTATATCTATGTTTTCTCCATCTACTGTAAATGCAACCATTTGATTCTTTTTAACCGGTTCTTTTACTTCCTTTTCCTCTTTTGTATTTAATATACTATAAATAAACAAACCTGTTACACTTATTAAAATTATTAAAGTTAATGCTATTTTCTTTCTCATTTCTCACCAACTTTTTTACCACACAAAAAACACATAATTTATATATGTGTTTTAAAATATTTTAAAACAAGAAAAACTACATTACTATTTACTAGTAATGTCCCCCCCTCGATTAGAGCATTTGTTTGTACTAATCTACCTTGCTTCATTTTATCTTACCTTTCAAAATTATTTTATACTTTTTCAATGTCGCTGTCAATAACAACTGCTATATGACTAATGTAAAACACATAGTTACCTATGTGCTTTTCTATTTACTCATCAATTCAATTGCTTTTTTAAATTCAAGATCATATTTTACAAAGTCACGGCCACCTACTTGAGTTAAAAATTCACTTTCTTCAGTTCCATACCTTTTTGCTAAATCTTTTATATGTTTATCTAATTCTTCATCAGTTATTTCAAACTGTTCAGCTTTTACAACTGCTTCAATTACTAATCTATAACTTACTCTTTTTGTTGCCTCTTCTTTGAAATTTTCTTTTAGTTTGTTTTCGTCCATTTTTAACATTTGTAAATATGTATTTATGTCAATTCCTTGCATTTTAATTTGTTCTGCAAATTCATTATACATTCTATTTACTTCTTCAGTAACCATTTCTTCTGGTACTTCAAATTTTGCATTTTTTGTGGCTGTTTCTAAACATTTTTCAACATATTCGCCTTCAGCGTTTGTTTCCTTATGTGTTTTTATGTTATTTTTTAAGAAGTCTCTTAATTTTTCTTCTGTGTCTACTTCTGGAATTGCCAAATCTTTAAAGAAATCATCGTTCATTTCAGGATAAACTCTTTCATTAATCTCATTTACTTTTACTTTAAATACTACATCTTTTCCTTTTAATTCTTCAGCATGATAATCTTCTGGAAATTTTAAATTCAATTCCTTTTCTTCGCCAACTTTCATTCCAATTATTCCTTCTTCGAATCCTGGAATAAATGAGTGACTGCCTATTACTAACCTATAGTTTTCACTTTTTCCGCCTTCAAATGGAACATTATCTTTAAATCCCTCAAAGTCAATTCTAACTTCATTTCCTTCTTCAACTACTCCATCTTCTTTTGCTTTTATTTCAATGAATTGTTCTTTTAAATGTCCAAGTTCGTGTTCAATTTCTTCTTCTGCAACTTCAATTTTTTCTTTTTCAATTTTTAAATCTTTATATTTACCTAATTTAACTTCTGGTTTAGTTACTACACTAAATGTCACAACAATTTCTTTTTCGTTTATATTTTTTATGTCAACTGTTGGCATAACTGCAGGTTCTAAATCTTTATTTTCATCCATTAATTTGCGATATAAAGTAGGAAGTGCTGCATCAGCTGCATCCATAAATAAACTCTCAATTCCAAATTTTTTTAAATATATATCTTTTGGAACAGTTCCTTTTCTAAAACCATCGATTTTTACATCTTTTACTTTATTTTTAAACGCTTCATCTAAACATTTTTCCCATTCTGTTCCATCTAATTTTACTCCAAATTCTTTCTTCATACTTCCCTCCGTTTAATTATTCTAACATAAATGTTTATTATAAACAACTAAATTTATCTACTTCTTCCTCTTACTATTTCGTTTTCACTTTCCATATAATATTTGCTATACATAAAGTTTTGTTTAAATTCTTCTTCTAGAATAATTAATTTTTTCATATAATCTTTGTACATGGTTTCGCTTATAAATTTTTTGTATTTATTTATTATAATTGATTTTAATTTGCTCACTTCATCTAATACTAAACTTGCATCGTCGTCTGTTGAATCAGAATTATTGATTACTAAAAACATCATTTTTGTTAAATTTTTTATTTTTTTGTCAAATATTTTTTTAGCGTGTCCAGAAGTTAATAATGGGTCTGTTATTACTACTTCTTTAATATCAATTCCTTCCATTGATTTGCCCTTTTTTGGAGTAACTACAAATCCATCAAGTTCATGTTCAAATGTGTAACTCCCACTAGATGTTTTTTTCTCTTGTAAAGTGTATTTCATTTTTACCTCCCTAATAAATCTGGACGTTTTTCTTTTGTTATTCTTATTCTTTCATTTTCTCTATATTCTTTTATTTTTGCATGGTCTCCACTTAATAAAATCTCTGGAACTTCCATTCCGTTATATTCTCTTGGTTTAGTGTATACTGGATAATCTAATAGATTATTTTCAAAGCTTTCGCTTTCTAAACTTCCTTCTGTAATTACTCCTGGAATTAATCTGATTATTGAGTCCATTATACACATTGCTGGTACTTCACCACCTGTAAGTATAAAGTTTCCTATACTTATTTCTTCATCAGCTAAACTATATATTCGCTCATCAAATCCTTCATAATGCCCGCATATTATTATTAAATGTTTTAATTCTTTGTATTTTTTTGAATAATTTTGATTATATATTTTTCCTCTTGGCGTCATTATTATTACGTAACTATCAGGAGTTTTAACGCTTTCTAATGCTTTGAAAACAGGGTCACACATCATAACCATTCCGTTTCCACCACCAAAAGGTGTATCATCAACTTGAGAATTGTTATAATTACTGAAGTCTCTTATATTTATTGTATTAATTGTAACATTATTATTGGATATTGCTCTTTTAATTATGCTTGTATTTACAAAATTTTCAAACATTTCAGGAAATAATGTTAAAACGTCTATTTTCATATTAGTTCTCCTACATTTTTAAGAATAACTTCATTTTTTTCAATATTTACTTTTTCTATGAAATTATCATTTAAAGGTATTAGTTTTTCTTTTATTTTTATTAGTTTATATCCATTGTTATTTATTATATCAGTAATCGTTCCTATTATTTTTTCTTCAAATTTTGCATCTAGTCCAATTAAATCACTTTCTAAATATTCGTCACTCTTTAAATTTAAATCACTTCTTAAAACATATACTTTTTTTCCTTTATATTTTAACACATCATTTATGTAATTAATACCTTTGAATTTAACCATGTCATAGTTTTTATGAACTCTATAGGTCTCTATCTCTTCACAGTTTTTTAAGTCACCTATGTATAGTGATTTTCCTATTTTGAAAACTCGGTCTTTGTATTCAAAATTACTAATAATTCTAACTTCGCCTTTTAATGCGTGTGTATTAACTATAACTCCTATATAAACAAAATTCATATTTACCTCTTTACGTACATTATTATAGCACCGGTTATTGCGACATTCAAACTTTCACATTTATTATTTATAGGTATTACTATTGAGTTATCACATAAATTTTGTACACTTTCACTTATTCCAGCACCTTCGTTTCCTAATACAAATGCAAATTTTTCATCATTTATTTCTTCTGGTGTTATTTTGCCATTCATTAATGTTGAATATATTTTAAATCCTTCTTTTTTCATTTTAGGAATTATATTTATTAAGTCATCAGTTATAACATTTATATGAAAAATCATTCCTTGACTTGCTCTTATAACTTTATCATTGTAAATACTGGCGGTTTTTTTACTTAGAATAACGGTATCAAAATTAAATGCATAAGCTGTTCTAATAATTGTTCCTACATTACCTGGATCTTGTACATCATCTAGTAGTACTACTTTTTTTCCAAAATCAGTTTCATTACTACATATTTTAACAACACACATCACTGTTGGAAAACTTTTTAATAAACTGACTGAATTCATTACTTTTTCATTAACATAATATTTTTCTAAATTACTTTCATAATTTATTCCATCTAATATTATTAAATACTTTGCTTTTCTACTTTTTATTGCCTCTTCTACTAAGTGTTCTCCTTCTACTATATATTCTCCATACTCATTTATATATTTATTTGTCCTTATTTTTCTCCAGTATTTGACTTTTTCGTTATTAATGCTTTCAATTATCATTTTATTCCTCCCTAAGTATTTTTCTATTTATCTTGTAATTAGGTTTATATTTACTTACACATTCCCAAAATTGTTTTGAATGATTAAAGTGTATGAAATGACATAATTCATGTATTATTACATAATCTATTTCATCAATATCATATTTTATAAGTTCTAAGTTTAGTGTAATTAGTTCATCTCTTTTATTACAGTATCCCCATTTTTGTCTCATTTTTTTTACTATTAGTCTTGGCATAGGTGTTATTTTATTCATTTTTTCATGACATTTTATTAGTCTTTCTGTAAATATCTCTTTTGCTTTTTCTCTTGTAAATTTATCTAGCATTTTTTCATTTTTTGTATATATTTTATTATCATCTATTACTACTTTATTAAATATATTGCATAATATTATATCGTATTTTTTTCCAAGTAAATAATAACTTTCTTTTTTTTCTTGTTTTTTTGCTTGTCTATCTATCATCTTATATATATTTATTATGTTTTCTTCAATTAATTTTTTTATATAAGCAAGAGGTGTAAAATAATTTGTTGTTACGTAAATTATCATATCTTCTTTTACTCTAATATATGTGTTTTTTATGTTTTTTTTAATTATTTTTATTTCATAGTTTTTTCCATTATAGTTAAAATTCATAATTCATCAAGTTAAGTATATCAAAATAAGTGATTTTATAAAAGAAAAATGTACTATCGCGTACATTTAATTTTTCTTATCCATTTTAAGTACTGTTAGAAATGCTTCTTGCGGTACGTTTACACTACCTACTTGTTTCATTCTTTTTTTACCTTCTTTTTGCTTTTCTAATAGTTTTCTTTTTCTCGATACGTCTCCACCATAGCATTTTGCAAGTACATTCTTTTTCATAGCAGGTATGTCTTCTCTAGCTATTACTTTAGAACCTATAACTGCTTGTATAGGTACTTGAAACATTTGTCTTGGTATTATTGTTTTTAAATTTTCACATATTACTTTGCCTCTTTTGTATGCAAAATCTTTATGTACTATTACACTTAATGCATCAACTATTTCTCCGTTTAATAATATGTCCATTTTTACTAAGTTGCTTTCTTTAAATCCTATTAATTCGTAATCAAATGAGGCATACCCTTTTGTGCTGCTCTTTAATTTGTCAAAAAAGTCATATACTATCTCTAATAATGGTAATTCGTAATATATGCATACTCTTTTTTCGTTTATATATTCCATTCCTTTATATGTTCCACGTTTTTCTTGGCATAACTCCATTACAGCTCCTACATATTCGTTAGGTACGTAAATACTAGCTGCAACGTATGGCTCGGTTATTCTGCTTATTTTTTCTTTATTTGGCATTTTTGATGGATTGTCAACTAAAACTAAAGACCCGTCTGTTAGATATACTTCGTACACTACACTTGGACTTGTTAAAATTAGTTCTAAGTTAAATTCTCTTTCTAATCTTTCTTCAACTATTTCCATATGTAATAGTCCTAAAAAGCCACATCTAAATCCAAAACCTAATGCATTACTGGTTTCTGGCTCGTATACTAATGCTGCATCACTAAGTTTTAACTTGGCAAGTGCATCTTTTAATGCGTTGTATTCCTTACTGTCTATTGGATATAATCCTGAATATACCATTGGTTTCATGGGTTTATATCCGGGCAAAACTTCTACTTCTTCGTCTTCTTTACAAATGGTATCCCCGACTTTTACATCTTCTATACTTTTTATACTGCCTATTAAAAAGCCAACTTCTCCGGCAGTTAATTCTTCTTTTTTAACTTCTTTTGGAGTATTTTTTCCTAGCTCGACTACTTCGTATATAGCACCGGTAGACATCATTTTTATTTTGTCTTTTATTTTTACTTTTCCATCTACTACTTTTATTAGTGTTACTACTCCTTTATATGCGTCATAATAACTATCAAATATTAATGCACGGAATTTATCGCTGTTACTTTTTGGTGGCATTATTCTTTCTATAACCGCGTCTAATAACTCTTCTACACCTTCGCCAGTTTTACCACTAGTACAAATAATTTCTTCTTCGTTAAATAGTCCTAAATCAGATAGTTCTTTTTTTACTTTGGGAACGTCTGCATTTGGTAAATCTATTTTGTTTATTACTGGTATAATCATTAAATTATTGTCCAAAGCTAAATGTAGGTTTGCTAGTGTTTGAGCTTCAACACCTTGAGTTGCGTCCACCACTAATACTGCTCCTTCACATGCTGCTAGACTTCTACTTACTTCATATGAGAAGTCTACATGCCCAGGAGTATCAATTAAATGCAAAGTATAGCCTTTATATTTTAATTCAACTGCATTTAACTTTATTGTTATTCCTCTTTCTCTTTCCAAATCCATATTATCAAGTAATTGGTCTTTCATTTCTCTATCACTGATTGCATTACATTTTTCAAGAATTCTATCAGCTAGTGTACTTTTTCCATGATCTATATGGGCTATTATGGAAAAATTTCTTATTTTGTCTTGCATTTTGCCTCCTAGTATAATATATCGTCACCCGAGAACTCAACGTTTAAAAATTTTTTGCTCGATAAATAATCACACATATGTACAAACTTTTGCATATCTGTTTTTGGATATTCTAAAACTTTATTTCCTAGTTTATCTTTAGTCCATGGACCCATGTGTGTTTTTATTAATTCACTTATTAAATTTAATTCTTCATCATCTAAATTGAATTTGTTTTTTAGTATGAATTCACTTGCAATATTCGGGTGTTCAAATCTCGTATATCCTTCATCTATATAACCATGTTTTAATGAGTCATGTAAAAGAATTGCTACTAATATAGCATCTTTTTCTTCTTCTGTAAATTTATTTAATGCATAATTGTTTAGTATTTCGTATGCAATTCTTACTGCTACTTTTGTATGTTTTAAAAGTCCACCTTCTCCGTTTGAAAATTTTGGATGATATTTTCCAGTTGAACTTGCTCCTACATGAAAGAAATAATCTGGTATAAGTGGGATTATATTTTTTAAATATTCTTTATATTTTTCACTTTTTATATAATTTATTTCTCTATTAAATATTTTTACTTTATCTAAACTGCTAGAAACCACGGCCACCGCCGCCACCTCCTCCGAAGCCACCGCCCCCAGAGAATCCGCCACCAAAGCCTCCGCCGCTAGAACTTCTACTTCTAGCTGCGTTTACTGCACTTACTGCTCCACTATAACTATGGCTAATCGTTCTATTTAAATCTCTACATAGTGAACTATATAAATAATAATCAATAATGAAGTCTCCAGTACTATAAGTAGTACTCGGCATTTGGTCTAATTTTACTTGCATTGCTTTGCTAACTTTATCTGCAACTCCAAGTACAGTAGCATATACTAAATATTTTTCCCATAGTATTATTTCCGGTAAATCTTTTTCATCAAATCTACCAAAATCTAGTAAGAATTTTTTAAATGCTTTCCATCTAACATAATGCTCATTTCCTCTTACTGTTCTTTTTTTAATAGTTGCAATATATATTATAAATATTACTGTTAAAATTACTGTTATGAAAGCAAAAAATCCATTTTCTAATACTGATGCTACTAAATATGCTATAAAAAATCCTAAAAATCCGTATAAGAAATATAATCCTTTTTTATTATTAGTTTCATAAAATTGTTCTTTTTTTGCATCAGAAATTATACTATTTTTCCATAGGTTAAAGTTATTTAAGAATTCATTATTTCCACTGCTACTAGTGATTTTAGAATATTTTGTTATTTCTTTACTAGTAACTGTATTATTTTTTCCTATTTCATCAAATAGTAATTTCATTATTCTTTTCTCGTTTTCATTTATATTTTCTTCATTTAATCTTTTAAATATATAATTTTTGTTATCTTTAGAATCTTTCTCTACTGATACTTTCTTTTTATATATCAAGTTCATTATTTGTGCACTAAATGCATTACTTGTTATATTTTTATCCATTATATATTCTACGATAGGCACATCATAATCTTCTATTATTTCTCTATTGTATTC
>CALVOP010000016.1 GCA_944350345.1 uncultured Bacilli bacterium | reverse complement strand
ACCATCTTGCATATAATGTCGCATTTGCATTTCCTGTATATGATGCTCCTGGGGCATATGCTGTACCTGTTCCATCTAATTTTGTATTCCACTCTACAAATGTATATCCACTTCTTGTCGGTTTTGTTGTAGGTAATGTTAAAGTCACTCCATGTGTCTTTGATACAGTTGTTGGTCCCCCTGTTCCTCCTCTAGCATTAAAAGTTATTGTATATGTTTTTGCTTTAAAGTTTACAGTACATGACCTGTTACTTGTTACATTACTTACTGTTAATGTGTTTGTATTTTTATTGTAACTTCCTCCTGTACAATTGCTTAAACTACTATATTCGTATCCTGTTTTTACACTAAATGTAAATGTATGGCTTCCTCCATGACTTACTGATACTGAACTTGGAGCATTTACTGTTGCCATACTTGCATCATTTGTTGTTGCACTTACTCTTACGGTATTTACTTCTAATATCTCATTTTCTACATCAGCACACCCATCCGCCAAGCTTACTGTATATGGATCACTTGCAGTTCCACTTCCTCCAGAGGCTAGAACACAAGCTTTAAGAGAAATTACGGGACGCACGTCGAGCCCGCTGCGGACGTAGCCGTAGCGGTTCAAGCGGCCAGTTTCAGAAGACCCGCCCACAATGAACACGTAAGCGAGGCCGCTGCTATTCCAGCCGCTCGGACTCATTGTCCACCAGTAACTTGCTCCACTCGATGCGTTCTGGGCTATATAATAACTTGTATTATTTGCTGTATATCCTCCCGCGTAATACACTTCATCCATTGTTATTAGTCCTATTGGATATGTTAATTTTCCATTTCCTGTACTTGTACTTGCTGTGAACTTATCATTTGCATTACTACATACAAACGTTGGTGTTTTATTTGTATATAGTCTTGTATACGCAGCATAGTCGAATGCACTTCCTGTTGCACTCCATATATCTCCACTTGCCACTGTTCTATCATTACAATATATCGCTGTCTTACTTATATATCCTGAGTAACTGCTTAAGTTACTTGCATACCAGTTATCTAATACTGTCTTTATTGGACTATTTGTATTAGTTCCATATTGCTGACTTGTTGTATACATATATCCTACGTATGAACTATTATTATAACTTGAGTTATATGCTTGAGATGTACTTATAAATGCTGCAGTATCTGTTGCACTTGTTCCTGCATATATTAGACGTACACTATTATCTTCATTTATTCTTACTATTCTCCAGTACTTATTAGCAAATTTTACATAGTTATTTGTTACAGACCCTGCAAAATAATATGTAGTTTTATTGTTTTGCCCGCTTGCTTTATATATTGTGTTTCCATTATTACTTGCTGTAAATATACTACTAAAGCTACTCCTTGTACTTACATTTGGATTATCTTCTAACACTTGCGCATATAATGGGCTTAGCGCTTTAAAGTTTACAGTACATGACCTGTTACTTGTTACATTACTTACTGTTAATTTATTTGTGCTTGTATTATAACTTCCTCCAGTACAATTGCTTAAACTACTATATTGGTATCCTGTTTTTACACTAAATGTGAATGTATGACTTCCCCCATGACTTACTGATACTGAACTTGGGGAATTTACTGTTGCATATGTTGTACTATTTGGTGCTGCACTTACTGTGTATGTCTTTAATGGTAACGTTACAGTACATGTTGTACTACTTGTTACGTTACTTACTGTAACTGTACTTCCACTTATGCTTCCACTTACTCCATTGGTACAACTTACTGTTGCTCCTGTTGTTGTATATCCTGTACTTGCTGTTACAGTAAATGTCTTACTTGATCCATGACTCACGGTTGCGCTCGTTGGACTTATTGTTCCTCCGCTTCCTTTCATAGTTACTGTATGGTTGTTTGATATAAAGTTAACTTGACATGTTGTACTACTTGTCACGTTGCTTACTGTTAATTTATTTGTGTTTGTATCAAATACCCCATTACATCCACTTACACTTTCATACTTGTATCCACTATTTACTGTGAATGTAAATGTATGTGAACCACCACTATTTATTATTACTGAACTTGGGGCATTCACTGTTGCCATACTTGCATCATTTGTTGTTGCGCTCACCCTAACTGTATTTTCTTCTAATATCTCATTTTCTACATTAGCACACCCATCAGCCAATTCTACTGTATATGGATCACTTGCCGTTCCACTTCCTCCGGAAGCAAGAACACACGCCTTTAGTGAAATTACAGGACGCACGCCGTACGAGTTGACGACGTCGCTGATGATCAAGCGGCCCGTGTTAGAAGACCCCCCCACACCGAACACGATAGCATAGTCACCTCGCCAACGATACGGACTCATTGTCCACCACCATGATGAGCCGCTTGATGCGTTCTGAGCTATATAATAACTTGTATTATTTGTTCCATATAATCCTCCTGCATAACTTATCTCATCTGCTGTTATTAGTCCTATTGGATATATTAGTTTTCCATTTCCTGTTGTGGTACTTGCTGTGAATCTATCATTAGAATTACTACATGCAAATGTTGGTGTTTTATTTGTATTTAGTCTTGTAAATGCAGCATAGTAGAATACGCTTCCTGTTGCGCTCCATGTTCCACTTCCTACTGTTCTATCATTACAATATATCGCTGTCTTACTTATATATCCTGAGTAACTATTCAAGTTACTTGAGTACCAGTTATCTACTACTGTTTTTATTGGACTATTTGTATTAGTTCCATATTGCTCGCTTGCTGTGTACATATATCCTACGTATGAACTATTATTATAACTTGAGTTATATGCTTGAGATGTACTTATAAATGCTGCTGTATCTGTTGCACTTGCCCCTGCATATATTAGACGTACACTATTATCTTCATTTATTCTTACTATTCTCCAATACTTATTTGCAAATTTTACATAGTTATTTGTAACAGTCCCTGCAAAGTAATATGTTGTCTTACCATCTTGACCTGTTGCCCTATATATCGTGTTTCCATTATTACTTGTTGTAAATATTGTACTAAAACTACTTCTTGTACTTACATTTGGGTTGTCTTCTAACACTTGTGCATATAATGGTTTGTCATATTTAAAATCAATAATACAGGTACTATCAGCTGTTAAGTTTTCAACTTTTAATTCCCATGCATTTGTATCCCAATATCCTTTAGCACCTTTATCACATGTTACACTCTCTACTTTATATCCTTTTCCTTTTAATGGCAAATTTCCACTTTGTTCTTCGCCATTAAGTCTCCATATGATAGTTACATTATATGCTGGAGGAACAATTATATATGGGTCGTCAACTTTTCCTGTACCGGTTACTTTAAGATCGCCTTGTAAATATATTGTTGGCCTTAACCCACTGGTTGTACTAAAACTTACATCCTCTATTCCACTACTTGTTATATTACTTACTAAACTATTCGCTTCTGTCATACTAAAATATGAACTTGTACTTCCCAAATACGAATTTATTCCACCTATCTTATTATACTCATCCACATTTATTAATCCTATATTGCTAAACTTACTACTTGCAGCACAACTTATATTACTTCCTGTACACAAAAACTTATTAGTCGGAAGTATATAATCACTTACATCTTCCAAACCATTATAAAAACTATTCAAATTTGGAACTGCATTTGTATATGTGCTCGTTGTTGATGTTTCACTTATCATCTTTACAACTACTTTTCCATCTACATTATAAGTCCCCAGTATCCTCCATATATTTTCACTCTTATTACTGCTTTCCGGATACTGAACATAATTATTTTTACTTTCTCCACCATATAGACATACTCCACTTTCTGTAGTATCACATGATGTATCTTTTTCTACTAATTCTTTTAGTAATTCTCCATCCCCTATAGCTACTACAGTTGTCTTTTCTTCTGTTATTGCAGTATAACCACTTATAAGTGCCACACTATTTACACTATTATAAGCATATCCTCCACTAGCTCCTATTTCTACTGTTAAACTACCTGTCCCTGTGTTCTCTATAACAATTTTTATTGTCTTTACATACACACCTTCATTACTTTTACTAATTGACCCATAAGGCATCCAGTTTGTTCTATCTGAATAATATACGTCCCCTGTTCCACTTAAAATTTTATATTGTAATTTATAATTACTATCCACTGGATTTAAACTAGTTAAGGTTACATTTATAATTTCTGTTGTTCCTACTCCTACAGTAACTTCTTTACCACTTATAGTACTTGTATTATCACTATCACTTATATTTATTCCATACATCAAATTTGCTATGAACATCTCGCTAACTCTATACTTATCCGTACTTATCATAAATATTGCATAAGAAAAACCTGTTATTATTGATAACATAAATACTACAAAACTAAACATAAATCTTTTACTTTTTCTTTTTAATTTTAAATATTCTATTACCCTTACCAACATTAACTGTTCACCTTATTCTATAGTTAAATTATACTTTTTCTACTTGTTATTGTCAATTCTAATTATAAAACAACAAAACAAAATAAATAAAAATTTCTATACAAAAAGAAAGGCCAGGTATTAACTTTCCATTTAAATTATTATATTAAAATTATAAGAACATTTAATTATTACTTTTTAACTTGTTTTTTCCACTCAAGTTCCTTTTTAAAATTATTGCGAACTTACTAAAGGACTAGTTGTAGAGAACATTCCGCCATAAACTGAAGGAATTTTCCCTTGAACCATTTTTACAAGGACAGGAATATCACTTTTAACAATCACTTTTTTAGATAAAAAAGGCAAAATTACCTGTTCATTAACCTCAACTTCTACATAAATTTTAACAATTGCATTATTGATACCATACTCAATTACATCAGTTTTTACGTTACTATAGACAGCTCCTACTAATTTATTTTTAACTGGTATTTTAGGCCCAATGTCAGCAATAACAGATGAACCTGTAACAACACCAAAAGGAATATAATACACAATTCCAGAAACATTATCTTTCTCATAAACATTACTAATTGGGATATCAAGTTCATCCATTTTTCCATTATCGAGTAGAATCAAATCTTCTTCTATACTGTTTGTAATATCATATAAAATACTATTAACAACGCTAGTATTAAAATCAACACTTATAATTTCATTTTCTTCATTAACAGTTGTCAAAACCAAATCTTCAAGTCTATCATCATCCGAAAACAACAAAATAGATTTATTAATTACAGCCATAGCTATTCTTTCAGTTTCGACTTCAGCATAATTAACAAGAACTGGAGTAACTTTACTATTAATTAGCTTAAAAATAACTATAACCATAAAACAAACTAACAAAAATATAATTGCAATTTTATCTCTAAGTTTAATTGCAAAAGAAAATTTTCTATTTTTTAACTTCATCCTATTACTCATATTAAATTATAGTGCAAAAAAAAAGAACTATTCTAAAATAGTCCTAAATTAAAAACATAATTTGCTATTACTAACATCGTTCCAAGTATTGAAATAATTAGAACAATTAAACTGATAATTACAAGAATATTATTCTTTTTAACACTCTTTTCAAGTTCTTCAAACCCTTCAAAATCTTCTTTACTAAACGTCATAGAATTAGTATAAAAAGATTTATCAATTGCATTTACAGTTTCCTTTTCTTTTAAATTTTTCAATTCTTGTGTTTTTTCTAATTCTTTATTTTTCTGATCTTCTTCTATTTCCTTAATTATCTCTCTTTTTAAGTCTTCCTTAACTTTATCAGGTTTCATAGGGGGCACTAACTCAGCCTTATCATCCGTGTTACCTTTTAATTCATCTAATAAACCAGTATCATCTTTATGAATAGTAACAGTATTAATTAAATCAATAAGAGTTCTCTCATCCGTATTAAACTCCTCGAGTTCTTCTTTTTCATATTCTTTTTTTTCATACATCTTTAACTGACTCAATATATCATACTGAGTGTTATGAAGCCTCTTATATCTATCTCTCTCATAGTTTATCTCTCTGCCCTGTCTAGCTTTTTCCAAAACAGAATTAATATCATAATCTCTAGGCTCTACTTTTTCTTCTTTTATCTCTTCTTCATGAATTTCAGTAAACAAATTTTCTCTTTTAGGCACTGGTTTTTGATTCATAGAAATTATGTATTTTTTGATTTTTTCCATATCAATATTATTTCCGCTTGTCTCAATAACTTTAAAATTACTATTAGTTGGGATATGAGAAAAATCACCATTACTGATGGTATCATATAAATTTCTATTTTTACTTGTTCTAGTTTCAGAAATTACGCCGTCATCCTCATTATATCTTTCCATTCTAGAATTCATACTATTCACCAATATTATAATATCATATTTACGCAAAATTTTAAACTACAATTTGATTTTATATTAAAATTTAGTATATAATATATTTTGGGAGGAATAATATGGAAAAAATAGTTATTAATAAAGAAGCATGTGTAGGATGTGGTATGTGTGTTCACCAAAATCCAGATTACATAGTATTTGATGAAAACGGACACGCTGAACCAGTTGGAAAAGAAATTAATCCAGATGACAAAAAAAGCATATTAGAAAGTATTGAATGTTGTCCAACTGAAGCAATATGTATCGAAGAAGAAAAATAAAGCAAAAACCTGCTTTATTTTTTTATTTTAGACTATATAATTGTTTAACTTCTTTTAAAGATAACTTTCTATGTTCGCCACTTTTTAACCCAGATAAATCAAGAAAGGCATACTTTTCCCTTTTTAACTTTAAGACATCATATCCTAAAAACGAAAACATATCTTTAACTTGATGATTTCTACCCTCAGATATAACAACTTTGACATAACTAGCATCACTTTTTTTATCATATTTTTTTAATTTAAACAAAGCTGGTTTAGTCTTTTTCCCATTTAACAAAATACCTTTACTCAACAAAGTTGCATCATCTTTTTTAAAAAAACCTTTTACTTTTGCAATATATTCCTTAGTTACATTATTTTTAGGATGTGTTAATAAGCTTGATAATTCTCCATCATTAGTTAAAAGTATAATTCCCGTTGTATCATAATCTAATCTACCAATAGGATAAATTCTAGTTTCAGTATTTATCAAATCAATAACAGTTTTCCTACCCTTTTCATCCTTAACAGAACTTATAACTTCTCTAGGTTTATAAAGTAAATAATATTCTTTTAAACTTCTTTTAACGATTTCACCATTAACACTTATTAAATCATTATCACTAACTTTAATACCAAGAGTTTTTACAACTTCACCATTAACTTTTACTTTACCACTAACGATAAGTTCTTCACTTTTTCTTCTAGAAGCAACACCACATTCACTCAAAAACTTTTGCAATCTTTCCATAAAACATCACAAAAACATTATAAATTACTATTTCCAAAAAAACAACCAATTCTTAATCTTCTTTAATTTACTTTCTTTACTAACAGCATATATTTCTTCTTTATGCACTAATTCATTTTTAATATAAACATTTACATATCCAACTTGTTCATTATCACCGACCTTATCTAGCTTTTTTAATTTTATATCCAATTTTATTTTATCTTTTTCATCTTCATTTAGCATAACTTCAAAATCATTTTTAATATATAAGTGATAATCTTTATAATAATCTTCTTTCAAAGAAAAGGTATATCTATTAAGTATCATATATTTATCATACTTATCAAAAGTTTCTTCATACAAATTTTTATGAGTATTAAATCTATCAGTATCTTTTATCGTCGCAATTACTAATTCTTCTTCACCTTTTTTAGCACTAGAAACAAAAACATGTTTACTACTAGTAGTATAGCCAATTTTTCCACTTGTCGCATACTTATAAAGAGTTAACAACTTATTTTTATTATACCAAATGTGTCTTTCTATATTAGAGTCCACAGTATACTTTGTTTGCCCGGTTATTTCCATAAAAGTATTATTATTAGTGGCATATCTCATAAGAAGTGCCATATCATACGCAGTGGAATAATTTTTAGTGTCATCATCAAGTCCATGTGGATTTTCAAAAACAGTATTTTTCATACCAATAGAAACCGCCTTCTTATTCATTTCCTCAATAAATTTATCATAAGGCATAACATTACTAGCAATAACTATTGCCGCATCATTACCACTCTGAAACATTAAACCATAAATTAAATCTTTTAAAGTCAACTCTTCGCCTACATCCAAATAAAGCATCGAGCCATATACAGAATTAACTTCTTCACCGGCTTCAATAACCAAATCTAAAGGAGCATTTTCTAATGCCACCAAAGCAGTCATTATTTTAGTAGTAGAAGCAATTAAATTTTTTTCATTCATATTAGAACTTATTAAAACTCTTCCAGAGCTTGCATCCATGACCACATATGCATGTGCTGAAGCATTTACATTAGAGGCTAACAAAAACAAACATAAAAATAAGAATATCAACTTTTTCATAGTAATATATTATGAAAAAACATACTATTTATTACTAACTAAAAAAGCATTATAACCACGCCAGAAACGACACTTATCAAATATAAAATTCCTAAAATCGTAAGGTTTTCTTTTAAATTTTTATTATATTTAAACAAAACCAACAAAGCCATTCCACTATTAGCCAAAAGTCCAGCGATTAACGAACCAAAAGAAATCGCATTTTTCAAAAACAATTCCGTAATAATTACGCTAGAAGCACAATTAGGAATTAGCCCTAATAAACTAATTACAAATGGACCAAAAATACTATCTTTTAAAAATATTGAAGATACAAGACTACTTTCCAAAGTTTCCATAACTAATGAAATAGCAAAATTAATCAAAAATATAAACACAAATATATGGAAAGTATGTTTTAATGAAGACACAAAAAACCCTTCTTCACAATGACAATTTTCTTCATAACAGATACTATAATCAACACAAGTTTTCTTGCTTCTAAATAACAAATCAATTAAAACACCGAAAAAAATACCTATGCACAATTTAATTAATAAAACCCGCAATATAATAGTAATATCTATATTATTACTAATCATTATTGGCAACATCTCATCACTAGTAGCCAAATAAATACTTATTAAAGTGCCTAATGACAAAATTCTTGTGACATATAAATTAGTTGCAACAACAGAAAAACCACATTGCGGAATCAACCCCAAAAAAGCTCCAACAACAGGCCCGAATTTACCTGAATTTTCAATTATTTTTTTACTTTTTTTACTAAATTTATGCTCAATTAACTCAATGATTAAAAAGGCAATAAATAAAAAAGGTAGAATTTTCAAGCTATCTTTTAAAGAGTGCAAAAAAACATGTACTACTTCATCCATCATAATATTTACTCCTATAAACAATAGAATTGTATCACTTTAAATAGAAAAAAGTCAATTTCCTTCTAAAAGATTAATGAAAACCCAAAAATACACGGAAAACTGCACCTTCAAGTTGCATGCCGACTTTTAAATTTTTTAATTTTAAGAATACCACTTTTCAAAATAGGCTTATCGATTCCATCTCATGGAGCCCCTGAGCGGTTTCTTTAAAGATTTAATTTATTAGAAGGCCAATGTTTATCATTAGAAATAAAAGATAAATCATCTATATTAATATTTTCTAATACGATCTTTACCTTTTCAGTACTTATTTTTTTTAATAATAATATTAAATTTATACAAAATTTTAAAAGCAATATTATAACTTCCGTGATGAATTGAGGTTATATCCAAGAGGTTAGTACGACCTATAATTTTCAAAAAATCAATATTTTGTTTATAAGATTTAGTCATTTTCTTACTTAAATATTTAAGCTTATCCATATATTATTTTATAAAAAATATCACTTCCTTCAATCAGTAATTTCAAAACGCTTATAACCGAATTTTTGCTAACATTTATTTTAGTACTAATCTCTTTAATAATATTTTCATTCATAACGTTCACCAGTAAAATTATAAAATACAAACAAAAAAAGCATAGACTTTTAAAGAATCTATACTTTTTATTTACATTTATTTATCATCATCTTCATAATTATAAGTAC
>CALVOP010000015.1 GCA_944350345.1 uncultured Bacilli bacterium | reverse complement strand
TTTTGTTAGATGTTCGTTAAATAGGTTAATGTCTATTGCTTCTATGATGTCATATTCATAGTTTCCTTCACTGTCTCTTGGTGTTTCGATTCTATTTAAAAAGTAATCGTCTACGGATAGTATAAATGGATTTATTCCTCTTGCTTTTAGTTCAAGTGCTATTTTTTTGGATGTTGTTGTTTTACCTGAACTTGATGGTCCTCCTATTAGAATTAATTTTAGTCTTTCTTTGTTTTCAGTTATATAATCACCAATTTTTCTTAAATCTTCGTTTTGTCTCATTTCATTTAGTTGTATAAATTCTTTTATTTTTCCTTTTATAACTATGTTGTTGATGTCGCTTAGATATCTTATATTGACTAATTTGCACCATTCACGATATGTGTTGAATTCGTTTAGTACTGCTGGTACGTTATTATATTTTGGTATTTTATTGTCTATATCACTTGGGTATTGCAGTATTATTCCATGAGAATTTATTTTCGTTAAATCAAAATCTTTTAGTATTCCTGTGCTTACTGGCATGAAGTAATAAAAGTAATTGTAGTATTCTAAGAATTCGTATAGTGTGACAAATTCAGAACTCATTTGTTTATAACTTTCAACTTTTTCGGTTTCATGTATACTTTCAAAGTACTGTATTGCACTTTTTCTAGATGTGCTTACTTTTTCTATTGGTAAATCTTTTTCTACTAATTCTTTCATCTTTTCTTTTATTTCACTAATTGTTTCTTCAGTTATGTTTTCTTTATCTAAATATGTGTATATTCCTTTGTCTATTGAATGTAATAATGATACGTTTGTGTCACTTCCATATAATTCTTTTATTGCTGTTATATATAGGTATTTTAGTCCACTTCTATATATTTTTCTTCCTATTCTATCGCTTGTTCTTATTAATTTTAATTTTGTATCTTTTGTTAATATGTATGATAATTCTACAACTTCACCATTTATTGTAGCTGCAATAACATCATTTGAACCTTCTACTTGTTTTAATAATTCTTTTATAGTTGAATTTTCTTTTATAATAAATTTATCTATATCTTTAATTGTAATTATTATATTTTCTTTCACCTTTTGCCACCTTCTATTCTAATAGTATTTTATCATATATCTATATTTTAAAAAAGTCATAATTTGTAATAATTATTATTTATCGTATATGAATATTTTGGTGTTTTTTTGCCTATTATATTCTTAGGTGATTGATTTGAATATTATTCCTACGGTTATTGAAAAGAGTAGTACTGGTGAAAAAGCATATGATTTGTATTCTAGACTTTTACAAGATAATATTATTTTATTGGATGGTGAAATTACTGATGATAAAGCAAATATTGTAATTGGTGAACTTTTGTATTTGAATAGTCAAAATTGTGATGATATTTATATGTATATTAATAGTCCTGGTGGTAGTGTTACTGCAGGAATGGCTATTTATGATACTATGAATTTTATTGACAATGATGTGTGTACTATTTGTGTCGGTATGTGTGCTTCTATGGCTGCTTTTTTGCTTTCAAGTGGGGCAAAGGGTAAAAGATATGCACTTCAAAATAGCGAGGTTATGATTCACCAACCTATAGGTGGAGCTCAAGGTCAAGCTACTGAAATTCAAATTGCTGCAGAACGTATTTTGAAATTAAAAGATAAAATGAATAGGTTGCTTAGTAATAATACTAGACAAAGTTTATCTAAAATTAAAAGGGATACTGAAAGGGATTATTTTATGGACGCGGATGAAGCTTTGAATTATGGTATAGTTGATGAAATTTTGTCAAAGAAAAATAGTGATTAATCTTTGTTCACTATTTCGCTTATTTTTCTAAATCTGTGATTTATTCCACTTTTTGTTATTGGTTTTCCTGTTTCACTGCTTATTATTTCTGCTAGTTCTTGCATAGAACTTTCTGGATATTTTTCTTTGTATATGCATACGTCTTTTATTCTTTCGTCTAGTAAATCAAAATCAACTTTTTCTTTTAATTTTCTTATGTTTTCTAGTTGTATGTTTGATGTGTTGATTATTTTTTCTATGTTTGCTTGTTCGCAGTTGTTTAATCTATTTGTCATGTTTTTGTGGTCTCTATAAATTCGTATGTCTTCAAAATAGAATAGGGAGTTTGTTGCATTTAGTAATTTTATAAAATCACTTATGCTTTCCGCTTCTTTTATATAGACCATATAATGTTTTTCTCTTTTCAATATTCTACTATTGTAGTTTAATGATTTTAATAGTTCGGCAATATACTGTGATGTTTTTTTGTTGTGTATTATAAATTCTGCATGGTATCTTGATGTTTTTGGATCATTTATACTACCACATATCATGAAGGCACCTCTAAGGTATGCTTTTTTTTCTTCGTCTGTGTCTATTATATAGTTTTGTGGTTTGTGTAATCTTTTGCCATTTTCATCTATTATGCTTAAATCTTTTAATATAAAATCTTTTTTCTCGTTAATTGATATTTCTATTAAATATTTTTTGCCCAATCTATTGATTATTGTTTTTGTCATTGAGGGTGTTATTCCATATATGTCTTTTATTAATGTATATATTCTTCTTGATACACCTATGTTTTCTGTATAAACTTTTATATCTTTTTTTCCTATTTCTGCTTCAATATTAAGAATGGCCGATAGTTCGGCCATGTTTTCTTCTAGTGTGTAATAGTTATTAATTATTTCATTTTTTATATTTGATGTGTATGACATTTTACCACCTACTTGGGAAATATAAGTAATTTCTGGGATTTTGTGGTTGTATGTTAGTCCATCCTGTGTTAATTTCAAAGTGTAAGTGTGCTCCTGTTGTACATGTGTCATATCCGCCTTGTCTTTTTCCAGTCCATCCACCACCACTATAACCAACTATTGTGTTTATTGTTACTGAGTCACCTGTAGAAACTTCTATTGATGATAAGTGCAAATATCTTGTTGTATATTCTTTTCCATCTATTAGGTGTTTAACGTAAACTATGTTTCCACCACAACTTGCTTTTCTAATTATTGTCCCTACTGTTCCAGATGCAGCGGCATATACTGGGTTCCAGTCTGCTAATGCTATATCTATTCCTTTATGGTATACATACCCTGCTCCTGTTAATGGGTCTACTCTATAACCAAATTCGCTTGTTACAACACCTGTTTTTACTGGAAGATAAAACCCTGAAGCATATGGTACGCCTAAACATACAGTTATGTCTTCATCCATGTCACAACCAGCATTTCTAAGATATTCTATTTCTTCTTCTAGTCCTTTTACTTGTGCTTCCTTATCTGTATATATGTCTGATAAATCTTCTATTTCTACATTTATTTGCGCAAGTAATTTGTTTTGCTCAGCTATTGCTTTTTCTTCATTTTTTGTCTCTATTTCTAGTTGTTTTTGTTCTTCTTCTAGTTTTGTTATTAATTCATTCATTTCTACTATTAATTCGTCATTATGGTTACTTAATTGTTCTACTACAGCTGTTCTAAATATGAAATCAGTAAAATCTGTCGCACCAAATACGTATTCTAAATATACGTTTTCTCCATTTGTAACTTGTAAAAATGATAATAGTTCTTTTATTTCTTCTTCTTTTTCTTCTATTGTTTTTTGTGTTTCTTCAATTTCTTTTTTTGCTTCTTGTATTCTTAAACTGTATTTTTCTATATTAGCATATTTTTCTGCTATTTCTTGTTCTTTTTCTTTTGCTCTTGCTTGTGCTTCTGCTCTTTCTTCATCGTAGTTTTCTAATTCTTTTATCATCTCTTCTACTTCTGTTATATAATCTCTTAATGTTTTAGCTTCAATGTTTATAAGTGGTATTGTTAATGCAACTACTATTGTTACTATAATGAAACTTATTTTTTTTCTCATTATATTTTTAAGTACCTCCTTACTGCTCGATAACTACCTAATGCTCCTACTACTACACCTATTGCTATTACAAAAAATATTATGTTAAATATGATTAAATCTGGATTTACTAATTTTATTATTGGTGTAAATAATTGTCCGTTAAATCTTTCGTATAAGTACATGTATCCATAGCAACACGCTATGATTGGTATTATGCTCCCTAATGCTCCTAGTAGTAATCCTTCAAAGAAGAACGGAAGTTTTATAAATGAGTTTGATGCACCAACTAGTCTCATTATTTCTATTTGTCTTTTTCTTGTTTGAATTGTTATTTTTATTGTATTGCTTATTAAGAATGCTGTTACTAATACTAGTCCAATAACTACTATATATGTTATGTTTTTTACTACATCAAATACGTTAACTAGGTCTTCTACCATTCCTTCACCATATTTTACTATGGAAACGCCTTCTATGTTTTCTATTTCTTCTGCAGTTTTTCCTATTGTTTCAATGTTTTCAACTTTTACTAAGTATGTGTCTTGTAATGGGTTTGTTTCTTCAGTGTATTGGTTAAGTATGTTTTCTAAATCTGCATTTTCTTCTTTCATTTCGTCTATTAGTTGTTGTTTTGATTCAAATTTTATGCTTGCAATATTATTTAAATTAGTTATTTTTGTTTTTATTTCATCTATTTGCTCTTGTGTCACTTCTTTATCTAAGAAAGCTACTATTGTTACATCTTTTTCTATATCGCTTGTGAAACTGTTGACGTTATATGATAGTATTACTGATACTGCTACTAATATTAATGTTATTGCTATACATGAAATGCTAGCTATACTAAGTGATGCATTTCTAAATACGCTTTTGAATGCCTCTTCTATTGAATGAAAAAATATTCTAATCTTTTTCATTAAAATATCCTCCTTTCTCTTTGTCGCTTACGAGTATTCCTTTTTCAATTGTTATAACTCTTTTTTTGTATTTATTTACTATTTCTTTGTCGTGTGTTGCCATTATTACTGTTGTTCCTTCTTCATTGATTTTGTTTATTATTTCCATTATTTCTAGTGATGTCTTTGGGTCTAAGTTTCCTGTTGGTTCATCACATATTAATATTTTTGGTTCGTTCACTATTGCTCTTGCTATTGAAACACGTTGTTGTTCTCCTCCTGATAGTTGATCTGGATAACTTTTAAATTTTTCTTTTAATCCAACTTTTTCTAATGCTTTCATTACTTTACGTCTTACTTCGTCAGACCTTAATCCATATATTTCTAGTGCAAATGCAACATTTTCATATACTGTAAGATTAGGTAATAATTTGTAATCTTGGAATACTATTCCTAGTTTTCTTCTTAGTTTGTATACTTTTCTATTTTTTAATTTTGCTACGTTTATTCCTCCTACAAAAACTCCACCTTTGTTTGGCTTTTCTTGTCTGTATAGTAATTTTATAAGCGTGCTTTTTCCTGATGCTGTTTTACCTATTACAAATACAAATTCTCCTTTTGCAATTTCTATACTCACATCGCACAATGCAGTAACGCCATTAGAATATTGTTTATATACGTTTTTTAACTCTATTAAATTCATTTATACCTCCACTTCAATTATACTTTATCTTTTTTTTATTTTTATTGGTAATTTTTTCTTTTTCTTTGTTCCTCCAAATACTTCATAGCAATCACTTACTATTATGAATGCGTATGGATCTATTTCTTTTATCTCTTCTTTGACTTTGTAATAGTTATCAGTTCTTACAATGCACATTATTATGTCATGATTTTTGTTTGTATATCCACCTTTTCCATTTAGTAGTGTTATGCCACTTTCTACACTTTTTATTAAATATTTTTTCACTTCGTCTTCTTTTGTTGTGTTTATTAATAGCATTTTGCTATCTGATATTCCAAGTAATATTTTGTCTACTAGTAATGATTCGATATATTTTATTATTATTGCGCTTATTAGCATTTCAAAGCCAAATACGTATGTACCAAAAATTATGATTATGCCATTTATGTATAACCCTGTTTGGCCTACTGGTTTTTTAAATTTTTCGTTAAAAATACTTACTAATACATCTGTTCCTCCAGAGGTAAAGTTTACTTTATATACTATCCCTGCACCTACTCCCATTGTTACTCCGGCACATAGTACGTAAAATACTGAACTATCAAAATTTAGTTTTATTATTTCACTTATGTTTCCTGTTAAATATACTGCTGCTGTAAATGTTATGGCTCCTACAATATTGTATATTGATTTTTTTGGGCCTAATATAGCTATGCTAAGTACAATTAAAAATATGTTTCCAATCAATATGAATACGTTTGGACTTATTGGCGTAATTTCACCAAAGATTATTGATAAACCTGTCACTCCTCCTGTTACATAGTTGTTCGGTACATAAAATAAATTGTAAGAAATAGCCATTATAGTTAAGCCTATAATGCATATAAAGTATCTATATAAAAAATCGCTTATTTTTTTGCGTATAGTTTTCATATTTTCTTTACCTTTCTTTTAGTATTATAACATGTGAAGATAATTTTGTAAAATGGACACTTAAGTGAATAACTTAAGTTTGACACTAACTTTTTTAAAAAGTATACTTATATATTATAGAGGTATGTATGAAGAAGATTTTTTTGAAAACGTTTTTGATTTTATTTTTGTTTATACCATTCTTGGTTAGTGCTCTTGAAAATCCAAGTTTGCATTCTAAATATTATGGTATTTATGATTTAACTGATGATAAAATGCTTTTTTCTTTAAATAGTGATGTTGAAACTGAAATTGCTTCTTTAACTAAAATTATGACTGTTTTAGTTGCCATTGAAAATGTTAGTGATTTAGATGAATCTGTAACTATTACAAGTAAAATTTTGAATACTGTTAGTTGGGATGCGTCTGTCGCCGGTTTGGAAGTCGGTGATGTTGTTACTTATAGAGATTTATTATATGCGGCTATGCTTCCGTCTGGCGCAGATGCAACTAATGCTCTTGCAATTTCTATCGCTGGGTCTATAGATGGTTATGTTGAATTGATGAATGCTAAAGCCAAAAGTTTAGGTCTTAATAGTACTCATTATGAAAATGTAACGGGGCTTGATGAAGATAATCATTATAGTAGTGTTGATGACGTTATTAAATTGTTGAAATATTCTTTGAATAATGAGATTTTTAAAGAAATTTATACTACTAGGAATTATACTTTAACTAATGGTTTGAAAGTTAGTGCTTCAGTTAATTTTTATAATAAGATTATGGATTTGGATACTTCTCTTATTTTGGGAAGTAAAACTGGTTTTACTGATGATGCTGGTTATTGTATTAGTATTTATTTTAAATCTGATGATCATGATTTAATTGCAGTTACTCTTAATGCTACAAGAGTTAATGATAATTATTATAATGTTAAGGATGCTGTTGATATTGTAGACTTTGTTAATGATAATTTTGGTTATCAGACTGTTTTAAATAAGAATGAAGCGGTTACTTCAATTCCTGTTTATTATAGTAATATTGATGAGTATGATGTTGTTACTAAAGATGCTGTTAAAGTTTTTTTGCCTGATGATTATGATGAAGAATTGGTTTCTTTTAAATATAATGGATTAAATGAACTTAGTTATAAAAATAGTGTTGATGAAAAATTGGGCACTGTGGATGTTTATTATGATGATGTTCTTTTGACTACCGTTGATGTGCTTTTGTTAAGTGAAATTAATGCAAATTATTTTAAAATTATCTGGGCATATAAATGGTATATTATATTAGCTATTGCGCTTTTATACATTATATTTAGTATTAATAAAAAATCAAAAAAAAGAAAAAAAGTTCGTAGAACTTTTAGTCATTAATGAATAAGTCATTTGATTTGAATTCTGGATCGCATGTGTAATTTATTTTTAGTTGCTTTAGTGGTTTAGCATCTCCGTTTGTTAATATGTAAGTCGCATGTGCTTCACAGTTGTTTAGTTTATTTAAATTTTCTAACATTTTTGCTATTATTGGATTTGTCGCTGCGTTTATTGAAAGTGCTAATAATATTTCTTGTAAGTTTAAGACTTCGTTTTTGTGAAACAAGTCTTTTTTAATTTTTAACATGGGTTCGATTACTAGTGGAGATATAATGTATACATCTTCATCTAAGTTTGTGATGTATTTAAGGGCGTTTATTAATGTGCTCGCCGGTGCACTCATGATGTCTGTTGTTCGTCCTGTTATGATTGTACCATCTTCTAATTCTATTGCCATTGCATGAGACTTTTTTTCCTCTTGTTTTTTGTGAGCATATTTTACTACTTTTCTTTTATCAACATCTATGTTGAGTTCATTCATTAGTATTTTTATTCTTTCTGTAACTTCAATAGGTTGTTCCCCCATTTTGTACGAAACTAGGCTTTTATAATATCTTCTAATTATTTCGTCAATACAAGCATTTATTACTACTTTTTCATTTGTTATTGCAAAACCTATCATATTAATGCCCATGTCTGTAGGACTATTGTAAATTTCTTCTTTTGTTATTTCTTTTAAAATTTTTCTTAAAATCGGAAATGTCTCTATATCCCTATTATAATTAACTGTTGTTTTACTGTAATGTTCTAAATGAAATGGGTCTATCATGTTTACATCTTTTAGGTCTGCTGTTGCTACTTCATATGCAATATTAACCGGGTGTTTTAATGGTAAATTCCAAACTGGAAATGTTTCAAATTTAGCGTACCCTGCTTTATTTTTTCTTTTGTATTCGTGATATAGTTGTGATAAACATGTTGCTAGTTTTCCACTTCCTGGTCCTGGTGCCGTTACTACGACGAGTGGTCTTTCAGTAATTATGTATTCATTTTTTCCATATCCACTTTCGCTAACTACTTTTTCTATATCCCCTGGATATCCTTCTGTGTAACTATGCATATATACTTTTATTCCGTTAAGTTCTAATTTGTTTTTTAGGTTGATAGCTGAACTTTCATTTTCAAATAGTGTTATTACAACAGAATTTACTTTTAATTCGTTTTTCCTTATGTTGTCAATTAATCTCATTACATCTTTGTCATATGTTATATCATAATCTGCTCTTACTTTTCTTTTTTCTATATCTTTTGCACTTATACAAACAATTACTTCTGTTTTATCTTTTAATTCTTTTAATATTTCTATTTTACTATTGTATTTAAACCCTGGGAGAATTCTCGCAGCATGAAAGTCGTCAAATAATTTTCCACCTATCTCCAGATATAGCTTGTTACTAAATTTTTTTAGTCTTTTGTTTATTTCTTCTTTTGTTAGTTCTCTATATTTTTTATCATCAAATCCTATTTTTTTCATTAACACCTCTTTAAATAACTTTCTATAAATATATCTATATCTCCATCTAATACTTTTTCTACATTAGATGTTTCTGTATTTGTTCTTAAATCTTTCACTAGTGAATAAGGGTGCATTACGTAGTTTCTTATTTGGCTTCCAAAATTGACGTCCATTACTGACCCTTTTAAATCGCTTAGTTGTTTATCGACTTTTTCTCTTTCTATTATATATAGTTTTTGTTTTAGTATGTCTATTGCTTTTTCTTTATTTTGAATTTGACTTCTTTCATTTTGACAGGTCACTACAATACCAGTTGGTAAATGTGTTATTCTTACTGCTGAGTCTGTGGTATTAACGCTTTGTCCTCCAGCTCCGCTACTTCTGTAGACGTCTATTTTTAAGTCTTTTTCTTGTATGTCTATTTCTATATTTGTGTTTATTTCTGGTGTTACTAGAACTGACGCAAATGATGTATGCCTTCTTTTGTTTGAGTCAAATGGACTTATTCTAACTAATCTGTGAACTCCTGTCTCACTTTTTAAATATCCATAGGCGTTTTGTCCTTTTATTTTGAATGTTACTCCTTTAATTCCTACTTCTTCTCCTGGTTGTTCGCTTATTATCTCGTATTTATAGCCTTTTTTTTCAAAGTATCTAATATACATTCTTTTTATCATATTTGCCCAGTCATTTGATTCTGTCCCCCCTGCACCTGAATGTATCTCCATATAGGCATTGTTGTGATCAAATTCACCATTTAATAATACTTCTATTTCAAACTTTTCTATTTTTGTTTTTATTTCTTTAATATTTTGTTTTAGGTCTTTTAACATGTCTTCATCTAATTCTATTTCTGTAAATTCAATCATGTTATTTATTTCTTCTTTTAATTTTGTTATTTCTTCAATAGATTTTTTTATATTACTAATTTCACTCATTATATCTTGTGAATCTGGTCTAGTCCAAAAATCTGAATCTCCTGATTCTTTTTGTAAACTTTGTAATTTTGCTCTTTGACCGTCTACGTCAAAGTGACCTCCATATTGTTTCTATTTCTTTGTTTAATTTTAATAATTCATTTTTTGCTTCTTCCATATTATTCTCCTTTGACTATATCGACTATGTCTCCATTGTTTAATAAAAATGCATTTCCTTCGTCAGTGTCTAAGTGCAATTCAAATGTGTATGTGTCTTTAGCTTTTATTTTTACATTGTTTATAATTCCACCTTTTATCCCACCGATTTTTATTCTTACGACTTCACCGTTTTGTAATCCATATTGTTCTAGTTCGTTAGTGTTTATGTGTATATGTCTTTCAGCAATTATTGTGCTTTCTTTTGCAATGATGCTTCCTTCTGGCCCAATTATTTCTACTGTTTCTGCATCTTTTAAATTACCACTTTCTCTAACTGGTGGGTTTATCCCTAATTTGTAAGCATCTGTTCTGCTAATTTCTACTTGTGTATAATTTCTAACCGGACCTAAAACTCTTACATTATCTATTGTTGCTTTGTTTGTTTTTATGCTTACTGTTTCGACTGATGCGTATTCTCCGATTTGGCTCAATGGTTTTTTGATAGTTAATGCGTAATCTTTGCCAAATAAACTTATTAAATCTTGTTGTTTTAAATGTACATGTCTATTACTTATCCCAACTTTTATTTTCATATTATCACCTATTAAATATTATAACATTAAGAAAACATATTTTTAAAGATTAAGCATATATTTTTTTAGAAAAGGAGTGATTTTATGAACGGAAGTTATTATAAAAATGCTATGTATAATGCAGATTTTGACCATATTAGGCCTGCTGATAATTTTGGTGGTGATGATTTGCCTATGGAACAAAGTTATATTGAAAATATTTTAAGACTTAATAAAGGAAAAAAAGTTAATGTTTATATGTCATATAGTGATTCTGTAGAATGGCGTGATAAAATGTACACTGGTATTATCGAACAAGCGGGACGTGATCATTTGATTATTAGTGATCCATCTACTGGTAAATGGTATTTGCTTTTGATGATTTATCTGGATTATGTAGAGTTTAATGAAAAAATAAATTATAAATTATAAGCTGTATTTTTAATTAGTTTTATGATAGAATAACAATATAAGGAGTAAGGTATGCATATATTGGAAGTTTTATTAGTTTTGGCAATAGTTACTTTAGTTTTGTGTATTATAGCTATGTTTATTGTTATTAATTATAATTCTATAGTTGAAGTTTTATATAAAGTTAATGTAAGTGAAAAGAAAATTACTGAGACTTTAAAGACTAAACAGGATTTGTTAAGTCGTGCGATTAATATTATTGAGAAACAGTTAAAAATTGATACAAAAGTTTTTGACGAATTTAAGAAGATTAATAGCAATAATTTGAAGAATAATGAAAAGGATTTGATTTTAAGTAATACTTTTAATGAAGTAAAAAAAATAACTGAAGATTATAGTGAACTTAATAAAGTTAAAAGTTATGCGGGAATTATTAAAGATATAGAAGAATGTGATTGTTTGTTAGACGGCATTAAAACTATGAATAATAAATATGTTGCAGTTTATAATAAGTATTTAAAATCGTTCCCTAAAAATTTTATTTCAAAGTTTAAAAGGTTTAAATCTAAAAGTTTGTATGATATAACAATTAAAAAAGAAGCAGAGATTATAATCTAAAATCTACTTCTTTTATTTTGTTTGCTTTTAAAAATTGGTTTGTTTTTGAGAATGGTTTGCTGCCCAAAAATCCGTTGTATGCAGAAAGTGGGGATGGATGTGTACTTTCAATTATCAAATGCTTAGGGTTTGTTATTAATGCCTTTTTGCTTCTTGCAAATGAACCCCATAAAATAAATACTATTGGTGCGTCTTTTTGATTTAATATTTTTATTATGTGATCTGTTAATAGTTGCCAACCATAATCTTTGTGTGATAGCGGCTTGCTTTTTTCTACAGTTAATATGCTATTTAGTAATAATACTCCTTCTTTTGCCCATTTTGTTAAATCTCCATTTTCTGAAATAGGTATTCCTAGGTCATCTTTTAATTCTTTGAATATATTTTGTAAACTTGGCGGTTTTGCAATTCCTTTTTGAACTGAAAAGGAAAGTCCATGTGCTTGTCCTTCTCCGTGGTAAGGGTCTTGACCTATTATTACAACTTTTACTTTTTCGTATGGAGTCATTTTTAGCGCACTAAATATGTTTTCAAATGCTGGATAACAAGTTTTTGTTTTATATTCGTGCTCTATTTTTTCCATAAATTTTTTAAATCCTGGACTTTCCCATACTACTTTTAGTTTTTCATCCCAATCATTGTCTATCATTTACTTCTCCTTTTAATTTATTAATTGCATATCCATTTAGTACTATTATTATAAACAGTATGCTATCTATTAGCAACCATATAATCTTGTTTTGTATTAGTAATCCTATTATACTTGATGTGAGCATCGTTATTTTGATAATATTGTTTATTGTTTTGTTTTCAGTGAAGTATTTTATTATACTTGTTCCCATATAAAATCCGCTTAGTATAGTTGTTATAGAGAATAATATTATTTCAATAATTAGAATTAATTCGCCATATTCTCCTAAGTGATAATTAAAGACATTTAATAGTAATTCGTTATAGGAGTTAAATGTGTTTAAGTTGTAGTTGTTGTATATTAAAATTATATATGCTGTTAGTGTGCAAATTATAAAACTTATGAAATACATTCCTAATATCTGTGTGTATGCAACTGATTCACTTTTTTCATTGCTTATACCACTTGCAACTGCCGTTGTTCCTACTAGTAATTCGCTTTGAAATATGCTTCTTTTTATTCCAACTATTAGTCCTACTGTTATGCCTTTATAATTAAAGGCTTCTATGATTATTGCTTTTGTGATATCTAACATAATAGTTATGTTGTTTATTATTATAAATATTCCTATTAAAATGTATATTAAGCACATAATTGGTACAATTTTATTTAATATTTTTAGTATTTCTTTTGTATTTAAAATGATTGTTGTTAATAAAAAAAGGATAAAAATTATTATTATGTGTATGTTATTATGCATAATCTCTATTATTGTGTTTGTTTGTATCATTAAAAAAAAGTGTGAATATGTTAGTATTAGTAGTATTGTTATAATAATTGATAATTTATTTTTGTTTAAACTTTTTTTTATATAGAAATATGGGCCACTTATGTTATTTTTTTTATCTTTGTACTTGTTTCCTAAATAACTTTCTGCGTATATAATGCTTGAAAATATTATTGTGAATATCCAAATCCAAAATAATGACCCTGCCCCACCTATTAGTATGCTTGATGCAGTGCCAATTATTGACCCTACGCCTATTTTTGTTCCTAATGACATAAAAAGTCCGTCTTTGTCAATTTTCTTTGAAATTTTTTTGAATTTTAAATTGTTAAAATGTATTTGTTTAGCAATTGATAAACCTAAATATGATAAAAATATTATTGTAATTGTCCATATTAAATTTAACATATTACAATATATGTCTTTGTTTGATTATTATGTTTTAGTTGTTAATAATTTTCTATTTACTGCATATTCTGAATATTTCTTTACTTTTAATTTATATGATATTAAATGATTTGTTTACAACTTTTGTTTATGTAAAAAAATGTATATTTTATTACCAATTATTTATATTTTATTCATCTTTTTGATATATTTATATTGAAATATTGTTTTATGGGAGGAATTATGATTAATATTAAAACTGATTCTAGAAAAGTTGTTAAAGGCGATACCTTTGTTGCAATTAAAGGCTATACTGTGGATGGACACGATTTTATTGAAACAGCAATTAAAAATGGAGCAGAGAAAGTAGTTTGCGAACATGGAAATTACTCTGTGTCAACGATAGTTGTTCCTAACACAAGTGAGTATTTGGCAGAATATTTAAAAGGTAAATATAGTAAAAATTTAAATAAATTAAAAATAATTGGCGTTACAGGGACTAATGGTAAAACAACTACTTGTTATTTATTATATAATGCTTTGTTAAAACTTGGTAAAAAGGCCGCATATATAGGTACTATCGGTTTTTATCTAAATGGAAAAATGATTAAAGAACTTCCTAATACTACTCCTGAAGTATTGGAAATATATAATTTATTATATGAGTGCATTGATAATGATGTAGAATATGTCGCAATGGAAGTAAGCAGTCATGCTTTATCATTAAATAGATTGTCTGGTATAACTTTTGATGCCGCTTTGTTTACTAATTTAACTAAAGATCATTTAGATTATCACAAAACTTTTGAGGCTTACGCAGATGCAAAAAGCATTTTATTTACTAAATTAAAAAATGAAAAGATTGCAATAATTAATAATGATGCTGATTATAAAGAAAAAATGTTTAAAAATGAAAATAATAATGTTACATATGGTTTTGCCGATAGCGATTATACAATTATTGAATTTAAGACAGATAGTAGGAAAACTACGTTTAGTTTTAAACATGATGGTGTTATATACAATGCGCAAAGTAATCTGTCTGGGAAACATAATGTGTATAACGTTTTATCTATGATAATAATCTTAAATGAATTTAATTTTGATTTAAGTGAAGTTATTAAAGTCACTTTAGAATTAGAAGCCCCTAGCGGAAGAATGGAAAAAATATATTATAATAGTAATACGATTATAATTGATTATGCTCATACTCCGGATGCTGAGTTGAATATTATAAATGCTGCGAAAGAATTTGCTAAAGGCAAGATAATTACTTTGATTGGTTGTGGCGGTGATAGAGACAAAACAAAAAGACCTGAAATGGCTAAAATAGCTACAGAATTATCTGATTTTTCTATATTTACTAGTGATAACCCAAGAACAGAGGATCCAAATAAAATCTTAAATGATATGATTGTTGGGGTTACCAATGATAATTATAAAAAAATTATTAATAGAGAAGAAGCAATTAAATATGGAATAGATATTTTAACAGAAAACGACACGCTTTTACTTTTAGGTAAAGGGCATGAAGATTATCAAGTGATTGGTCATGAAAAAATTCATTTGAGTGATAAGGAAGTAGCCACAGAATATATAAGTTCTAAATTAAAAAGCAAATAATATTTAAACTATTTGCTTTTTATTTGTGATATTTCTCATTATTTATTATTTTCATTGATCTATATATTTGTTCTAATAAAATTGCTCTAAATAAACCATGAGGAAATGTTAAATCAGAAAATGATATAAGTTCATCAAATTCTTTTTTTACTTTTTCTAAAATTCCATCTGAGCCGCCAATTATAAAACATATTGAGGATTTTCCTTGGTTAAATTGATTTAATATTTTATCTTTAAATTGTATTGAATCTATGCTTTTACCTTTAATATCTAATCCTATTACATAGTCGTATTTTTTAATTTGTTTTGATATTAAGTTTCCTTCTTCTTCTATGTTACTATCTTTTAATTCAATAATATCTAGTTTGTGATATTTGTTTATTCTTGTTTTATAGTCATCGCACATTTTTATTAAATATTCTTCTTTAAGTTTTCCTATACAAATAATTGTTATCATTTTATTATCACCATTTCACGTTGATTGGCA
>CALVOP010000014.1 GCA_944350345.1 uncultured Bacilli bacterium | reverse complement strand
AGGTTAATTTTATTGATTTTTCTAGTTTAGATAAGATAGCTAATGAAATACAAAAATAAAGACAAATTACAATTTATCGAGTAGATTTGTATCTACTTTTTTCTTTGAGTAAAAACATGATATAATATAATAGATTTATGAGGAAGTGATATATATGAATGAAAATAAAATAAATATCAATTGGTATCCAGGACATATGGCTAAAACAAAAAGGCAAATAAAAGAAATAATTAATTTAGTAGATGTTGTAGTACATGTAATTGATGCTAGGATACCTTTTTCATCATTCATAAGTGATATAGATAGTTTTATAAGCGAGAAACCACAAATCATATTTATGAGTAAATATGATTTGTGTGATAAGTGTGAAACTAATAAATGGGTAAACTATTATAAAAATAAAGGGTATAAAGTTATTACAGGTAATTCTAAAATCGGTAATGATTATTTAAAAATTATAGATGGTGTTTTAGATATAATGAAAGACGTTAATAAAAAGAGAAGTGAAAAAGGTCTTTTGCCTAAAAAGGCAAATGTGCTTGTTGTTGGTGTAACAAATGTTGGAAAAAGCACACTAATAAATAGACTTGTAAATAAGAGAGTTAGCGAAGTAGGAAATAAACCTGGTGTTACTAAAAATATCAGTAAAATTAAAATAAATGATAAAATTGATTTGATTGACACTCCTGGGGTTTTATGGCCTAAGATAACAGATAGAAAAGTTGCACTTAATCTTGCAAGTATGTCTATAATTAAAGAAGAAGTTATACAAATAGATGAGGTTGCATTACATATTTTGGAAACTTTATCTGAAAATTATGAAAGTGTTTATTTCAAAATGTATGGTAATGTTAAATTTGATATAAATAATATTGAAGAAATATATGAGAGTATTAGTAAAGTGAGAAATATTCCTTTTTACCAGGGAGAACCTGACTATAATAGAATTAATAATTTGATTATAAATGATATAAAAAGCGAACGTATAAAAAACATAACATTTGACAAATTTGATGAAATGTGTTAACATACTTTCTCAAGAAAAAGGGGGGATTATTTAAAATGACTTATTATAGTAGTTTTGGTTATGGTCTTGACGATGCAATACAAAAGGAAACTAGTAGATTATATCAAGAATATGGTTTGTCTAGAAATGTTTTAAATAGAATTAAAACATTTTATAGGTATCAACCTGGTTCTTTAGGAAGTTCAAGTAAGGTTATTGATTTTTTGGCCGGCATTTTTGATGATTATGGATACAGTAAAGAAAATTTTTCTACATTTTTAGGTTTGCATACTGATTTAATATCATGTAATCCAATTGAGCTTGAAAGAAGAATTGTTATATTAAATGCACAAGGTCTTCTTGAAACTGTTTTGTTTGAAAAACCATATGTTTTGTTAAATAATCATCGCTTAACATCGTTAAATTTATATGCTGTTGGTAGAAACTTAATAGATGATGGTATTGAATTAACTTATGATAATATATATGGTGTGGATTATACTGGTTGTCAATTAGAGAAGTTAAAAAGATTATATCCTTTAAAAGTTTCAAAATATGATGTCTATCAAAAATTATTTGAAAAGAAACGTGAAAAGTTGCGTAGTCAAAATGAGACATTATTGTTATTAGAAAAAAAAGATTAATTTAGTCTTTTTTTTATGTATTCAAATAGTATAATATTATTTATGAATAAAATGTTATGTTATGAAAATGAATTGTTTAGTAAAGGTATAACTCTTGTTGCAGGTATAGATGAAGTTGGCCGTGGCCCTTTGGTTGGACCGGTTGTCGCTGCCGCAGTAATTTTACCTAAAAACTTCTGTGATGAGCGAATTAATGATTCTAAGAAATTAAGTGAAAAAATGAGAAATGAATTGTATGAAGTGATATGTGATAATGCTATTTCAATTGGAATTGGTATTATATCTAATGAAAGAATTGATAGGATAAATATTTATCAAGCAACTAAAGAAGCTATGAAAGAAGCTATTAGTAATTTAGATATTAAACCTGAATACTTACTTATAGATGCAATGAAGTTAGATATTGGTATTCCTTTACTTTCAATAATAAAAGGAGATTCTAAAAGTCAAAGTATAGCTGCTGCTAGCATTATTGCTAAAGTAATTAGAGATAATATGATGTACGAACTTGATAAAAAATATCCTATGTACGACTTTGCAAATAATAAAGGTTATGGTACTAAAAAGCATATTGAAGCAATTCGAAAATATGGAATTATTTCAGAACATAGAAGAAGTTTTAGGCCTGTGTGTGATTATATTGGAAAAAATAGCAATATGATTTGACAAAAAGTGTAAAGTGTAGTATAATATGTGCGTATTCACAAAGGGGGAGTGGTTATGAATAGTGAATTATTAAAAGTTATAAGCGAAAGCTTAACTAAATTAAAGAAAGAAAAAAGAGAAATTGTAAAAGAGTTGAAGGCTCTTAAAGTAAATGAGGATTATTTAACTAGTAAAGGCAGAATGAGATTGAGCGAATTATATGATCATCTTGCTGAAATTGAAGAGGAACTAAAATGCGCACAAGAAGATTATAATTCTTATGATGAGTTGTGTAAAAAATCAGAAGAATTGAAACAATTGGTTGATGCTGAGACAAAACCTGAAACCAAAAAGTTGTTACAGGATTTATATGATGAAAAATTGGAAGTTTTAGGTGAGACTGAAAAAGAGTTAAGTGCATATTATACTGTGCCTAAAGAAGAAAAAACTGATGAGCCAGTATTTGATGCCGTAGACGAAAATAAGAAAGAAGAAAAAGAGGAAAAAGCAAATAATAAGAATAAAAGAAGAAGTCATAAAATTAGAAATATTATACTAGTTTGTGGCGGTATATCTTTAGTGTTTTCTATAGTCGGATTAGTAAAAGGTTGTGTAAATGCTAAAAACAATGTTAATAGTAATCAATTAGGTATTTATCAACAATATGATGGGGATTCTGATGATGATTTGGATTTGACTTACGATGACAGTTTAGATGTGTATGACGTTAATATTTTTAATGATATAACTGATGAAGATAAGTTAAGTACTAGAGCTGCTATGTTGATTAAGGATTTAGATAAAAATAATCCTGGTCATGATTTTTCTGTTGAAGAACTTGAAAATATAATGAAATGGATTAATGGTGGTATACCTGAAGAGATTAGCCAAGAAGAAGCTTTATATGCTATAAGTCGAGTTGAAGTTTTGATGAATAGAGAAAATCAACAAGAAGTAGACAGGGTATTTGATGTCAGCAAATTATTTTTAGATGGATCTAATGGTCAAAAATTGGCAGAAAAAATATATTTTGCTAGAGTAAATATGCTAGATACTTTAGGAAAACGTGAATTTGATAAAAATGCTCAAGATTTCGGTAAATTAATTGCTGAAAGTTGGTATTTAAATGGAGCTAATAATGAAATTAGTGCTTGGGCTCTTGAAACTAGCGGAATGGAAGCATTAATTGATAAATATTTCTTAAATACTATTACAATTGCTCAAAGTGGTAAAGATACTTCGTTAATGGTTGTTGTTCCTAATTACGGCGAGTTTAGTTTAGAGACTATTAATAAAGAAATCAATGCACTTACTTGTCCAACGATAGTAACAGCTGATAATGGTGAAACTTTTGAAACAATGATGAATAAATTTTCTTCTGATATGATCGGAATGGTTACTGAGTCAACACTTCATAAACAAAATAGTTCTACATTGTCATTAACGAATAATAATTAAAGTTAGGGGGGAATTAAAATGTATAGTAGTGAAAAAAATCCAGGAATAAATTGGAAAGATTTGATTGTCAAAGCAATTTTCTTTGTTATTTTCATACTTATATTAATGTGGTTATTTCCAAAAGTTCCAAATATGACAGCATTTTATAGTAATGTTTTTAGAGAAAATATTTCTTATATGCAAGATGCTGCTAAAAGTTATTACACAAATGAAAGATTGCCAAAAAACGTTGGCGATATGGCGGAAATGACTTTGCAAGATATGATTGACAAGAATTTGATTATTCCGTTTGTTGATAAGGACGGTAATCCTTGTGATACTTATGAATCTTATGTTCAAGTTACAAAAGAAAGTACTGAGGAATACTCTTTAAAAATAAATTTGGTTTGTGATACTGAAAGTTCATATATAATAGAACCACTAGGATGTTATGATTATTGTGAAAGCGGAAAATGTGATGTTGAAGAAGTCGCTCAGACTGCAATAGAATATCAATTTAGACAAGCTTATACTACTAATAAAACAACATATACATGCCCAAGTGGGTATACGTTAAGTGGTACAACTTGTTATAAAAATTTAGTTGATTCTAAAGTTGATGCAACGGCTAATTATAAGACTACTGATGTAGTGGTTGATGCCTTAAAAAATACTACTGGTAGTTATTTAGTTTATGCGGACCCTAAAGTAGATGTTAATTCTTCATATACATGTCCAAGTGGTTACACTAAAGATGGTAATACATGTTATAAATCTGTTTCTGCAACGTCTAAAAGTGAAACTGTTTCATATACATGTCCAAGTGGTTATACAAGAAGTGGCTCTAAATGTATTAAGACAACCGTTTCTAAAGTTGATGCAACTAAGACTACAAACAAAGTGCATAAATATGGACCTTATTCAACAGCTCCAAGTGGATATGTATGTTCTACTTCAACTCAATATGTATGTACTTCTAGTTCAAACTGCCCAGGTTATATTACTATTTATACTAATTGTTATAAAAATGAAACAACATATACATGTCCAAATGGTTATACATTGAGTGGAACAAAATGTACAAAAACTACTACTTCTACGATTAATGCCACAATTAACACTAAACCAGCAACATATACATGTCCAGATGGATATACTCTTAAAGGCAAACTTTGTTATGTATATACTTCTGCTGACTTAGTTTATGATTATACTTATACATGTCCAAGTGGCTATATTAAGACTGGTTCTGGTTCTAGTACACAATGTTATAAATATGTTCAAGGAACAACTAATTATTATTGTGCTAATGTAGGGTATACATTAATTGGAACAAAATGTTATGGTACTGAAAAGAAATTTACAGGATATACATGCCCAAGTGGTTATACATTAGACGGTACTTCTTGCTTTAAGAAGAACACTACTACAGTAGCTGCAACTAAAAAGACTAATAAAGTAACGGGATATAATTATAAATGGAGTAGATCTGAAACTTTATCTGGTTGGGAAAGAACTGGAAAGACTAGAACTGTTGAGATATAGTTTAAAAGCGATAGTTAATCTATTGCTTTAATTTTAGGAGGCAATTAATGAATAAAAAAGTTAGAAGATATTCTTTGGTTCAAAATGTTGGGCCAAGTGTAAAATATTTTAGTAGCGAATTTGAAGCTATAAATGCTGTGGAATATTTGAATAAATTAAATAATAAAAAAAGTGAGCCATGCTTTTATGGAAAAATAGGTTACGAAAAATCACCAAAAGGTTATGTTGTCAGTTATCAATCATTTTTAAAAGTGTATGAGCCAATGTTTTTACAAGAAATTGATAGTATGACTATGGAGCATGAAAATTCTTCTTCATTTAGAAAAGAACATGGTGAATTAAGTAATAGACCTATTCAAATTGCTTTAAGGGTGAATGGAGATATTACCTTATTGCCAGTGTTTTATAAGAAAGATAAAAAATATATGGATTCGGAATACCTTAGATTAGCTATAATAAGTAGATGCATTGGTGTAGATTTTATATATGAACTTTATAATGATCAATATATTGATAAATCTAGAAAACCAGGTGTTTATGATGCTTTAGATAAACTAATTGCTGTTAAAGAAAAAGTAAAATATGGTACACGTTCTATTGATGATTTAGTAAGTCCGGCATATGATTTTTATCGTAGTTTTATTAGAAAAAAAGATGGGTCTTTGGACTATAGAGCTAAAAGGTATTTAGCTGAACTTATTAAAACAAAAGAAGAATTGGAAATGAGTGAAGAAGAAAAACTTGAAGCCCTTAGGTCTGAAGATGAAATTTATCAATATACACTTTGGGATTATATGAAACATAAAACGACAAATTAATATTTGTCGTTTTTGTATACTTTTAATTGGTGATGAGTATGAAGGTATACGTTGATTTAATTTTAATTTTAAATTTTATCATTGATTTTTTGATACTTATTACTATATCTATTATACTTAGAAGAAATGCTAAGATAAAACGAATTTTACTTTCAGCCTTTGTTGGAACACTTTCTATTTTAGTTTTGTTTTTTAGTATGAATAATTTAGTTTTATTTTTATTTAAGTTAGCATTAAGTGTTTTACTTGTTTTGATTGCTTTTGGATATAAAGATATTAAGCATTTTTTTAATAATATGCTTTATTTTTATACTACTAGTATTTTACTTGGTGGCTTTTTGTATTTTTTAAATATTCAAATTGGTTATGAAAAGGTTGGGCTTACGTTTATTGATAATAATATAAAGCTTAATTTTTTGGTAGTTGTAATATTTAGCCCATTTATTTTATATATTTATATTAGGCAAATTAAGGAGTTAAGATATTTTTATTCAAATAGAAAAAAAGTTAGTGTTTATTTAGATGACAATAAAGTTATTGAATTGAACGGTTATGTGGATTCAGGAAATACTTTAATTGAGCCTTATGGTAAAAAATATGTGATAATCGCATATAGTAAAGAACTTGATGATTATTCAAAAGTTAATAATTATATCTTAGTGCCTTATAAGACATTGAATTATGAAGGGGTTGTTAAATGTATTATTCCAAAATGCGTTTATATAGATGGCATTGGGTTAAAGTATGATGTTGTCGTTGGAATAAGTGAAAGTAAAATTAAAATGGATGGCATAAATTGTTTGTTAAATATATTAATGGAGGGAAGAATATGAAAATACTTGAGTTATTGAAAAGATTGTTTAAAAAAGAAATCTATTATGTAGGAAGTAGTGATATTTTGCCACCACCTTTGGATAAGGATGTTGAACTTGACTTGGTTATTAAAAGTAATAATGGGGATGTTGATGCTAGAAATAAGCTTATTCTACATAATCTTAGACTTGTCGTGTTTTTAGCTAAGAAATATGATAATACTAATGAAACTTTGGAAGATTTGGTTAGTATTGGATCTATTGGTTTGATAAAAGGTATTAATACGTATAGACCTGATAAAAATATTAAACTTGCTACTTATGCTTCTAGGTGTATAGAAAATGAAATACTTATGTTTTTAAGAAAAAATAAGAAGAGAAATACTGAAATAAGTTTTGAAGATTCTATTAATTTTGATGGTGAAGGTAATGAACTTCATTTGGAAGATGTGTTCGGAACAGATCCTGAACTTATTCCAAAAGCATATGAAGATAAAATTGATAAAATTATTTTGTTAAAAGAAATTGAAAAACTTGGTGATAGAGATAAAGAGATAATTAAAATGCGTTATGGGTTAATGGGAAGTGAAGAATATACTCAAAAGGAAGTTGCTGATATGCTTGGAATTAGTCAGTCATATATCTCGAGAATTGAAAAGAAAACTATTAAAAAGTTGCAAAATTTAATGAAAGTATAGTTGTTTTATACTTTTTTTGTATAAAATAATGTTAAATTTGCCAATTATATAATAGGTGATATATTTGGCAAAGAATAAAGTAGAGATTACTGGTATTAAAACTAGTAATTTAAAAGTGCTTAAACATAAAGAAATGGTGGAGTTGTTTAAAAAGTATAAAAATGGGGATTTACTTGCTAAAGAAATATTAGTAAATGGTAATTTAAAACTAGTTTTGTCTATACTTAAAAAGTACCATAATAGAACTGATAATATGGATGATTTGTTTCAAATCGGCTGTGTGGGCTTGATTAAAGCCATTGATAATTTTGATTTGAATCATAATGTTAAATTTAGCACGTATGCTGTTTTGATGATCGAAGGTGAGATTAAAAGGTATATTCGTGATAACAATCCTATTAGAATTAGTAGAAGTGTTAAAGATTTGGCTTATAAAATTCTTAAGTTTAAAGAGGAATATATTTATAATAACGGCTGCGAACCGTCAACTAGCGAAATAGCTAATTATTTCCAAGTTTCTGAATATGAAGTTGCTAATGCTATGCTTAGTTTAAAAGAACCAATGAGTATTTTTGAACCTATTTATAATGATGGTGGTGACACAATATATTTATTAGATCAAATTGAAGATAAAAGTGAAAGTAAGGAATTAGATGATTTGATAAGTATGAGAAAAGCTTTGCTAAAGATTAAAGAACGTGAAAGAGATATTTTGATTAGTAGGTTTATTGTTGGTAAAACTCAGATGGAAATTGCGGATGAAATTGGTATTAGTCAGGCTCAGGTGTCAAGACTTGAAAAAAATGCTATTAAAACTATGAAAAGATTAATAAAATGACTTTTATTTCATAAAGTTTATTATGAGATTATCTGAATTACAAAGAAAAAATATTATTAATTTGGTTGATGGCTCCTTTGTTGGTAGAATTATTGATGTTGTTATTGATGAAAATGGAAAGATAACTGATTTGGTTTTGGAAAAGGGTAAAAATAAAATGTTTTTTGTTGAATCTGGTGAAATTCTTATTAAATTTGAACAGATTAAAAAACTTGGTAGTGATGTTATATTAATAGAAAATATTAATACTTGAATAAAGTACTTTTTTTTTATAAAATGAAGTTGGTGGTTAAATGAAAACTTTAAAAATTTTGCTAATTATAATTAGTATTTTTTTGTTAGATAGATTTACAAAGGTTTTGGTTATTAATAATTTGACTTTAGGTGAGAGTTTGTCAGTTATTGATGGTTTTTTTAATATTACTTACGTTAATAACTATGGTGCGGCTTTTGGTATAATGGATGGTAAAGTTATTTTTATAGTTGTAGTTTCTGTTTTGATTTTTGCTTATTTGATATATGAAATCAGAAAAGAGGCTCATAGTAAACTTATTACAACTTCTATTAGTTTTGTTATAGGTGGACTTTTGGGCAATTTGTTTGATAGGGTTTTATATGGTCACGTGATTGATTTTTTTGATTTTAATTTTTTTGGACATGATTTTGCTATTTTTAATGTCGGGGATTCTTTTATAGTTATTGGAACTATTTTGCTCGCTATTGGTTTTTTGTTGGAGGAAAGAAATGCAAATAAAAATAAATGATGAAGTTGATAGTAGATTAGATATGTATTTGGCTAATGAGCTTAATGAGACTAGAAGTAATATTTCTCATAATATTAATTCTGGTAATATTCTCGTTAATAATAAAACTGTTAAATGTGGTTATAAGCTTAAAGTTGGTGACGTTATAAGCGTTAAGTTAGAAAACAAGATTACTTCTCTTATTCCAGAAAATATTAAACTTGATATTTATTATGAGGATGATGATATTATTGTTCTAAATAAGCCTAGTGGTATGGTGGTTCACCCGGGTGCTGGTAATAAAACTGGTACACTTGTTAATGCTTTGTTATATTATACTAATGGTAAACTTTCTGATATCAATGGTGAGGCTAGACCTGGTATTGTCCATAGGATTGATAAGAATACTAGTGGTTTGCTTTTGGTTTCTAAAACAAACCGCGCTCATCAAATATTGAGTGATGACTTTAAAAATAAAAAAATTAAAAGAAAGTATATTGCTTTGGTGGAAGGCATAATAAATGAGAACTCTGGTAAGATAGACGCGCCTATTGGTAGAAAACCTGATGATCGTGTTAAAATGGCTGTTCATGAAAATGGTAAAAAGGCTGTTACTAATTTTAAAGTTATTGAAAGACTTAATAATGTTACTTTAATTGAATGTGTTCTTGAAACGGGTAGAACTCACCAAATACGTGTTCATATGGCTTATATCAATCATCCTGTTGTAAATGATCCACTTTATGGTCACTCTTTTGATGATTATGGTCAGATGCTTCATGCAGAGTATATTGGCTTTGTTCATCCAATAAAAAAAGAATTTATGGAGTTTTCTTGCCCTTTGGAAGATAAATTTGTCTCTATTTTAAATTCTTTTAAAAATTCATAATCCATATGCTTAAACTTATTATGAATAGGTATATTGTGTATATAAAGTATGGTATTAGTACATAAAAACTTCTTTTGTCTATTTTTTTGCTTTCTAATAATAGGTAAAATGTGCTTATTAAAACTATTGTGTTCATGATGAAACCTAAAAATGGGCTTTTTAAATTGTAAAACATTAATGGAAATATCATGTTTGCTAAATAGTTTATTATTAGTATAAAGAAGTAGTCGTTGTTTCCTATTATATTTCTTTTGTCTTTTACTATTATAATTGAAGTGGTTATAGTGAAATATAAGATTATCCAAATAATGCTATTTAGTGTTGGATTTATTATATATGATGGGGTGTTCAATAGTTCATAATAAACTGGATCGTATTTAAATAATAGACTTCCTAATAACCATAGTAATAATATGAAAATAAAGTAAAATATTTTTTTCATATGCACCTCTTTATAAATTGTATTAAAAAGTGTATAATATAATTACTAAAGGAGTTAGTATGACTGATATTATAATAAATAAAAAAGATGATATTATTGTTAAACTTGTTCATTATTTTGTAACTGAAAAAGATTATAAACCTATTGTTGTAAATGGGTTACAAAATGAGATCTGGCTAGAAAATATGAATAATGATATTAAGATTATTAGGCTTAATATTAATTATATCCATAATGATGAACAACTTAATAATGATTTAAGAAAAGTAGATGCAATTAGGAGAAATATTAAGAAAAAAACTTATACTTTTAAGATGAAAGTTTTAAATATTTTAGTCGATTGTGGAGATAGTGTCACTTTAAAAAATACTGACGATATTGAAAGCATTGAAGTTAAAAAAATTAGTGATATTAAAAAGAATAAGTTTGTTAATGAGTATTTCCCTGATTTAAAAGATAAAATTAATAGTAAAAAATCTAATGTTATAGATATGTTTAAAATGACTGAAGAATTGAATGATAAGACTGTTAAAGATGATAAAAAGATGTCAAAGTTGTTTAAAAATGGAATTCCTTTTATGACTTATACTTTGATATTTGTTAATGTGCTTATTTTTATTCTTATGCTAAGTCCAGGTATTTATAATGATTTTATAAATTTGTTTGCTAATTATTATGCTAATGTTCAAAATGGTGAAGTTTATAGACTTATTACTTGTATGTTTTTACATGGTAATTCTATTCATTTGTTTTTTAATATGTATGCTTTATATGTAATTGGACCTGAAATTGAACGTTATTATGGATCTTTTAAGTTTTTGATTATTTATTTGTTGAGTGGGGTTATTGGTTCATTATTCTCGGCTGTTTTGATTACTTCTCCTTCAATAGGAGCGAGTGGTGCGATTTTTGGTTTATTTGGTGCTTTGTTATACTTTGGTTTCAATTATCGTGCGACTTTGGATGGCTACTTGAAAGGTCAAATTATTCCTTTGATTTTGATTAACTTGCTGGTAGGACTGATTGTGCCGGGTATCGATGTTTCGGCACATATAGGTGGTTTGATAGGTGGACTTATAGTTTCGCTTATGGTCGGTATAAAAGGATTTAATAAGAAAAATCATGTTTTACATGGACTAATTATGACTATTATTTTAGTGGGAAGTCTTGCATATATGTTAATGTTAAAATAAAAAATTGGCTTTTTGCCAATCTTTTTTTATAATTTTCTATATAATCCTATTGCTATTCCAAGTATATCTACTTTGTCTAATATTATTGGGTTCATTGTTTCGTTTTCTGGTTGTAATCTAAAATATCCGTCTTCTTTGTAAAATGTTTTTAAAGTAGTGTAACCATTTTCATCTAGTGCTACAACTCTGTCTCCGTTTTTTGCACTATTAGTTCTTTTTACTATTACTATATCTCCATCGTATATTCCAATGTTTTTCATGCTCATCCCGTCAACACTTAGCGTAAATACTTCTTCATTTTTTGGTATCATAAAGGATGGTATTTGCATGTATTCATTAGGAAATTCTATAGCTTCAATAGGGTTGCCGGCTGTTATTTTTCCTAATAATGGTACTGAAACAACGTCTTCATTTGTCTTTAGATATTCGTTTGGAACAAGTACTTCTAGTGTTCTAAATTTATTGTTTGTCTGTGAGATGTAACCTTTGTTCATTAAATGTCTCATATGCACAAATACTGTCGCTGTACTACTTAAATTCATCATGTCACATACTTCTCTTACACTAGGACTATATCCGTTTTTTGCTATAAATTTTTTAATTGCTTTTAAAGTTTCTTCTTGCTTTTTAGTTAATGTTTCCATTTAACTTTTACCTCCTATTAAAATGTTAACACACGAACGTAAAGTTGTCAAACATTTTTTTGCGTTTTATATTGACACGAACAAATATATGCTATAGAATAAATTTAGAAAGAAGGGATAGAAATGGAGAAAGTTTTAGATAATTTTAAAGGAGTTGTTTTGTTTTATGTTTTTATTGCAGTGATATCCTTATTTATTACGTTTAGAGTTGAGGATTTGAATGCTGAGGCAAAAGTTGTCAAAGAAAATATAACTGAAAATTATTATGCATAACTTTTTTATTAATATGATTGTTATATTTATTGTATTTGTAAATTAATCCGTGATATAATTTGTATATATAATGGGAGTTGTATTATGGATATTGATAAAAAGATAATTAATGGGATAAGAAGTCTAAGTATTGATATGATCGATGAAGCAAAAAGTGGGCATCCAGGTATTTGTTTGGATGCAGCACCAACTATTTATACTTTGTTTCGTTATCACTTAAAGTTTAATCCTGAAGATGGTAATTGGTTGAATAGGGATAGATTTATTTTGAGTGCTGGTCATGGATCTGCTCTTTTGTACAGTACTTTGTTTTTTGCAGGATATCCTATTAGTTTGGATGAACTTAAAACTTTTAGGCAAGTGGGTAGCAAGTTAACAGGGCATCCTGAACTTAATACCAAAATTGGTATTGAAACTACTACTGGGCCTCTTGGGGAAGGTTTTGCTACTGGTGTAGGTATAGCTATTGCTGAAGAGTATTTGAGGAATACTATTGGTAAAGATGTTTATGATTATTATACTTATGTTCTCGTTGGTGATGGGGACTTGATGGAAGGTATTAGTTATGAGGCCATGAGTTTAGCTGGCAGTTTAAAACTGGGTAAACTTATTGTTTTATATGATTCAAATAGTGTTTCTCTGGATGGATCAACATTTGGCGTATTTAATGAAGATATATTAAAGCGATTTGAAGCATGTGGATGGCATACTCAAGAGGTGAGTGACGGGGAAAACTTTGGCTCTATAAATGAGGCCATTACTAAAGCTAAAGAAGTGGCAGATAGGCCAAGTATTATTAAAATTAAAACTATTTTAGGCATTGGCACTTCTAAAGCTGGTACTAATGAAACTCATGGAAAACCTTTGAGTGATTCTGATATTGAGTTAGTTAAAAATAAAATGAATGTTAATTTGGTACCTTTTTATGTATCTAAAGAAGCTGCTACAACTTTTAGAGACGAGATTGAGAAAAGATGTATCCCTTTATATAATGAATGGGTTAGTAGATATAATGCTTTTGTATCAAACGATAGTGTTAATAAGAAAATGCTTGGATATATTGAAACTGGCGAATTTAGAATTAATTTGAAAACTATTAAAGTTAATTTTGAAGAAGATCAAACTGAAGAACTTAGAATTACTAATGGTAAACTTTTAAATCTCATCGGCAATTTAACTCCTTTGTTGATAGGTGGAAGCGCCGATGTAGCTAGTTCTACTAAAGCTTATTTAACGCATGGTAATGACTTTAAAATAAATGATTATAAAGGAAGAAATATACATTTTGGTGTAAGGGAAAATGTTATGAGTTCTGTTCTAAATGGTCTTGCTTTGTGTGGACTTAGACCTTTTGGTAGCACTTTTCTTTCATTTAGTGATTATATGAAACCTGGTATTAGACTAAGCGCGATGATGAATCTTCCAGTCACATATATATTTACTCATGATTCTGTTGGAATTGGAGAAGACGGACCTACGCATCAACCTATTGAACAACTGGGGATGCTTAGGAGTATACCTAATTTGAAAGTGTTTAGGCCAGCAGATGTTAAAGAACTTGTTGGAAGTTGGGATTATGTAATAAATAATCGAATTCCTGCTTGTATAGTGGTAACTAAGGAAAAATTACCTGAAATAAAGAGTAGTGATATAACTTATACTGAAAAGGGTGCTTATATAATTAAAAAAGAAGTTGGAAGACTTAGTGGAGTTCTTATCTCTACTGGTGAAGATGTGCATACTGCAATAGAAATAAGTGATGAATTAAGTAAAAAGAATATTAATTTAAGAGTGGTAAGTATGCCTTCTGTTGAAGTGTTTAATGAGCAACCTAAAGAGTATAAAGAAGAACTTATGCCGATTGGAAGTAAAGTAATTGTACTTGAAGCTAGTAATGATAGAACTTGGAACGAGTTTGTATATAATAGTAAATATATAATAAACATTAATAAGTTTGGTGTAAGTGGTAAAAAAGCAGATGTTTTAAAATATTTGGAATTTGATAAGGAGACATTGCTTATGAAAATAGAGAACCTTTTAAAATAGGCTCTTTTTTTAAAAAAGCATAATTTTTGTTAAATCTTTTATTTTTTTGTTAAATATTTTATTATTTTTTAATAATAAGTTTTATTGTTATGGAATAAAAATTTAGTGTATAAAAATATAGTATTTTTAAAAAGCTATATGTAACTATATTATTATAATCTGTCACAATTTAAAAATATATCACTTGACATTCTTATTAAACTAATGTATTTTTTATAAATGAAAGGAAAAAATATGAAAGAATTGGTAATTGTTGAAAGTCCAAGTAAAAGTAAAACGATTGAAAAGTATTTAGGAAAAGATTATAAAGTTACTTCTAGTAAAGGTCATATTAGAGATCTTGCTACTACTGGTAAATATGGTCTTGGTGTTGATATAGAAGATAACTTTAAACCAAATTATAAAGCTATTAAGGGTAAAGGTAAACTTATAACTGATTTAAAAAAAGAAGTTAAGAATTATGATGATGTAATTCTTGCTACTGACCCGGATAGAGAAGGTGAAGCAATAAGTTGGCATTTAAAGGATTCTCTTGGTTTAAAAAATTATAAAAGAGTTGTTTTTAATGAGATAACTAAAGATGCAATTAAAGAGGCTTTTAAAAATCCTAGAGATATAGATATGGATTTAGTACATAGTCAAGAAGCAAGAAGAATATTGGATAGAATAATAGGTTTTAGACTTAGTAATTTGATGAGAAATAAAACTGATGGAACAAGTGCTGGTAGGGTACAAAGTGTAGCACTTAAACTTATTGTTGATAGAGAAAGAGAGATTGAAGCTTTTAAAAGTGAAGAGTACTTTACTATAACAGCAATATTTAATGAGTTTGATGCTGAACTATTTAAATATAAAAATAAAAAAATTGAAATAAAAAGCGAAAAAGAAGCAAATGATATATTAGATAAACTTAGTAATTCTTTTAAAATAGAAAATGTTGAAAGAAAAGAAACTAAGAAAAGAAGTAGACTTCCTTTTACTACTAGTACTATGACTCAGATGGCTAGTAATAGACTTGGTTTTACTGCTTCTAAAACTATGAGAATCGCACAGAAACTTTATGAAGGAATTGATCTATCTAATGAAACTGTTGGTTTGATTAGTTATATGAGAACTGATAGTGTTAGATTAAGTGATGTTTTTGTTAATGAAACTAAAGAGTTTATTAAAAATAAATATGGAAATGAATATATTGGTTATGTAAAAAAAGTTAAGAAAAGTGATAATGTACAGGATGCTCATGAAGCTATTAGACCAACTAGTGTACTAAGAACTCCAGAAAGTGTTAAAGATTATTTGGATAAAGATGAATTTAAACTTTATAATTTAATATATGTAAGAACTCTTGCTAGTTTGATGAGTGATGCTATACTTGATAAAACAAATATAGTGTTTGATAATAATGATTATAAGTTTAAAACTACTGGACAAATTGTTAAATTTGATGGTTATTTAAAAATATATAATAATTATGAAGAAGTTAGTGATAAAACATTACCTGACTTTAGTAATTATAAAAGTAATGTAATAGTTAGTAAAAAGATAGAAAAAGAACAACATTTTACTAATCCACCTAGTAGATATACAGAAGCTAGTTTAATAAAAGAATTAGAAAAATTAGGAATAGGTAGACCTAGTACTTATGCAACAATTATAGATATTCTTAAAAAAAGACTTTATATAGAAGTAAATGAAAAAAAGTTTGTTCCTACTAAAACGGGTATTCAGATTACTGATAAATTGCAAGAGTTCTTTAGTGATATTATAAATGTAGAATATACTAAAGAAATGGAGAGTGATTTAGATAAGATAGCTGATGGTAAAGAGGTGTGGTATGAACTTTTAAAAAGGTTTTATAATGACTTTGATCCTCTTTTAAATAAGGCATTTAAAAATATGGAAAAAGATGAGCCGGAAAAAGTTGGCGAAAAGTGCCCGGAATGTGGGAAAGATTTGGTTGTTCGTAAAAGCAAATATGGTTCATTTGTAGGTTGTAGTGGTTACCCTGATTGCAAATATATTAAAAAAGAAGAAGTTAAAGTTGTTGAAATTTGTGATTGTCCTAAATGTAGTGGTAAAATCGTAGAAAAGAAAACAAAACGAGGTAAAGTATTCTATGGATGTAATAATTATCCAAAGTGTAAATATGCCTTGTGGGATAAACCTACTGGTAAAGTTTGTGATAAATGTGGAAGTTTACTTGTAATTAAAAACGGAGAAGAAATGTGTATAGAATGTAATAAATAAACATTTTATACATTTTTTTCTATTTTTAATAAGTTTTAAAATGCTAGGAATAATAAAATATAGAATTATTTTATAGTTTTAAAAAGGAGCTTGAGTGGAAAAACAAGTAAAAAAGAAATAATTAATGTTATTATAATTTTAATATAATAATTTAAATGGAAAGTTA
>CALVOP010000013.1 GCA_944350345.1 uncultured Bacilli bacterium | reverse complement strand
ACTTTACCAACCAAAGTTTGGTAAAATTAATTTATGAGGAGGTGTAACAATGAAGGAAGATAAGAAGTATTTAGGTAAAGATGTCCTATCCAAAGTAGATAATGCTTTTAATTCACTTATTAATGAATTAGTTAATAGATTGAATGACCCTAGTATTATCGCATTAATTTATATGATTAAAGCTGATGTAATGATTAAATTAAAGGAGGAAAATTAATGGATATATTAAACGAAATAAGACGATTATTTAATGAGACAGATGTTGAATATGTATCATTAAAATATGCTGATGATTATAATTCATTAAATCAGTCAATAGTGATTAGTAAATTAGAATTTATTGAAAGTAATGAAACAGTATTAAGTTATATGCTTTTATGTATTAATCCAAATTTGCATATTTTAAAATCTATAACTATTTATACATATGACCAAGTTCCTATAAAGACCATATATTATGATGATAAAGGTAATATTATAAGTGAATTTAATGAATAAATTAAAGGGAAAAGTAAATGAATAAAAATAATTATGATGAAGTAATAAATGGAAAAGATACATATAAAGTTATAGCAGATAGTCTTAGAAAAGGGGAAACAGTTGGAATAGGTTGGAGTGATGAAATGGGCACCCATTTAGATATAATTTTTAAATTAGGAATAAATATTAAATGTGGTAATTTTCAAAGAGGAATAAAAACTAATTATTTATTTGTTAGCATAATAGCCCATGCTAGTTATGGTTTTTGCGTAGAGAATGGACGTAAATTAGGTGGATATATTCAAGAAAAATTAAGAATGCAAGATGAGTGTGGTGATAAATTAGCAGAACTAATAAATGGGATAATAGAAGTATTAAATAAGAAGGAATGAAAAAATGAAATTAAATAATGAAGAAATAAAAGATATTAAAAAACAAATACAAGAACTTATAAAGCAAAATTTTAAAAATATAGGTGAAGATGGTTATATTATTATTAATCGAAAAGGTGTAAAATTAAGTAGTCTTAAATCATGTAAAAATAAGGAATATAATAGTTTAAGTATTATGTATAGTGCTTATATTTTAAATTTATTAGATAATTATAAAAATTTAACTAAAAACGAAAAGGAAACAATTAAAAAACATTCTAAAATTTTAGAATTAATAGTTGGAGGTATAATATGAAAGATTTAGAAAAACTTAGTAAAAATGTATTAAAACATTGTAATGATTTAGTAAAATCAATTACTTATAAAGACGGAGAATTAAATGTTAAATGTGTAAAAGGACTAGATAATGAAGTAAAATCATGTTGTGCTTGTCTAACATTAGCAATGATAATTATTAATATCTTATCTACTACGAAAATTAATGATAAAGAAAATATTAAAATGCTAAAAGAATTACACAAAACAATAGATAATACTTTTAATAGGTTAGGTTTTTAGGAGGCCTATATGCTTAAAGAATTAATAATATTACCAAAGAAAACGGAATTTAAAGATTTTAATGATTATATTAGGAGTTATCCTAAAGATATTCTTAATATGAATTATGATAATGAAACTAAAATGCTATATTGTATTGATAGTAATAAACATGGACTAATAATAAAAGTTGGTAAATATGAAAATGTCCTAAGTTTTTTAGAGGGATATAAAATTGGCTATTTAGATAAAAAGGAGGGAATTAAAAATGGATAATAATGTCATAAAAATTGATAATCTCGGTAGGATAATTATACCTAAAGCTATTCGAGAATTATTACATTTAGAGAGTGAAATTAGTTTTAGTATAAATGCTGATAAAGGAATAATAACTTTATATAATCGCAAGTATTATGGAATAAAAGAAAGCATTGAAACAAGACTTAAAAATAAAAGTATCGGAGGTAGTGAACGTAATTTTTTAGAAAAATTACTTAAAAATTACAATGAATAAGATTATTACAATATTAATATTATCTTTACTTATTTTTATAATTACACATATTTATGAGATTTATAAATCATATCAATTTTATAAATTCATGAATAAAGATTTAGATAAAATAAAACGTAAAAGAATTGATAACTCAATTCTTTTTTGTTATACTTAAATTAAGGAGGATATGTTTATGACACGAGAAGAAATGGATACTTTATTACAAGAACTCACAACGGAAGATATAACTACCGATAGACAGTTAGAGATATTTAGTGCGTTACAAAGTGATAAAGATAAATCAATTAGTGATTATCAGGCACTTGTAGATAAAACAAGTAAATTACAAGCTGATTATGATAGTCTAAAAAAGAAAAGTGTAGAAGATTTTTTCAAAGTAGGAAAAGAATTTACACCACAAACTAACCAAACTACTGAAACTGGTAGTGAGGAAAAAGTAAAAAGTTATGATGAAATAGTTAATGAACTATTAGAAAGGAAGTGAAAAAATGAACGGACAAGATTTATTAAATAGTATTCGTTCGACAATTGCTACACAAGGTAGTGTAATTGATTATGCTGATAGGATACCTGAAGCTACTCAAGAAAATTTGAAAGATATAGGAAAAGCTTTATTTAGCTATACCCCTGCATTAAATCAATTCTTAAATGAACTTATTAATCGTATTGGACTTGTTTATATTCATAGAAAACTTTACAATAATAAGCTAGCATTTTTAAAAAGAGGATTTTTGGAATATGGCGATACCATAGAAGAAATTTTTGTTGATTTAGCGAAAGCTGTCCATTTTATGCCAATGCCACCTAATGGGAATGAAGCTGATGTTTACAAGCAATATAAACCACAAATAGTTAGTGCTTTTCATACTTTAAATCGTGAAGATGTTTACCCAATAACCATAAACGAACAAATGTTAAAACGTGCTTTTACTGGTTATCAAGCATTTAGTAATTTTGTTGCTGGTATATTTGATAGTTTATATCGTGCTGATGAAGTTGATGAATATATATTATTTAAACAATTAATTGGCGAATGTTTACAAAATTCATATTTAGTGCAAGCAACTAAACCTGTTGATAAAACTACTAGTGAAGCATTTAGTATTGCTATGAGGGCAAATGGACTTGCTCTTGAATATGTATCACGTAAATATAATCGTGCTGGAGTTGCAACCAATACTGATTTAGCTGACCAAATTTTACTTTTAAGAAGTGATATTGTGCCTGTTATCGACGTCACACAATTGGCAAACAACTTCAATCTGAATTTATCCATCCCAATTAGTGGCAGAATAATTGTAGTGGACGATTTTGGCCAAGGTAATGACAATTTAATTGGTGGTATAATTGATAAAGACTTTTCAATGATATATGATACTTTATATAAAGCTGAAAGTATTTATAACCCTAAACATATGTATTGGAATTATTTCTTACATCATCATCAAATTATTTCAAGTTCGCCTTTTGCTAATGCTATTGGCTTTACAACCGAAACTGTTACCCCTGCAATTGAAAGTTTAGAAATATTACCTGCTGAACAAACTATAAGAGCTGGATATAGTGGAAATGTTAGAACAATTGTTACATATACTGGCGATATTGATACAAGTGTTACATATAAAGTAACTGGTAATAGTTCTGCTAATACCACAGTTGATAATGACGGAAATATTTATGTTGGTGCTGATGAAGAAAATGCAACCTTAACAATTACTGCTACAAGTGTTGCAAATGGAGAAAAAACTGCTACTGCTAGTGTAAACGTAGTAGATATTACTTCTGCATAATGGAAATTATCCCTACAAATGAGGTATGTTTACTAAAAAACATACCTTTTTGTATTAATTATCAAGATATTATCCTATTTGATAATATCCAAGCTCAACAAAATTATTTCAATTCACAACCGAAAATAAATATCGAAAATGTAACTTATGTTCGGAATAATGGTAGTATTAAAGTTGCTTATAATCGTGAGGCTATTTTAGATTATAATTATATGAGTTTTAAAAATTCTAATTATGGTAATAAAACTTTTTATGCTTTTATAACTGATATCCAATATATAAACCCTAATACAAGTATGATATTTTTTAGTATTGATGAATGGCAAACATGGTGCTTTGATTTAACATTTAAACCTTGTTTTATTGAACGAAAACATTGTAAGAGGTGGAATAGCGACGGAACACCCGTTATTAATACAATTAATGAGGGGTTAGATTATGGTAGTGAATATATAGTAAAAGGACATGAACAATATAATAACAATTTATACTGGTTATGTTTCGTATCAAGTGTATATATGCCTACTACTGATACCGAAATTAAAGATGTTCCAACTATATTAAGCACATATTATTTACCGATTTATAAATCTACGAATAATATTATCAATACTGGAACTATCAATGTTAATGGTATAAGTGGCAATTTAGCTAACCCTAATGAAGTATTAAGGGCTTTTAGTGAAACTGATTTAGTCAATAAATTAGCAAGTTGTTTTATTGTTAGTGAGGCTCCGTTTGAATATAGTTATAGTGTTAGTGGTAATCAATTAAATATTACTATTACTGGTAATGGTGGAATGACACAATTAGCAGGCCATGCTGATTTAGGATATTTTGCTATTTTCTATGGCGATAATGTCCCAGCTCGTATTAATCATTCATTTACTAAATATAATAATTTAAAAAATCATGTTACAGAAAGTAAACTTTTAATGTATCCATATAGTTATGTGCAACTTTTAGACGGACAAGGAAATAACTTTATAATTAAACCTGAATATCTAAACGATAGTGCAATAAATATAACTACCTATACAAGTGCTGGTTTAAATAGTAAACAAGCTCATGTTGTTGAAAATTACAGACAAGAAAACGTTACATTAAGTGCTTGTAGGTGGGAACTTCAAAACGGTATTATAAATAGTATGCCTAATAATTTAACAATTGTTGATGATTATACGGCTACATATTTACAAGGTAATAGTAATACTATTCAAACTAATATTAGTAATACACAAGCCCAAGCAAATTTGAATAATACTATTGCTCAAAATAACTCAACTGCTAATATTCAAAGTAGTGTTTTAAATGCTATATCATCAATAGGAAATGGTGCAATTGCTAGTGGGACAATGGGCGGTAGTCCAGTTACAGGTGGAATAACTGGGGGAATACAAGGACTTGCTAATGTTGGCTCAACTCTTATTCAAGGCGAAAATTATGTTAAAAATACTGAACTTCAAGGTAATTTAACAACTGAAAAAACAATTGCAAGTGCTATGGCTAAATTACAAGACGCAGAACAAGTGGCGGATAATGTTAGTTTACAAGGTGGAGATGTATATTTCACATATCAAAACCAATTTAGTGGATATTGTTTAGTTTATAAACAAATAAGTGATGAATATATTAAAGTTTTAGAAGATTATTTCAAAAAATATGGATATAAAGTTAATAGTCTTGAAATACCTAATTTACATACCAGACAAAGTTGGGATTATATACGAACAAATGAATGTAATGTTGTCGCAAGTATTAATGCTACTAGTTTAGAAAAAATAAGAACTATATTTAATAATGGAGTAACAATATGGCATACTACTGATGTAGGTAATTATAATTTATCGAATAATGAAATATAGGAGGTAAAGTATGAAAAATGATATAAAAACATATATAACTTATGCTGATAGACGAAATAATGACGTATTTTGGTATAATTTTAATCGACTAAAGAAAAAAGCTATTACTTTATTTGAATGGGTAAATTTACCTAAAGAAATTGACGAACGTTATCTTGAATTAATGTTATGTGATAATGGATATGTATGTTTTTTCAAAGACCAAGTAGTAGAGGGAGTTGATACATATTTTGCACTACAATGCACACTAGGTGGTAGATTTAATGTTTATAATATACCTACTATTTATCAAATTTATACTGCTAGTGGCTATCAAGCTCGCAGAAATGCTACTAATAGTGTAATTATTTATAATAATTTAATGCATACTCCTACCGTGCCTACCTTAATGTATCATGCTTATAATATATCTAATATTGAACGAACAATTGATATTAACTTAAATCAATTAAAACGTCCCTATATATTTTTAGTGCCTGAAAATCAAAAATTTAGTTTTCAAAAATTAATCGCTGATATTAAGAATAATCAAGATGTTATTATTGGTAATAAAGACTTAAATTTAGATAGTGTTGCTAATATTAATACAATTACTCCTAATAATACACTTGAATTATATAATTTAAAGAAAAGGTATTATAATGAGGCACTTACTGATTTAGGTATTAATAACTTGCAAGTAGATAAAAAAGAACGTTTAGTTGCTGATGAAGTTAGTAGTAATGATGAAGATGTTAAAATAACACGTAATGAAATGTTAGCAATGCGAAAAATGGCTTGTAAACAAATAAATGAGATGTTTGGACTTAATGTTGATGTTAGATTTAGACTTCAAAATGAAGAAGTTAAAAATAAAGAAGAAAAAGAAATGAAAGAAACTGACGAGGTATAGTATGGCAAAATATAGTTTACGATTAGATGAAATATGCAATTATTTATATAGTGGTAATGAAGAAACTTTAAATAATGCTAATTTTAATAATGAATGGGGAGGGGGATTTAATACTGAATTACCTAACCCATTTATTAATGAAACTGATGTTGATACAATTATTGCTAGTGTTCGGGAAAAAATATTTGATTTTACTTATCCACTCCCTAATAATTCTAGTGATAAAAAGGTAGAACTTGAAACCAAGATTATTAAGCATTATTATATGCACGAAATAGGCTTTGAAACATACGGACGATTTAAGTTAGCATTAAATGAAAGAATGAATTTAATCATGCCTTATTTTAATGAACTTTATAAATCGGTTGAACTTCAAGGCGACGACCCATTAAGTAATACTGATATAGTAGAAATGAAAAACACTAAAACTGATAGTTCATCAAGTGTTAATTCTACTAATGAGGGTAATTCTACCAGTAATAGAGTATTTCAAGATACACCAACAAGTGAGCTCGGTAATACTGATTATGCTACTAATATTACTGATGAAAAAAATACAAGTTCTAATAATTCTAATAGCACTGGAACAGGTAATGAAAACGAAGATATGATTAGAACTATTAAGGGTTTAAGTGGATATTCTAAACAAGATATGATACAAAGGTATAGAGAAAATATTATTAATGTAGATGAGGCAATAATTAATGAATTATATGACCTATTTATGTTAATATATTAGTAGGAGGTATAATATGAATATTAATAACTTAAATGAATTACAAATTTATATCCAAGAAAATTATCCAATGTTTCTAACAAATGATGTAACATTATATGCAATAATTGGTAAAATAGTTAGCTATGTTAATAGTTTAAATGGCCGTATGACGGAATTAAATAATTTATTTAATAAATTACAAACTATAACAAATGATAATATGACTAGTCTAACTACTCAAGTAAATACGTTTATAAGTGATATTAATAAGGAGTTAAATAATTTTCAAAGTGAAATTACAAAAGATTTAAACACATTTAAAACTAATGTAACAAATGATTATAATAATTGGACTAGTGAACAATTATCTACAATTAATACATTTATGAGTAATATTAATACTGATTTAGCAAGTTTTAAAACAAGTGTTCAGTCAACTTTAAGTAGTTATGAAACAACTATAAATAATGCTATCAGTAGTAAAAATAGTGAGGTTGATAGTGCATTATCTAACTTAAATGTGCAAAGTGAAATTGAAACATATTTTAATAATCAAGTAACAAGTGGCTATTTTAATACATACTTTAATAGTAGATATGCTAATGTATATGTTTTAACTGGTTATCAAGCTTCACAACCTACACCTGCCCCTAACTCATATTATTACAACACACAAACTAATAAATTATATTATTGTCAAAATAGAAGATGGAATGTTGTTTCAGTTGATGTTGGAGGCTTATATATTTATAATGGAAATTTATATATGGGTAAAAATGATAATGGCAATTTAATTTTGGAGGGCTTAAATGTATAGGGCATGGATAAAAGAATTAAACGATTTAGTCTATGATAATTCTAAAAGTGAATATCAAATATTAAGTGAATTAATACCCATTTTATTAGATTTAAAAGATAACCAAGACAAGTTTAGTGAGGATATGGACACATTTTATAATTCATTAAATGAGAAAATATCCTCTTTACTTGAAGTTATTTCAAATGCTCGAACTTCTATTACTAATTCAATAAATAGCTTTACTGGAACATTTAGTGAAAATATTAGTAATGCTTTATTAGAATTTAGTAATATTCAACAATCAAATAGCAATCAAATAAGAGATTTAATAAAAACGTTACAAGAAAACTATAATAATGAAAAAGATGTTATTAATAATTTAATTAATATTGATAATTTATTAGATAATATTAATACAGGTTATCAAGATATAGTAAATAAAATTAATAGTTATGTATCAAATGCTTATAATAGTGATACTACAAAAGAATATCAATTGACGACACTTGAAAATAAATATGCAAATGAATTTTTATCTAATAGAACACCTATTTACATAAATTTAATTGCCTATCAAGATAGTGCCCCTGCAACTGCAAATGATAATGAGATTTACTATAATACAACGGATAAAAAGTTATATAAATGGTTAAATTCATCGTGGAATGAAACAACCATTAGACCTAATGCTTTATATAAATTTAATAATAAATTATATTATGGTAGTGTGTCACTTGAACAAGGGGATTTAATTCACCAATTTAGGAATTCCATTTTTAGATGTTATGGTTTTTTAAATGAAAATATTATATGGGGCTTATATGATAATAGAGAGGGTGGTGAAAAAATAGCAACTTATAATAGGACTACCCAAGAAGAAAAAATATATGAAAATTTAGTTTTTCCGAGTGATTTTCGTGAGTTTAGAAAGAATGATACTAATTTTATTATTCTTTATAATAATATTTATTATGCTATTTATTTAACTAATAACTCAACTGCAACTGCCCTTATGAAGTCAACTGATTTAATAAACTGGGAAAAAATAGATAATGTTAGTTTTTCAAATAATGGTGCATTTTTAGTTATTAATCATAACCTAGTTTTAAATACAGAAGAAAATTCTTATCTTATAAGTGGGACAATTACAAATGTTTCTTATAGAGTTATTGGTTATTTAAATAATAAATATTATGCAATATTTAATTACAAAGAAATTAAAACAAGTGCGACTATTGATTTTACTGAAAGTGAACTATTTTTCACATTAAATTCATATGACGCTAAATTATTATCCTTTTTTCAAGGAGTAGAATATAATGTGATAGGAAAAGCACTATTTAATAAAAATTTAGAATATCTAAATTATCAAGGAAATAGTGATACTACAAGAATAATGCTAAATGACTATTTATTTACGGGGCAAAATAGCTCTTATTCATCAATAGATGGAAGTGATGTTTTATTTTATCCACTTGGAAATATTTATCCTGAAAAATTCAATTTTAATTTTAATTTAATATATGATACGTTAAGTAATAAAATTTACCAAACAAGTAACGATACTGTTATCAGTAATTATTTATACAATGTTAATATAATATCCGAATTATTGGAAGTGCCTATCAATGCTAGCTAAAATTAAAAATTACTGGTGGCTATTTACAACTCTTGCTACTATTCTTGTATCAATTATTAGTTGCACAATAGTTATTACAGAGTTTTATTATAATATTGAAGATAAATACCATGAATTAATGATAAATGTTGAGGCCAATAAACAAATGTCTTTAAAGTCAGTAATATGGAATAGTGAAATACCAATTGGTGAACAAATAAGTGCTTGTGATATTTATATTAATAGTAACTTTAATAGTCTAACTAAAAAGCACTGCGAATATTTAGTAACTAATTATGATAAATTAAGGGAGGTAACTGAATGAAAACATTTCAAGAAATTGTTAAAAATTTATTTAAAATAAAAAGTCTATGGAGTATAACTGCTATGGTTATGTGTTTGTATGGAATTTTTACTGACACTTTACCTGCTGAAATAACTTCTATGATTATAGGTAGTATAATTGCTTATTACTTTAATAAAAAGGAGGAAAATTAAAATGTATGCGATATATCCAAGTAAAAATATGAGAATATCTCAAAGATATGATGAGGGTAATCATATAACCCATATGCATAATGCTAATTATGTTGATTATCCCATTGATGAAACTTACGGAGATAGTTCATCAAATGGTATATTTTATGCGCCTTTTGACTGCGAAGTAGTTAAAAAATATAGTGCTACTACCAAAGAAATATGGATAACTTCTAGTGAAAAAGTCATAACCCCAATAGGATGCGATTATGTTACAATTTTTATTGCACATATCAGAAGTAATGAATATGATAATATTAAAGTTGGAGATAAATTTAAGCAATATGAAAAAATAGTTTGTGAAGAAAAAGATAGTATGTCAACAGGTTATCATAATCACATTAGTTGTGGTCTAGGCAAAATAAAAGGCACTGGCTGGGTAAAAAATAATCGAAATGTATGGGTATTACAAACTACAAACGGAACTAAACGGCCTGAACAAATATTTTATATCGATGAAAATCACACCAAAATTACTGATAGTAGAAATTTAAAATTTGAAACAATGCCAAAAAATACTGATACTTCAAATAATTCTGATGATAATTATATAACTTATACTATTAAAAAAGGCGACACATTAAGTGAAATAGCAAAAGAATATAATACTAGTGTTAGCGAACTAGCAAAAATTAATAATATTGAAAATGTCGATTTAATTTATGCAGGTAATAAATTAAAAATACCTAAAAATAAAGAAGAAAGCTATATAATATATAAAATTAAAAAAGGCGATAATTTAACTAAAATTGCTAAAAAATACAATACTAGTATTAAAAAACTAGCTGAACTTAATAATATAAAAGATGTCAATAAAATATATGCTGGAAAAACTTTAAAAATACCTAAATAATGAAAGCATATCAAAAAATGAGGGGAAATAATGGACTAGAAAATCTATTATTTCCTTTTGAATATATGTATGTAACACAAGGTGAACATAACAACGGAGTTCGTTATGCAATGGACTTTTCAGGGTGGGGAGAAAATGGAAAAATAAAGAAATGCCCCATGTATGCCCCTTGCACTTGCAAAGTTGTATTTGTTGGAAGTAATGATAATAACCCTGTTGTATGCTGGGAAAGTGTTGAAAAAGTAAATTTTATTGACGGAAGTATTGATTATGCTTGTATATCGGTAGGACATGATGATAATTACAAAGATTATAAAGTTGGCCAAATAGTTGAACAAGGACAAGTATTTGCCCATACTGGTAATACTGGACTATCAACTGGCGACCATACTCATATGATAGTAGGAAAAGGAAAATACGAGGGATATTACCACCCCACTACCGAGGGAGGAAACACGCTTAAAAATCAATATCATATGTATAATGCTTATGGAGTTAATGACACAATTATTGTGCGTGATGGTGGCTACACATGGAATAGTTTTTCAAATGAAGAAAAAAAGCTAAATATTAGGCAATTTTCATTATATAATTGTTTTAGGTGGTGGACATAATGGAATTAATCATCAATGAAAGTTTTTACTATTCACCACAACAATTATTATCTTATAATTGTTTATTTAATTTTGTCGAGGGTGAACGGGGAAATGGTAAGACATATGCCTTTAAAAAATTTGTAATAGATAATTTTATTAAAAAAGGTATAGAGTTTATATGGCTAAGAAGATATGAAAGTGAACTTGATGATATAAATAAATTTTTTGATGACATTAAAGATAAATACAAGGAAAAATTAGAAGTCAAGGGAAAAAAATTTTATTGTAATGATAAATTAATGGGGCAAGCAATGCCCTTATCCAAAGGAATAACTAAAAAGTCTGTGCCTTTTCCTAATGTTGGTTTTATTGTTTATGATGAATTTTTAATTGATAAAGGTAATTATCGTTATTTAAAAAATGAGGTAAAGGAATTTTTAGACTTTTATTCAACAATTGCTAGAAGTCGTGATGTTAGAGTATTTTTTATTGCTAACTCAATAAGTGAGATAAACCCTTATCATTTATTTTTCAATATTGTGCCTAATGGTAGATTTACTAAAATAAAAGATGATGTTATTCTTGAAAGAACTGACACCGTTAATTTTAGACAAGCAATGAAAAAAACTAGATTCGGTAAAATCATTAATAATACTGCCTATTCAAGATATGCTATTGATAATGAATATGTGAATGATAATAAAGAATTTATCGAAGAAAAAAGTAAAACAAGTGTTAATCGCTTTAATATTGTATATAAAAATATATTTCTCGGTATATGGATAGATACTAAACTAGGTAAAATATATGTGTCTAAAAAACATAATAAGAATTTACCTAGTTATTGTATTACAACTGATGATATGAAACCTAATTACTTGATATTAAAAGCAAATAGTAATTATATGAAAATGTTAAAAACTGCTTATGAATATGGATATTTATATTGTGAAGATATTAAAGTCAAAGGTTATATGGAAGAAGTTAAAAAATATTTAGCTATTAAATAAAATATGTGATATAATACTAATGTAATACGTTATCTTCCGAGTAGTTGTTACTGCTTTATATCTATTTCTCACAGTATTACATGAAGATTTTTTAAAATCTTCTTTTTTATTATAGACACCCCATTTTATTTATGATATTATTAAATTACCAACGGACAATATTTTTAGAGTGGATATTTGAAAGTTGGTAATATTATATAATATTTGAACACTCTAATTTATAAAGAAAGGAGGATAGTGAGAAATGGAAGAAAATACGGAAATGGTAGTCAATAACACTAGTTCTAATGAATTGTCTATTTTGGGTGAAATCGATAAATCTAATCGCCGAACTTATAGTTCTTTAAATCTTGACAACGCCCATAATAAAAAACTTTTATTAAAAGTTAGTCAAAATGCTGATAAAAGAGTTGCCGACATACTAAATACACCTATTAAACTTAAAGATGTTTTCATTCAAAAATATGACAAAGTTGATGAAGAAACTGGCGAAGTTCTGACAAAGACTAGAACTATTTTAATTGATAGCAATAATAACTCGTATGCTACTGCTAGTAAAGGACTTTATAATTCTTTATTAAAGATTTTTGCTATACTGGGTATGCCTGATACATGGGAAGAACCATTAAATATTAAAATAGTTGAAACTGCTATGAAAAATGGTGGTAAAACTTATGTTATTGAACCTATCATTTAAGTAGAAAAATGCCCGATTTAATCGGGCTTTTTATTTAGGAGGTTATATGGCTTTAAGAATTTCTAAAAAAGAAATGGAAGAACTACAAAACCTTATTACTAAAGCAAAAAGAAAATATAATCGTATTAAAAGAACTTATGGCTTAATTAATACTTTTAAATTCATTGACTTACCTAAAATTATAACTAGAAGTGAATTAAATACCTACAAAAGACAATTAAAAAGATACCTTTTACGAACTACACATCATTATAAAAAAGGTGGCACATACATAAGTTATCGCCCCTCTACTATGGGTAAATTATACTACTATCCTATACCAATGGAAGATGTGCGAGAAATTAGAAAATTAATAAAAGAACGAAACGATAGTATTAAAAGGCAACAGGAAAGATTTAAACGGGTTAGTTATGAAGTAAAAGCCGAAAAACAAGATATTACTTTAAATGATAGAATGAGAAGTATTGTAAATCCTAATTTCAAAAAACTAGGTGCCAAATATGGTAGTTATTTCCCTATTAAATTTCAACCTGCTAATATTACAAGTGATAAATCATTAAAACGTTTTAAATATGCTTTAAAGCAATTTCAAACACATAAAAGTATAGCTAAAAAACAACACCAAGCAAAAATAAATTACATTAATGCCCTTGCTAATACTTTCGGCAATGCTGCTTTACCATTAATTGAATTAATAGAAGAATTAACAGATGAACAATTTATTGAATTTTTTGAAAGTGAAGATTATGGTGAGTTCGGTTATATTTATGACCCTGAACTTGCAAGTGAAGTAATTAGTTATTTAACTGAACATTTTATCCATTATATCGATGAACAAAATATTGAACTTGATAAACGTAAAGTTGATACTGCTATTTTTGTGAGTGAACTAGATAGTTCTATTCTACTATCCGAATATAACAAAGGAAGTCTAGGAGGACAAAGAATTACTTTTAAAATGAATAAAAATAATGCTAAAACAAGATATTACATAGATTTAACTGAAGAAGAATATCAACAATATCTAGGAGGTAAATCGGTAACTGAATTTAGTAATTTTGAAGAACGAAAAAAACAACTCAACTTGTATAGATACAAATAAGAGTTATGTTGCCGATTTTGAAACTACAACTAATGAAAATGACTGTCGGGTATGGTGCTTTTCAATTAGTGAGATAGGACAGGAGGAAAATACTATTGTTGGTAAAGATATTACTGAATTTTTTAATATCCTAGAAACACTAGGTAATGCAAATATATATTTTCATAACCTTAAATTTGACGGACAATTTATTATTTATTATTTACTTACACATGGATATAAACATTATGATAATTCAAAGAAAATGGGCTATAAAGGCTTTACTACTTTAATATCACATTTAGGCGTATTTTATAGTATTGAAATAAAAATTAAAAAACATAATAAGATAAAAATATTTGATAGTTATAAAAAATTACCTTTTAGTGTCCATAATATTTCAAAGGCTTTTAATATAGAAGAAATTAAAGGCGAAATCGACTATAAAAAGCATAGACCTATCGGTTATGAACTTGATGAAAACGAAATAAATTATGTTAAAAATGATACAATTATTGTTTCAAAAGCACTTAATAAACAATTCCATCAAGGACTTACTAAAATGACTATTGGAAGCGACGCTTTAAATTCCTTTAAATCAATGTGCGATTTTGACAAACTATTTCCAATTTTACCACTTGAAATTGATGATTTTATCCGTAAATCATATCGTGGTGGGTGGACTTACCTAAACCCGAAATGGACTAATAAAAATATTGGAAAAATGGAAGTTTATGACGTCAATTCTCTATATCCAAGTCGAATGCGATATTGCCTACTACCTTATGACACACCTATTTATTATATGGGAAAATATAAAAAAGATAATAAATACCCTCTTTATATACAGCATATACTTGTTTCTTTTAAATTAAAACGAGGACATTTACCAACTATTCAAGACAAAAAAGGCTTTTTATTTAATTCTACTGAATATATAAGTGAATGTTTAGACGAACCCCTAGAATTATATCTTACGAGTGTTGATTTAGAATTATTTAAGAAAATGTATAACATTTACTTTATTGAATATATTGACGGATATAAATTTAAAGGTAAATATGATATGTTTAATGAATATATTGACTTTTGGAATAAAATTAAAATGGAAAATTCTAATGGACATGGCGATACCTCTTTACGAACTATTGCAAAATTAATGCTCAATAATTTATATGGCAAAATGGCTACACAGGTTAGAACTAGAAGAAAAATACCATATCTTAAAGAAGAAAATATTATTGGTTATCACACAACTGATGAAGAAATTAAAGACCCAATTTATACTGCCCTTGCTAGCTTTATTACTGCTTATGCCCGTGATTTAACAATACGAAATGCTCTAAATTGTTATAAAAATTTTGTCTATGCTGATACTGATAGTCTACATTTAATATATGATGATAAAAATAAAACAAAATTAGAAATTGACCCTGTTGAACTAGGAAAATTTAAACATGAAAGTTCGCCAACCCGTGCAAGATTTTTACGAGCAAAAACATATATCGAAGAAATAGACGGAAAACTTGAAATTAAATGTGCTGGTATGAATGATGAAATTAAAAAACAAGTAACATGGGATAATTTTAGATATGGCTTTTCATCAAACTTAAAACGTAAACCGAAAAATGTTGCAGGTGGAGTTATAATAGAGGAAATACCATTTACAATTACCCCTCCTAAATGCTATAATTAATTCAAGAAGAATTTAATGTAGTATATGATATTAATAAATGAACTCTCAATAGTGATATTGCATTTATTATTTATAGCTAGATACTATTGTTATATATTCTTTAAAATATCTTCTTAAAATCTCTCTTGAATAGAATTGATAAATCTTTTCTATTCTTTTTTTATTTTGGAAAAATGTGTTTGGACTACACAAAATAGTGGGGTAAAATGTGAAAAAATCACATTTTAGACTATTTTTATCAATAAAATAATAAATATTGTATAAATTGCTATTAAAAATTTAATTCACTTTTCAAAAGACGGCTTATTATTAATAGGTGGGTATAGCAAACAAATGTTCGTATTTTTGTGAAAAAAATAGTCAAATTAAAAATAGCATTTTTCAATGCTATTTTAATATAAGATATAAGTAAATAATCATTGCTATAATAGTTATTAATTGAATTATACATACTTTAATATTGCTTTTAGGTTTTTTCTTTTTGCTATTCATATTAGTGATACGTTCTTTTTCTAGTTGTTTGTAATATGTAACATACAACCTATCACATTTGTTGTTCAATTCTTTTATTTGGTATTTTGTATATTGTAACTCTGGACTTGCTAAACCTGTCATTTGATAGTTTAAAATGTCTTGATAGAGTTCTAATTCTTTATGAATAACATCTGATTTATTCATATTTAATTCTCTTTAATTTATAAGTTATTGGATAATCACGTCCAGCTCTTATTGTTACCTCTAATTTTCTAAAATCAAAATGATAGCTTATTCCTCTTATTATAACCGTTCGAATATTATTTTCCATTACAAAATTTAAAGCAAGATTAAAATATTTTCGCCAACATTGGCAAATATCATACTCACTATTCTTTAAATCTAATTTAACAAACCTTTTCATTTATATCATCACTCCTTTAATTTTTTCTAATTGTTTAGATATTAATTCAATATTATCACTAGTTAAGATTATTTCTTCATTCCAGTTTTTATCTACAAAAGAACATTGACTGAATAAATAATTGGCAACTTCTAAATAAACAATAACCATAAATTTCTCAGGATTATCCCAGATATTCATTACTATATCTTTAAAATAATCACTACCGAATTGAAACTTTAATTCATTTAGAATTTCGCCTAAACTATCCCAATTATTTTTAATCCATATTTCAGCACTATATCTACTATAAGTAATAGTTCCGTCTATATTATAACTCTCAAATAATGTATATGCTAAATTGGAGCCATAACTTGTAGTGTCCTCATATTCTTTCAATTTTTCTTGTAACTCATCTATAACATCATTTTTAATACTATTATTTTCTAAATAATTCATTTTTCATCACTCCTTTCATTATCTTGTCTTAAATCTCTTATAGCAAGTCGTATCTGTTCAATTATAAATAGATATGCTTGTCTTTCTTTTTCGCTTAACATACGGACACCTCTCATTTCTTTATTAAG
>CALVOP010000012.1 GCA_944350345.1 uncultured Bacilli bacterium | reverse complement strand
AGGTATAGGATGTACTGGAATTTCTATAACTCCATATTTTGTTATCGTTTTAAAGTTATTATTATTAATTATTGGAATTATTTTTAATGGTTCATTAAATCGATTACTTCTAGTATATTTTAATTGAAATTGATTATTATTAATTTGTTCTTTTTCTACTTCTTGATAATCAATTGGATAATATAGTTGTAACTTTTTAATATATTTTTTTATCTGATCTTTAGTCATTGGTGCACAAGTTTCTATTTGAATATTATTATCATTAACAGATACTTCCTTATAACAATTAATTGCATTTTTGTTAAATAGATTAGCATATTCTTCGATAAATGTTTTTCTAAAATTTATTTGTTTTATTTCTAGGTCTTTATTGTCCTTTTTAATAACTTCTATTGAATCAATATAATCCATCATTATGTTTTGTTTGTCTTTAGTTGTAAGTTCATCCCATTTAATCTTAAAATTGTCTTGATAAAAAGGAATAGTCATTGATCTAATACTTTCTAAATCTCTTTTTAACATTATGTCTTCAAAAGTGAAATTATACTTATCTAGGTCTTGTTCTTCTTTTTGTTTTAATTCTATTTCTCTAATTCTAGTTTCTAAATTATTTTTATCATGCTTATATTCTTCGATACTAATAATATTATTTAAATATGCATCTTTTAATCTGATAATCTTATCTTTTAATGAATTTATTTCTTTAATTAATAATTTGTTTGTATTTTCTATTTTATGTTTTAAAAGTGGGGCAAAGAACTTTTTAACAGTATTATCATATTCCATAATAGATGCAATTTCATCAATTAATAATTTAATTAGTTTATCTTCTCTGATATAAGTTTTACAATTGTTACATTGATAATAAATATATTTTTTCTTACTTCCTCCAGGTGCTTTACAAGCCATTATTTTATGACAATTAGGACATATTATTTTTTGAAAGAATATGTAATCATTTCTTCTCGTGTAATTACGGGAGTTTTTTCTTGTTTGAACTTGGCATTCTTCCCACAAATTTTTACTAATAATTGGCTCTACAACACCTTTATAAAGGATAGGGGTGCCAGTTCTACCTCCACTTATAAAATCACCTTTATATAAGGGATTAGAAAGAATTTTTAATATAGTTGTATCATACCATTTTTTGTTTAATATCTTTTCTTCATTAAAAATATTAGCAATTTTTTGATAACTATTTCCTTTTAAATATAAATTAAATATTCTTTCTACTATTTCAGATTCAGCTGGATTGATAATTAATTTTTTATTGTCTCTCATAAAACCTAAAGTTTTACGAACAGGAATATGTCCATCTTTTATTGCACCAACCATTCCAAACTTAGTTCTTTCTGATACTCTTTCTATTTCAAGTTGGGATAAAACCGTTAACATTCTAACAAAGAATCTACCATTAGCAGTTGAAGTATTTATGTCATCCATAGCACATTCTAAACTACAACCATATTTTTCTAGTTCAGTAATTAAAACTTCTAAATCTCTAACACTTCTTGTTAATCTATCTAATTTATAAGATACTATAACATCAATTTTTTTGTTTTTTACGTCTTCTAACATTCTTTGAAATGCAGGTCTATGTGTCATGTCTTTTGCACTAATACCTGCATCTTCATAAACATTATAAATATTATAATCTCTAAACTTACATAAATCTTTTAACTTTTCTAATTGTTCTCCTAAAGAATAACCTTCACGAGCTTGGTCTTCAGTTGAGACTCTACAATATATTGCTGCATTTTTCATAAATATTTAGAACTCCTTTCATAATTTTTGCATTTTACTATATTTTAACGTATCTAGTATTAAAAACAATAAACTAAATCGTATGAATTTAGTATTTAAAAAGTAAACTAAATCGTATTTTAAAAGTATTTCAAAACTATGTTAATTAATTTTATTTGCTTTTATGTGCTTTTCTAATTCATTTAATAATATAGATTGTTCAAGTGTATTAATATAAGCATTTTCACAATTATTAAAGAATAAATAAGTTATTTCATTAATAATTAATTTATGCGGTTCAATATAAGCAAGATTTGTCTTTGAAATATTAATAATATTTCCATTTATTAATTTTGATTTAATATTTAGAAACTTAAGTAGATTATTAATTCTTTTATTTAAAGTTTCATCAATATCTAACTTTTCCTTTATTATCTGCATAACCAATCAACTCCTTTCGAGCAAACAAAAAAAGGTTAACCGAAATTAACCTTTTATATATAGAAGTCGCTTAGTTCGACTAATTTCCCTATGGTGCCGGAAACAGGAGTTGAACCCGCAACCTACTGATTACGATTCAGTTGCTCTACCAGTTGAGCTATTCCGACAAAAAATAATTATAACCCTTTTTAGTATATTATAATATTTTTTTCTCATTGTAATACTTGCTTCACTTCTAATTGGTGTGGGTAAAGAGACTTGAACTCTCACGATTTTAATCACATGCACCTCAAGCATGCGCGTCTACCATTCCGCCATACCCACATAAAGTTTTATAATACTAATTTTTATAAAACTTTCTTTATATCTTGATATTTTTTGTTTTTTAAAATTCTTTTACTCCATAATTTTTACTTTCACATTATTTTTATCTGTTAACTTACAGTAAAACATGCTCTTGTTTGGTTTAAATAACTATTTTTTGTGTTTGATCTATTATTAATTTATTATCTTCGTTATTCATTAATCCTTTTGCCTCATAGCTTTAAAAAGTTTTGCCCATAATTTACTTGTAGAATAATTTAATATTCCAACTTTATAAACTCTTATTCCATATTTAAAGAATAATCCTATCACAATTATTAATAATACTATAGATATTATTATTTCTGTTATTCCTATTTGTCCCATTATTAATAGTACTGGTGCGAGTAGCGCTGATATAAAAGGCACTATCGAAAATACAGTGATAAATGTTGCATTTTCAAATCCTGATGCCATAAGCGCTAAATAATATCCAACCATTATAAGTATCATCATTGGTGTTTGTAATTGTTGATAGTCTTCGATACTTGTTGTCATAGATGCCAATATTCCTGCAAGTAATGAATAGGCAATTATGCTTAGTACAAGCAATATAATTATTAGAGGTAGAGCTAAAATTACTTCTTGTAGTAAACTCGAAGCACTTATCATCTCACCAACTTGATTTAAGTTTATTCCAAAACTTTCAATTATTCCTGTTCCATTTATTTTAGAACGTATTATTAAACCTATTGCTCCATAAATTAGCATAAGTATGCTTTGCAATAATACAAATGCATTTACTGTAACCATTTTAGATATAAAATGTGTCTTCGGTGATACGCTAGAGATAATTATTTCCATACTTTTTGAAGTTTTTTCTTCATTAATTTCTGCACCTATCATTTGTATTACAAATATAACTATTAAGAAAAATGGAATTATAAAAATTGGAATTAATGTGTAACTAAATGTTTTTATGTTTTCTGCTGCTTCGTCATATTCAGTATTTAACATTACTTTTGATATTTCTACGCTTTTATATATGTTTGCTAATTCTTCTGCACTAATGTTACTTTGTTGTATCGCTATATTCATTCTTATTGTATTTAAAGTATTTAGTATTCTTTGTTCTAAACCTGAATCTATTTCATCGTAAGCAGTTAGTTCTGCTGTTAATATGTTTTCTTCGTCACTTTTTATGGTAAGAATTATGTTTTTGCTTTCATCTTCTTTTATATCGTTTTCTAAGTCTTCTTTACTTTCTTCTAGTTTTTTAAATTCTATATCTGTTTGTGAAATTGTAAAACTTTCTGTTTGTTCAAAAGTATTTATGAATGTGTCATATAAATTGTTTGTTTCGTCATTTATGTATACTTCTGTTGCAGTGTCAAAGTCTCCACCAAAAAACTTTATTATGGTATCTATATTGATTAATATAGGTATCGCTAAGATAAGAATTATGTTCACTATTTTAAAAGTTTTTGTGTTAACTTTTCTTTTAATCCCTTCTCCTATTAAAAACATTAATTTATTTTTCATATGATTCACCTACTTTTTCTATAAATATTTCATTTAGTGTAGGTTCTTCTACAATAAATTTTTCTATATTATTTTGTTTTTTTACGTAATCAAATACATTTTTTACGTAATTTTTTTCTTTAATATTTACAATGTATTCAATTCCTGCTTTTTCTACTTTTAATACACCATCTATTTTTAGTAATTCGTCTTTTTTGACGTCTCCTATAATCTTGATGTTTTTCTTCTTGTATTCGTCTTTTATATTTTTTAATTTTCCTTCTAATACTGTTTCGCCTTTTACTAATATTAGTAGTTTTTCGCAAAAATACTCTACATGATCCATTCTATGTGAAGAAAATATTATCATTCTTCCTTCATTTTTGTATTCTAATATTACATCTTTAAATAATTCTACGTTGATTGGATCTAGTCCTGAAAATGGCTCGTCTAATATTAATAATTTTGGACTGTGCAATATTGCCATTATAAATTGTACTTTTTGTTGATTACCTTTTGATAGTTCTTTTATTTTTCTGTCTTTGTATTCTAATATATGAAATCTTTCTAGTAATCTATCAAGTTCAGTTTCTACTTGGTTTTTAGTCATTCCTTTTAATTGTCCGTAAAAAAGGGCTTGTTCTTTTACTGTTAATTTTGTTAGTAGGCTTCTCTCTTCTGTTAGAAATCCTATTTTGTCAGTAGCATTATAATCAATTGGCTTTTCATCTAGGGTTATTGTTCCTTCTGTTTTGTCTAATAAACCTGTTATCATTCTGAATGTCGTTGTCTTTCCTGCTCCATTAACACCTAAAAGTCCAAAGATTTCGCCTTCTTTAACTTCGAAACTAAGATTTTTTACAGCTAAAAAGTCTCCATAATATTTTGTGACATTGTCTACCTTTAACATCCTCTCACCTCTTGTTAATCTATATAAATGATACAATATTATCTATGATAGTTCAAGAAAAAAACATGCTTAAACATGTTTTCTAATTATCTTATTTTTTATATTGTTGACATAGTTTTCTCCAAATACGTCATATAATAGTTTTGTCTTATAGGCTACTATTATATATGTAATTGCTCCTAGTATTGCATATGTGCCACACACAATAATTATGTTTAATGTGCTGTCACTTCTAATCGGCATAATTTGATTTAATATTAGTAGAACTATTAACATTGAAATTATTGAAAGTGCTTCTTTTTTTAATATGTTTACAATAGGTTTATATGTAAATGTTAGTTCTCTTTTTAGGCTTGAAAGTGCCAAGAAAAATGATAGCGAATATCCTAATAAAGTTGCTGCAATGGCTCCGTAATAAGCCGGTATTCCTATGTTGTGGAAAAGTATCATTAGTGGTATGTCTAATACTGCATTAGTGACAAATCCAAGTATTGTGTTTAAGTAAACTATTTTAAATTTGTTTAAACTTTGTAAAGTCATATTGATAGTCATGTGTAAACTTGCTGCAAATGCTGAGTAAACTAAAAATTTTAAAATTGCACCGCCATATTCACTAGCGCCATAAAATAGTGTGTAAACGGGTTCTGATAATATTGATAGTCCTACTGCCATTGGTAGGGCTGTGACTATGATTATTCCGATTGCTTGAATAAATTTTTTGTTTAATTCTTTTATATTATTTTTAACGTAGTAACTAACCATATGAGGTATTAGGCTTACTCCTAGTCCAATCGATACTGAATTTATTATCATGCATATTTTTGTTCCCCATGTTGCTATTATACTTGAAATTATTTCACTTTCTTCAGCTGAATATCCAAGAAAGTATAATCCTCTTATTATGAGCGACATATCAGTAAGACTGTAAATGTCAACTGCAACACTTACTATTATTAGTGGAATTGCATAAGTAATTATCTTTTTTACAATTTCTTTGTCTTCTACTTTCGGTTCTTCTTTTCCTTTTGTTTTTATAAATAATTTTTGATTTTTCTTTATTTTTATTTTTAAATATATGTATGCTGCTAAGCCACCAAAAAATGCTCCTGATATGGCAATTGCAACTCCCATGCTTACACTTTTGTGTAAAATGTTTATTGTAATGTAAGACCCCATTAATATTATTGATATTCTAACTATTTGTTCGATTATTTGGCTAGTTGATGATGGTGCAATAAATTTATGTCCTTGTAAATATCCTTTTGTCGCTGATAAAAACGGAATTATTAATAAGCAAAATGATACGCTTCTTATGCAAAAACCTATGTCTTGTATTGAGTTTCCACCTTCTATGTTTCCAATTATTAGTACTGCAAATTCTTCTGCAAATACAAATACTAAAAAGAATGCTATACATGATATTATTGTCATTACGTTTCTACATATTTTGTATGCTCGTTCTTTTGTTTCATACATTTCAAGTGCATTGTATTCACTTATTATTTTGCTGATTGCAACTGGTAATCCAGCTGTAGATATATTTAAAAATAGGTTATATACATTATAAGCGTATGAATATAATGCTCCTCCATCTTCACCTATTATGCTGTAGAAAGGAATTACATATAAAGCGCCTAATATTTTAATTAATATTATCGCAAAGGTTGCAATAAATGTTCCTTCTACAAATGAGTTTTTTTTCATACTACATAACTCCTTAATCTTCATCGTACACTACCATTGCTGTGAAACAATATATTTGTTCTTCACTAAACATTGCTACTGATACTTGAAACTTTATATCTATTATATCATTATTTAACGTGCTTAAAAAATTATTTAAACTTACCTCTAAATCTTTTTCATGATTTTCATCTATTATCTTTACTTTGTACATAGTGCTTCACCAATTATAATTTAGCACTTTGTATTTAATTTTTTTGTCTAAAATTGTTTTATATAATAATCTTTTTTTTCATTGCCCTCTTCATCTATATATTTTATCATTGCTTTGAATTCTATGTCTTTTATTTCATTATCTATAAATCCAATGAGTTGTATACCTTTTACGTCTTCGTTTTCTTTAGTTAAATCGATTTTTTCTTCAAATATCCCAGATGTTGGAAAAATATCATCAGTTTCTTGGTTGTGAATAACTATTACTTCTATATTGTACATATCTACTTGCGCGTTATCTAACGTTAAAACATACATTGTTTCTTCATCTGTAATTTTTCCTAATTCTATGCTTACTAAATAATTATTAATTTCACTTGCTTTGTTATTTTCTTTTAATTCGTTTATGTAGTTATTATATATTTTATACTCTTCACTCATCTCGTCAGTTGAACAACCTGTCATTATTATTACCATAATTAGTATTATTATTTTTTTCATATTTTAATTATATATCAAGTATAAAAAAAAAGAAAGTTTCTATTTTTCTTCTTTTTTGTGACTTTCTTTCTTTAATTTTTTGTTAATTTCGGTTGTATTTCTACAAATAACTAATATTACTAATGAAAATTCAAATGCTAATCTTATTATTAAGTTTCCTATTATTAAATATGCTAAGAATGCTATAAAGTTTGTACCAATTAATGCAAAAGATGATAATGTTATGTATATTGCTAATATTAAATAAACAACTTTTAATAATACTTCTGCGAACATTGATTTAAAACTTAGAAAGTCATATAACCATCCTACAAAGCCTTTAAATTTTCCTTCATTAGATTTGTTTAAAAATACTAGATAAACTACAATACCGCCTATTAATGCAGCTACTAAACTAACTAGCATCCATGTTGCTGCCGAACTTGCTGTTGATGATATATTGTAATCTATTCCGTAGTTACCATATCCGTACATAAACATCCTCCTTCTATTTATATGATATCATATTATTTTTTATTTTAATATATTTTTTTATTACTTTATAACAAAATTAACAATTTTGTTTGGTATAACAATCTCTTTTATTATTTCTTTGCCTTCAAGATATTTTTTTACATTTTCTTCTTGTAATGCTTTTTCTTTTATCTCATCAGTTGTTTCTTTATCAGTCACTTCAATTGTGGCTCTTACTTTTCCATTTATTTGTACAGCAATTTTTTTTGTATTTTCTATTGTTTTTTCTTCATCATATTTTGGCCACTCTTCATAAGCTATTGAGTCATCATGCCCTAGCATTGACCATAATTCTTCACCTAAATGTGGACATATTGGACTTATTAATTTTACAAAACCAATTGAATACTCTTTTGGTAATTCGTTTTCTTTATAAACCGCGTTTATAAATATCATCATTTGTGATATTGCTGTGTTAAAGTTTAACGTTTCATAATCTTCTGTTACCTTTCTTACTGTTTGATGATATATTTTTTCTAGATTTTTATTTTCTTTTTCAGTAATTTTATTGTCTTCAAATATTCTATATATTCTATCAATAAATTTTTTTGCTCCGTCAATTCCTGTTTGACTCCATGGTTTATCTGCATCCAATGGACCCATAAACATTTCATAAAGTCTTAATGCATCTGCGCCATGGCTTTCTACTATGTCTGAAGGATTCACTACATATTCTGGATATCTTTTCCCCATTTTTATTCCATTTTTTCCTAATATCATTCCTTGGTGAACTAGTTTTTGAAATGGTTCTTTTACAGGAACTAAACCTTTGTCATATAGGTAATTGTTCCAAAATCTTGAATATAATAAGTGCCCAGTAGTGTGTTCTGGACCACCTACATATAAATTGACCGGCATCCAATGCTTTAATAATTCGTAGTTAGCAAATTCTTCATTGTTATGTGCATCAATGTATCTTAGGAAATACCATGAGCTTCCTGCTGAACCCGGCATAGTAGAAGTTTCTCTTACTCCTTTTTTGCCATTAATTGTAACGTTTTTCCATTCGATTGCATTTTCAAGTGGTGCCTTTCCATTTCTACTTTTGTAGTCTTCTAGTTTAGGTAAAATAAGGGGCAATTCTTCGTCTTTTAGCGTCTGCATAGTTCCGTCTTCCATATGAACAATTGGAATAGGTTCTCCCCAATAACGTTGTCTAGCAAAAATCCATTCTCTTAATTTGTAATTTACTTTTCTATATCCACATTTGTGTTCTTCAAGCCATCTAAGCATTGTTTCTATTGCATCCTCTTTATTTAATCCGTTTAAAAATTCAGAGTTAATATGTATTCCGTCTTTCACATATGCTTCTACTTCAATATTTCCCCCTTCAAGTACTTGTATGATTGGAATATTAAATTTTTTTGCAAATTCATAATCTCTTTCATCATGTGCTGGAACGGCCATTATTGCGCCTGTGCCATATGTTACTAAAACGTAATCGCTTATCCATATTGGTATTAAACTATTATTAACTGGATTTATTGCATAACTTCCTGTGAAAACTCCTGTTTTTTCTTTATTAAGTTCTGTTCTTTCTAATTCTGATTTACTCATACATAGTTGTTTGTAATCATTTACTTCTTTTTCTTGTTCTTTGGTTGTTATTTTTTCTACAAGTGGGTGTTCTGGGGCTAGGACACAATAAGTTGCTCCAAATAAAGTGTCACATCTTGTTGTAAATACATCAAATGTTTCATCACAGCCTTTTATTTTAAAAGTTACTATTGCACCAGTGGATTTTCCAATCCAATTTTTTTGGGCTTCTTTGGTTGAGTTAGGCCAGTCAATGTTATCTAATCCTTCAATTAATCTTTCTGCATATTTTGGTATATCCATAACCCATTGTTTCATATTTTTTCTAATAACTGGATATCCACCTCGTTCACTTTTTCCGTCAACTACTTCATCATTGGATAAAACAGTTCCTAGTTCTTCACACCAGTTTACTGGCATGTCTATGTATTTTGCTAATTTATCTTCATAAAGTTTTTTGAAAATCCATTGTGTCCATTTGTAGTAATTAGGATCACTCGTTGAAATTTCTTTACTCCAATCGTATGAAAATCCTAAACTTTTTAATTGTTGCTTAAATGTTTTTATGTTTCTCTCTGTAAATCCGTCTGGATGATTTCCAGTACTTATTGCATATTGTTCAGCAGGTAAGCCAAATGCATCCCACCCCATTGGATGAAGTACATTATATCCTTGCATTCTTTTCATTCTTGAAATTATATCAGTTGCAGTATATCCTTCTGGATGCCCGGCATGTAACCCTACTCCTGATGGATAAGGGAACATGTCTAGTGCGTAAAATTTTGGCTTGCTAAAATCATAAACATCTGTTTTAAATGTTTCATTTTCTTCCCAATAATTTTGCCACTTTTTTTCTATTTCTTTAAAGTTGTACATCTTCTTTGCTTCCTTTCTTTTGGTAGTGTCTACCGACTATTTCATATAGTGCATATGTTAAAATTATTAATAATATAAAACCTATTAATAAACTTAATAAGTAATTTTCTACATAAAATACAGCTGTAAATGCTAATGCAATTATAGTTGAGTTTATTAATGAAATTGTAAATAATAAATTCTTATATTTTATTTTTCTCATATCCAGTTTATATCTTTTTATCAAAAAATTTACTTCAGTAATTTTCTTCTCTTTATTTTTTACTTTTTTTCTATTAAACATTATTGAATAAAATATAAAAACTATTAAAAATGCTAAAATAAATACCATTATATATCTTATTATTGTTTGCATACTTACTCCTTTAAAAATAAAAACTTTATAACTTAAGGACGGATTTAACCGCGGTACCACCTTAATTCATAAAGTTTATGCATCTCTTTAAGTTAACGCCTTTTTTACGATTTTCCTAGAAAGTAAGTTCATATATTCTTATTTATCAGTTTACACCTTCCACTGACTCTCTAAAAAACACTAATATATTACTACTCTTTCAAATAGAACTTAAATGTATTATATAATTTTATATTTGTTTTTTCAAGCAATTATTATATCTCCGCAATATATTCTAATAATTTTATAAACATTTTTACGAATAATGATTTTAATCCATCTTTTCTTAATTTTCTAATTTCTATACGTTTTTTTCTAATAGGCATGTCACTAAATATTATGTTTGCTATTTTTTCTTTTAGTTTTGTTTCTATGTTTAAATCTGAAATAATAGAATCAATTTCTTCATTTATTAATCTTACTGCGTCAATTTCTATATCTTTACCAGCACAGTTAATTGTAAGCTGTTGTATTGTTGGAACGTCTTTAACTTCTATGATAAAGTCCGCATCATCAATATATTTTTCAAATTCTACTTCATGTCTACCTACGTTAACTTTTACATCTTCAGCATATTTGGTGTTTCTAAACCTAATTTTATAATCTCTTTTATCTGGAATTAATCCGCTTTTTCCATCTATAGGTCTTATTATTAATGTGTAATTATTTTCTCTATAGTTATAATCTATGTTTGTTATTATATAATATCCTTCTTCATATAAATTACTTACTCCATCATCCTCGTATAACCTGTAAGCATTGCTTCTTCCAGGAAAAACTTGTATTTCTAGTTTTCTTGGTGGCCTTGAATCATTTAAATGATCACTATCCAACACTGCCATTGGAATTATTGAGCCGCTTTTGGCAAATACTGGATAATCTTCATCTTTAAAAAATGTAACATATCTTTTTCCACCTGGAAATTTTTTCCCAGTTTTAAAGTCATACCACATTCCATTCGGTAAAAATATGCGATGTACTACTCTTTTCATTACTGTGTCCTTTGGTTCAGTTATTGGAGATACAAATAATTCTGATCCAAAGAAGTATCCGTTTTTATATATTGGTTCATCATATAGTTCCGGATATTTATAATATAATGGTTGTATTAGTGGCGAGCCAGTTTTACTATATTTATAAGCTTCTGTGTATATATATGGTATTAGTTTATATCTGACATTCATGTAGTCTTTTACGATTTTTTGAGTTTTTACATCCCACTTCCAAGGCTCTCTTTTGTAATATCTACCATTATCGGCTGCGAATCTAAATATTGGACTATAAGTTCCTAGTTGAACATATCTTACATATAGTTCCTCATCTTCTGTTCCATTTTTATACCCCCCTATGTCATGACTCCACCATGAAACGCCTATGTTTGATGAGCTTGAATTATAATGAGGTAACAGCCTTAATGTTTTCCAACTTACTAATGTATTTCCCGAATATAATACTGGATATCTATGTGCAGCTATGCCAGGATTTCTTGATAATATAACAGCCCTTTTTCCACTAACTTCTTTACAATGCATAAATGAGTAATGATTTATCATAAATAAACTTGTCATATCTTTTCTGTCTTCATCAAGCCATAATAAATCTACTCCTATATCATTTAATGGTTTAATTAATTTTTCAAAATATAGCTTTACTATCTTGTCATTATATACATTGATTGGAATTATTTCATTTTTAGTTTGATTTAATTCACCAGCAATTTCTAGATATCCATTTTCTCTAGGATTAATTCCGTCTTTAGTGTTTATGTTTATCCCAACAAATATATTTTCTCTATGTAATCTTTCTATTAAATCTTTGGGATTTGGTATAAGTTCGTTATCAAATGTAAATGCAGTATTAATTTTGTTTCCTTTTTCATCTTTTGTTTTGTGCCAACTTGGCCCTAGTATAATTGATGAAATTGGCATATTATTTTTAACAAATTTTTGCACTAAATCTAGTATGTCTTGTGACTTATATGCTTCATTTTTATTCCACCAAATTCCTAATGCATATCTAGGTATAAGTGTAGGATACCCAGTTAATTCAAAGTAACTTTGTAAAGCTAATCCAAAGTCCTTTCTATATATGAATAAATATATGTCTAATCCATCTGATGGATTTTTCTTTACAAATCCATCGCTTACAAATACTGGTCTTGCTGAATCATCTATTGATGCAAAGCCATCTGTGGAATATAAGCCTTTCCATAATTTTAAATGGCCTTTATCTAAATCTAAACTGTATGATGTTCCTTTAAAATTTCTAACTTCTGGATGATTAACATACCAAACCTTATCGGTATTTATTAAACTAACTCTTAAATTTGCATCTGGCATTAATTTTGAAGATGTAAATGGTTTTTCTTTTGCATATTCTAATATAAAATAATTATTTGATATGTTTAAAAATTTGTCATCTTGTTTGACTGAAAACTTTGGGATTTTTTCAAATTTTCTATTTATTGCTAGTAAAGTAGGATAATCATTAAATTTTCCTTCTTCGTTGTATTCAAAACGTATTAGGACATCTGAAAGAATAGTAATTCTAAATTTATTACCTTTAAATACACATTCAGGATTTGCTATACCTTTTTTTACATCTATTCTAACTTTTTTATTCTCTTCCATGTGTGTCCCTTCTATTCTCAATATAATTTTATCACATCAAATGGAATTTAACAATCAGTTTTGTAACCACTTTTTCCTTGTTTAAATCCTATAAATGTATTTATTAGTAAACTAAATGTTCCAATATAAAGTATCGTTTTTAGATTTACCCCTAATATTAGATAAATTGTTGTAATAATAAATCTAAATAGACTATATAATTGTTCAATAAATAGTATGTATGATATGTTATTATAATTTGCTTTATAGCTATAAGTATTTCTAAGTATTATTGTGTCCAACGCAGATTTACTAATCCCTTCAATAAATATTATAAACAATATGATGTTGCTACTGTTTATGTTGAGTTTTATTAAAAACGTTATGAACAACGCTATTAGCGTTGGTTTTAAATAATCTTTTTTGTTTTCATCCATTTTTTTTGCTAAATATAAAACATACAGTATGCTCGATATTCCAATTATAATGTTTGTTAAAGCAATATATTTTAGTTCACTTTTTATGTTTATATATATGTATAATGGAAATAATAGTATTGCAAAAAATTTTAATTGATCAAAAAATAAAAATATATAATTTTGTTTTGGAAAATCTTTTATTATTTTTTTTATTTTTATTTTGTTTATTTTTTGGTTAATTTTGATTTTAAAAAGTGGAAAAAGACTTATAAATGATAAAATTAATATGATTACCGATAATGTAACATAACCATATGTTTCTAAAATATAGGCTCCTATATAACTTGCTGGTAATGAGCCTATTATTCCAAATATCATGTATTTACTAACGTTATCTGTCGTTTCTTTTTCTTTGATAATTGATATGCCATAAATGTGTCTGCCTATCCAATATGTTGATAAATATAGGCCATTTAATACGCTTAAAATTATTAGTTTGATAATGTTTTTAGTTATGTAATTTATATATATGTAAGTTGTGCTAAATAGTATAGAACTTATTATCATTAGTTTTTTAAATGTAATTTTTTGACCAATGTAAGTTACAGGTATATTAAATAAGAAAATAGTGATAAATTCAACTAAATAAAAAATTAATATTTCGTTTAGTTGAAAACCAATATTGTATAAAAGTAATGGTATAAATACTTCAATCATTAGTTTTGCAAATGTTGTAATTGTTATAAAAATATTGTATTTTTTTAAATTTGTCATATTTTTAGTATGTTGAGTTTTCAATTGTATATTCAAACTCAATTTGTTTTTTTAAGTTTATTATTTCTTTTTCTATTGTAAGTATTTTTATTTTTTCTATTTGAGTTCCTTTTTGCGAAATATATATGGCTTCTTCTGATAAGCCTTTTTTTGCTAAAATGTTTGTATATTCATTTATAAAATTTTTATAAATTGTTTTTATATTTTGCCCTTTTGCAATAAATTCCTTCTGTATGCTTTTATAATTTATTGGTGTGATACTTAATACTGTTATTTCTTCGTTATCAAAAACAGTGGGTATCATATTACTATTAAAGTTTTTAAGAGTCAATATGTAAATATTTTGCGAGTATAAATTATTTTGTTCATAACTTACCGTTATTGTACTTTCACTTTCTTTATAATTTATGCAAAATAGGGACAAACAAAAATAAGTTAATATAAATAAGGCTTTTTTCACTTTACCACCTATGTTTATTATTAACTTATTTGAATAAATTTTGTTGGTAGTTATTTCCAGATTTTTGCATTTTATTATTAATACAAATTTTTGGGCTAATATCTTTTTGGGAAATATTCTTTGCCTAGAAGCCATAAATATTTGTCAATATCTTTTAAATTATATTCATCTATGTTATAAAATTTTTTAAACTCAATTAATACCTTTTTAAATTTTGTATAGTCTTTTAAATCAATTTTTTTAAAATTTAAAAACCTATCCTTTTTGTTAAAATAAACTAACATTTTTTCTACATAACTATCATATATAAGAAATTTATTTGGATTATGATGACTACAATATTTAGTTGCAAATGAATAAAAATTTCTCTTCCTACCATTAATTTCAATGCTAGCAATATCATTAACTAATGACTCATCTCCATTTTTTAATCTATAATCTATATTTAAGTTTAATAAACGCTTAGACATCGAAAATATTGAGAATATATTTGTACTATAGAAGTCATTTAAGGAACTAGCTTTTATGAGTATATCATTTATATCATCATTTTTCGGATATGTTTTAATAAATAATTTATTTAAACTATCTTCTTGCAAAACATAATTTTCCACTTATTTAAATATTTTTTTACCTCTGATTTGCTTGGAGTTGGTATTTCATTCATTATTATCTTTCTCTCTTTTTAAACTTCGTTTTATTAATTATCAATTTTAATTACTTCAATATTTAATTTCTCAATCAAGTTTAAAACGTCTTTCATATCACAACATGTTCTTACATAGTAAATTAAGCCATTTAATTCTTGTAATGTATATCCATCCTCTTTTGTTTTTTCCTCAGTAACTACTAATGGGTCACTATGCATTTTAAATCTTGATAAGTCCTCAATATTTTTTTCATTTATTAATTGTTCTTTAACTATTGTTAAAACAAACTCTTTACTAGTCATTAATTTGCCTTTATATGATTATTTAGTTCTATGTGTTTTGCTAATTTTAATTGCTCGTTTATATGTTTCAACTTCTTCTTTTGTTAATTCGTCTCCAGTTAAAGCTTCGACCATTCTTTCAAACAATTCTTGATTTTCTTTATAAATATTTCTTAATAATTTTTTTCTTCATTACTCATGGCTAAAGTTACACTTCCTCCTCTAATTTCTATGTGTGAAATAATTCTTATATAATCCTTTAATAAATTTTTAGTATTTTCATTTGATGTGTAATAATACAATGGCTCAATCATGTATTCTAATAAATCATTATAAGTTATGTTTATAAAATCAATTGATTCGCTTTTGTCATTGTTGCTAAGATAAACAAGTATAGGATTTTGATAATCTTTTGAATATTCACTATATTTTTTAGTTTGATTTTTATTTTCAGTAGATAGAACTTTATTTTCAATAATGATGCATGACTTTTTATTGTTTACCTCAAATTCAATATAAATATCATATCTCGAATTTTTATATGTTTTTTCTGGTACAGCTACTAAAATATTATATTTATTAGATTTACTTAAAAGCTCATTTGAAGATTTAAATAAAGTTTCATTTTTTAAATTCTTAATAACAAGCAACCTTAAAAATAATTCTAATGGTTTAATTCCAAGTCCGTGTTTCTCATTGGGATCTAATATATATCTTATAATTTGACTGTGACTTTGTTCATACTTGTCTGTTTTAGTAATGCTAAGCAAAGTGTCCTTATTATAAAGTTGATCCCACATTATATAAAAAGTGCTTTTATACAAATTTGCTACTAAGTTTGCAATTTTTTACATAATTACCTCCACATTAAAATTATTATATCACGTAAGGGCTAAAGATTTCATAAATTATTTTTTGTGACTAAACTTTATGTATAATATAAAAATGAGCAGCCTTTCGGCTACTCTTCATGGGGCCTAAAATTACAATTCAGTTTTATTTTATTACCATCAGTTCGTAATATTCTCCAATATAATTGGAATAATTTGCAATAAACCTATGAGCTGAAGAGAGTATTACCGAGGATTTCGTGATAATTATCAATAAATATACATGATTTGTATCTAAAGTATCTAATTTGTATTTAATTAAATTCATTGTTTCAAGCATTTATAAGACTTCAAACATGGTTTTTACTCTCTTCAGTAAGTGTCGAAATTGTTTATTTAACAAAAAAAGAACTTTATTGTTCTTCTTGTATTATACTATTAATTAATTTATTGAAACCAAATTCATTAACGAAATAATTGTATGGGTTATTTTCTAGGTTTCTTATTATATCTAACTTAGATCTATATATTTTTTGTCCTGTTGGTGGATTTATTAATTGATTAAATAAAATTCCGTCTAAGTAAGACACATAATAAACTCCACGTTCACCAAATTTTATAAAATCGATTATTTCTGTTATTTGTTTATCTTGACCTCCACCTGTTGATTTCATTTTTTTATGTTCTACAATGATAAAAGTATTATTATATTTTATAAATGCATCTGGCATTTTATCTTGATGCGTACTAGCAAAATCAAACCTAATTAAGTATTTTTCTAAAGCCTGTTTAAATAATTCTTTTTCACCATTATCTGGCAACAAGAAAAAAATATTATCATCTAAATTACCGTTAAAATGGTATATTCCATTTTCTTCACATACTCTTCGAATTTTTTCTACTCCTATAACTGCTTTTCTTTTATGACTATAATTGTCAGTCATGACTTGAAATATTATATCTGAGTAATCATGATTCATATACATTTGATGTCTATCTTCTAAATAACTATCTATTATAAATATTTTCTCTTCATAACTTAATTCATTTAAATATATATCATAAGTCAAATCATGAATCATTAAATATTGGGAAAAAGGGCATAAATTCATTCCATCACAACGTAGACATTCATCAATTGAATTTACAATATTTTCATTTTGACTCGAATCACCTAATACATTTAAATTATTATATTTTTTTATTAATTCAATTAATTCATAATTTTTTACTAATAATTCACTATAAATGTTCTTTTCAACTGGTATGACAGTTCGATTTAATGCATCTCGTGCAATTCTATCAATATTAGGAACACGATTTTTTAAACATTCATTAAATAAATCTATATTATTAATCATATACTTCACCTCTTAAATTTGTTATTGCCATCTCTATAATACATCTAGCTGTTTTATAATCTAACCTTCTTCTCCTATTACCTTCTTTTGTATTTCCTTTAAAAGGTGATAAAGTAACATCTTTTGTTCTTTTTCTATAATCTTCTAACAATCTATTACATTCGTTTACAAGTTCACAAATGTCAATATCACTACAATCTAAATCTATTATTGTAATTAATCTTGAACTATTTCCTATCTTTGACAAATCATAATTCAAATCTTTAGTTTCATAAAACTTAATTTTTTTGTCATTTGTAGTTAAATCTACTGCTCTAAGTGCTAGTTTCCCATTCTTTACATTAAATCTTATTGAATAATTATTTTTAGGAGTCAATTTTAACCCCTTAAAATATGAATAATCATTTAAGTATTCTTCATCTGCATAAACCTTGATTTGTGGTGGCACTTTTTCTATATTGTCAAAGCATACAACACAAACTGGATTTTCTGTATCGTCAAATGGATTTTCAGTTAAAATTGTTACACTATAAACTCTACTTAAATGATCATTGAAAAATTTACTATTAATATAAGTTTCAGGCACTATAGCAACAACATAGTCTTGTGCTTCTAGCATTTTATCAATAGCTAATTGATATAAATCGGTATGTTTTTTAAAATATTGACTCATTTGTTTATTATTGATTTTTTTCCTGCTTGCACTGTATTTTGTCAAATATGGTGGGTTTGTTATTATAATTGCATCATCGACGTGTGGTATTTTTTTCAAACTATCATTAATTTCCCAATTTAAATTTTGATCAATATCTAATCCCTTTATCTCATTTATTCCATATAAATTGCTGATTTTAAGTAAATCTCCATTTCCTGCAAATGGATCATAAACTATTGTACAATTTGAATTTTGAATAAATTCAATAATATGTTTTTTTAACCATAAATCTTTTTTTGTGAAATATTGTCCTAATTTTTTCTTATCATTCATTTTACTCACCACCATTGTAATTACATTATATCAAAAAAACATCTTTTTAGGAATATTTTATGCTAAAATAACAACTTTTTTCTTGATAAAATGTTAATAGTTTTCTTCATTTTTTTACAATCAAAAACACCTCAAGAGAGCAAAATAGCTTCAAACACAGATAAAATAAGGCTTTTTACCAATTTTGAATTTGTATCTAATTCGTATCTAATACAATACAGTTGTAAGTAGCAAATTTCCGCAATCCCTTATAAACACTGGGCAAAACAAAAAATGCTAGGTCTCTCGACCTAGCTTCAGGGGGTTTTGGTTGAATACACTCTCACCTTGAATTCGTAAGAGTTATTCGCATAGCTCTGCTATGCTAAGTAAATCATACTATGAAAATTATTTGTTGTCAATTGTTATTTTGCAATTGATATTTAAAAACATTAAATATAATAAAAAATATAAAATTTTTCATTTAATCTTTTAATGATGTATAATATAATCAATTTATTACATGCTGTAATTATTGTACTAAGTTTGCTTCTTATACTTACATTATTTATTTCGCTACTTGTTATATTATTTATTAAACTATACGCTTTTTAAATTCTA
>CALVOP010000011.1 GCA_944350345.1 uncultured Bacilli bacterium | reverse complement strand
ATAACTGGCAGTGCCAGAGGATTAGGTTACGAAATGGCCAAAGTATTTAAACAAAACAATTTTAATGTAATAATAAGTGACTTAAATTTAGAAAACCTAAAAAAAGCAAAAGAAAACCTAGATAGTTTAATTCAAACGGGAAACGTAGAATTATGTGTATGTGATGTTACAAAAACAAGCGATATAACAAATCTAATAAACTTTGCAAAAGAAAAATACAAAGACATAGACATATGGATAAATAATGCAGGAGTAAATCAACCTGAAAAAGCAATCTGGGATCTTACCGAAGACGAGATAAACACAGTAATAAATGTTGATTTAAAGGGTACTGTGCTTGCTTCTAATTTAGTAATGCAAGAGATGATAAAAAATAAAAAAGGCGCAATATATAATATTGAGGGATACGGAAGTAATGATGCAATGATGTTAGGATTATCAATTTATGGAACAAGTAAACGAGCAATAACATATTTCACAGAAGCACTAGCAAAAGAAAGTGAAGAGAGAAAAACTGGTGTGATCGTTGGAAAACTTAGTCCTGGAATAATGATAACAGATTTTATAACGAATGCTTTAGGAAATAAGCAAAAAATCAATCTGTCAGAAAAAACCAAAAAAGTATATAACATTTTGGGCGATTATCCAGATGTTGTAGCAAATTATTTAGTAAAAGAAATGATAACAAATACTAAAAATAATGCTAAAATAGAATGGTTAACAAATAAAAAAGCAGCGTGGAGGTTCATGACAGCCGCATTTAATAAAAGAGACTTTTTTAAAAGCTAAGATTATTAGCTTTTATTTTTTAATTTAGAAATAATTAAAACAAATAAATAACTTAATAATAATATTAAAAGCATATAAAAAGGAAATTTCATAATAGAGATTTTATCTAAATAATAAGACATGTTAGCTATAGGCAGAACTATTAACAATATAATAATCACTATAGCTATACCTAATATTTTCTCATAACGATTATTACTAATACTATAAAATTCTTTAATAGAAAATTTAGCATATATTACACACATACAAACAGCTAAAGTTATATAAATATACCATAAAATAGAAGATATATTTTCTACTGAATCAATAAAATTTGACAAGTTAATAATTTTGAGTGCAGTAAATGCAGGGTAAGTATACAAATTAATAAGATCAATATGCAAACTCATTTGAATAGTAAAAAATATAAGGAAGCCCATTATATTAGAATAAACAAAAGAAATCATCATTTTTTTATTAAAAGATTTGCAATCTGAAATATCATTTTTAGGAACTATAGTAAGCAAGAAAACAGGACTTACAGTTAAAACCGCATAATGAATAGCTGAATTTAAAATACTACCAAAGCTATCCGTAAAAAAAGGTTTAAAATTATTGACATCATAATGAGGCAATAATCCAATAAAATTAAAAATAATAATAACCAAACCAGCCATAAAACATAAAGTATTAAACCTGCACAATACAGTAAAATTATTAACCGAAATATAAAATATTGGAAGAGAAATTAAAAGAACAACTAAAATTATAGGCGTTTCATACAAATACTCATTAGTAGCAAAAGAAGAAAGACGCCACAAAAGCATAGAAGCTAACATAATAACTATAACAATTTGCAAATGAGTTACAAAAAACGAAAAAGGCTTAGAAAAATTATTTTTAACTTTACCCACAAAAGACAAATTACTATTAACATTAAATAACAAAAGTAGCATAACAAAAAAGAACAAACTTATAACAAATCCAACTATAACACTAATAAATGTACTAGTTTTAGATATTTTAAACATATATGGTATTAAAAGACCCAAAAACAAGCATTTATTTAATGCACTAATCATAAGTGAAAAACTAGTACTATTAAGCTGTTTATTCATTTATATCTCCCCTTAAATTTCCCTGTTTAGTTAAATCAACACTAATCTTATTAACAATATTAAAGTCGACAAGAGAAATATTAACATCCTTTATTTTTTTATACTCATCAGTATAATTATTATATATAAATTTTCCAATTTCCAAAAAATCAAGTTTAAGCTCTTTTGATTTATTAAAAGCATTATCAATCATGTCATAAAAACTATTTTTAATTACATTTTCAAGTTTAACTAAAGTTTGATCATCATCCAAATCCCAACTACAATTATATTCATTAACAGTACCTTTTAAATTACCATTTAAATAAATATTATTATTTTCAAATTTAGAAAAACCAAATTTAGAATTTAAAACCATAATTGAAAAATTCCCACCATTGCAATCAAAGGTCAAAGAATTATCATTAATATTATTTTCAATAGTATTTAAAACTATACTTTCATCCAAATTTAATTTATAAACAGTTTCATTATTAAAAACAATCGGATTATCTATATACAAAGTTGAAGCATTATCAGTATTTTTTAACACATCATTATTATCTTCAATATCACTTGACTCTTTTAATTCAACATTAGTTAACATAATATTATTATAATCAGTCAAATAATCGACAAAAAAGCTTGAAAGTTCTATAGGATAAGCATTACCAAATTTACTATTATTAACTTCAATAAGACTAGAAATATAAGAAGCATTAATTTCATTATTAGGAGTAATAACACTAAGGACATCTTTAGGATTAGATTTTAAAGAGGTTACAACAGGAACATTTAAACTAACTTCCAAATCATTCATTAAAAAATCAACTAAACTTCCTAAATTATCTAAGATAGCAGAATCATCAATAATTATTACCTTTAATTGAGTAAGAGTTATTTCCTTTGAAAGTTCTTTACTGATTTTATTAATAGCTTCAAATATTGTTTTACCTTCTTCAGTATAAACAGAAAAAGAAGCATTATTATTTGAAGACTTAGCATCAAAAGCACTTGTATTAACAACTTGTAAAGTTAAAGTATACTTATTTTCGCTATAGGAAACACCAAGACCACTACAAATAGCAAGATCATTTAATTCTCTATGATTAAAGCAGCCAGACAATAAAAACAAACAGCCTAATAAAACAAATAATTTTTTCATAATTAACCCTTTCTAACGTGATTATTTGATAAATAAGATTTTCTGAATTTTAAATGTCTTAAATTTCTTCTGATAACAGCATTTCCTTGTGCTTCCAAATCAAATGGAACAAAAGGAGAAAGATAAGATTTACCATAACTTTCAATAGTGCACAAATTAATTAAAAGAAGAGTACAACCAACACCAAGACCAACTATACCAAAAAACAACACAAATATTAAAAGCATATATCTCCAAAATCTAATAGGAGTTTGCATTTCCTGAAAAACAGATAAAAGACTAGAAATAGAAGTAATAGCGACTACAATAACAACTATCGGAGAAATTAATCCAGCATTAACAGCAGCATCACCTAAAACTAATGCACCTAAAATTGACAAACTAGTACTACTTGAAGAAGGTGTTCTTGCGTCCCCCTCATAAATTATTTCAAAAACAAATAAAAGAATGCATAGTTCAACAATAGTAGGAAAAGGAATATTATTTCTTTGTGCAGCAAAATTAATTATAAGACTAGTAGGAAGAATTTCGTGGTCATAAGTCAGTAAAGAAAGAAACAAAGCCGGCAAAATAATTGAAATAAAAAAACTTAATATTCTAATAATCCTTACAAAAGAAACAAAAAAAGGTTTTCTATAATAATCCTCATTATTTTGAAAAAAATTAATAAAAAAAGTAGGTAACAATAAAACTTCAGGAGAATTTTCCATCATAACAATAATTTTTCCATCCAAAATATTTTTACAAGTATCGTCTGGTTTTTCACTTACAATCATAGTAGGAAAAAAAGTATAATTTTGATTTCTAATTAACTCTTTTACATAATTAATATCAAAAATTCCATCTATATCAATATCTTCAATATCTTTAATAATTCTTTTTGCAACATTAATATCACAAATATTATCCATATAAATAACAGCAACTTTACTTTTTGACTCTCTTCCTACAGTAAGCTCATCTATTACTAAATTAGTAGATTTAACTCTTTTTCTAATAAGACCTAAATTAGTATTATAATTTTCATTAAAACTATCCTTTGGGCCACGAGTTACAGGCTCACTTGTAGGAGGATTGACACCTCTATCAATACTTGCTCTTGTTTCAAATGCTAAAAATGTTTCGCCGTAAATAATAACAGTAAACCCACTAAATAAAAAATAGAGCAAATTGTCAAAGTCTTTTATAGTTTTTTTATTAATACCAGGAACAAATTGTTGTAAATCTTTATTTATATTAATATTTTTCTTTGCACTATTTCTTTTATTACCAAAAAATTTTAATATAAAATCATTAATTCTATCTGTACTACATACAGTTTCAATTGCTACTACATAAACAGTGCTAAAAAAGCCATAACTTAATTCTTTTATCATTAAATCCGGCATTGTCTTTTTCAAATCATTTAGTTTTTTTAACACATCTTTACTATTCATATTATTAAGTTTTACAAAAAAAATATTAATATACGTGATATAATTAACACAGGAGTTAGTTATGATAGTTAAAATAGAAAGTTTAAATCACCAAGGATTAGGAATAACAAGAGTAAACGATAAAGTTACATTTGTAGAACAAGCACTTCCAGGAGAAACAGTAGATATAAAAGTTACAGAAGAAAAGAAAAAATACAATTTAGCAAAAATACAAACCATAATTGAAAAAAATCCAAATAGAATTGAACCAATATGTCCATATTATGAAGAATGTGGTGGCTGTGACTTTGGCCATGTGAACTATGAAACTGAACTTAAATATAAAAAAGAAAAAGTAGAAAATATCTTAAAAAAATACGCACACATAGATGTAAACATAGAAATAACACCTTCTGATAAAGTATACAACTATAGAAATAAAATAACATTACATAAACAAAATGAAAAGATAGGTTTAGTAAAAAAGAATAGTAGTGAAGTAATAGAAATTAAAGAATGCAAATTAGTTGATGAAAAGATAAATGAAATATTACATAACAAACCAAAAGAAGGAATTATAAGAACTAATGGAAAAGAGATAATTTCAAATGAAAACGAAAATATAACAATAAATGTAGATAAATATAAATTCAAAGTCAATTTAAATTCATTTTTTCAAATAAATCCATATACTTATGAAAAAATGTTTAATCACATAAAAAAACTTATCAGTTCAAATGATGTATTACTTGATTTATATTCCGGCGTTGGCGTATTTTCGATTTTACTAAGTGAAAATTGCAAAAAAATATATGGAATAGAAATAAATGAAAACTCATATAAAAATGCTTTAGAAAATAAAAAAGTAAACAATTTAGAAAATATCGATTTTATGTTAGGAAAAGTAGAAGATAACTTGCCAAAAATTAAAGAAAAAATTGATACAATAATTGTAGATCCACCTAGAAATGGGCTAAGTAAAACAACAATAAAACAAATTATTAATATAAATCCTAAAAAAATCATATATGTATCTTGCAACCCAATGACATTATCAAGAGATTTAAATTTATTAAATAGTAATTACAATTTAGAAAGTATCAAAGCTTTTGACATGTTTCCTAAAACAAATCATGTTGAATGCGTATGCAAACTAAAAAGTTGTTAATAATTATAATAAAATGTAGCGATTATCACATTTTCTCATTATCAATTTTATATTTTACATTATTTATAAATTTATTAAATTACAAAAAATACAAAATGCTAAAAAAGATTACAAAATTGTAAAAAAAGTTGATAGCAATATTTTACATAAAGAATTATAATTAAGATGGTGATGCAAATGAATCTAGGGAATAATTTAATAGAAGCAAGAAAAAAGTCTGGCCTATCTCAAGAAATGGTTGCTGAAAAGTTAGGAGTAAGTAGACAAACAATATCAAAATGGGAAACTGCTGAAACGCCACCTGATGTTTATCAAGCAAATTGTTTATCAAAAATATATAATTTATCTTTAGACGAATTAATGAATTTTGATATAGAATTAAATAAAATTGAAAAAGAAATTGAAAATTCAAACGAAGAAAGAGATTCGAAAATTGACTGGACAAAAGCGTGGGGTAAAAAGTATCCGATTTTAGTAACCTATCAAAAAGAAGTAGACATAGAAAAATATGCAAACAAATACGAAAAATGTTTGATAACTTACAGCACGATTATGGTTACAGTGAATTAGACGCAATGCTAGTACTAAAAGATATATTAGCTCATGAGTACATGGATAACAAAAAAAATAACAGATAAAAATGCTTAATGGCATTTTTTATTTTTGATAACAAATAAAATCTTAGCAATAAAAAGTAATGCTACAAAAAAATATGATATAATATATACATGAAAAAAGTCATGAAAAACATAGTATTTCAACAATAGGAAAAACTATTTTATTAAAAAAGCACATATAGAACTTAGCGAAACTTTAAAAGGAGAATAAAAATGAAAAAAGCATTAAAAATAATTTTATTCATAGCATTATTTATAGTAATAATAATTAGTTCACTAATTATATGGGATTTAATTCAAGAAAACAAATTAAATAAGGAATTAGTATACATAAGTGAAATAACTGACGCAGAAGAAATTGATATCGAAGAAATCTATAAAGTATTAAATCGAACAATTACAAAAGGAGATTACAAAGAAGTTGAAAAATCCTTTAAAAATTATTTAAAAGATAATTTTGATAACACACTTAAAATTGCAGATATATTAAATGATGAAAATTTAGTAAATATTTTAACTATTGAAAACTATTTAAAAGATGGTAAAGACTTTATAAAATCAAAACAATACATAAATGACACGAAAAATAAATTAAATGAATATAAAAACACATATTTAGAATTTTTCACAGAAGAAAAAGCAATGTCGTATATAAATGACAAAAATTTAGACAAATACTATATAGAATTATACAAAAAAGAATATGTAGGGGATATAGAACATGATAACGGAACAGAAGAAGTGGAAAAGTCACTAAATGAAATATTGGAAATTCTAAATACATATGAAGAAATTATTAATATGCTATCAAACAATCAAGAAGAATGGACAATAGAAGGGAGTTATATAGTATTTAATAGAGATGAATTATCAAATAAATATGATGAACTAATAAATAAATTATAAAATTGTAATAAAGGAGGAAAAATGTTAGAAAATATTTTGGTATTAACACATAGTTCTATAAAAATTAAGAATAGCAAAACTATTTATTTTGATCCATTTAAAATAGATAAAAACTATAATGATGCAGATTACATATTCATAACCCATAGTCATTATGATCATTATTCAGAAGAAGACATAAAAAAAGTTAGAAAAAAAGAAACAAAAATTATTATAACATTAGATTTAAAAGAAAAAGTAAAAGAACTTGGTTTTGAAAATTCAAATATAATAATCGTAAATCCAAATGAAAAATATATAATTGACACATTAAACATAGAAACCATACCAGCATATAACAATGAAAAACAATTTCATCCAAAATCTAATAACTGGGTAGGATACATAATAGAAATTAATGACGAAAAGTATTACATAGCTGGAGATACAGACATTACAGAAGAAAACAAAAAAATAAAATGTGATGTTGCACTTTTACCGATTGGTGGAACATTTACAATGAATTATGAAGAAGCAGCTGAACTCGCAAACATAATAAAGCCAAAAATAGTAATCCCAATACACTATGGCAGCATAGTTGGAAATAAATGCGATGCAGAAAAATTTACAAAGTTAATTAATAAAGAGATAAAATGTGAAATAAAATTAAAATAATAAGGAAATAATTATGAAAAAGACTAAGTTTGAAAAATATTGTCTATTATTTACAATATTTATATTTGGAAGTTTTATTGGTTTTATACTAGAAAATTTATACACTATTGTAATTAAAGGAAATTATGCTTTAAGACAAGGACTAATATATGAACCACTTATACCTATTTATGGATTAGGCGCTTTAACAATGTATTTTTTGTTAAAAGATAAAAATAAAACTGATAAATATTTAATTTTTAAAATATTTATAATAGGTTTTATAGCAGGAAGTTTAATTGAATATATATGTTCATACATGCAACAAAATATTTTTGGCACAATATCTTGGGATTATTCAAAAAAAATGTTTAATATAAATGGCAGAATTAATTTATTTCATTCAATTTTATGGGGATTATTAGGAATACTATTTTATTATTTAATCTTGCCAATGATTGAACAAATCAAAATAAGAGATAGAAAAGTGAAAGTACTTTTAGCAATAATATCTTGCATTTTTGTAATTGACTGCACAATCTCAGCTTTAGCTTGTTATAGACAAAAAGAAAGAAGGGAAAATTTAGTACCGAGCAATAAAATAGAAATTTTGTTAGATAAACACTATCCAGATGAATACTTAGACAAAATTTATAACAATGCAAAAGTAGTAAAAATAAAATGAAAAAATAGTGATAAATATTTACTAGAAAATTTAAAATGATAAAATATAAATAGGAATAATATTAAAATGGAGGATCTATGGCATACATAAAAGTTGAAAATTTAACAAAAGAATATACAATGGGAGAAATAAAATTACTTGCAGTAGATAACGTTTCATTTGAAATTGAAGAAGGAGAACTCACAGTAATTTTAGGCCCAAGTGGAGCAGGAAAAACAACGATTTTAAACATACTTGGTGGAATGGACTCTCCGACGAGTGGCAATATAATCATAGACGGAAAAGACATAGCAAAATACAATGGCAAAAAGTTAACACACTATAGAAGAAACGATATAGGATTTGTTTTTCAATTTTACAATTTAGTACAAAATCTAACAGCACTTGAAAATGTAGAATTAGCAAGTCAAATATGTAAAGATACAATTCCAGCAAAAGAAGTTCTAGAAAAAGTAGGATTGACAGAACGAATGAACAACTTTCCTAGTCAATTATCAGGAGGAGAACAACAACGTGTTGCAATAGCAAGAGCAATTGCCAAAAAGCCAAAACTATTACTATGTGATGAGCCAACAGGAGCATTAGATTCTATAACTGGAAAAAAAGTATTAGAAGTTCTACAAGATATAGGCAAAAAATACAACATAACTGTAGTAATTATTACACATAACCAAATAATATCTCAAATGGCAGATAAAGTCATAAAAATGAAAAATGGAAAAATAAGCGATTTAATCATCAACAAAAAGCCAAAAGATATTAAGGAGATTGATTGGTAATGGGTTTACTATTTAAAAACAGCATAAAAAAAATATTTAAATCTTTTGGAAGATTTATATCTATTTCAGTGATAATCATGCTTGGAACCGGATTTTTCCTTGGGTTAAAAGAGTCAACACCAGGGATGTTTTATACTGCGGATAAATACTATGATGATAGCAAATTAATGGACTATAAAATAACTAGTACATATGGCTTGACTGATGAAGATATAGAATCATTAAAAAATTTAGAAAATGTTAAAGAAGTAATAGCGACATACTCATTAGATACAATGGCAAATGGTAGTTCTATAAGATTACATGCCATAGAAAATGAAGTTAACAAAGTAAAATTAATAGATGGACGTATGCCAGAAAACAACAATGAATGCGTTGCTGACAGCAACAAATATCAAGTAGGCGATATACTAGCCTTTGACGAACCAAGTGAATACCTAAACATCAATGGATGTAAAGTAGTTGGAACAATAAATTCAGCATTATATATGTTCAGTAGTTATGGAATATCAAATAGTGGAGATGGAAAACTAGAATCATTTGCATTTATACCAAGAGAAGCATTTAATTATGAATATTACACAGAAAGTTACATAATTGCAAAAGGAACAGAAGAAACAAATTCATATGAAAACGAATATAACGAAAAAGCAAATGAATTATATGAAGAATTAATCTTATTAAAGCCCATACGAGAATCAATAAGATACGAAGAGATAATGAAAGAAGCTTACGATGAAATAACAAAAATACAAAATGAACTAAATGAAGAGATAGCAAAAAATCAAAGCAAATTAAATGAAGCAAAACAAGAACTTGATGAAGGACAACAAACATTAAACAAAACAAAAGAAGAAACATTAAACACAATAAACAAAAACTATAACGATCTTATTAATAACAAAGAGACTATAATAAATGAATTAAAAAACAATAACATTGAAGTAAACGAACTTGGAACAACAATAAACATTTTAAATCAAACAATAACAAATCTTAAAGAACAACTTAATTTAATGGAACCGGAGACAGAAGAATATAAAAATTTAGAATTACAAATAAATACATTAGAAACACAATATAATAGTTTAATAGGAATAAATGCAAATTTAACAAAAATTGAAGAAGGAATAAAAGAAATTGAACAGGAAAAATACAATTTTGAAATAAAAATAGAAGAAGAACAAAATAAATTAGATGAAGGGTACGATGAATATTATGATGGTGTTAACAAATTAGAAAATGCCAAAAAAGATGCAGAAGAGCAAATCAACAAAGCAAAACAAGAACTAGAAGAAATAGAAAAACCAGTTTGGTATTTACTAGACAGAAATGATAACACTGGATATCAAAATTACAAAGACGATGCAGAAAAAGTAGAAGCAATTTCTAAAATATTACCAGTTTTTTTCATTATAATTGCCTTACTTATGTGTTTAAACACACTTAGCAGATTAATAGAAGAAGAAAGAACAGAAATAGGAATACTACAATCAAACGGATTTAGTAAAACAAGAATTATTTCAAGTTACTTATACTATGTACTCACATCATCAATAATAGGAATACTAGTCGGAATATTCCTAGGTTATCAAGTTATATCAAAATTAATATATGGTGTTTTCACAGCAAATTACTATTTACCAGAATATATAGTGGTTGTAAATCCAATTACACTATGCACAATAATTATTTTTACTTTATTCTTAATGATAATGGTAACTATAATTGCATGCGGTAAAGAACTAAAATTCAAACCAGCAGATTTACTAAGACCAAAAGCACCAAAATCAGGAAAGAAAATATTTGTAGAAAGAGTAAATTTCATATGGAATAAATTTAGTTTTATGAGCAAAATAACCACTAGAAATCTATTCAGATACAAAAAAAGAATAATAATGACAATTTTAGGTGTATCAGGTTGCACCGCATTACTATTAACAGGATTTGGACTAAACGACAGCATTAATATCATTTCAAAAATACAATATCAAGACATAATAAAATATGACGAAATGATAACATTAAAAGACGAAGTAGAAACAATAGATGAAAAAATAGAAAATCTATTTAATCAAAACAACATATCAAACTATTTATTAATTAATCAAAATACATACACATATAAACACGATGGCAAAGAAGAAACTGTATATTTAATCGTGCCAAATAATGTAAACGAACTAAATAATTACATATCATTAAAAAGCACAGAAACAGAAGAAGAAGTAACTTTATCAGATGATGGAGTAACAATAACTAGTCAAATGTCAGACCAATTAAATGTTGATGTTGGAGAAAACATAAGCATAAGAAATAGTGACAACGAACTAATAATAATGCGAGTTGATAACATCATTTATAACTATGTTTCGCACTATATATACATAAGCCCAAATTACTACGAAAAAATATTTAACATTGAACCAAAATACAACAACATTTTAATAAACGGAAATATAACAAGCAATATCGAGTTAGAAGATTACAATATATATTTAATTACAAAGACTAGTGAAATAGAAGACACATTTGATGATTTAATAAAAAACATCAACAAACTAATCGTATTAGTTATAGTATGTGCATCATTATTAGCATTTGCAGTATTATATAACCTAACAATAATCAATGTAACAGAAAGAAAACGAGAAATTGCGACATTTAAAGTTTTAGGTTTTAACAGTATAGAAATATTTATATTTATATATAGAGAAACATTTGTACTAACAATATTTGGCTCACTATTAGGTTTAATATTAGGCGTATTTTTGCACAGATTCGTAATTTACACGGCACAGACAGGAAGTGTACTTTTCCTATACAATATAGAATGGTACAGTTACATAATATCCGTTATAATAACAGTAATATTATCTTTAATAGTACAATTAATAATAAATAAAACTATAAAGAAAATAGACATGATAGATTCATTAAAATATGTAGAGTAAAAATGAATAAAGAAATTTATAAACTATTATTAACAATACCCAAAGGTAAAGTAACTACTTATAAAGAAATAGCTATTAAACTAGGAAATAAAAACCTATGTAGACATGTAGGAAATGTACTACACAAAAATCCTAGCGAAAGCAAATATCCATGCTATAAAGTAGTAAGTAGCAATGGAAAACTTAGTAACAATTATGCCTTTGGAGGAATAGAAAAGCAAAAAGAAAAACTAGAAAAAGAAAACATTAAAGTAACAAATGGCAAAGTTAACTTAAATAAATACTTATTTAAATTTTAATAGTAATAATTAAATATTACACTCATATAATAATTTATATAAAACATATTGACAAATAAATGTACGCGTTATAGAATTGAAATAAGGAGGCAAAAATGAAAGAACTTTATATTGATTTTGATGGAGTTATTTTAGATACTATACCTCATTTATATCAAGCTGCAGACGAAGCAGGAAGAGAAAGAAGTGATTCAAAATTTTATGAAACGTTTGATTTTAAAAAAATATTAAAAGATGAATATATATTGAATGATAGTATAAATTGCATACAAAAGATAATAGAAAGTAAAAAATTTAACATTAGTATATTAACGCATATAAATTCTTTACAAGAAGGAATAGACAAAGTTGAATACCTAAGAAAATTTTTTAAAGACATTACAATAATACTAGTTCCAAAGAAAATTTCAAAAACAAAAATGATTCATACCAAAGGAGCAATATTAATAGATGATTATGCCCATAATTTGAGGGAATGGGAAAGTGAAGGCGGAATCAGCGTTAGATTTTCTCAAAAAAGAAATGGAAAGGGTTTTTTAGTAGTTGATAAATTAGATCAAATAATAGACATGTTTTAAGGAGTAAAATGAAAGTAGAAACAATAGTAGTAGGACCATTAGACACAAATTGTTATATAATAGAAAAACAAAATGATTGTTTAATAATAGACCCAGGTGATGAATTTGAAAAAATAAACAAATACATAACCGATTCCAAATTAAATGTAAAAGGTATATTAATAACACATTATCATTTTGATCACATTCAAGCATTAAATAAATGCGGGAATACTTTTGAGTGTCCCATTATTGACTACAAAAACAAACAAAAAATTCCGGATTTTAACTATGATATAATAGAAACAAAGGGGCATCATTTCAGTTCAGTTACATTTTATTTTAAGCAAATCAATTCAATGTTTGTTGGAGATTTAATATTTAAAGGTAGCATTGGAAGAACAGACTTAGAAGGGGCCAATGAAGAAGACATGATAAATAGCCTTAAAAAAATAATAAAATTTGAAGAAAACATAAAAATATATCCAGGTCATGGACCAAGTACATATCTAAACGAAGAAAAAAAGACAAATCCATATTTAAAAGTGGAGAATTACTTATGATTGCAAGTGTATTAGTAGAATATAACATTAAACAACTTGACAAAGTATTTGACTACAAAATACCTGAAAACCTCAAAGTAAAAAAAGGGATGAAAGTACGAGTACCATTTGGAAAACAAAATATAGAAGGGTTTGTTCTTAACATACACACAAACGAAGATAAAAATATTGAATACAAAGAAATTATAAAAATAGAAAACGAAGAATTTATAATTAATGAAGAATTATTAGCACTAGGAAAATGGATGAGCGAGCAAACGATCTCATCACTAATCAGTTGTTACCAAGCAATGTTTCCCAAAGCATTAAAAGCAGATCATAAAGCAAACATAAACAAAAAGTATGAAAAGTATATTAAATTAGTCAGCAGGGAAAAAACTGAAGAATACATAAAAAACAAAAAAATTAATGAATCACAATTAAAGATTATCAACAAATTAAAAGAAAATAAAGAACTCTTAAAAAGTGAAATAAATAGTTCAAGCCTAAAAACACTAATTAAAAACGGAATAGTATGCGAAACAAAAAAAGAAGTAAACAGAAAAATTTTAATAAATGAAGAAACACCGCAAAAAATAGAATTAACACAAGAACAAAAAGAAGCATATAATGAGATAAAAAATAGTAAAAACAAAATAATACTCTTGCACGGAGTAACTGGAAGCGGTAAAACAGAAATATATATAAAATTAATAAAAGACTGTTTAAATAGTGGACAAACAGCAATTTTTCTTGTACCAGAAATAAGTCTAACACCACAAATAATATCAAGACTAAGTAGCGAATTTTCAAATGACGTTGCAATACTACACTCAAGACTTAGCGAAGGTGAAAAATATGATGAATACAGAAAAATATTAAAATGTGAAGTAAAACTAGTAGTCGGTGCCAGAAGTGCAATATTTGCGCCTCTAAAAAACATAGGATTAATTATAATAGATGAATGCAGCAGCGCTTCATACAAACAAGAAAACAATCCCAAATATAATACAATAGATGTAGCAATAGAAAGGGCAAAAAACAACAAAGCTTTTGTAGTAATGGGAAGTGCAACACCATTACTAGAACAATATGCTAGAGGAGTAAAAGGTGTTTATAAATTAGTAGAGATGCCAAATAGAATAAACAAACAAATGCCAAATATAAAAATAATTGACATGTCAAAAGAAATTAAAAAAAGAAATACAATTTTAAGTAGCGAATTAAAACAAAAAATAAATGACAGATTAGAAAAAAAAGAACAAGTAATATTATTATTAAATAGGCGAGGATATTCAACATACATCAGCTGCGCGTCGTGCGGTTATGTTTACAAATGCCCACATTGTGATATAAGTCTAATATACCATAAAACTACAAACAATTTAAGATGTCACTACTGTGGATATAGCATAAAAATGAATGATAAATGCCCTAAATGTGGAGAAGAAAGCTTATTAACGTTAGGAATGGGAACAGAAAAATTAGAAAAATACATACAAGAAGAGTTTCCAACATCAAAAGTATTAAGAATGGACATTGACACCACAACGAAAAAAGGAAGTCATCAAAAACTAATAGAAAGTTTCAAAAATAGAGAATACGACATATTAGTAGGAACACAAATGATATCCAAAGGTTTAAACTTTCCGCATGTAACACTAGTAGGCATAATAAATGCAGACAACAGTTTAAACATCCCGGACTTTAGAAGCCATGAAAAAACATTTGAAATTCTCACACAAACAAGTGGAAGAAGTGGCAGAAACGAACTTCCAGGAGAAGTAATAATACAAACATTTAACCCAGACAATTACGTTTTTACATGTCTAAAAAAACACAATTATATAGATTTTTATAACCATGAAATGTTAATAAGAAAAACACTTAAATATCCACCATACTATTATTTAATTCAAATAAAAATAAGTAGTTTAAAATACGAAACTGCAAAAAAAGAAAGTATGACAATTAAAGACTATTTAAAAAATAATCTTAGTGAACAATTCATCATACTAGGACCTTCAACAGCAAACATTTTCAAATTAAATAACAAATACTATTTCAGTATAATAATAAAATACAAAAAAGAAGAAAACATACTTGAAGTTTTAAAAAATCTTACTAATAACTATCTCAAAACTAACACTAATGTAGACATAAACATAAATCCTTTATCAACAATATAATTAACACTTACAATATAAAATGTTATAATAAAAATGGTGATCAAATGAAAAACAAAAAAGTAATATTTATGGGAACTCCTGAATTTGCAGTACCAATTTTACAAATGCTAATAAAAAATACAGAAGTGTTACTAGTCGTAACCCAACCTGATAAAGAAGTAGGAAGAAAAAAAGAAAAAAAATTTTCTCCTATAAAAGAACTAGCAATTAAAAATAACATTGAAACATTTCAACCAATAAAAATAAAAGAAGATTACAAATACATCTTAGAAAAAAATCCAGACATCATAATCACATGCGCGTATGGGCAAATAATACCAAATGAATTAATCGAAACGCCAAAATATGGGGCAATAAATGTACACGCTTCACTATTACCAAAACTAAGAGGTGGAGCGCCTATTCATCATGCAATTATAGACGGATACAAAAAAACAGGCATAACAATAATGTACATGAGTTCTAAAATGGATGCAGGAGACATAATATCACAAAAAGAAACAATTATTAATGAAAAAGAAAATGTTGGAACGCTTCACGACAAACTATCCAAAATTGGGACAGAATTACTAAAAGAAACATTACCATTAATATTTGAACAAAAAAATGAAAGAATTAAACAAAACGAAGAAGAAGTAACATTCGGATACAACATAACAAGAGAAGAGGAAAAAATAGATTTTAACAAAACTGCAGAACAAGTTTATAACCAAATAAGAGGATTAAATCCATTCCCATTAGCATACGCAATATTAAATGAAGAAGAAACAAAAATAATAGAAGCAAACATAAACGAAAAAACAATAGGTAAAGTCGGAGAAATCACCGAAATCACAAAAAATAGCATAATAGTAAAATGCAAAGACAAAAGCATAGAAATCACAAAAATAAAGCCTTTTGGAAAAAGAATAATGGAAGTAAAAGATTATTTAAACGGAATAAAAAAAGAAACATTAATAAATAAGGAGTTCAAATAAAATGATGGATAAATTAAAAGATTACTTCAAAAAAAATGAAAATATGAACGAAACAGAAAAGAAAGACTATGAAAATAAGAAGAACATAATAAAACTCACTGGATGTGTGCTTTTCATTATAATAATGATAATATATGTAAACGTAATGCCTCACAGTAACAATCAAGAGCAAAACAATACAAACAACATTGAAGAAAACACAATATTAAATGAATTAAGTGATATAAAGGATAATTACAAACAAAAAATAACAATATCAAAAGATTTAGAACAACTAACAATAGAAAGAGAAGTATTAGGCAATAACGAGGCAGGAAGACAAATAATTGACGACAAAGAAACCAATTACATATTCTATGAAAAAGAGTATTACATAATAACAGAAGAAGTACCAATAAAAAAAGATACAACATTTGACCCATATTTAGGAAATGATACCACATTTATAAACATAGAAAACATTATAGAGTTAATTAATTCAAGCAAAGAAAGCGTTGATTTGACAGAAGAAGATTACAAAATAAAAAGATATAAAATTTCATTAAGTGACTTAATAGTAATTTATAACAAAGCAAACAATGCTGAGATAGCCTTAAAAGAAAACAAAGATATTAACTTAAATATAAATTACAATGAAAATATAGAATCAATTGAAATAGACTTAACAGAACTATTCAATCTTATATATGAAGAAAATTACAAACAAGTCATTTACAAAATAGAATATAGTGACATTGAAAAAATAGAATTAGATGGTATAGAAGAACTTATAAAAATGGCAGAATAAAAAGAAACACTAGTTTTGTCAAAAATAATGAAAAAAATAAAATTATAAGTTATATTAACATTGGTGATCTAAAATAAACAAAATTAATATAATTTTTAATGAAATACAAAATGACATAAAAGAAGCAATAATAAAATTAGAAAGCAGCAAAATGCATACAAAATAGTGCTGCTTTTTAATTTGACAAACTATGTAATATTTTGTAAAATTAAAGTGTGAAAAGGGGCATTAAGTATGTTAGAAGAAAAAATATATTTAACGACAAAAGATATCCTTGAAAAAGAATTTAAAATTGATACAAGAGGATATAGACCTCAAGAAGTAGACAAATTTTTAGACATAATAATAAGTGACTACACAGAATACAACAAAATAATAAAAAGATTAGACACAGAATTAAGAGCCATTATGACTGAAAATGAAAGACTAAAAAAAGAGGTTAGAGAACTACGTTCACAAATCGAAATGGCAAGTAATGCTAAAGGTGTTACAAATGTAGACATACTAAAAAGATTAAGTGAATTAGAAAAGATAGTTTACGGAGAATAAAATAACTTAGGCAAACGCTGCATATAATTTATGTAGAGGAAAGTCCATACTCGCACAGACCTGAAATGGCTGTAGTGTTCGTGCTAAAGGAAAAAATAACTTTAGGTAGCTTAAAGCTAACGGCTCTGAAATAATCAAGAACTGATTAAAGTAAGTATAAAAGTGTCATAGAGACGAGCTATTTAGGAATAAATAGAGTGGAACGTGATAAACCCCGCGAGCGAGAAACCCAAAATATGGTAGGGGAATTTTTACGAAGGAAACAAACGGAGTAAAGAAGTAGAAATACTAGATAAATGTTTGCCACCTATATGGTACAGAATATGGCTTATTAAGATATTTTATTATAAAGGAGATAATATACTTTGAAAGAATTAGGAATAAAATTCAAGGAAAAAAGAGAAGAAATTGGTCTTAAGTTAGATGAAGTATCAAAAGATTTAGATATAACAATACCACAACTTGAAAATTTAGAAGAAGGAAACATAAATGCATTTAAAGACATTTTTTTTCTAAAAGATTTAATAAAGAGATATACAGTATATCTAAATTTAGATGAAGATGAAACTTTAGAATATTTTAACGACTTTGTATTTGACTATACATCAAAAATACCAGTAGAAGAAATAGAAGCAAAAGTTAAAGAAATAAATAGACAAGAAGAAATAGAAACAAGAAAAAAAATAAGTTCACCTTATACTGCTAGAAAAGTAATGAAAGCTAAATTAAAACCACTATATTTATATCTTATAATTACAGTAATATTAGTTACAATAACACTATTAATAATGAATTCTGTAATAAATACAAAAAAAGAATTAATTAGTTATGATTACAAAATAGTGAAAGGAGAAATACAATGAATTTGCCAAATAAAATAACAGTAACTAGATTAATACTATCATTAATAATATTAATAATTCTAATAGTTCCATTAAATGATTTTGGATTAGAATTTCCAAAAGTATTAGTGGGAGGGAAAGTACTTGTAGACGTCAAATATATCATAGCTGGAATTTTGTTTATTATTGCATCATGCACAGACTTTATAGATGGACATATAGCAAGAAAATATAATTTAGTAACAGACTTTGGAAAAGTCATGGATGCAATAGCTGACAAAGTTTTAGTAAATGGAGTATTAATAATTTTAAGTGCAACAGGATTTATAAGTGTAGTAGTACCAGTAATAATTATATCAAGAGACACAATCGTAGATTCAATAAAAATGGTTGTTGGAAATAAAACTGGTGCGGTAGGTGCAAGTGTGACAGGTAAAATCAAAACCATATTTATGATGATAGGCGTTTCACTAATGTTATTTTATAATTTGCCATTTGAATTATGGAATTTAAGAATAGCAGATCTACTAATATTAACTGCTACAGTATTATCAGTAGTAAGTGGAATTGAATATTATGTAAAAAATAAAAAATTTCTTTTTGAAAAATAAATTACTCGAAAAATAAACCTTTTATATAAGGTTTTTTAATTTTCAAAACATAAAATTTACAAAAAAAAGAAAATATAAAACAAATGTTTGCAAAAAGTGTTGACAATATTAAAATAAATCGATACAATTATAATGTATGAAGGAGGATAACTTGTGAACAAAAATACAAACGATAAAGATAAAGCCTTAGCACAAGTATTGTTGGATATAGAAAAACAATTTGGAAAAGGTGCAATAATGAAATTAGGAGAAGGGGGATTAAAAAACATTGATGTTGTATCATCAGGAAGTCTAAAGTTGGACTTAGCTCTAGGCGTAGGAGGATATCCAAAAGGAAGAATAGTAGAAATATATGGACCAGAATCAAGCGGTAAAACAACATTTGCTTTACATGCAATAGCAGAAGTACAAAAAAATGGTGGAAAAGCTGCATTTATTGATGCAGAACATGCATTAGATCCAGTGTACGCCAAAAAATTAGGAGTAAATATTAACGATTTATTGTTGAGTCAACCAGATACAGGTGAACAAGCTTTAGAAATATGTGAAGCACTAGTAAAAAGTGAAGCAATATCAATAATAGTTATAGATTCAGTTGCCGCATTAGTGCCACAGGCAGAAATTGAAGGAGAAATGGGAGATTCACATGTTGGATTACAAGCCAGATTAATGTCTCAAGCTTTAAGAAAATTATCGGGCGCAATCAACAAAACAAATACCATATGTATATTTATCAACCAACTAAGAGAAAAAGTTGGTGTAATGTTTGGAAATCCAGAAACAACACCAGGTGGCAGAGCGTTAAAATTCTATAGCACTATAAGATTAGATGTTAGAAGAGCGGAACAAATTAAGGTTGGACCCGATATATTAGGAAATAGAACTGTAATTAAAGTAGTAAAAAACAAAGTTGCTCCGCCATTTAAAACAGCGGAAGTAGAGATAATGTATGGTGAAGGAGTTAGCCGCGAAGGAGAAATAGTCGATATAGCTAGTGACATAAACATAATAGAAAAAAGTGGCGCATGGTATTCATATAATGGCGAAAAAATAGGGCAAGGAAAAGAAAATGTTAAAGCACTATTAAAAGATAACCCAAAATTAAAAGAAGAATTAGAACAAAAAATTAGAGAACACTTTCAAATAAACAAGGATAATGCAACAAATAAAACTGAATGAAAAAAATTGACAAAGTTTAAATTAAACATTACAATAGAATTAGAAGAATTGATAAAATCTTCTAATTTTTAATAGTAATGGAGGAAAAAATGGAAAACACTTTATACTCCATTTTGCTAATATTAGTTGGATTATCTTTTGGTATAATTATAATGTTAATTATAAATAAACTAAAACTTGTAAAATCACAAAAAAACGCTGATAAATTAATTGAAAATGCTAAAAAAGAAGCAGAAAAGATAAAGAGAGATAATGTTCTTGATATAAAAGAGGAAACTTACAAACTTAAGCAAGAAGCAGAAAACGAAATTAAGGAAAAGAAAAAAGAAATTACAGAATTAAATGAATTAATACAAAGCAGAGAAAAAAGTCTCAATAAAAGAGATGAAATGATACAAGAACGTGAAAAAACTTTAGATCAAAAAGATAAAGATTTATTAGTAAGACAAAAAGAAATTCAAGAAAAAGACGCAAAAATGGAGTCAGTATTAAAAGAACAAGTAGAATTACTTGAAAAAATATCAGGATACAGCAAAGAAAAAGCAAAAGAATTAATCATGAAACGTGTTGAAGAAGACATATCAAAGGAAATTACAGTTTTTATAAAAGAAAAAGAAAACGAAGCAAAATTAGAAGCAGACAGAAAAGCAAAAGAGTATCTAGTAAGTAGTATGCAAAGATATGCCAATGATGTTACAAATGAACAAACAGTTTCAACAATAGAATTACCTACAGATGAAATGAAGGGTAGAATAATTGGTAGGGAAGGCAGAAACATAAGAACAATTGAAGCTATTACAGGGGTTGACCTAATTATTGATGACACACCTGAAGTAATAGTATTATCAAGTTTTGATCCTTTACGAAGGGAAATTGCTAAAACAACATTAGAAGCTCTAATCAAAGATGGTAGAATCCATCCAGCAAGAATTGAAGAATTATATGATAAAGTATGTGAAGACTATAAAACAATAATAAAAGAAAAAGGTGAAGAAGCACTATTTGAACTAAATTTAACTAAAATTGCACCTGAAATAGTCGAACTATTAGGTAAACTACACTTTAGAACAAGTTATGGTCAAAATGCGTTAAAACACTCAATTGAAGTAGGACATCTAGCCGGTATATTAGCTAGCGAATTAGGAGAAAATGTTGCTTTAGCTAAGCGTGCAGGACTTTTACATGATTTAGGCAAAGCTATAGACTCTGAAGTCGAAGGGAGCCATGTTGAATTAGGAGCAGAAATTGCAAAAAAATATGGAGAAGATAACATCGTCATTAATGCGATTGAATCACATCATGATGATAAACCAAAATTAAGTATAATAGCAGAATTAGTACAAATTGCAGATGCATTATCAGCAGCTAGACCAGGAGCGAGAAACGATAGTTTAGAAAATTACATTAAAAGACTTGAAGAACTAGAAGAAATTGGTAATGAATTTCCTGGAGTTGAAAAAACATATGCTATGCAAGCTGGTAGAGAACTACGTGTAATAGTTAAACCGGATGAAATAGACGATTTAACAAGTTATAAAATGGCAAGAGATATAAAAGAAAAAATCGAAGAAAAATTGCAATATCCAGGAACAATTAAAGTAGTTGTAATCAGAGAAACCAGAGCTGAAGAAATAGCAAAATAAAAGCGCTTTTAAAAAGCGTTTTTTTAATTAAAGCAATACAAATAAACATATTATAAATCAATTAATTTTTTTTAGTTTCCAAAATCATTGGCATAATTATTGGACGTCTACCAGTTAGTTCAATTATAAAAGAATTTATCTCAAGAATTATTCTATTTTTTAAATCAACATAATTAAAAGAATCTTTATTTAGTTCATTCAATGCTATTTGCTTAACTTTTTTCTGAATATCATTAATTAAATTTTGATTTTCATTTACCACGACAAATCCTCTAGTAGTGACATTCGGATCAAGCGATAACTGCCTTAATTCACTATCTATATTTAATATAATAATAAGAACACCATCAGTTGACATAATTTTTCTATCTTTAATTATAGAAGCCCCTATATTACCAATTCTTTTACCATCTACATAAATATCATTAATAGGAATAGAATCTTTTAAATAAACCTTATCTTTAGTCAAAGCAATTCTATCTCCATTTTTTAACACAAAAGTATTTTTCTTATCAACAGAACATAATGCCCCAATTTCAGCATGTTTTTTTAACATTCTATATTCTCCATGAATAGGAACAAAGTACTCAGGTTTTATTAATCTAATAACTAATTTCAATTCATCCTGTTTGCCGTGGCCACTAGTATGTATATCAGCCTCACTAGAATTAGTATAAACTTTTGCCCCTTTCAAATATAGTTTATTTATAACCCTATTAATACTTAACGCATTACCAGGTATTGGACTAGATGAAAAAATAATTGTATCATCTGGTAGTAACTTAACATTATTATCAATGCCATTTGCAATTCTTGATAAAGCAGCCAAAGGCTCACCCTGACTACCAGTACACAAAATGCAAACTTCACTAGGATTCATTCTATTAGCTTCATCACTAGTAACAAAAATATTATCATCAGTTATAAAACCGCATGATTTAGCAATTTCTATACTATTTACCATACTTCTACCAAAAACAGCAATTTTACGATTATTATCCTTACAAGTTTGAATAATATGAGCAACCCTGTAAATATTACTTGCAAAAGTAGCTAAAATAATTCTGCCAGTACTTCTAGCAAATAAATCGCCTAAAGCTTCATCAACAGCTGATTCACTCAACGAAAAACCTGGGACCAAAGCATTAGTACTATCACTTAGCAACAATCTAACACCTTTTTCGCCCAAAGCAGCCATTTTCTGCAAGTTTGCCATTGGACCAATAGGAGTCAAATCAAATTTAAAATCACCAGTAGTAACAATTATTCCGTTTGGTGTATGAATTGCCAAACCATAAGAATCTGGAATAGAGTGCGTTGTCCTAAAAAATTCAACTTTAAAATGTTTAAAGTTAGCAATAACATCTTCATTTATTAATTTAATATTATTATATTTAATATTTCTATCTTCCAACTTATGTTTTATTAAAGCTGCTGCTACATTTGAAGCATAAATAACTGGAACATCTACATCATTTAATAAAAATGGAATTCCACCAATATGATCCTCATGGCCATGAGTTATAAACAAAGCTTTAATTTTACTTTTATTATTAATTAAATATGTATAATCAGCTAAAACATAATCAATACCTAGTAATTCATCTTTTGGAAACATTACACCAGCATCAATAACAATAATTTCATCATCATGTTCAATAACATACATATTTTTTCCGACTTCTCCAAGTCCACCTAACGCAAAAAAAAGCGTTTCAACATCTTTATTCATTTAAAATTCTCCTTTT
>CALVOP010000010.1 GCA_944350345.1 uncultured Bacilli bacterium | reverse complement strand
GGAAGCGGGACAGCAAGTGATCCGTTTGTATTTACACCAAAAGGTGATGTTAATGTTATAGCATGGACTTTAAATGGAGTTGAACAAATTGGAGACTTGCCAGGAAAAAATGATGGATATGTTGTTTCAGGTGTAACTTGTACGAATGGAGCAACAGCAGAATGGAATAATGATACATGGGGAATTATTGTAGGCAATATAACAGAAGTTCCTACAAACTGTACAATTAATTTTACAAATCCACCATATTTGTATGCACAAATATTAGAAGATAACCCAAATGTAAGTACAAGAACAGATTTTAGTACAATATTTACAGATAGTAATAATGGAAACACAATATATAAAGCAAGTGGACAAGACGGAAAGGATACATATTATTTTGCAGGAGCTGTTACAAACAATTATGTATATTTTGGAGGATATTACTGGAGAATAGTAAGAATAAACGAAGATAACAGTGTGCGTTTAATATATGCAGGAACAAGTGCAACAGATACAGCGGCATTTATAAGTACATCTCAAGCATATAACTCAAGCGCAGATAATAGTGCGTATGTGGGGTATATGTACACAACAAGTCAACAATATGGAACTAATACAAATAGTCCAATAAAAACAACAGTAGATAACTGGTACAGTAGTAACTTGAATAGTTACTCAGGATATATAAGTAAGACAGCGATATATTGCAATGATAGAACAGTAGGATGGGGAACATGGAGTGCAACAGGAAGTACATTCTACTATGCTGCAAGAGAAAGACTACAAACAAATAAAACACCAACATTTGTATGTAGTAATTCTAATGATAGATTTACAGCAAGTACAAGTACAGGAAACGGAAAACTAACATATCCAATAGGACTAATAACAGCAGATGAGATAAGTTATGCAGGAGGATTATGGGCAACAAATAACTCAAACTATTATATAGCCCAGAACGCATCAAGTGGAGCATCGTGGTGGTGGACAATGAGTCCGCGCGACTGGGATGGCGGCAGCGCTCTCGTGTTCATCGTGGGTGGGTCTTCTCGCGCTGGCCGCTTGACTAGCGCTGGCGTCAACGACACGGGCGGCGTGCGTCCCGTAATTTCTCTGAAATCTTGTGTTCTCGCCTCTGGAGGAAGTGGAACGGCAAGTGATCCGTATACGGTAGAGTTGTCAGATGGATGTGCTAATGTAGAAAATGAGGTACTAGAAGAAAATACAGTAAGAGTAAGTGCAACAACAAATGATGCAAGTATGGCAACAGTAAATGCGCCAAGTTCAGTAATAATAAATAGTGGAAGTTCTCATACATTTACATTTACAGTAAAAGATGGGTATGAATATGAAAATGTAACAGGGTGTAATGGAACATATGATACAAGCACAAATAAATTAACAGTAAGTAATGTAACAAGTAGTACAACATGTCAAGTTAACTTTAAATCACTAAATTCATTATATGTCCAAGTGTTAGAGAATAACCCAAATGTAAGTACAAGAAGTAGTTTTAGTAGTGTATTTACAACAAGTAATAATGGAAACACTATATATAGAGCGACGGGTCAAGATAATAAAACAACATATTACTTTGCAGGTCAGGTAACAAATAACTATGTAAAGTTTGCAAATAAGTACTGGAGAATAGTGAGAATAAATGAAGATGCTAGTGTGCGTTTAATATATGCAGGAACAAGTGCGACAGATACAGCAGCATTTATAAATACAAGCCAAGTATATAACTCAAGCTATAATAATAGTTCATATGTAGGGTATATGTATACAGCAAGTCAGCAGTATGGAACAGGAACAAATAGTAGTATAAAAACAGTGGTAGATAACTGGTACACAAGTAATTTAAGTAGTTATTCAGGGTATATAAGTAAGACAGCGATATATTGTAATGATAGAACAGTAGGAAGTGGAAGTTGGAGTGCAACAGGAAACGACCCATTCTACTATGCTGCATATACAAGACTATACACAAATAAAACACCAACGTTCACATGTAGTAATGCAAATGATAGGTTTACAGCAAGTACAAGTACAGGAAATGGAAAACTAATATACCCAATAGGGTTAATTACAATGGACGAAGTGTATTACGCAGGAGGATATATAGCTAATAATACTAGTTATTATATAGCTCAGAACGCATCAAGCGGAGCAAGTTACTGGTGGACAATGAGTCCGCGCGGCTGGTATAGCAGCTACGGTAGCGCTATCGTGTTCTACGTGGGCGGGTCTTCTAACGCTGGCCGCTTGAGCAGCACTTACGTCGACCTCACGTACGGCGTGCGTCCCGTAATTTCTCTGAAATCTTGTGTTCTTGCCTCTGGAGGAAGTGGAACGGCAAGTGATCCATATACAGTAGAGTTACCAAGTGCGTGCTCAAGTGCAGAGAATTAAATGAGCCACGTAAATCTTTTGGCGATAATTTAAAATTTTGTTAAATGATAAAACACAACTTTTGGTTGTGTTTTTAATATGTTACAAATTATTAATCTTGTATACTTTACATGTTAAAGTTAATATATAGATAATTAATCATAATTTTACGTCCAATTTATAAAATTTGATGAATTTTTAGAAAAACTTTAATATTCTTTTTTGTTATTGTATAATAATTATGAGGAGTTTTGTGATGAATTTTAATAATTATTTTACATATAGTGAAAGTAAGGATCTGTCTTTTAGTTTTCCAACGCGTTCATTTGTTATTTTTTTGGGTGATGGAAATAAAAGATTAATCGATAATTTGCTTTTTAAAAATAATCATGATTACGTAACTTTAATGTTTGCTAAAATTAATTTTAAAAACATTTTTAAATATAAAAAAAATGTTTCTTTTGTCTTGCATGAACATCTTAATTTGTTTGTTGGTGAAACTGTTAGTGATGATATTGCTTTTGGTATGGAATGTTTGGGGTTAAATAAAAATGAGATGGAAGATAAGATTTTAAAATATGCTAAGAAGTTTGAAATTATGAATTTGTTAGATAAAGATCCAAATTCTCTAGGTATAAGTGATAAAGTTAAAATAAAAATAGTTGGGTCGCTTGTTTGTGAACCCAAGGTTTTGGTCTTGGATGAAGTTTTGTGTGAACTTGATAAATGTGATTTAAATATGGTTATTAAAAATTTAGATGATTTTGTTAATAATGATAATATTGTTTTTAATTTTACTTCTGATGTGAGTGAGTGTTTATTTGGTAGTGATGTAATCGTTTTAAATAATGAAAAAATTTTAATCAGTGGTAAGACTATTAATGTTTTAAATGAAGATAAGCTTATGAAAAAATTGGGTGTTGGGCTTCCTTTTTTGGTCGAAGTTAATAAGTATTTGATGGATTATGGTATTGTTGATAAGTATTTTGATAGTGTCGGTGAGTTGGTGGATGATATATGGAAATAGAATTTAATGATGTTAGTTTGATTGTTAATAGTAGGACTTATGCTGAAAAGTTATTGCTAAAAAATGTTAGTTTTAAACTTGAAAGTGGTAAAAAATATTGTTTTCTGGGTAATTCTAATTCTGGTAAGTCTGTAATTGGAGACTTGATTAATGGTGTCGTTAGGCCATCAAAAGGTTCCGTTAAAATTGGTGAGTTTGTAAATGATGGAAGAAATATTAAAAATGTTAATAGTCTTAGATTTGATGTTGGTGTTGTTTATAAGAATAAAGATGATATGTTTTTTAATAAAAAAGTTAAGGATGAACTTGAGTTTGCTATGAAGTTTTTTAAGTATAAAACTAATAAAAAGGTGGTTAGGTCTATTGAGGCTCTTAAAATTGTTGGACTGGGTGAAGAATATTTAAATAAAAATATAGATGATTTGTCTCTTAGTGAATCTAAAAAAGTTGGTCTTGCTTCTGTTCTGGTTTATAATCCTAAGGTTATTATATTGGATGAACCTACTTTACATTTTAATTCTCGTGAAAAAAGGGAATTAATTCGTATTCTTAATTTTATTAATGAAAAGTACGGTAAAACTATTATTGTTATGAGTAGAGATGTTGATTTTATATATGAGTTTAATTCTAGTATTCTAGTTTTAAGTAATGGCGAATTAGTTATGCAGGGTAATAATGATATTTTTTATGACGAAAATAAGCTTTCTAAATATGATATTTCTAGTCCTTTAATTGTTACTTTTTCTAATTTGGTTAGGAGTAAATATAATAAGAATTTTAAATATTATAAGAGCGTTTTAGATTTGGTAAAGGGGGTTTGTAATGATGTACTCTAAGGGGATGTTTGGGTCTTATTACCCTGTTAATAGTAAGATCCATGAAATGAGTGTTGTTGTTAAACTTTTGAATTTTTTCTTGTTTGTTTTGGTTATGATTGGTAGCAAAAGTTTGGAATTACATTTGTTTGTTCTTGCTATTTTGGTACTGCAAATTATTGAGTCTAAAGTTCCTTTTAGGTTTTTCTTTAATATGTTTTATGGATTTAGGTATTTGTATTTAGTCTTAATCTTTGTCTTTGCGGGTGCAGGTTTTTCTTTGGAACTTTCGTTAACTTATTTGCTAAAGTTTATTCTCGTTACTCAGTATTTGGCATTGTTGGTGTTTACGACTAGTTGGAGTGAGTTTGATTATGGCATTTATAAGGTTTTAAATCCTATTAATTTTTTAAATTTAAATGTTTCTTATATCTCTCTTGTGGTTGGAAATGTGTTTAGATTTATTCCGGCACTTGTAACTACGGAAAATCGTGTTTTAAGGCGTCAAGCTAGTAGGGGAATTGATTATGTTCATAGTGGTATTGTAGGTAGATATTATGCTGTTTTGTATTCTTTTAAAAATAGTATTAGACTTACTTTTAAACGTATGAAAGATGTTAATAATTTGGCTAAGTTAAGGATGTTTAGTGTTAAAAAAAGGCGCACCAATATGAAAACGGGTAAGTTTAATTTTTATGCTTTTATGTTACTTGTTTTTCATTTGTTGTTTTTATATGGTTATATTTTGGAAGTGAATTTGTTATGAGATATTTGATTAAAATTTGTTATGATGGTAGTGCTTTTTATGGTTCACAAAGGCAAAATGATAAGGTTACTGTAATGGGTATTTTTGATAGATGTCTTTCTAAAGTTTTTGATGAAAAAATTAAGTGTGTTGGTTGTTCTCGTACTGATAGGGGTGTACATGCTAATGAGTTTTATTTTCATTTTGATTCTTCTAAGGTGAAGGATGTTTTAGTTATTAGGAATAGTTTAAATAAATTGTTGCCTTCAAGTATTTATGTTGATGATGTTTTTGTCGTTAATGATGAATTTCATGCTAGATATAGTGTTAAGAAGAAGGAGTATATTTATCTTATTAATTTGGGGAAGTATAATCCTTGTATGGTTAATTATGTTTTTCAGTATAATAAAGGTATTGATTTGATTAAATTAAGAAAAGCAATTAAGTTGTTATCTGGAACGCATGACTTTGAAAGTTTTACTTCTGGTAAGTATGATGATTATGTGAGAAATGTTGATATTTCTTTTGTTGTTAAAAATAATATTTTGATTATTAAGTTTGTTTCTTCTGGTTTTTTAAGATATATGATTAGAAATATCGTTGGACTATTGTTGGATTTAAATGAGGGTAAAGTTAATTTGAATGATATAACTGATATTTTTGAATTAAAAAACAGGTCTTCTATTGGTAAACCTGCTTTTCCTGGTGGTCTTTATTTAAATAGGGTTATTTATTAGTCTTCGTTTACACTTAGTTCAAACATTGCATCTCTTAGTTCCATAGCGCGTTCGAAGTCTAATTCTTTGGCCGCTTTTTTCATTTCTATTTCTAGTTCTCTAATTAGTTCTTGTTTGTTCTTTTTAGAGTCTTTTTTGATTGCTTTAGGTTTTGTTTCTTCTATGTTTGTGACGTTATCATGTATTTCTTTTACTATTGTCTGTGGTGTTATGTTGTGCTCAATGTTATATTTTTCTTGTATTGTTCTTCTTCTTTTTGTTTCTTCTATTGCTATTTTCATTGCTTCACTTATTGTGTCTGCATACATGATTACGTGTCCATTTTTGTTTCTAGCGCATCTTCCTATTGTTTGTATTAAACTTCTATCACTTCTTAAAAATCCTTGTTTGTCAGCATCCATTATGCAAATTAGTGATACTTCTGGTATGTCTATTCCTTCTCTTAATAGGTTGATTCCTACAATTACATCTATTTTTCCTAGTCTTAAATTTCTAATTATGTTTAGTCTTTCTAATGTTTTTATTTCATTATGTAGGTATAATGCTTTTACTCCCATGTCTTTTAAATAATTAGTTAGTTCTTCTGCCATTCTAATTGTAAGGGTTGTGATTAATACTCTTTCGTTTTTTTCTGTTCTTGCTTTTATTTCGTTTATTATGTCATCTATTTGTCCTTTTGTTGGTTTTACTTCGATTGTCGGATCTAGTAGTCCAGTAGGTCTTATTATTTGTTCAACTATTTCTCCTTTTGTTTTTTCTAGTTCGTAATCCCCTGGTGTCGCTGATACGTATATTGCTTGATTTATTTTTTGCTCGAATTCTTCAAATTTTAAAGGTCTATTGTCTCTAGCACTAGGTAAACGGAATCCATAGTCTACAAGTGTTTGCTTTCTTTGTCTATCACCGTTATACATTCCTCTTACTTGTGGTAATGTGACATGCGATTCGTCAACAACTAGTAGAAAGTCTTTTGGGAAAAAGTCTATGAGTGTAGTAGGTGTTTCTCCTTCTTCTCTAAGTGCAAGGTGTCTGCTGTAGTTTTCAACACCGTGACAAAATCCTGTTTCTTTTAGCATCTCTATGTCGTACATTGTTCTTTGTTTTAGTCTTTCTTTTTCTACTATTTTTCCTTGCTTATCAAGTTCTATAAGTCTTTCTTTTAATTCTTTTTCTATTCTTTTGATAGCTTCTTTTAGTTTTTCTTCACTCGTTACAAAGTGCGATGCTGGGAATATACTGACGCTTTTTTTCTCATTTATGATGTTACCTGTTAATGTGTCAAATTCGTATATTTTTTCTATTTCGTCACCAAATAGTTCTATTCTAATTCCGTTCTTTTTTTCGTATACTGGTATTATTTCTATTGTGTCTCCTTTTACTCTAAATGTTCCTCTTGTAAAGTCGTTTACACTTCTTTCGTAAAGCATGTTGACTAGTTTTTCTAGTATGGCGTCTCTGTCTATTGTGTCCCCAACTATTAATGTTAACATTTTGTTTTTATATTCTTCTACTTCACCAATACCGTATATGCACGATACACTTGCAACTACTATACAATCACTTCTATTTAATAGGCTACTTGTCGCTGCGTGTCTTAATTCGTCTATTTCGTCATTGATGCTTGCATCTTTTTCTATGTATAAGTCTTTACTTGGAACATATGCTTCTGGTTGGTAGTAGTCGTAATAACTAACAAAATATAAAACACGATTTTCAGGAAACAGTTCTTTGAATTCACTATATAATTGCCCTGCTAATGTTTTGTTATGGGCTAAAACTAGGGTAGGTTTGTTAACTTCTTGTATAACGTTTGCAATTGTAAAAGTTTTACCTGTTCCTGTTGCGCCTAAAAGTACTTGTTCTTTTTTTCCACTTTTTAGTCCGTCAACTAGCTTTTTTATTGCTTGAGGTTGATCACCACTAGGTTGATAATTTGAATGTAATTTAAACATTTTTAGTCACCTCCTATTTTATTTTTTATTAAAATTTTACGTATTTTTGTGGTTAGTAATCTAATTTTTGTGTTAAGATCAAATAAAAGCCACAAATTTCATTTTACGAAAAAAATAATATTAAATAATAGTAAAAATATTAAAATTAACAAAGTTTTTATTTATATGTTCTTTCCAATACTCATCATTTTTAAAATAATCATTCATATTATTACTCCTGTTTATTATCAATTTTATTTGCTTCTATTAATAATTTATCAAAATCAGAAACAAATTTTTTATCTTGTATAATTTTGTATTTTTCATATTCATTTTCTGCTTTTTGTTTTGCTTTTTCAGCAGAAATCTTTCCTTTGCCTTTTAATACATCATAGTGGAATAATTTTAAGGATGTTTCTATCTCATTCTTCCAATCTTCCATAGTCATTGATAAATTTCTTTCAGCATTATTTTCTGCAATATCTAAAAATAAGTTTACCAAATTATTTAAATTTTTTATTTCTTTTTCTTCTAAATAATTTTTAGCAATAGAAACATCTGATTTTAAGATTTTTCCATCAGGAGATTTATTCCAGTTTGTTAGTCCCATATTCTCCTTTTGACTATCAACTCTATTGTAGATGATTTCTGCTGCAGTATTACCAGTAATAGCATAATGAAATTTATTTTGAATAGTTGAATAAAAATCTTTTGCTATATCGCTGTTTTTATCATAATCAATAGAACACTCAGCAAATATGTCTGTAATTTTTTGATAAAATATTCTCTCGCTAGTACGAATTAGTTTTATTCTTTCAAGTAATCTTTTAAAATATTCTTGATCAGATTTTCTTGCTTTCATAAATCTATCATCATCAAGTGCAAAACCTTGGATCATATAATCTTTAATTATCTCATTTGCCCAACTTCGAAATTTAATTGCTTTTTTAGAATTAACCCTAAATCCAATAGAAATAATCATATCTAGATTATAGTATTCTTTTTGTCTTTTAATACTTCGTGTTCCTTCAATTTGAACTTGTTCCAAAATGGAACAAGTTGATTCTTTACTTAATTCTTCATCATTATATATATTATTTATATGCTTTACAATAGCAGGTCTTTGTACATCAAAAAGAGTAGCTATTGCATTTACATTTAACCAAACATTTTCATTTTGTAGAATTACTTCTACTTTAGTTTGTCCATTTTCATCACTATAAAATAAAATATTTTTTTCATTTCCAATTGTTATATTACTCATTTATTTTGATCCTTTCATACATTAATTTTTACTAAGACTAATTGATATTAATAAAAATCACAAATTTATTTTTTTCGTTTAGTTATGTTTAATACTTTTATTATTATTTTATCCACAAATAGAAGACTAAACGATACTAAACAGCATTAAATAATACAGGATTTGAGGTATTTTCATAATATGAGACAAAATATAAAATACGGTATTCGGTAAATAGTTCTTTGAATTCACTATATAATTGTCCTGCTAATGTTTTATTATGGGCTAAAACTAGTATGGGCTTGTTGACTTCTTGTATAACGTTTGCAATCGTAAATGTTTTACCTGTTCCTGTTGCGCCTAAAAGTACTTGTTCTTTTTTTCCGCTTTTTAGTCTATCAACTAACTTTTTTATTGCTTGAGGTTGATCACCACTTGGTTTGTATTTTGATACTAATTTGAACATTTTATTTTCTCCTTTTTTTATTTATTGTAAGTTCTTTGTATTTTATTTTACTTTATAAACAAATGTTTGTCAATTTTCAATTTTATTTAATAAAAATAATTTGGATATTCATTTTAAAAATAAAAAGTATGGCTATATTATATTTTGTACGTAAATCTATTTATTATAAATTTAAATGAAAATATAAAACTATGTTTAGATATTTAAAATAATGTGATTAAATACGTTTTGTTAAAAAGAAATGTATGATATAATATACGTGTTAAATATAACTCCTTAAATGTGATTTTGTATTTTAGATTAGAGGGTTAATTATGGAAAAGAAAAAAATGTATCCACACGTTGATAGACCTTGGATGAAATATTATGACTTAAATAAAATTAATTATGAAATTCCAAAAACAAATTTAACAGAATATATTAAGATGAAAAATATTAATAATACTCATAGTATTGCAGAAACTTATTATGGTTCGCAGACAAGTTATAAAGATTTTTTTGAGCAAGTTGATAATTATTCTAAAATGTTAACAGCATTGGGTGTGAAAAAAGAAAGTAGGATTATGTTTTTAGTTCCTAATATTCCAGAAAGTGGTCAGCTTTGGTTAGCTGCTACTCAAATTGGTGCTGTATCTGATTTTATTGATCCTAGACCAGATTCTATGGATTTGATTGCTAATTCAAAAAAAGTTTTAGAATTAATTAAATTTGAAAAAGCAGAATATATTATTGCGCTTGATAAATGTTATTTGGCAATGCTAAAACCTATTGAAGAAGAATTAAAAGACTTTGGCATTAAGTCAATTGTAACAGTAAGTGCAGTTGACTCAATGAGTATAATTGGGAGAATTGATTATTTAAGGGATGTAATTAATTATAATACTTTAAGAAATCAAAAAAGTGATGATTCTATAAGGAAAATAAGGTTTTATGAATCACTTTTAAGAAAATTAAAAGAAATGAGCCGCGAAAGTAAATTGTTTCAAGAATTAATTAAAAAGTCACCTTTAGAAGTTTTAAGAATTTGTGATTTGTTGGGTGAATGTGAATCAGTTCAAATACCTTATGTTTATGAACCAGATTTGTTAAATTATATTGGACATACCTCAGGTACAAGTGGTGCAAGGGCAAAGCCTATCCCATTAACAAATTTTAATCAAATATCAGCTACTGAGCAATTATTTAAGGCAGGTGCTAACTTTAAAGTTGGCGATAGAATTTTGCATGAATTACCATTTTTTTCACCTTTGGGAGCAGATAATAATTTTATTTTAAATTTGGCAAGTGGTTCAAATAGCATAGATATTCCTGAATTTGAAATAAATGAATTTGGTTATTTGGTTAAAAAGTATCATCCTAATGTCATATTAGGAACGCCTTCTTGGCTTTCTTCGTTACCGGATTGTAGATATTTAGACAAAGAAGATTTGTCTTGTATTACTAGAATTATTTATGGCGGCGATTCTATGACAAGATTAGATGAAGAAAAATTAAATTGTTGGTTAAAGTCCCATGGAAGTAAAGCTGAAGTAGAAAAAGGTCATGGAATGAGCGAATATTGTGGATGTGGTTCTTATGCACAAAAGGATTATAATAAGTATGAATCTATAGGTATTCCATTGCCAGATACTATTTATACAGTTGTTGATCCTAATGTAGATGATAAATTAGTGCCTATATCATTTGATAAAGATTCTGATGAAATAATTGGGGAATTAGTAGTTTCTTCTGATGCTGTCACAGCCGGAAAATTAGATGATAATGTAATAGTTCCTCATTATGAATTAGATGGAAAATCGTATATTAGAACACGTGATTTAGTTCGAATGAATAGAGATGGAATTTTTACTTTTGAGTCTCGAAAAGATAGGTCTTTTACTAGATTTGATGGTTATAAAGTTAAGCCATATGAAATTGAACAAGTTATAGAGCAAAATTCAAATGTTAAATATTGTAGAATAGTTCAATATTATGATGATAAACAACGTGGATTGATGCCAATAGCCCATATTGTTTTAGAAAATGCTGAAAATATGTCGGATGATGATCAAATAGAAGTAGTAAGAGAAGTAGTTTACAATGAGATAATTGCTAACCCTAATATGTCCTCACGCCAAATACCTTCAAAATTCAAGTTTAGAATATCTTTACCGTTATCTAAAAATAGTAAAGTGAGCTATAATGAGTTAATTAATGAAGGGATAGATGGAACAGAAATAAATGTAGATGTAGAAGAAACTAATTTAACTGTTAGTTCAATTAATATTTATAAAAAAAGACAAGGTAAGTCACTTGTTCTTAAAAAATAGGGAGGAATTCCGTGGAAAATATACAAGGTTTCTTAGTATTAAATTCTTATGCGCTATTATTGATAATAATAACAAGTATTATATTTTTTAAAAAGAAAAGACAAAAACAAATAGAAGATCAGACATATGCAATTTTATTAATTGTAACTATTTTGGTTTCAGTTAGTGGCTTGGCTTTAGGAATTTTAGTGAATCCTAATCTAAATATTAATGAAGTAGTAATAAAAATTTTTAATAAAGTTTATTTGCTTTGTTTACTTTTGTGGATAACTATTTTAACTTTTTATACTTTATGTATTTCTGTAATAAAAAGTCAAAATATTGAAAAGTTAAAAAAAATCTTTTTATGTTTGACTTTGTTTAATGCTACAGTGATTTTGTTGTTACCTATTACCGTAGAGATTAATGAACAAGTAACTATTTCTAGTGGGTCAGCAATTTTATATACATACGTTATGTTTGCTTTAGGCTTTATATGTCAAATTATATGTGTGATTTTAGATATTAAAAATATAAAAAATAAAAAATATATTCCTATTTATACTTTAGCTTTTTTTGGAATAATAGTATTAATTATACAGATGTTGTTTCCAAATTTAAATTATTTAATTAGTCCAGCAATAATTGTTATTACTTATATAATGTTTCATACGATTGAAAACCCTGATGTTAAAGTAATAACACAGTTAAATTTGGCAAAAGAACATGCAGAACGCTCTAATAGAGCTAAAAGTGATTTTCTTTCGAGTATGAGTCATGAGATAAGAACACCTTTAAATGCTATAGTTGGACTTTCTGATAATTTAACGTCATATGAAAGTGATATTCCACCAGAAATGATTGATGACATAAATGATATAAAGTCAGCTTCTATGACATTGTTGGAAATTGTTGGGAATATTTTGGATATTAATAAAATTGAAAGTGAAAATTTTGATTTGAATGAAGTAGAATATAATTTTAAAGAAGAAATTACGAAATTAGCTAAAATTGCTTCTACTAAAATAGATGGTAAGCCTATAAATTTTAAAATTAATATTGCAGAAGATGTTCCTACTTACTTAATTGGTGATAAAACATATGTAAAAGAAATTATTAGTAATTTGCTTACAAATGCATTTAAATATACAGAAAGAGGTATAGTAGATTTAAATGTTAAATGTATCATAAAAGGAAAAAATTGTTTGTTAATAATAAGTGTGCAAGACACAGGACGTGGTATAAAAAAAGAAAATATTGATAAATTATTTAATAAATTTCATAGACTAGAGGATGATGTAAATACTACAATTGAAGGAACGGGTTTAGGTTTAGCAATAACTAAGTCATTAGTTGATATGATGGGTGGTAAAATTAATGTTCAAAGTCAATATGGAATTGGTTCATTATTTATTGTTCAAATACCTCAAAAAATAGTGGAAGATTCTAAGGAAAATAATGGTGGTGAAAATAAAAGCCAAGAGAATTTATCTTTGTTAAATTGTGCTATAAAAAGTAAAAAAAAGATTTTGATAGTAGATGATAGCAAATTAAATCAAAAAGTGGCAGCGCGTTTCATAATGCAATTAGGCCATGAAGTAGAAACTTGTGATAGTGGTATTGAGTGCATAAATAAGTTAGAAAATGACATGAATTATGATTTGATTTTAATGGATATAATGATGCCTGATTTATCTGGTGAAGAAACTTTAACAAAATTACAACAAATTCCTAAATTTGATATTCCAGTTATTGCACTTACTGCTGATGCTGTAGTAGGTGCAAAAGAAAAATATCTACAACTTGGATTTGTTGAATATTTGTCTAAACCTTTTACAAAAGAACAATTAGCAGAAAAAATAAATTTTGTTTTAAAATAATGAAGTATTAAATTTAATAACTTTTTTAATTTAAAATTGATAAATTTTGTCAATTTTGAATTTGACTTTATATTTTTATTATGTTAACATTTAGTTATTAAATGCAGTGAAAAGGGTATGATTAATTATTTGTATTTTAAAGAGAGTTAGTGGCTGGTGTAAACTAATAAATATGATTTTTAATTTCTTCCTTAGAGCAGAATAGTAAACTATTTCCGGGAGACCGTTATATGTAAATAAGTTAAAGATGGGATGGTACCGTGCTTTGCACTCCTTGTACCGTCTTTTTTTATTTTATAAGGTTTTTGGAAAATAATATCTAAAGAAAGGGTGAATGATATGATAGATATTAATTTGATTAGGGAAAATAGAGAATTAGTTAGGGAAAATATTAAAAAGAAGTTTCAAGATGAAAAACTTCCTTTGGTAGATGAAATTTATGAACTTGATGTTAGATTTAGAGAGGCTAAAAGTAATGCTGATAATTTAAGAAGTGAAAAAAATAAATTAAGTGATAAAATTGGTTCTTTGATGCGCGAGGGTAAGAAAGATGAAGCGGCTCAAGTTAGAATTGATATTTCTAAAATAGATGATGATATTGAAGAGTATGAGAAAATTGAAGTAGGGCTTGAAGAGTTGATTAAAACTAAAATGTTAGATATTCCTCAAATAATTGATGATAGTGTTCCAATTGGTAAAGATGATACTGAAAATGTTGAAATTGAAAAGTTTGGAGACCCTGTCGTTCCAAATTATGAAATACCTCATCATGCAGATATTTTTGAAAGTGTTAGTGGTCTCGATAAAGAAAGCGCTGGTAGGGTGAGTGGTAATGGTTTTTATTATTTGATGGGCGATATTGCAAGACTTCATTCTGCTTTGATTAGTTATGCTAGGGATTTTATGATTGATAAAGGTTTTATTTATTGTGTTCCTCCTTTTATGATTAGAAGTGATGTAGTAAGCGGTGTTATGAGTTTTGAAGAAATGGATAATATGATGTATAAAATTGAAGATGAGGATTTGTATTTGATTGGTACAAGTGAGCATTCTATGATTGGCAAGTTTAAGGGTCAAATTGTTAAAGAGGAAGAACTTCCAATTACTTTGACTTCTTATTCTCCATGTTTTAGAAAAGAAGTTGGAGCGCATGGTATAGAGGAAAGGGGTATTTATAGGGCTCACCAGTTTGAAAAGGAAGAAATGGTTGTTCTTTGTAAGCCTGAAGATGCTATGGATTGGTATAACAAGATGTGGAAGTTTACTGTTGACTTTTTTAGGAGTTTAGATGTTCCTGTTCGTATTTTGGAGTGTTGTAGTGGGGATCTTGCTAATTTGAAAGTTAAGTCTTGTGATATAGAAGCATGGAGTCCTAGACAACAAAAGTATTTTGAAGTTGGCTCTTGTTCTACTTTAGGTGAAGCTCAAGCGAGAAGGTTGGGTATTAGGATGAAAACTAAGGATGGTAATAAGTATGTTGCAACTCTTAATAATACTGTTTTAGCAACTCCTAGGGGATTAATTGCCGTGATTGAAAATAATTATCAAAGTGATGGAAGTATTATTGTTCCGGAAGTTTTAGTTCCTTATATGGGTGGAATGAAGGTTATTAATCCTAAAAAATAAAATAAAGTATGTTTTAAAAATTAATAAAGGTCATATATTTAAATGAGGTGTATTTAGTGAAAAAAACATTTGAATATATTGGCCTTTTAGTTTTGGTTGTTTTTAGTTTTTATTATACTGATAAGGTTGTTAAAATGGTTAATAAAAATGATCCTTTAATGGAACAAATTGTAAAGTATGCGTCTGTTAATAATTCTTCTTGTGTTGAAGGTTATTCTACTGATGAAGGTGTTGTTCTTGGTGTTAGTGGTTTAGTAGTCGATGAATATGCTAGTTATTCTAATATGAAAGGCTTTGGTTATAATGAGGATCTTTTTGTTTTTGAGGAAGATGATTGTTCTATTAATAAGGCTGAGTATGTTGATAAATATATTATTAAAGGAAATGAAAGTAAAAATGCTGTTAGTTTACTTATTTTGGTTGATGATGTTGATTTGGTAAGTAGTATAAATGATGTTGCTTTAAGTAAAGGTGTTAATTTAAATTATATTGTTGATGGTGAATTACTACAAGATGATAAAAGTTTGTTTTATGATTTAGCTAATAATGGTAATACTATTTTATATGGCGGGAAGAATGAGGAAGATTTTAATGCTTTTTATAAAATAATTGATGACTTTAAAATTGATACTTTTTGTGTTTATAATGATTATGATGTAATTGGTATCTGTAAAGATAAAGGCATTAATTCTGTTAAAACTGATTTTGTTTATAATAAAAATTTTTTGCTAAATATTAAAAATACATTAGAAAAAGGTAACATATATATTTTAAAAGGAAATAAATATGTTACCAGTGAACTTAGTAGTATTATAAGTCATATAAATGGTAAAGGGATCAAGGTTTTGTCTTTATATGATTTATTAAATTAATTTTTTTTTTAAACTAAATACTTTTTTTGATGCTTTTCCAATTTGCTCGTATGATAATGTGTCTAGTAAATGATACGGATTTTGGTTTTGTTTTGCTGTTAGTAAGTTTGCAAATATGTCAATTAGTTCTTTATCTATTCCAATTTCTGATAAATATGTTAGGTATGTGTAATATTCACTTAGATTCATGTTGTTGACGTTAGCTCCATATAAGAAATTTAACACTATAATTGAATAACAATATAGATCACTATTTTCATTTGGCATTACATATCCGCCAATATTAAATGTGTGAATTCGTGGATATTTTTTTGTATTTGCATGCCTAAATAAAGGCGATGGTGATAGATATCTTGAACAAAAAACACTATTGTTTGCAATTTTAAAACTGTCTGTATCAACAACGTATAATTGCTTTTTTTGGTTGTTAACTAAAAAGTTTGACTCGTGTAAGTCGTTTATATAAAAATCAGTTAAAGGGGTATAATGTCTAATATTTTTTATATTTTCTAAAATTTCGCCAATTCTTTTTAAATAATATATTTTTTCTTTTCTATCTATACTTGGGCTGTTTAATATTTCCTGTAAGTTGATACCTGATATGAATGGGGTTGTGAAACCAACAACTTTTTGATTAACACTGACTAAATTTGTAGGTAATATAAAATTATCAGGGATAAAATCTTTATAAGTGCTTAGCATTTCTAATGTGTATAATTTGTAAGCTAATAAGGGGCCTTTGTCATTATATATTTGCTTTAAAATGTATTGTTTTTTCCCCCTTTCAAATTTGTATATTTTTGTCTCGGTATTTAATACTGATTTAGGTAATTTTAATGGTCTTAAATTTCTAAATTTTTTTTTACTTAAATTTATAACTTCCATAGCAAACTCCGTTAATTATGTGTAAAGTGTACCATATTTAAGCGGTATAATCAAATTTATTCCCTTTTTATTAATTTTATGTTATAATTATCTAACATGTGAACTTTTCAAGGAGATGAATTATGAGTAATATAAAAATGATGAGTTTAGGTGGACTAAACGAAAATGGCAAGAATATTTATACTGTCAATATTGATGGTAATATTCTTATATTTGATGTTGGTATAAAATATGCAAGCGATAATATGTATGGGGTTGATTATATAATTCCTGATTTTACTTATTTAGTTCAAAATAAGGAAAAAATAGTAGGGGTTTTTATAAGTCATGCTCATTATGAAAATATGGGGGCTTTGACTGAACTTATTAAGACAATTCCAGATATTAAAGTTTATGCTACTAATTATACAAGCAAGATTATTGATATAGAGTGTAAAGAAGAAAATGTGTCTATTAAAAATTTGAATGTTATTAAACCATATAAGAAAATTTCTTTTGGTAGTTTTAGCGTGTTTCCTTTTAGTGTAACTCATTCGGCACCTGAAAGTGTTGGCTATGCTATTAATACTAAGGATGGGGCAATTATTTATATGGCGGATTTTGTAATAGACCCAACTATGAGTGGACACTATGATATGGATTTAGGTAAACTTGCTTATATAGGTAAACAAGGTGTTTTAGCTCTTATGTGTGAAAGTGTATTTGCTGAGAAAAAAGGATTTACTAGTCCTAGACATAAACTTGATAAGTTTTTTAGGAGTGTTATTGATAAAAATCAAGGTAGAATTATTTTTTCTCTTTTGAGTTTGCATTTACATACTATAGAAGAAATTTTTGATGCTTTAAAGGGTAAAAAACGTAAAGTTGTTATTATGGGGAAAAAACTTCAACTTATTATTAATATGGCAATTAAAGAAGGTTATTTGAGAGTTTCTCCTGATTTGATAGGAGACTTAACTAATTTAAGAGATGAAGATTCTATAGTTTTGGTAAGTAATGATAGAGAAATGCCTTTTTATAATCTTAATAGAATTGTTAGTGGTTATGATAAGTTTGTTACTTTGAGGGAAACTGATACTGTTGTTTTTGCTGAACCAAGTTATGATGCCTATGAACTTACTGAAGTTAAACTTAAAAATGATATAGCTATTATAGGTGCAAATATAGAGTCTGTTCCTAGAGAAAATAGTGTTCGTTTGCATGCGTCAAGTGAAGACATTATGCTTATTATTAAACTTTTTAATCCTAAATATTATATTCCTATTAAGGGTGAATATCGTTATCAGGTTGAAAATGGTAATTTGGCTTTTAATGTCGGTATGAAAAAAGAAAATATTTTGCTCAAGGAAAATGGTGACGTTATTCATTTAATAGATGGAAATCTTGTTGATGATTTTGAGCATATTGATGTAAATGATATACTAATTGATGGTAAGAGTATTAATGATGTTGGTGAGTTGGTTCTTAAAGATAGAGAAATGCTAGGAAATAATGGCGTTGTTCTTATAAGTGCGACTATGGATAAGAAAACTAAGAAAATTCTTGTCGGTCCTGAAGTTCTTACTCGTGGTTTTATTTATGTTAAAGATAATATGGATTTAATAGCAGAAATTAAAAATAAAAGTGAGGAGATAATTAAAAGTAATACTAATGAAAAGTACGCCGATTATACTAAAATAAGAAATGATATAAGAGAAGATGTCGGAGCTATGCTTTATAAAAAAACTGAAAGTAAACCTGTTATTTTAACAGTTATTCAAGAGGTGTGATAATGATTTATTTAGATTATTCGGCTACTACGCCAGTTATTAGTGAAGTTCTTGATAGTTATGTGCACGTTACTAAAGATTATATTGGGAATGCTAATAGTATTCATAATTTGGGTGTTAGAAGTAAGGAATTATTATTGAAGGCGACTAGACAGATTAGTGAGATATTGGGTTGTGAACCAAATGAAATTGTATATACTAGTGGAGCCAGCGAAAGTAATAGTACTGCTTTAAAAGGTGTTGCTTTTAAATATTCTAAAAGGGGCAAACATATTATAAGTAGTCCTCTTGAGCATAAAAGCGTTTTAGAGGCGTTAAAATATTTGGAAATGTGTGGTTTTGAAGTTAGCTATGTTAAGCTCTTACCTAATGGTCAGATTGATTTGAAAGATTTAGAATCTTTGGTTAGGGATGATACAATTTTGGTTTCTATTTGTGCTGTTAATAGTGAGGTTGGTTATAAAGTTCCTTTAAAAACAATTAGACAGGTTATTAATAAGAAAAATGATAAGGTTATTTTTCATTCTGATATGACTCAGGCTTTGGGAAAAACTAAAATTAATTTGAATGATGTTGATCTCGCAAGTTTTTCTGGTCATAAAATATATGCACCTAAGGGTATTGGTATTTTATATAAATCAAAAAAAATTGAAATAGAACCTTTAATTTGGGGATTAACTGAAAATGCAAAGTTTAGGGGTGGGACACCAGCACTTCCATTAATTGTGAGTGCGTCTAAAGCTATGAGAATTATAAATGAGAATTTGGAAAATAATATTAAAAAAGTTGCTAAACTAAATGAATTATTGATTAATGGGCTTAATGATGATAGAATTCATATTAATTCTAATAATTTATGTGTACCACATATAGTTAATTTAAGTTTGAAAAGTATTAGAAGTGAAACTTTTGTTAGGGCTCTTGAAAAATATGAAGTGTATATTTCAACTAATAGTGCTTGCTCAAGTTTGGGAAGTAGTACTGTGTTAAAAGCTGTTACTGATGATAAAGAAATAAATACTACAAGTATTAGAATTAGTTTAAGTCATTTTACTACTAAACTAGAAATTAATGAGTTTATTAGGATTTTTTATAAGGTTTATGATGAACTTTTGCTTAAAAAGTAAGGTGTTTTTATGGAAAAACTTTTATTAATAAAGTATGGAGAACTTACCACTAAAGGAGATAATAGGAATTATTTTATTAATTTATTAGTTAAATCGATTGAAAACAAGTTAGTGGGGATAAATTATGAAATTGAAAACGATTATTATAGAATGTTTATTCATACTGATGATATTTATATGGTTTTAGATAGATTAAAAAATGTTTTTGGTATTCATGAGATTGTTGTTGCTTATAAAATTAATGATAGTAGTATTGATAGTATTTGCACTTCAGCTGTTGATGTTCTTAAGAATGCTAGTTTTAAAACATTTAAAGTTGAAACTAATAGAAGTGATAAATCTTATGAGATTAAAAGTAATGAAGTTAGTAGGATTGTAGGAGCTTATGTTTTAAAAAATATAAATGATATTTCCGTTGATGTTCATAATCCTGAAGTTTTATTGAATGTTGAGATAAGAAGAGAAGCTATTTATCTTTATTATGAAAGCTATGTAGGCATGAACGGGTATCCAGTTGGAACTATGGGAAAAGCACTTCTTATGTTGAGTGGTGGAATTGATAGTGTCGTCGCTGGTTATTTGTCTATTAAAAGGGGAGTTAGTTTGGATTTTATCTATTTTGAAAGTATTCCACATACTAGCTTAGAAGCTAGAAATAAAGTTATAGCTCTTGCAAATGTTCTATGTAATTATGGTAATGTTGGACGTATTTATGTTGTTAATTTTACTAAAATACAGGAATATATTTATAAAAATATGAAAAGTGATTATCTGATCACGTTTATGAGACGTATGATGTATAGAATAGCTGAAAAGTTAGCTAAAAATATTGGTGCGAACGCAATAATTAATGGTGAAAACATTGGACAAGTTGCCAGTCAAACTTTAACTAGTATTAAAGCAGTAAATGATGTTACAAATTTTCCTATTATTAGGCCACTTGCAACTTATGATAAACTAGAGATAATTGATGTTGCTAAAAAAATTGGTTCATATGATATAAGTATTTTGCCTTATGAAGATTGTTGTACTGTATTTGTGCCTAAACATCCTATAATTAATCCGAAATTTGATGTAATATATTCTGAAGAAGAAAAATTTGACTTTAGTTTGTTAGAAAATGCTTTAAATGATATTATGGTTATTGATATTCCAACTAAAGAAGAAAGTAATGAATATTTGTAAAATAATTGTATAGAATATTACTAGGTGTTAATATGAATAAAAATAATGCAACACTTAGTAAAGTGAGAAGTTATTTATCTGATCAAAAAAGTGATTCGGAAGAAAAGAGTAAATTTTTTAAAACTAACAGATATGAGTGATTTACTCTTTTTCTTTTGAAAAAAATAATAGTAAAACGTGTTGTTTCTTAGACTATAACTAATTTACTTATGTTTTTTTTTTTGTTATAATTCATTTTGAAGGGAATGATTACATGAAAATATTAAGCGTTAATGCTGGTAGTTCATCTTTAAAGTTTACTTTGTTTGAAATGCCAGATGAAAAAGTTATTGTAAGTGGAACTTTTGAAAAAATTGGGCTTGAAAGTTCAATTTATACTATTAAATATAATGGGGAAAAAATTAAAAAGGAATGTGTGTTGAATACTCATAAAGATGCAGTAAATGTTCTGATGAGTGAACTTATTAGTATGAATATTATTAAGAGTTATGATGAAATTGAAGGTATAGGACATAGAATTGTACAAGGTGCTGATAGGTTTGACAAAAGTGTTCTTGTTACTGATGAAGTATGTAAGGATATTGAAGAACTTATTCCTCTTGCGCCTTTACATAATAAGGCACATCTTATTGGTATAGAAAGTTTTAAAGAGGTTTTAAACGATGTTAAACAAGTTGTTGTTTTTGATACTGCATTTCATCAAACTATGAAAGAAAGTGAGTATTTGTATCCTTTACCTATGGAATGGGCTAACAAATATGGTGTAAGAAAATATGGATTTCATGGAACAAGTCATAGATTTATTAGTGAATTTATGAATGGTTATTTAAAGAAGGATGCTAAAATTATTAGTTGTCATATTGGGAATGGTGCTAGTATATGTGCGATAGAAGATGGAAAATGTAAGGATACTTCTATGGGATTTACTCCTTTAGCAGGGCTTATGATGGGAACTAGATGTGGTGATATTGATGTTTCTGTTGTTCCTTATCTGTGTGAAAAGTTAAATATTAGTGCAGAACAATTAGTAAATAAATTTAATAAAGAAAGTGGGTTACTTGCTATTACTGGTGTTAGTAGTGATTTGCGCGATGTTGAAGATGAATATTTAAAAGGAAATCAAAGATGTGTGTTAGGCCTTGATATGTATTCTAAAAAGATAGTTAATTATATTTCTATGTATAACACTTTACTTGGTGGTGCAGAATATATAGTATTTACTGCTGGTGTAGGTGAAAATAGTCCAATTGTAAGAGGCCTTGTTTGTGATAAATTAAAAGCTATTGGTGTAGAGATAGATAAAGATTTGAATGAAGAAATGTTTGGAAAATTTGGAGAAATAAGTACAAGTAATTCAAAGATAAAGGTGTTTGTTGTTCCAACTGATGAAGAGGTTATGATAGCAAGAGATACTTTTGATTTAGTCAAGGAGTAAGATGAAAAAAGAGTTATTTAAAAAAATATATGGTGAAATTAAAAAGAGTAAAACAATTTATTTAGTTAGACATATTGGTCCAGATCCAGATGCTGTTGCAAGTCAAATTGCATTAAGGGAGTCTATTAAATTAACTTTTCCTAGTAAAAACGTTTTTGCAATAGGGACAAATGCAGCTAGATTCAAGTATTTGGGCTTACTTGATAAGGCTAACTCTTTTGATTTTGATAATGATTTGGTTATAACTCTTGATGTACCTGATACTGCTAGAGTTGATGGACTTGATGTAAAAAAATTTAAAAATGTAATTAAAATTGATCATCATCCTTTTGTAGAAAAATATGGAAAGTTTGAATATATTGATGATAAAAATACTAGTACGTGTCAAATTGTTCTTGAAATGATTCTTAATACTAAACTTAGGTGTAATAAGTTTATTGCCGAAGATTTGTTTATGGGTATTGTTAGTGATTCCAATAGGTTTTTGTTTGAATATACTAATCCGTTTACTTTTGATTTGGTTAGCTTAATTATTAGAAAGTATAAACTTGATATTCAAGAACTTTATAAGAAAATGTACATGAAACCTATTAGTGAGGTTAGATTGCTAGGTTATATTCAGTCTAATATAAAAGTAACTAAAAATGGTTTTGCTTATATTGAACTTGAAAATGATATTATAAAAAGTTTTAATGCTGATGCTGCTAGTGCATCTAATATGATAAATGATTTGAATAATATAAATGAAATTTTGGTTTGGCTTTTTATTACGAAAGATGAGAAAAAGGATTTGTATAAAGTTAATATTAGAAGTAGAGGACCGGTTATTAATGAAATTGCTTCTAAATATAATGGGGGCGGTCATAAGTATGCAAGCGGTGTTAGATCAAAGAACAGGGCTTTACTTGATAACTTGATAGAAGAACTTGATGAAGTTTGTATGCAATATAAGAAAGATAATGAGTAGTTGTCTTTTTTATTTGAATTGATAATTTTATATATTTTTAGTATAATTTATTAAGTGAGTGGGTGAAAATATGGATTTTAAAGATATTGATTTGGCTCAGATAGCTATTAGAATAAGTCAGTATCCAACAGATAATAAACCTGAGTTTTTGATTTTAGGTAGAAGTAATGTGGGAAAGAGTAGTTTTATTAATACTCTTGTAAATAGAAAAAATTATGCTAGGACTAGTAGTAAACCAGGAAAAACTCAGACTTTAAATTTTTATTTAATTGATGAGATGTGTTATTTAGTTGATGTACCTGGATATGGTTATGCGAAAGTAAGTAATAAAAAACAAGAAAAGTTTGGGCTTATGGTTGAAGAGTATGTTAAAAATAGACCTAATTTGAAACATGTGTTTTTGTTAATTGATTATAGACATAAACCAACTGATAGCGATTTGATGATGTATGATTTTTTAAAATATTATAATTTGCCTGTTACGGTAGTTTGTACAAAATATGATAAGGTAAAAAAGAGTGCTAAAGAGAAACAAAATAAGCTTATAAATGACACTTTGGATATAGCACTGGGTGATGAAATTGTTAATTTTAGTAGTGTATCTAAAGTTGGTAAAGATGTTATACAAAATGTTATTAAAAGTTATGTTAATATTTGACATACTTTTTTTGTTGAATAGTTTGAATTTTTATATTATAATTAAAGTATCGTAGGAAGGTGACTATAGTATGAACAAAAAGGGTTTTACTTTAACTGAAATTATAGTAGTTATAGTATTAATCAGCATTGTGATTGCTATCGCTATTCCTAGCGTGATTGCTATTAGAAATAGGATTAATGCGCGTCTCCTTGAAAGTAAAAAGGATACAATTTTGGTTGCTGCTGAACTTTATGGGCAAGATAATCCCCAGTTGTTTAATCCAAATGAGTTTATAGTCACTGTTGGTGAATTAGTTGAGGCCGATTATGTTGAAAGCGATACCGAAAGTAATGGAAGTAATTGTACTGATAGTTATGGATGTGTTATAAATCCTGTTGATAATGAAAGTTTAAATGATGTGAAAATACTTGTTAAAAGGGAAATGAGCACTGTTATTGCTATTTGGGATGGTGAACTTGGTAGTTCAAGTAGTAGTGAACTTGTTGATAAAGTGATTGAAGACTTACATTGTGAAAATATTACTGAAAGTAACCCTTGCTTGTATGTTGGAAGTGACCTAGATAATTATCTTTGGTATAGCGGGGTTATGTGGCGTATAATGGGTGTTTATAAGATAGATGGTGTTTTAGTTGTAAAGATGATTACTGATGAAAATATAACTTTTGAAAATACTACAAGTTAAGAGTTTTAAACTCTTTTTTTTGTGCTTTATTTTTGCTATAATTTTGGTGGGAGAAGAAATATGAAAAAGTATACAGTGTGTTTAGTGGGTAGACCAAATGTTGGGAAAAGTACTCTTTTTAATAGAATTATTGGAAAAAAAGTTTCAATTATTGATGATATGCCTGGTGTAACTCGTGATAGAATTTATGGTAATGCTTTATATAATAATTATAATTTTTATTTGATTGATACGGGCGGTATTGATATTAAAGATGATAATTGGAATAATGTTATTACTAATCAGGTAATGCTGGCTATTGATGAAAGTGACGTGATTGTTTTTGTTGTCGATGGAAAAGAAGGTGTGACTAGTAATGATGAATATATAACTGAACTTTTACATAAAAGTGGTAAAAAAGTGGTCGTGGCAATTAATAAAATAGATAGTAAACTTGCAGAAAGTAATATGTATGAGTTTTATTCATTGGGTTTTGATAGTTATGTGACTATAAGTGCTGAACATAATATTGGTATAACTGATTTGTTTGATAAGGTATTTGAAGGATTTGATATACGTGAAGAAGTTGTAGATGATGATAAGCCTAAGTTTTGTCTGATTGGTAGGCCAAACGTGGGTAAAAGTAGTTTGGTTAATGCTTTATTAAATGAGGAAAGGGTTATAGTAAGTGATGTCGCTGGTACTACTAGAGATAGCGTTGATACTGTTTTTAAATATGAAAATAATGAATATATTTTGATAGATACTGCTGGACTTAGGAAAAAAGGTAGAGTTTATGAAAGCATTGAAAAATATAGTTTACTTAGAAGTATGAAAGCTATTGATAGAAGTGATGTGTGTATTTTGGTTATTAATGCAGAAGATGGTATAGTTGAACATGATAAACATATTGCTGGTTATGCAATTGACGCTGGGAAAGGTATCGTTATTGTTGTAAATAAATGGGATAAAGTGGAAAATGATTATGATAAATGGAAAAATGATATACGAAATAATTTTCAGTTTATGCCTTATGCAGAAATTGTTTTTTTGAGCGCACTTACTAAGAAAAGGCTTAGCACTTTGATGCCTAAAGTGTTGGAAAGTTATAATAATAGTATTAAAGAAGTTAAAACGAGTGTTATAAATGATATTGTTCTTAATGCTTTTATTGAAACTCCACCTCCTAGTTATAAGGGCAAAAAACTTAAAATATATTTTACACATCAGTCTGGAATAAAGCCACCTAGGTTTGATATTGAAGTTAATAGTAAAGGGTTAATACATTTTTCTTATGAAAGATACTTGGAAAATAAAATACGTGCAAATATTGATTTTACGGGTACACCAATAAAACTTTATTTTAAGAATAAAGGAGAAGAATAAGTAATTCACCTATAATAAAACTATTCATATAATATTTTAGGTGATATGAATGGGTAAAGATGATTTATTTGATAGAATAGAAAAGAAAACTAATGTTAGTAAAGATGCAATACTTGAGTTTGCAAGAAAACTACAAGATGGGAATTTTAAAGATGAAAAAGTTTTAAGAAGTGTAATTAAAGATATAAGCGAAATGACTGGTAAAGAAGTTAGTGAAGAAAAGGAACAAAAAATAATTGATATGGTCGTTAATGATAAAGTTCCTAAAGATATTGATAAATATGTCTAACGTATTTATCTTTTTTTATTTTTATTGTTGAACTTTTGATGTTTTGTTTGTATAATTAATTTAGAAAATAAGGAGTTTTAGTTATGGATAATAATAAACGGCTAATTATTTTAAGTATTACTGGTGTACTTTTACTTATTGTTAGCGTTGTGAATTTGACTTATGCTTGGTTTAGTACACAGGTGGAGGGGACAGGAAAACCTATTAATGTTACTACGGGTATTTTGGATGTAAAATATCAAGATAGTGAAGTTATAAATGTTAATTTTGCTACTCCAATTTATGATGACGTTAGGGCTACTGCAGCAAATAAAAATGTTTTTACTATTTCACATGAAGATAGAAGTACTTTGGATGCTTGCTATAGCATTGATTTGAGTTTAGATACTATTCAGGATAAGTTTAAAAGTCAGTGGATTAAGTATGAATTGTTTGATGCAACTAATAATGTAAGTATTACTGGTGTTAAAGATTTTAGTACTGTTACAGGTGCCGGTTTAATTCCATTACTTGGTAATAATACTTTGGGAGTGGATGATTCTATTACGTATGAATTTAGAATATGGTTAAGTTATAGTGATACAGTTGATCAAACTAGTTTGCTTCAAAATAATAGTGGAAATGGAATAACTGCTCATATTAAAGTTTCTGCTGTAAATGGGGAATGTCCCAAACCAACTTTGTATGCACAGATACTAGAAGATAACCCAAATGTAGAAACTAGGACAGACTTTAGCACAATATTTACTGAAAGTAATAATGGAAACACAATATATAAAGCAAGTGGACAAGACGGAAAGGATACTTATTATTTTGCAGGAGCTGTTACAAACAATTATGTAGAATTTGCAGGATATTACTGGAGAATAGTGAGAATAAACGAAGATAATAGTGTGCGTTTGATATATGCAGGAACGAGTGCAAGTGATACAGCGGCATTTATAAGTACAAGCCAAGCATATAACTCAAGCCCGAAAAATAGTGCATATGTAGGGTATATGTATACAGCAAGTCAGCAATATGGAACGGGAACAAATAGTCCAATAAAAACAACAATAGATAACTGGTACAGTAGTAACTTGAATAGCTACTCAGGATATATAAGTAAGACAGCAATATACTGTAATGATAGAACGGTAGGAAGTGGAAGTTGGAGTGCAACAGGAAGCACATTCCACTATGCTGCAAGAGAAAGACTAGAAACAAATAAAACACCAACGTTCACATGTAGTAATGTAAATGATAGGTTTACAGCAAGTACAAGTACAGGAAATGGTAAATTAACATATCCAATAGGAATGATCACAGCAGATGAAATAAGTTATGCAGGAGGATTATGGGCAACAAATAACTCAAACTATTATATAGCCCAGAACGCATCAAGTGGAGCATCGTGGTGGTGGACAATGAGTCCGAGCATCTGGGATAGCAGCTACGGCTACGCTTACGTGTTCATCGTGGGCGGGTCTTCTAGCTCTGGCCGCTTGGTCAACAATGTCGTCGACTACAAGCGCGGCGTGCGTCCCGTAATTTCTCTGAAATCTTGTGTTCTCGCCTCTGGAGGAAGTGGAACGGCAAGTGATCCATATACAGTAGAATTACCAAGTGCGTGCTCAAGTGCGGTGAATTAAAATTTGTTAAATGATAAAACACAACTTTTGGTTGTGTTTTTATGTTGAATTCAATTACTAATTGTGAAATAATTATTTTATGAGTGTAGGTTATAAAGATTTTTTAAATTATTTGGAAAATGAAAGAAATTATTCTAAACTTACTATTAAAAGTTATAGGGAAGATTTAGAAGAGTTTTTGTGTGTTACTAAACTTAATGATGTTTATGATGCAACTGAAGAAGATGTAAAAAAATATTATAAGTATTTGTATAATAAAAGTAATAGTACTATTGCTAGAAAAATTAGTTCTTTAAAAAGTTATTTTAAGTATTTAAGTAAAAATAGTAATTGTGATAATTTAATGGTTAAGTTTAAACTTCCTAAAAAGAAAAAAGGTCTTCCTACTTTTTTGAATTATAGTGATTTAGAAGAACTTATTATTGCTAGTGGCGAAGGCGAATATGGTGAAAGAAATAGACTTATTATTGAAATGCTTTATGCAACTGGCGTTCGTGTTAGTGAACTAGTTAATATTAAACTTAGTGATATTGATTTTAATGAAAAAATGATTAGAATTCATGGTAAAGGTAATAAAGAACGTTTTGTTTTTTATGGTGAATATTGTGAAGAAGCATTAAATAAATATATTAATGGATTAAGGCGTAAATTAATTGTAAAAAATAGTAGTGATTTCTTGTTCTTAAATAAGTATGGTGGTAGAATTAGTGATAGGTCTATTAGAAGTATAATTGATACAGTGATTAAAAGAACTAGTGTAAAAATGAATGTTCATCCTCATACTCTTAGACATACTTTTGCAACACATTTATTAACACAGGGAATTGACCTAAAAAGCGTACAATTTTTGCTTGGACATGAAAATTTAAGTAGTACTGAAATTTATACGCATGTTACCGATGAAATGCTTAGAAATGTTTATTTGCATAGTCATCCGAGAAGCGAGGAGGAAAGTGATGAGTAAACTATATTTTAGATATGGTGCGATGAACTGTGGTAAGACAACTCTTTTGTTACAGGTTGCTAATAATTATGAAGAAAGAGGTATGAATGTGGTAATCGTTAAACCTTTTGTTGATAAAAAGGGAAGTGATGCTATCGTTTCAAGAATTGGCTTATCTAGAAAAGTTGATTATCTCATTAAAGATGATGATAATATTAAGTCTTATTTGAAAAGTTGTTATGATAATAAAGCATCATGTGTTCTAGTAGATGAGGCACAATTTCTGAATAAAGAACATGTAGATGAATTGTTTTTATTTACTAAGAAGTATAATATACCCGTTATTTGTTATGGACTTAGAAGTGATTTTAAGACTGAAGGGTTTCCTGGAAGTTTAAGGCTATTTGAAATTGCTGATGTTATTGAGGAACTTTATACAATATGTAGATGTGGCAAACGTGCTAAATTTAACGGAAGAATTATTAATGGTGAGTTTGTGAGTACGGGTAGCCAGGTTGCAATAGATGGTGTAGATGAAGTACAATATGAGAGTTTATGTGGGAAATGTTATTTAGAAAAGGTTCTTAAAATTAATGTAAATAGTGAAGATATGGAGGAGAGATAATATGAAATATGTTTACATGTTTAGTGAAGGTAATGCAGATATGAGAAACCTTCTTGGTGGTAAAGGGGCTAATTTGGCTGAGATGACTAATATTGGTTTGCCAGTACCACAAGGCTTTACAATTACAACTGAGGCGTGTACTCAATATTATGAAGATGGTCGTAAGATTAATGAAGAAATTCAGGGTCAAATAAATGAGTACATAATAAAAATGGAAGAAATCACTGGGAAGAAATTTGGTGATAAGGAAAATCCATTATTGGTTTCTGTTAGATCAGGCGCTAGGGCTTCTATGCCAGGAATGATGGATACAATACTTAATTTAGGGTTAAATGAAGAAGTTGTAAATGCTTTGGCAGAAAAGTCTGGTAATCCTAGATGGGCTTGGGATTGTTATAGAAGATTTATTCAAATGTATTCTGATGTAGTTATGGAAGTTGGTAAGAAATACTTTGAAGAATTAATAGATAAGATGAAAGATAAAAAAGGTGTAAAATTAGACGTTGAGTTAGATGCCGATGATTTAAAAGAGTTAGCTAGAGAGTTTAAAGCTGAATATAAGTCAAAAATTGGTGAAGATTTCCCAAATGATCCTAAAGAACAATTGATGGGTGCTGTTAAGGCAGTGTTCCGTTCTTGGGACAATCCACGTGCTAATGTGTATAGAAGAGATAATGATATTCCTTATTCTTGGGGAACAGCTGTTAATGTTCAATCAATGGCTTTTGGTAATATGGGCGATGACTGCGGTACAGGTGTTGCATTTACACGTGACCCAGCTACTGGTGAAAAAGGTTTATTCGGTGAGTTTTTGACAAACGCTCAAGGTGAGGATGTTGTAGCAGGAGTTCGTACTCCAATGCATATTAGTGAAATGGAAGAAAAATTTCCTGAAGCATTTGAAGAATTTAAGAAAGTATGTAAAACTTTAGAAGAACATTATAGAGATATGCAAGATATGGAGTTTACTGTTGAACATGGTAAACTATATATGTTACAAACTAGAAATGGTAAGAGAACAGCTCAAGCAGCTTTAAAAATTGCTTGTGATTTAGTAGATGAAGGTATGCGTACTGAGGAAGAAGCAGTTTTAATGATAGATCCTCGTAATTTGGATACTTTATTGCATCCACAATTTGACGCTAAAGCTTTGAAAGAAGCTAACGTTTTAGGTAAAGGATTAGGTGCATCACCGGGGGCTGCTTGTGGTAAAGTTGTTTTTACTGCTGAAGATGCTGCAAAACAAGGTGTTGGTGGAAAAGGCGAAAAAGTTATTTTAGTGAGACTTGAAACTTCTCCAGAAGATATTACTGGTATGAAGGCTGCTCAAGGTATATTGACAGTTCGTGGTGGTATGACAAGCCACGCTGCTGTTGTTGCTCGTGGTATGGGTACTTGTTGTGTATCTGGATGTGGCGACATTCAAATGGACGAAGTTAATAAGGAGTTTAAGTTGGCTGGGAAAACGTTCCATGAAGGTGATGTTATTTCTATAGATGGTTCAACTGGTAATATTTATGATGGCGAAATTAAAACTGTCGATGCTACTATTGCAGGTGAATTTGAACGTGTTATGAACTGGGCTGATAAGTATAGAAGGTTAGGCGTAAGAACAAATGCTGATAATCCAACAGATACAAGAAAAGCAATTGAATTGGGAGCAGAAGGTATTGGCTTATGTCGTACTGAACATATGTTCTTTGATGAAGAGAGAATACCTGCAATTAGAAAAATGATTTTATCTGAAACGGTTGAAGAAAGAGTAAAGGCTTTGGATGCTTTAATTCCATTCCAAAAAGGTGATTTTAAGGCAATGTATAAGGAATTAAAAGGTTTGCCAATGACTGTTCGTTATTTAGATCCACCTTTGCATGAATTTTTACCTACTGAAGAAAAGGACATCATTGCACTTGCTAAAGATATGGGTGTTACAGTTGAACGTTTAAAAGCTAAATGTGCTGAACTTCACGAATTTAATCCTATGATGGGTCATAGGGGTTGCCGTCTTGCAGTAACTTATCCAGAAATTGCTAAAATGCAAACTCGTGCTTTAATGGAAGCTGCAATAGAAGTTAAGGATGAAGAAGGATTTGATATTGTTCCTGAAATTATGGTTCCTTTGGTTGGAGAGGTTAAAGAGTTAAAGTTTGTTAAAGATATTATTGTTGAAACTGCAGAGCAAGTTAAGAAAGAAAAAGGCTCTAGTATGGAATATCATATCGGTACTATGATTGAAATTCCAAGGGCTGCTTTAACTGCTGAAGAGATTGCAAAAGAAGCAGAGTTCTTCTCGTTTGGAACAAATGATTTGACACAAATGACATTTGGTTTTTCTAGAGATGATGCGGGTAAATTCCTTAATTCATATTATGAAAATAAAATATATGAACAAGATCCTTTTGCAAAACTAGATCAAATTGGTGTTGGAAAACTAGTTGAAATGGCTGCAAGAAATGGAAAGAAAACTAGACCTGATATTAAACTAGGTATTTGTGGGGAACATGGTGGAGATCCATCAAGCGTTGAATTTTGCCATAATATTGGGCTAACATATGTTTCTTGTTCTCCATTTAGAGTTCCTATTGCTCGCTTATCTGCTGCTCAAGCTGCGATTCGTGAAAAAGGGAGCAACTAGGTAATATTAGCACTTGTCTCACTTAATCATTGCAAATAATGATATACTTTGAGTTTAAGCAAGATATAGTATATTATTGATGCAGTGGAAAGTGTGTAAATGTTTTCGTTTAAATGTGGTGCGAGTAATAAATTATTCTGGAAGAAAATGTTTGAAAAACTCTATCGAGTGATGGAGTTTTCTTTTAATTTATGATATAATTACATTATTTACAAGAATAAAGATTTTTTAAATATTTATTAAGGGGTGTGATTATTATGGGTATTTTTGATAAAAGAGAAAAAATGGATTTTGATAAAGCAAGTGGAGTAATGTTTGTATTAAGTATAACTTTACAAGATCAGGGAATGATGATAAAAGGTAATTTAAATGTTAGTCATGATCATCTTATTGCTGTAAATACAGGATATGTTTTAGGAATTTCTTTGCTTTTTATTTCTTCTCAAATAGGATTGAAAAGAGTTAATGAATTTATAAGAAGTTCGTTGGATAATGCAGATGAGATTCTTACACTTGAAATGAAACCATTAATTCCTTTTATAAAAAAATATTGTGAAAATGCAAAAAATTTCATATTAATGGAATCCTTTGATTTAAATAGTAGTCTTTTATTTGATGAGTTAACAGAGCTTTATTTAAATGACATGTTTGGTGATAATGAATATTCTAGCGAAATATATAACTTAGCAAAGAATGATTTATTGTTTTATTATAGAGAAACAAAAGAATTTGTAACTAATATAAAAATAACTAGCTAATAAAATAAATGATTTTGGTTTTAAAATATAGAATAACTTCATCGTTAGATGGAGTTTTCTTTTGTTTATAAAAACACTTAATTTTTACTGATTGTGTGATATAATTTAGTTAAGGAGAGTGTTTATGAATACGATGAAAAATATGTTGTGGGGAATTGTATTAATTA
>CALVOP010000009.1 GCA_944350345.1 uncultured Bacilli bacterium | reverse complement strand
TTTTTCCGACTTCTCCAAGTCCACCTAACGCAAAAAAAAGCGTTTCAACATCTTTATTCATTTAAAATTCTCCTTTTTCTAAAATAACTAATTTTCAAAACGAAAAATAAAGTAATTATAATTATACTATAATTGTCTCTAAAAGTCCAGCGGAGGTAGTATATTTTTAATTAAGAAAGTTGTAAAATTTGACATCGCTTGATATAATAATCATGGTGAACAAACATGAATTTTTTTAAAAATATAAAAAAAATATTTGATACAAATTCAGATAAAGAAATAAAAAAATATGAAGATGGACTAGCAAAAACAAGAGATGATTTTGTAAATAGATTAAATTTTTTAGGAATAAAATATACTAAAATTGATGATGCCTTATTTGAAGAATTAGAAGAAATATTAATAATGTCTGACATAGGAGTTATGACAGCAATAAACTTAACAGAAAAATTAAAAAAAAGAGTTAAAGAAGAAAAAATAGAAAATTTTGAATATTTAAAAGAAATAATAGTAGATGAACTATTACTAATATATGTAAATGGAGAGATATTATCAAGCAAAATTAATTTTAATGCAGATGGAAAAACGGTTGTACTATTTGTGGGTGTAAACGGAGTTGGAAAAACAACAAGCATAGCAAAATTGGCAAAAAAAATGAAAGATAGCGGAAAAACGATAATGCTAATAGCGGCTGATACTTTTAGAGCCGGAGCCGTAGAACAACTAAAAAGTTGGGCGGAAAAAATAAAAGTTGATTTTTACGGAAAAGAAAATTCTGATCCAGCGAGCGTAGTATATGATGGGTTAAATAAAGCAAAAGAAAAAAATATTGACGTTGTATTAATAGACACTGCAGGAAGATTACATAATAAAGTAAATTTAATGAAAGAATTAGAAAAAATAAACAAAGTTATTTCAGGAATAATACCTGATGCACCTAATGAAACACTATTAGTAATAGATGCAACAACAGGGCAAAATGCAGTAGAACAAGCCAAAAGTTTTAAAGAAATCGTCAATTTAACTGGAATAATATTAACAAAATTAGATGGGACAGCAAAAGGTGGAATAGTCTTAGCAGTTAAAGAAGAAACTGGAATACCTGTTAAATTTATAGGTTTAGGAGAAAAAGAAGACGACATGATTCCATTTGATATAGAAAAATATATTTATGGACTATTTAAGGAATGGAAATAATGAAAGAAAGAGAATACTTAATAGAATTATATATAACATATGGCAGTTTGCTAACTGACAAACAACAAGACATTTTTGAAAAATATTTTTATGAGGATTTATCTTTATCGGAAATATCAGAAAATACAAATATTAGTAAAAGTTATATTGGAAAGGCAATAAAAACAATTAGTGATAAATTAAATTATTATGAATCATCTTTGAAAATAAATGAAAAGAACAAGTCACTTTTAAGTATAATAACTGATAGTAAACTAAAAGAAAAAGCAAAAAAAATAATAAGTGGTTAATTACCACTTATTTTATTTATAAGTTTATGAGTTATTTGCTCTTCTTTTAAAAAATCTTTATAAGCCTTTTGATCTAAAAATGATTTTAATCTTTCACTAGACAATTCACCGGTTTGTTTCAGATCAAAGTAAGGTTTTAAATCAATGTCATCAAATAAAGCATTAGCTGCATTTTCAAAATCTCCTTGTAACAATAATTCATAGGCAAATAAATCTTTACTTAATGAAAGAATATTATCAAAATAATTAAGCTTATATTTACCTTTATATTTTCTAGATAGAAACAAAAAATAGTATAAAATTTTAGATTGGCGCTCATCAATAACTAATTTTAATTGTGGGTCTGCCAAGTCACTTTTATAATAACTTCCCAACATACGTTGTTTACAATGTGGGATATGATATAAAGGCATAAGAATTGATTCTTTATGTTGGAAAAAAAGGCCTTTAACAGCATTTATTTGTGATATTGGCAACACAAAATCCTTTGTATCCCAACTTAGATGTTCCCTACTAGTAATTTCATAAAATAAAGGTCTATTTTCTGAATTACTGATATATTCTTTTTTTAAAGTTTCTATTGAATTCAAATCAGGAATCAAATCATAACTTTTAAATGTTCCGTTATCCATAGAATATAATTTTCTTTCTCTCATACCATACAACCTCCTTAATAAAAATATGTAACATATCATAACATATTAATTAAAAAAAATCCATTAAATAATGATTTTACACATGTAAAGAAATGTAAATCAAATTTATGGCAATCAAAGTTATTATTTGATATAATTAAAAAGGTGATATGGATGTTTGAATCATTTGGAGAAAGAATAGATAATGTAATAAGCAAAATAAAAGGTACTGGAAAAATTACTGAAGAAAACATTGGAGAAATTATAAGAGAAATCAGAATCGCTTTATTAGAAGCTGATGTTAATTATAAAATAGTTGGCGAATTTATAAGCAACGTAAAAGAAAAAGCATTAGGCGAAGAAGTCAGAAAAAGTTTAAAACCAAGTGAACTATTTATAAAAATATTAAGGGACGAATTAATAGATTTATTAGGAAAAGAAGAAGTACCACTAGTAACAGATAAAAATCCTACTATAGTATTAATGGCCGGACTACAAGGAAGTGGAAAGACTACAACAGTAGGAAAGTTAGGCAATTTAGTAAGAAAAAAATACGGAAAAAAACCATTGTTTGTAGCATGTGATGTATATAGGCCTGCTGCCATAGATCAATTAAAAACATTAGGCAAAAGTTTGAATATACCAGTTTATGAAGAAGGAAATAAAAACCCAGTAGAAATAGCTAAAAATAGTGTAATATATGCAAAAGAAAATAATTATGATTATATATTAATAGATACAGCTGGTCGTTTGCATGTGGATGAAAACTTAATGGAAGAATTAGTGAATATAAATAATGATATAAAACCAGATGAAATTTTATTGATAATTGACGCTATGATGGGGCAAGATGCGATAAATGTAATTACTGGATTTAACGAAAAATTACCATTGACTGGTTGCATTCTAACTAAAATGGATGGTGACACAAAAGGTGGTGTAGCTCTATCGTTAAGACATCTTACAAAAGTTCCAATAAAACTCATTGGAGATTCAGAAAAATTAGATGGACTAAGTGAATTTGTTCCAACTAGAATGGCCGATAGAATTCTAGGAATGGGTGACATTGTATCTATAGCAGAAAAAGCGAGTGAGATAATTGACGAAGAAGAAGCACTAAACACTGCAAAAAAATTAAAAAAAGGCAATTTTGACTTAGAAGACTTTCTAACAAATATGAAACAAATAAAAAAATTAGGTCCACTTGAGAACATAATAAAAATGTTACCTGGCGCTAGAAAAATGGGATTAAATAATATAAATATTGATCCAAAGCAACTAGCGAGAGTTGAAGCAATTATTTTATCGATGACACCAGAAGAAAGACGAAAGCCTGAAATTTTAAAAGCAAGTAGAAAACAAAGAATAGCCAAAGGAAGTGGAACAACTGTTGAAGAAGTAAACAGACTATTAAAACAATTTGAACAAATGAAAATAATGATGAAACAATTTAGTAATAACAATTTTAAAATGCCATTTTAATATAAATAATACAAACAAAATAATACTTTTCACATAAACTATAAGTGAAAAGGAGTGAGTTAAGTGTTTAATTCAAATTATGGTATGTATAGTGGATACGAAGTAGAAAAAGAGAAAGAAACAAAAACAGAATATAAAAATGTGACTAGCACAGACATGTATTCATCATCTGCTTGTTCTTCAGAATCAATTCCTGGCGTAATGTGTCCACCAATTTATGAATGTCCGCAAGAAAGACAAATTCATAGACAAATAATACATGAAGTACCACATGTATGTCCTATAAATACAAGAATAATTAATCATCATATTTATAGACATACTTATAGTCCTTGTTATACTTGTTGCGAAGAAAATGAAATATGCAACGTAAATGAAGGATGTTGTGGCAACTTTTAAAGGCTTTTAAGCCTTTTTTTATGTTATAATTTAATTGGTGATAAAGATGGCAATAACAAAAACTGATTTTATAAATTATACGAGATGTAGAAGATATCCAGCATTAGAAAATATAAGACAAGATAAACTTGAAAGCAATTTAACTGTAGAAGAATATTTAAAAGAAGAAAATAATGAAAAACTAAAAGAAATCATGTCTATGTTAGTTGAAACCGATGAAGAAAATGGCGAGGAAACTGACCTAACAAAAAAAGTTGATAAGCAACTTAATGCCATGATGGATTATTATAAAGAAATAGAAATACTTGCAGCATCTCAAGTTGAAAGAACATTTGGTGGAAAAAGTATATATAGTAAAGACACTTTTATGCAAGAAAGTTTTGATTACGATCTAAATGGCATTAAATACATGTGTTATGTTGATATTTATAATGAAAACAAAGATGATATAAATATTATAGAAGTAAAAGCAACTACAAATCGAAAATACAATGAATTAAATTATAAAATTGGAGAAGAAACGTTTCCTCTATTCACGCAAAAAGACAATATCTTTTATTTAAATAAACCAAGCGAACCATCAGACAGTTATGATAAAAAAATATTAAAATTACTAAACAGATATGGTGATGAAGGAAAATATATTTACGATTTAGCAGTACAAAGATTTATAATAGATAATTATTATAAAAAACAGAAAAAAATTAATTATTATTTGGCAGTACTTAACAGCGAATATGTATATAATGGTGAAACTGAAAATGGAAAAAATGTATACAAAAAAGATGAAAATGGAAATGACATAATTGTGATTTATGAAATGAACGAAATAACAAAAATATATCAAAAATATATTGAAGCTGACAGAGAAAAATTAGAAAAAAGCATATTTGAATTAGATAATAGTCCGTGCAGAGTTAGTAAAAGTTGTGAATTAAAGAAAAGAACAGAATGTAAATTTAAACCTATTTGTTTTAGCAAAGTTCCAAGCAAAAATGCATCATATAACTATAAAAGATTTATTAGTTTTAAAGCGAATGGAATTAAATATGACAAATATGATTTAATAAATGAAGGATATTACAGCTTAGGTGACGTACCAAAAGAGTGGATAACAAATAACAATCATCTAATACAAAGGGAATGTTATGACGAAAATAAAGTATATATAAACAAAGAAAAAATAAAAGCCGGGCTTAATAGTTTAAGTTATCCAATATACCACCTCGATTTTGAAACATTTCCGTGCCCAATACCAAGATTTAGAGGAGAAAAGCCATATACACAAAGTTGTTTCGAGTTTAGTTTACATATAGAAAAAGAGCCTGGGAAATGTGATAAAGACAAAGACAACTACGTATTTTTAGCAACATCAAATACAGAAGATCAACGAGAAGAAATGGTAAAGATGTTGGTAGAAAAAATCGATGTGTCAAATGGTGGATGTATGCTAGCTCAAAATGTAAGTTTCGAAAAAGGGAGAATAAAAGAATTATCAATAATATTCCCAGAATATAAAAAACAATTAACACAAATATATAATTCTGGAAGAGACCTACTAGAAATTATAGATAACAACAAAGAATTATACAAATCACTAGGATTTGACGAGTACAATTCAAGTACAGTCAATTATTATAATAACGAACAAAGTGGAAGTTATTCAATAAAGAAAACGTTGCCTTTATTTACGAACTTAACATATCATGACTTAGAAGTACAAAACGGTGTAGAAGCACTAGTAGAATATTCTATGTTTGACAAAATGACGCCAGAGGAATTAAACAAATCTAGAAACGCTTTGACTGAATATTGCAAACAAGATACATGGGCAATGGTTGAAATACTAAGGGGATTAAGGAATTTATTAAAATGATAGAAGAACAGATAAACTTATTAAAAAAGAACGGAAGTATTTTTTCTAAACAAGATATTTATATCTTAAAAAGATTATGCACAAAGACAAATAAAGAAAAAATAAAAGACTTAAAAAAAATAGTAGAGAATTTTATAAACAAAAGAAATTTTGGTGTTAAAAGAATTGATATTGGAATATCTATAAAAAAATTTAAAACTATTATACAAGTTCCTAAAACAAATTTAACACGAATTTATGATATAGCAAGTATTACAAAATTATTTACATTGAAATTAACGTATGACTTATATTCAGAAGGTATAATTAATTTAAATGAAAAAATAACTGATAGTTTACCACAGATAAATTTACAAAATTGTACTATAGAGGATATTTTAAAAATGAATAATTCCATAGAAACTAAAGGAAAATTATCTGAAACAAAAACTAAAGAAGAATTTGAAAATAGATTACTAACAGCAAATTACATAGTCACAAACAAATCAAAATATACAGATATTGGATTTATAATTTTGGGAAAAATAATTGAATACAAAATAAATAAGCTAAATAATTTAAAAATGGAATATAAAGAAATTGTTAATACGTATGTTAGCGATCAATTAAATTTAAAAAGTACAATGTTTGTGCCAACAAAAAATAACAATTTTGAAATTATTGGTAATGGGAATCATTTAAATCTGCCACACGATCCTAAAACAAGAATATATGGTGGATTTACAGGTGCGGCTGGTTTATTTTCTTCTGCCGAAGATTTTATATCATTATCTAAATTAATATTTACCTATAAATTTTTTGATAAAAACTTTGTAAAAAAAATATTTGACTACACATTTTTAGATGAAAAAGAAAGAAAAAGAAGTTATTCAGGAATTTATCTAAAAACAAGAAATAATGACCATAGCTATATACCTAATTCATTCACAAAATATTCTATAGCACATCAAGGATACACAGGAAGTATAATTGTTTTTGATTTTTACACTAAAATTCATTTTAGTATATTAGTAGATGCTATAGACAAATTAACAGATGAAAAAACAGATAATTTTTTTAAATATATTCATAAATTAAAGAAAATCGTTGGTTTATATTGTTTATCAATTTACATGTCAAATAAATAGTAAAAAATGTCAAATTTTGACAAAAAACTTGTTAAATATAAAAAGCTTTTATATATTAATAATAGGAGTGTGATACAGAATGATTTACCCATCAATAGATAAATTATTAAACATAGTTGATTCAAAATACAAACTAGTTCATGTAGCAGCAATAAGAGGAAAACAAATGATAGAAAACAATCATTATCAAATGAAAGAAAATGAATATGTATCAAAAAAAGAACTAGGAAGAAGTTTAGAAGAATTAGAAAAAGGTTTAATCAAAATAAAAGATTAAATTTTTTTTATTATTGAAAAGCAAATAAATTTTTGCTATTCTTTTTATAGAAGGTGATAACGTGGAAATACAAAAATTTAAAAAGATAGGTAAATCTAAGTATAAAATAACACTTGATAATAGTGACTTAATTCTATATGAAGATATAATACTAAAATACAATCTATTAGTTAAGAAAAAAATAAGTCTAAAAGATATAAACAACTATTTAAATGAAAACAAATATTATGAAGTTTATTATAATGCATTATCACACACAAACCATAAAATGAGATGCGAAGAAGAGTTAAGAAATTATTTAATAAGCAAAACTTATGACAAAGAACTTATAGATAAAGTAATAAACAAACTGATAGAACAAAACATAATTAATGATAATCAATACATAAATGCTTTTATAAATGACAAAATATATTTAACAAACGACGGACCTTACAAAATAAAAAACAATTTATTAAATTTTAAAATTGACGAAAATTTAGTAGACGAATATTTATCAAAAATAGAAAATGAAGTATGGGATAAAAAAATCACAAAAATAATCGAAAAGAGATTAAAATTAAATAACTCTTCTAATGGTCAATTTAAATATAAAACATTTAACTATTTAATAAATTTAGGCTATCCAAAAGAATTAATAAATGAAAAATTATCAAATATAAAAACATCTACTAAAAGCAATATAGAAAATGAATATAAAAAAATCTATAATAAATATAAAAATAAATACAGCAAAGACACATTAAAATACAAAATATATAATTATTTATATAGAAAACAATACAGTAGAGAAGAAATAGAAGAAATAATAAATAGAGACTTATAAAAAAAGTTTACATTTACATGTAAACTAATTAGTTGAAGTTATTTCTTTTAAATATTCCTCATAACCACTATTTAAATCACTATCTACAATATTCATCTCATATTTTTCTCTCAAAGCTTCAAGAGCTTCAGAATAAAGTAGAGTATTATTATTAAGTGATTCTTCAGCAATTATATCACGTATAGTATCACTAGAATCTTCTAAAGATTCTTTTTCATTTTGCTTAGTTTTATAAATAATATGATAACCAAATTCAGTTTTAACCGGAGTAGAAGAATACTTACCTTCTTCAAGTGCAGCTGCAGCATCTACGAAGTCCTCATCGTAATTCATTCCATAATTTACAGTTCCAACGACACCTCCATCGCTAGCTGTACCAGAATCATCTGAATTTTCCTTAGCAAGAGTAGCAAAATCTTCACCATTATTTAATTTTTCAATAATTTCTTTTGCCTTATTATAAGCCTCTGTTTCAGCAGCTTTCTTTTCATCATCAGTCATATCACTTGTTGCGTCACTAGTTATCAAAATATGACTAACTTCCATATCACCGACATACACATCATTATAATAATCCTCAATTTGTTTGTCAGTAACTATTTCTTTAGCATAATCTTCAATCCATAAACTTCTACGATAATTTAGTCTAATATAATCTTCAAATGCTTCTTCAGAGTTAACACCATAATAATATTCAATATAATCAATAAACTCATCCCCACTTTCAGATTTGACACTATCAACTATTTGTTGAACATATTCAAGTTCTTCAGTAGTTTCCTCGTACTCTAAATCTAACAATTTAGCATCTATAAGATTAACTAAATAATTAACACCATACATCTCTTTTAATTCATCATATAAATCTTGTGCAGTAATTCCATCTCCATTATTAAAACTAACAATAGCATTTTCACCATTTTCAAGTTTAACATCTCCACAACCAGTCAATAATAATGCACATAAACAAAATATAAGTATTTTTTTCATATTTCCTCCTCATAAAATATGATAGCAAAAAAAAATATAAAACACAATAAGAGCACTCACATATTTCATCTTTTTGCGTACAATACAAATGTAAAGATAAAAAAGGAGGAATGTGTTATGAAATCAGGTTGTGGATGTAACAACGGAGTAGGCGGAGCAGCATTCGCTTTAGTATTATTCATATTATTAGTGATCATACTAGGAGCATTTATCTAACTCTAAGGAGGTGTTAATAAGTGGCTAATAACTGTAATTGTGCACCAACATCTTGTGGATGTGGTACAAATAGTTATGGAAATAGTTTTTTTATCATATTAATATTATTCATCTTACTAGCAATCATATTTGGTGCTTTCGTAGGATGGTAAAAAGAGGAAATTTCCTCTTTTATTTTTTTGTGAGCATATCATAAACTTCATCAATAGACAAATTAGGCTTACTTATATATTTAGGTAATAAATGCAAATGAAAATGTTTAATATCTTGCGCACAGCCATTATTTTGTAATAAAGTCATTCCATCACAATTTAACTTCTCTTCAATAAAACCATATAACTTAATTGCAGTTTGCATAACATAATTTAATAGATCAGTTGGAATATCACGCAAATTAATATAATGAACTTTAGGAATTATTAAACAATGCCCAGGACAATCTTGATTCAAATCTAAAAAAACATACAATTTATCATCTTCATAAACTTTTTTGCTTGGAATTTCACCATTAATAATTTTACAAAAAATACAATCTTTCATCTAATCACCAAAATAATTATAATATAAAAATTAAACTTTTACTATATACCAAAGTAAATTAAGACCATAAATTATAACAAGGGGAGTGATAAAATGAATTATTTAGAAGACTTTCCTATGCTAAAAAAAGGAATTGTTTATTTTGATAATGCAGCAACAACCTACAAACCAAAAAGCGTTATAAACAGTCTAATAGATTATAACATCAACTTTACAGCCAACTCACATAGAGGAGACTACAATAATAGTTTTAAAGTTGATGATGAAATAGATAAAACTAGAGAAAAAGTAAGGCAATTTATAAATGCAGATTTAAAAGAAGAAATAATTTTTACAATGAATGCAACTGACTCACTAAATATGGTGGTAAATGGCTTTTTCGAACATATATTAAACAAAGATGATGAAGTATTACTTTCAAAAGCAGAACATGCATCAAACATTCTTCCTTGGATTATGTTATCACTTAAAAAAGGAATAAAAATAAAATATATACCATTAGATGAAGAAAATAAAATAAAAATAGAAAATATAAAAAATTTAATAACGAGTAAAACCAAAGTAATATCGTTAGCTTATATAACTAATGTAATAGGAGATAAAAGAAACATAAAAGAAATCTCCAATTTAGCGCACAATAACAACATATATATGGTAGTAGATGGGGCACAATCAGTTCCACACATTAAAACTGATGTAAAAGACATAGATTGTGATTTCTTAGCTTTTTCTGCACACAAAATGTGTGGGCCAACAGGAGTTGGGGTATTATATGGAAAATATGAATTATTAAAAAAAATGATACCTTATAAAGTAGGTGGTGGAATGAACGAAAGTTATAATGAACATAGCATAGAATTTGAAACAATACCACTCAGATTTGAAGCAGGCACACCAAACATAAATGGTATAATTGCATTTAGACACGCAATCGAATATATTGAAAACATAGGATTAGAAAGTATAGAAAGAAGTGAAAAATACTTAAGAAAATATCTGATAAGAGAATTGTCAAAAATACCATATATAGATGTATTAAATCCTAACAGTGATGGAAGCATAGTGTTAATCAAAGTTAAAGATAAGTTTGCCGGGGATGTAGGACTATACTTAAACAGCAAAGGAATATGTGTTAGAAGTGGAAAACATTGTGTAAAAATGCTAAAAGACGAAAGTGGTTTTGATGACACAATTAGAATTAGCTTATATTTTTACAACACATATGAAGAAATTGATTATTTAATATACTGTTTAAAAGATAAAGAGAATTTATATAATTTTTAAAAATATTATAAAAAACTAAAAGAAGAGAAAAACAATTTCTCTTTTTTTATTTTTCTTCATATATAAAGTTTAAAATTACATAAAAAATTAAATAAAAATATATTTTCTGCGATTTGATTAGAAAAAAATAATGTGTTAAATTGCATATGAAGGAGGTGAGAAGTTGAATAATGTTTTACTAGTAGGTAGATTAGTGAAAGAGCCTGAGGTAATGGAAACCGAAAAGGGAAATAAAAGAACTATTGTGACTATAGCCGTAGGAAGAAGTTATAAAAATTTTAATGGAGAATACGAAACTGATTTCATAAATATAGTTCTATGGAATGGTATTGCTGAAAACACTTGTGAATATTGTAAAAAGGGAGACGTTATTGGAATAAAAGGTAGAATAGAGAGCAGAAAATATGAAACAGAAAATAATGAAACAAAATTTATAATGGAAATTATCGCAGAGAAAGTTACTTTTCTATCAAGCAAAAAATTAGAAGAAGAAAGTTCAAATAAAAAGTAGAATAAAAAGAGTGTTTCAGTTATAATAAAACTATAAGGTGATAATATGAATATTAAAGATATTTTATCTAAAATGGTTAAAGGCAAGAAATTAAATTACCAAGAAATAGATTACGTTATAACTAATTTTACGAATGATAACATTAATGAAGAAGAAATGTCTAAGTTTTTAATGGAAATATATAGAAAAGGCTTAACTTTTAAAGAAACACTTTACCTAACAAATTCGATGATTAAATCTGGAGAAATACTAGATTTTAGTAAAATAAATAAAACAATAGTTGACAAACATTCTACCGGAGGGGTCGGTGATAAAATAACTCTTATAGTTGCACCAATAGTAGCGGCAAATGGACTTGGGGTAGCAAAAATGAGTGGTAGAAGTTTAGGACTAACAGGGGGAACAATAGATAAATTAGAAAGTATTGAAGGATATAACGTAAATTTAGATAAAAATGAATTTATTAATCAAGTAAATAATATAGGCGTCTCAGTAATAAGTCAAACAGATAAAATAGCTGTAGCAGATAAAAAAATTTATGCACTAAGAGACAAAATAGGCGCTGTTGACTCGATACCACTAATTGCAAGTAGTATTATGAGCAAAAAAATAGCAAGTGGTGCAAATATAATAATTATAGATTTAAAAGTAGGAAATGGTGCTTTTATGAAAGACATAAAATCTGCAAAAAAATTAGCTAAAACAATGATAAAAATTGGAAAAAAGTGGAATAAAAAAGTAGTAGTTATATTAACAGATATGAATGCACCTTTAGGTAATTCAATAGGAAACTCACTTGAAATAAAAGAAACAATTGATTTTTTAAATGGAACTTACCAAGATAAAAGGTTGAAAACACTATCGTTAACAATAGCTGCATACATAATTAGTAAAGGAAAAAATATTTCAGTTAACAAGGCTTATATATTAGCAAAAGAAACATTAGAAAATGGTGGGGCATATAACAAGTTTGAAAATTGGATAAGTTGCCAAGGAGGAAACTTAAGTGAACTCAAAGACGATGCTAAAACGCTAGAAGTCTTTAGTGACAAAGATGGCTACATAGCTGAAATTAATGCTGAAAAGATTGCAGTAATATGTAATGAATTAGGGTCAGGAAGATCCAACAAAAGAACAACAATAGATTATGGTGTAGGAATAGTTTTAAATAAAGCCTTATATGAAAAAGTTGAAAAAGATGAACTATTAGCAACTATTTATTATAATGAAACAAATGAAAAAGAACGACTAGTAGAACAGTTAAAGCAATCATTTAAAATAATAGGAATTAAGCCTAAAGAAAAGAACATAATAATAAGTGTAATATCATGAAGGAGAAAAAATGAAAAAAATTATATTTTCAACATTATTATGTTTTTTTTCATGTGCTAAACTAAACGCGCTTACAAACATAAATCTAAGTGAAGGAGAATTAATCCCTAATTTTAACAAGAACATCACTCATTACAATGCTTATGTGGATGAAAAAATTTCTGAAATAAATATAGAATGTATAAAAGATGAAACTGACATAGATATAAAATATGAAGAAAAGATAGAATTAGAAAGTGGAGAAAACATTGTTAAAATAACTGTAACTGATAATTTAAATAACCAAAAAATATATATATTGAATATTCAACGAGGAGAATTATTAGAAGAAAAAGACAACGCTTATTTAAGAGAGATAAAAATAGAAGGATATGACATAGATTTTAAATACGATAAGCTTAATTACGAAATAACTATTGACGAAGATATTGATGAACTAAAAATTGACTATGTTCCATACAATATAAATGATTATACGATACAAACAGGAGGATTCAATTTAAACGAAAATAAAAACATAATAGAGATTAAAGTAGTTTCAGAAGACGGAAATAATAGTAATACATACATAATTACAGTTAATAAAACAATAACTACATTCAAAGAAGAAAAAAAAGAGAAAACAAATATTTTTGGAAAAACTATGTTAACAAAAAAAGAAAAAGTAATAACTTTTTCTATCATATGTTTTGTTGCTTTTTTAATCACAATAATAATATACTTATTACTTTTCAAGAGAAAAAACATTAATTTGACAAGTATTTCATCACATACTCTTCATAAGTAATATCCTCATTATGAATTACGGTTGCCACTTCAACACCTACATATCTATAATGCCAAGGCTCATAATCATAACCAGTTATATATTCTTTATCTTTAGGGTATCTTAAAATAAAGCCATACTTATAATCGTTTTCACTTAACCATTTAAATAATTCAGTATCTTCAAAATATTTTTCCAAAGACCAATCATTACTTAAATCCATTGCCAAACCAGTTTGATGTTCAGAGTGACCAGCCCTAGCAGAAACACGATCAGCCTCTGCTTCCCCACGTTCTCTCACATGTCTAGCATACAAATCAACTTGATAATCATAACTTCTATATCCACTTACCAAATTAATTTTCAATCCATCACTTTGAGCAGCTAAAACCATCTGATACATATTTTCAGCAGCCTCTTTACGCATATATATTCCACTGTAACCCACTTGAGTTAAATCATCAGGCTCATAGTCACTAGGTAAAACATTATATTTATTACAAAGAACCAAAATATTATCTGGATCACTAATTGTTTTTACATCTGTATAAAAAGGCTTATCAATACCAACATTAACGTAAGTAACAACTTCATCAGCATCATAATCATTGTCATTCATATAACTAATGTACCTTTCTAAATTATCAATTTCAAAATATGAATTTGAAACAAAATTAACAACATTCTCATCATAAATATCAATCAAATTTAATTCACTTTCGCTTAAATATTGTTTAAGCAAAGTAATATCACCATTTGAAAAACCTAATTTTGTTAGTTTATCAACTGTGGCATCACTATTTTCGCTTTCCTTATCTCCATTAGTAACATCACTATTATTGGCAAAAAAATTATAAGAAAAATAACACAAAGCAGAAAGAACCAATAAGAAAAAAATTACTTTAACACTTTTTTTGAATTTAAACTTTTTTTTCATATTAATAAATTCACCTCTATAATAATTATATCACTTATTAACACTTATATTTCATTAAAAAAAAACGAACATGTAAAATGATTGATTTACTTGCAAAAAGTATAATGATATAATTGTAATAAGGAAAGTGATAAATATGGAATTAATGGATATTTTGCAAAAAATAATTGATATTGCAATAATAATTGTCGTAACGGTATTAATAGATAAAATTATTGATATAATAATTTATAAAACTATTAAAATAAAAAACAGAAAAAATATAACAACAATGATGGTGTTTTTTAGGAGAATTAAAAGAATAATACTATATTCTATAGGTTTACTAGTATGTTTATCAACATTTGAAATTTTTAATACATTTTCAGTTACATTGTTATCTGGACTAGGAATTGGATCAGTTGTTTTAGGGTTAGCAGCTCAAGAAAGTTTAAAAAATTTTTTTGGAACAATATCTATTGTAATGGGAAGTCCTTTTGAAGTTGGGGATTTTATAGAATGCACCGATAAAGGAGTGAGTGGAACTGTTGAAGATATCACAATGAGACACACAGTTATCAAAACTATAAATAATAGAAGAGTATTAATTCCAAACGGAGAAATGAACTACTACACAATAGAAAATTTTAATTATAAAGATAATGAATCAGTGAAGTTAGTAGATTATGAAATTTCTTACGAATCAGATGTGGATAAAGCAATAAAAATAATCAAAAAAGAAATGCAAAAATTATATCGCCCTAATCCAAAAGGCAAAAATAAAAATGAAGAATTTCCTAAAGTACGTTTATATTCTTGGGAAGATTCTGGCATTAAGTTACGTGCTTGGATTTGGGGAAAAGATTTAGGAGATGCTAGCGAGAATGTTTATAAACTCAACTATAACATAAAAAAAGCATTTGAAAAAGAAAATATAGAAATTCCTTATCCACATGTTGAAATTATAACAAAACAAAAAAGTAAGAAGGCAAAAGAATAATATGAAAATAAAGATTAAAAGATTTATTGCATTTATAATTGACATATTTATTGTATCAATTATATCTGAGGCATTAAGTACTGTAAGTTTTATAAATATTTATAAGGACCAATATATTGAAACCTATGATGAATATCAAGAAATATACGAAGAATTTTCTAATGAAGATATTACTGTAGAAGAATATAATAACAAAGTGATTTATTATAATTATGAACTATCTAAATTAAGTATTATTTCAAATAGTATTTATATAATAATATTTATTGCATATTTTGTGGGTATTAATTGCTTGTACGAAGGACAAACTTTAGGAAAAAAATTAATGAATATTAAAATTGTTAGCGAAAACGATAACAAAATTAGTGCTTGTATATATCTATTAAGAACAATATTAATTACAGGAATTTTAGGAACGTTTTTGCTTACGATATCAGTCTTAATATTCAAAGAGAATGCATACTATAACTTTTCATATATAATAGGTTTATTGCAATATATTTTACAATTAATCGTAGGAATATCCATTATGGTAAATAAAAATGGAAAGGGTCTACATGATTGGATTTGCAAAACAAAAGTAATAGAAATAAACTAAATAGATATTGACTATTTAGTTTTTTATTAAATTAATATTTCCACTTATTATATCTTTGAAATATGAATATAAAGTTTCAAAATAATTAGCTTTTTTAACATCTTCGTTTATTATAATATTATATTCTACAGATTCATTATCATAAGTTAATTTTAATTTACCAACAACATCTCCTGCTTTTAAAGGTGCTGTAAGATTATCAACATTTATTTTATAATCATATTTAATATCACGAGTGTCTTTTGTTAATAATAATTTTGCGTCATCTTCCAAATAATAATTAACATATTTTTGCGTACTTTTATTTACAAACGTTTTACCTAAAGAATTATTTTTATCAATTACTTTTTTAACATTATACATACTAAATGCGCTTTCCATTAATTTAATCGTATCAGAATTACGATCATCTTTAGTTTCAGCATTCATAGTTACAGTTAAAATTCTCATATCATCAACTTTTTTAGTTGCTGTTAAGCAATAACCAGCTTCAGTAGTAAAACCAGTTTTTAAACCATCAACGCCATCATAAAATCTAATTAATGAGTTTGTATTTACAAGCCAAATACTATTGCCATTAGGATGAGTAAAGTGATCTTCATAAGTACTAGTAACATCAAGTATAAAATCGTATTTTACTAATTCACTCGCAATCATTGCCATATCGTAAGCAGTTGAATAATGATTTGCCTCATCTAAACCATGAGGGTTTTTAAAATTAGTATCTGTTAAACCAAGTTCTTTTGCCTTATTATTCATCATTGCAACAAAGTTTTCTACAGTCCCACCTACAACTTCGGCTAAAACAACAGAAGCATCATTTGCACTACCAATTCCCACGGCCTTAATTAATTCACTAATTTTATATTTAGAATTAGCCTCTAAATAAACTTGACTACCACCCATTGATACCGCGTATTCACTAGCAGTGACTTCTTGATCTAAAGATATTCTATTATCGCTGATGGCTTCTGCAACGAGCAAAAGTGTCATTATTTTTGTCATTGAAGCAGGTGCCATTTTTTCATGAGCATCTTTTTCAAATAATATTTTTTTGCTAGATTCTTCTATCATAATAGCGCTTTTAGATTTTAAGTCTAAATTTATTTCTGCACTTACATAGTCACATTTAATTATAATTAAAAGTACAAAAATAGTAATAATTATTTTTTTCATTTCATCACCTAATAAAAACTATGCATTTTTAATTAATATATTAAAAAAAACTATAAATAAATACAAATTTAGCAACAAACGCATAAGTTATTATAGGAGGTAAAAAATGAATAAATGTGATAATTCATATGAAGAAGCGATAAATAAAATAAAAGACTTTAATAAACATAGAATTATATCATATTGTTGTTTTGGACCAACAGGACCAACCGGGCCAACTGGACCAAGCGGTGGGGCGACCGGAGCAACGGGACCAACAGGACCAACCGGGCCAACTGGAGCCACAGGAGCAACAGGAGCAACGGGGCCAACTGGAGCCACAGGAGCAACAGGAGCAACTGGACCAACCGGAGCGACGGGGGCGACTGGACCAACCGGGACAACTCCTAACTTAAGTATCGGCAATGTAATTACCGGAGATCCTGGAACGCAAGCTCAAGCAAGTATCACAGGTGCATCACCTAACTTTTTTATCAATTTAACTATTCCTCAAGGTGCAACTGGACCAACAGGACCAACCGGAGACACTGGAGCAACCGGACCAACAGGAGACACTGGAGCAACCGGACCAACCGGACCAACAGGAGACACTGGAGCAACCGGACCAACCGGACCAACAGGACCAACAGGAGACACTGGAGCAACCGGACCAACAGGACCAACCGGAGACACCGGAGCAACTGGACCAACCGGACCAACCGGAGACACCGGAGCAACTGGACCAACAGGACCAACAGGAGACACTGGAGCAACCGGACCAACAGGGCCAACTGGAGCAACCGGACCAACTGGACCAACAGGGCCAACTGGACCATAATCAATAAATATGTTTCATATGGAGGAAGAAAATGAAAAAAAATAAATATAAAATATATGTTTATGCAATTACAAAAAATGAAGAAAAATTTGCAAAAAGATGGTATGACTCTATGAAAGAAGCCGATGAAATTTATGTACTTGACACTGGATCCAATGATAAAACAGTAAATATATTAAAAAGATTAGGTGTTAAAGTCAAAACAAAAAAAATACAACCTTGGAGATTTGATGTGGCAAGAAACGAATCACTAAAATTAGTACCATTAGATGCTGACATATGTGTATGCACAGACTTAGACGAAGTGTTTGAAAAAGGCTGGAGAGAAAAATTAGAAAGCAATTGGAATGATAATACTAATAGAGCTTATTACAATTATAACTGGAGTTTTTATGAAAATGGCAAACCAGCAGTAAATTTTTATATAAGTAAAATACATGACAGAAAAAATTATACATGGAAACATCCAGTACACGAGGTGCTACACACAAATCTTGAAACAGAAAATATACAAACAATTGAAAATATGACATTAAATCATTATCCAGACCCAACAAAATCAAGATCAAGTTATTTAGGATTGTTAGAATTATCAGTCAAAGAAGACCCATTAGATGATAGAAACATGCACTATTTAGGCAGAGAATACATGTTTCATGGAGAATGGAATAAATGCATTGATACACTAATAAAACATTTAGAATTAAAAAATGCTGTATGGAAGCCTGAACGAGCAGCATCAATGAGATTTATTGGAAGAAGCTATAAAGCATTAAAAAGATACAAAGAGGCAGAAATGTGGTTTAAAGAAGCAATAAAAGAAACTCCATATTTGCGCGAACCATACATGGAATTAGCCTTATTAAAGTATGAACAAGAAGATTGGAAAGAAGTAGAAAATTACATTAATAAAGTATTAGCCATAAAGCAGCACGACAAAATTTATATAAACGAACCCAATTGTTATAACGAAACTCCATATGATTTATTATCCCTAAGTTATTTTTATCAAGGTAAAATCAAAGAATCATTAGAAGCAGTAAAAAAAGCAATAAAGATTAACGATAAAAACGAAAGATTAAAAAACAATTTAAAAATAATAGAAAAAAGTCTTAATAATTGAATATTTATTACTTATAAGTAGCAAGCTTTAAACTTGCTGCTTTTTTATTTTTTTAAAAAGAGTTTTTAAAACATTGTGATAATAATAATACTAGATAGGAAAACTATCTAGAAAGGAGGAAAATGAAAAAATTATATATTTTATTTTTACTAATAGTTCCTTTTACAAATTTATATGCTAAGGAAACATGGAGCGAATGGCAAGATGAAAAGCCACTTGGAGAAAATTTGGTAATTGAAGAAGAGGAAAGATACAAGTGGTATAAAATAATCGAAGAAAGCGAATACACAAATTTAGAAAATGAACCCAATTGTGAATATTTTGATAAGAATGATTTTATATTAAGTGATTGGATAATTTCATACAGCACTCCAGAATATAAAGAATACAGAACAATAAAAACTTTAGAAATTGACCAAGTAAAGAATCCAAACTTAATAGGTACCATGCACATTTTTGATATAAACAGCGACAAAATCATTAACATTACAGAAGTAACCATAACACAAAATTTAGAAAACATTCCATATATATTGACAGATAAAACGGATTTTAACGTAAAAGAATTTGATAAATTAAATGACAATGACGTTGAAGAAATTGCAATAGATTTTGAAAATCACGATAAAATATCTTTGACACTAAATAATTTAACATTAAACCAAAACATGTTTATTAAAATCTCATATATAAATGAAAACAACAATATAGAAAAAATTGGATTTGCCACAAGTCATGATAATTATAACTATTTAACATTTCAAAATATATATAGCGATAAATTTACAATTAATTGTGATGAAAAAATTTGTGAACTAACTATTAATTTAGAAGAATTAGACTACGAAACTCTTTTTGAACTTCCTATAATAGTTTATCAATACCAAGACAAATTATTCAAGTGTACAAATAAAAGTAAAGAATATTTAAATGGTTACTATGCAAATATTGAAAATTACACAAAGGATGAAAATACTAAAAAAACATATTATAGGTATAAAATTAATTATTCAACAACACTAAATAATGCAAATGAATTAGTATATAATAAAAACGAAAAACTATTAAACGTGCAAAATATTGAGAAAAAAGATATTTTTGAAGTAGCTAGTAAATTAACTGAAAATATAATCAAAAACGAAAAAAAAGATCAAAATGCAAATATTAATTTAGCATTTTATATCATTATTTTACTGGTAGTAACTATTACAGTTTACATAATTATTAAAAAAATTGTAAATAAAAATCGAGCAAAATAATTTTCTAGATTTGTCGAAAGTGTATAAATATTAAAAAAAATAATCTATATTAATTAGGCAGGTGATAATGTGCTTAAGATTGATATGGAATTTAGAAAAGGAATATTATTTATAAGATTACAGGGAAAATTAAATAAATATACGATACATGAGATTGAAGATAATGTAATCCCAGTTATTTTAAAACATGGTCTAAAATTTATAGTAGTAAACTTAGATAAATTACAATCAATTGATTCTTATGGCATACAAACACTTATTAAATTAAATGAACTAGTTAGTAGATGGAATGGAAAAACAACAATGTGTAGTTTAAATAAATACATGAAGGAAAATATTAGTAATACAGATTTAAAAAGTAAATATTTTGAAACAAGTGATGAACTCACTGCGATTGAGGTGTTTAAGATATGACAGAAGAAATGACTACTTTAGTCAAACAATATGAAAGACTAATTTACAAAATAGCTAGTAAATTTAGCCCAAAATATCCTATAGAAGATTTATTTCAAGTTGGAGTAATAGGTCTTATAAATGCTAAAAAAAATTACAAGTCAAATCAAGGAACAAAATTTACTACATATGCTTACCAATATGTATTAGGTGAAATGCTAGATTTTATCAAAAAAGATAGAACTATAAAAGTTAGCAAAGATTCATTAAAAATATATAAATTGTATGAACAAGCAAAAGAAATGCTTGCGCAAAGAAAAAAACAAATTCCAACTTTTTCAGAAATTTGTGAATTTTTAGAATTAGATGAAGAAACTGTATATGATGCAATAAAAATGAGTGAATATGTTTTAAGTACTGACTCTTCTTTACGTGAGGATGAAAATACAACATTTATCGAAACCTGTGGGGAAGATAGAAGAGAAACAATAGACTCACTTTTAGACTTGAAAATGGAATTAATGAATTTACCAGAATTTGAAAGAAAACTAGTTGACTTAAGATATTTTAAAGATTGTACACAATCAGAAACTGCGACGATTTTGGGAATTAGTCAAGTACAAGTATCAAGAAATGAAAAACATATATTAGCCAAAATCAAAAAAAATATAGTATGTTAAAGTAAAAAACTTTCATAATAAAAATAGGTGAAATTATGAAAGAAAAAGAGTACAAAAGCCTAGTACAACGTTTATCAGTTAAAGAAAACAAGTTTGTTAACATACTAATTGCATTTATATTTGGTGGGGGTATAGGTGTATTAGCTGAAGCACTAGCAAATTTTATCAGTAATACTTACCAACTTCCTTTAGATGAAGGATATCTCTATACTTCAATCATCATTGTGTGCATAGCTTCAATCTGTACTGGCTTAGGTTTTTTTGACAAAATTGTCAGTTTTGCAAAAGCAGGATTAATAGTACCAACCACAGGCTTTGCCCATTCCATGACTTGCTCGGCATTAGATTATAAAAAAGAAGGATTAACTAAAGGAATAGGTGGAAATATTTTTAAATTAACGGGAAGTATAATTTTATATACGATAGTTGTAGCTTTCTTTATGGCTTTAATAAAAGGATGCTTATCATGAAGACAATAAAATTTCATAACGTTTTTATAAACAATAATTACACATTACTTGGTCGAAACGAACATAGTCCAGTAATAGAAAACAAAGTTGATAAAAACTTAAACGATTATTATAATAATGAGAAAACAGTTGAACTAGGTGAAATAAGCTATCAAAAAGAAAGCATAAAAGGTTTACTAAATAAAATAAAAAAACATGAAAATGATATTGATTTATTAATTGGTGGTGACTTACAAAATCAAATATTATCAACTAACTTTGGTGCAAAAGAATTTAATATTTCACACTTAGGAATATACAGTGCATGTGCAACATTTGCCGAAGGATTAATAATAGGAGCAAGTTTTATAGAAAACGGACTAGTAAAAAATGCAATCGTCACAACAAGTTCACATAATTTAGTTAGTGAAAAACAATTTAGGTTTCCAATTGAGTACGGAGCTATAAGAAAAAAAGTAAATACATTTACAGCAACAGGTAGTGTAAGTACATATATCACTACAAGTGGAAACATAAAAATAGAAAGCGCAACAATAGGAAAAGTTATTGACATAAATTATGATGATCCAAATAACATGGGAGCCTGTATGGCCCCAAGCGCAGCAGAAACCATATATGAACATTTAAAGTCAACTGGAAGAAAACCAGATTACTATGATTTAATACTTACTGGAGATATAGGAAAATGCGGAACCCTTATTGTAGAAGAATATTTAAAAAGGAAGTATAATTTAATAGTTAAAAATATTAATGATAGCGGAGTTTTACTATTTAATGCACAGAGTAATAAAAAAATATCTGGAGGAAGTGGACCCATATGTTTACCACTTATATTGTTTAATAAGATAAGCAAAATAAAATACAGAAAAATATTAATTGTAGGAACAGGATCATTACATTCCGCGTTGAGTTCAAACTTAAAACTATCCGTTCCATCAATATCTCATGCTATAAGTTTAGAGGTGATATAGTGATTTATTTACATGCATTTATATTTTGCGGTTTTGTTTGCGCAATTGGACAAATAATATTAGAAAACACGAAAATGACTCCAGGAGATTTAAACACCATTTTAGTTATAAGCGGTGTTATTTTATCTGCGCTTGGGTTATATGATATATTTATAAAATGGGCTGGTGGAGGAGCATCAATGCCTATAATGAATTTTGGACATGTAGTATTTCAAGGAGCATATAATGGTTTTAAGCAAACTGGATTAATAGGGTTATTAAACGGGTTACTTTCTTCTTCAGCAATTTTAACAACTACAATTATAATCTCTTTTCTAGTAACTATTTTTTTCAAACCAAAGCATTAAAATAATTAAATTATTGTGTTATATATAAGTTTACTTTAAAAACAAAAGTTGGTATAATTTAACTAGAATAAAGGTGGTTAATTATGCTATTTAGAAAAAATAAAAAGTCAAATAAGGTTGAAAATTCTAATACAAATAACATTGAATTTGTTGATTTAGACGATTCTACTAAAACTAAAATAACAAACACATTAGAAAGAAGAATTAACTATAAAGTAATTATAATTTGTGTATTATTAGTAATAGTATTTGTATTTTTATTGCCAACTATTACTTCAATATTTGATAAAAGTTCTCCAGAAAATTATACAAATACTGTTAATAATAATTCTTCAAATAATTTGATAAATGGCTTTATTCAAATTGACAGGAATGATAGTAATATGACTGTCAATGATGTAAGATTCTATAATTTTACAAAAAGATCTAATAATACAATAAGTTATAACTATAAAGCAGAAAAAGCAATTAAGAATACACTAAGTTTAAAATTATATATTGAAATTTATAACAGAAGCGAAACAATTATTTATAGAGAAATATTTAATCCGAGCACAGAAATAGAAAAAGGGCCAGTATTATCTTCTACAATTACTTTAAATCCAAATTTATACAAGGAAGCCTATTATGTAAAAGTAGTAGAAATTACAACGGAGAATGCAATAGTCACAAATAGCATAAATTGTACAAAAGAATTTACAGATGGAATATTTAACGTAAAATACAACGTAAAATATAATTTTGGTGAAAATGCATTATTAAGTTATGAAGTAACTAAAAATGCAATAATAACTCAAACAGAAGATAACGAAGAAAGCACAAGTGAAGACACTGATTTAGAAAAATACAACGATTTATTTTTACAAGAAGAAGCAGACGTATCAAATACAAATGCCACTGAATATCAAAGAAGTGATAATTATTTGAATTACACTATAGATCTAAGAACAATAGATTTGCAAGATAGTAACTATGAATTACTATATAATATAGGAACTGTAGAAAGAACTGTTAAAGTTATAGAAGAATCCAACGGATGGAGTTGTAGTAATGAATGATTTACTAATAGGTGACTTTGAAGGACCATTAGACTTATTATTACATTTAATAAAACAGGATAAAAAAGACATATTTGATATAAACATAACTGAAATAACTGAAAAATATGTTGAATACATAAAAAAAATGGAAGAACTTAACTTAGATGTTGCTAGTGAATATTTAGTAATGGCTGCCGAATTGATAGAAATGAAAAGTAGACATCTACTTCCAATAGAAAATAAGCAGGAAAATGAAGAAGAAGTTGAAAATCCAGAAGAAGAACTAAAAAAGAGACTGTTAGAATATCAGAAATATAAAGAAACAAAAAATACTTTTCTAGAGTTAGCGGAAAAAAGAAGTAATTACTATACAAAAACTCCAGAAAAAAAGACGTTGTATACTGATAAAAAAATAATTAATAGTAATGAAGTTACAGCAAATGATTTACTTAATGCATTACAAAAATTGCTTGAAAGAAGATTATATCAAAAACCATTAAACACAAAAATAACTCAAAAAGAATTGTCAGTTAAAGAAAGAGTTGATAAAATAAGAAATATTCTTAAGAAAGAAAAGACAATACGCTTTGATGATTTGTTTGACAGATTTGAAAAATCTTACGTAATTGTCACTTTTTTATCAATTTTAGAAATGGCTAAAAATGGTGAGATAAATCTTAAACAGAAAAATAATTTTGAAGAAATATATCTTGAAAGAGTTGATTAAACATGGAGTATAAAAGCGTTGTAGAAGGTATCCTATTTATAGTAGGAGATGAAGGTACAACTATAAAAGAAATTAGTGAAACATTAAATATTACTGAAAGTGAAGTCAAAAAAATATTGACAGAATTAAGAAAAGATTATGAAAAACCTGATAGAGGTATAAGAATATCTTTTTTAGGAAATACATTTAAACTTACAACAAAAAGTGAACATAAAGAATTTTATGAAAAACTAGTAACCGATAGTCATGAATTTTCCTTATCCAACGCTGCATTAGAGACTTTAGCAATAATTGCATATAATGAACCAATAACAAGGATAAAAATAGACCAAATTCGAGGAGTATCAAGTATACAAATTATTAGAAAATTAATGGCAATAGGTTTCGTTAAAGAATGTGGTAAAGAAAATAGCATAGGTAAACCAAATTTATACAAAACTACAAGTGAATTTTTAGATTATTTTGGTTTGGCAACTAAGGAAGACTTACCAAAATTACCAAATTTGGAAAAACCTATAATTGAAGAAGAAAAAGATTTATATCATTCTAATTATATAGAAAAATAGAGTGTAATTATTCAAGTTTAAATAAAAAAAGAGAATTATAGTTTGATATATAATTTTCTTTTTTTAAAAATATACAAATAAAATTTTTTATTTATTCAAAGTTGACTAATTCAACCCACATACTTATGGTGCCCTTTTGGTGGAAGTATAACAACCACTAGGCATAAATTTCTAGGTAGTAATAACTACTAACTGATACAAGTATATCATATATTTTTTATATTTTAACATTAATTTTTCTTTTTTTTATCTTTCCTTTCTACGGCTTCTACATTTTTAAATATTTCACTATCGAAAAAATCTTTAAGAGTTATATTTAAACCTTCACAAATATGTAATAAAGTGGATAAAGTAGGTTCTGATACTTTTTCTCTTAATATATCACTAATATGGGATGGTGATATGCCACTTTTGTATGCTAATTTATATGCTGATAAATCATTTTCTTTTAGTAAAGTTGTAATTCGTAATCTAATTGCATTTGGTAAAAGCATATAATTATCACTCATCCTTTCATTTTCAGTTTAGCAAACTATTTGGAAATATTATGTGGAAGTTTCCAAAAAAGTATTTTAAATTTTGACAAAATATGATATTATTATGATTAAAAGGAGTTAATTTTATGGCTATAAACAGAAAATGTCCAAAATGTGGTAGTACTAAAGTTCAATTATCTAATGAAAGAAGTAAACATGGATGCTTATTTGTTATTTTATTCGGAATTTGGTATATTATGTGGTTAATGATACGTTGGTGTATCGGTTTTATGATTTTATTGTGTTATGATTGGTGGATGTCAATGATAGCAAAATCAAAAGGTAAAGGTTATGTTTGGCAAAGTAAAAAATGGTTTTCTAATAATAAGAAAATATATTATTGCCATGATTGTGGAAATAACTTTAGAGCATAAAATAATAAAATCCAATTTAATTACATTGATTAATTAAAAAGCCGTGGCACATTTTGCTCGCTTGCGAGTGAAAGTGGCGATAGGCTTTCTCGTTTATTTTCATTACGAAGTTTTGAAAATAAAAACATAATTTTACTTGGCTTTATGCCTTGCTAAAATTATGCTTAAAAGGGTTTAAAAAGGGAATTCCCCTTTTTCACACCGTTATTGGCTCTGCCAATAGCGTAGTGTGTTACCATTTCGACAAAATGGTCTTTTACGACGAGCTGTTAGTAATTTATTACTCTCGAATTTATAAAAGTTCGAGTTTCCTATAAATTTGGTGCGAGAGATGGGACTTGAACCCACACGGTATTGCTACCAAAGGTGTTTGAGACCTTCGCGTCTACCATTCCGCCACTCTCGCGTAAAAAAATTATACCACGATTTTATAATAATTCAAATAAATTATTTGTAATATTTTTTTATAATATGTTAAAATAACAATATAAGTTACAAAAGGAGATAATATGAAGAAAATTATATTAATATCATTTCTATGTTTGATTTTAGCTGGATGCTTTGCTGAATATAAAGACTACAACCTGTTAGTAGCGCCTTCAAATGAAGATAATTGTGAATTTGTAGAAGTTGCAAATGAACTAGGGCAAATAATAAAAACGTATTGTATAGATGAAGTTAAATTAAAAATGACAGATGGTACACTAAATGACATAAGCGTTCCAATATCTACAGGAGATGTAACAATAGAAAATTTACTTAGCGTATTAGAAAAAAAAGAAGTGTTATACGATGGTGGCACAACAATATATGAAGGTGAAGATTACAATATATTTAAATGCCAAAATATGGCTGGAGTAAATGACATAATAATTGCAAGAAAAGACATAGAATTTAAAGAAGAATTTTGTGAAAAATAAAAATATTAAAAATACTTGAAAAAAGTATTTTTTTAGTTAAATAAAATATATCAAAAAAAATATTTTACATATCTTAATAATGTAATAGGAAAACAATCCTATTATATCATAGGATGTGATAAAATGATTGAAACAGAAACACTTAAAAACACTTTGATGGTTGCTATGAGTGCAGGAATAATAGTAACTACATTCGTTCAAAAATTAAAATCAGTTTTACCCAGTAAGAAACATATAATACCTATAACCATAATATCTTCATTACTAATTGGAATATTTTTCTCTTTATCTTTTAGTAATTTAAACATATATGATTCTTTATGGGTAGGTTTAATAACTTTTATCGGTGCTGACACAATTTACAAATTATTTGAAGATAAAATATTTCCAAGTTATTCAAATATTAAACAATATATTGAAATCAAAAGGGATGATAAATAATGCTAGCATTTCCATTAAAATACATATATATAACTCAAACTTTCAAAAAAAATGTTCATAACGGAGTAGACATGCGTGGGCAAAATAGAGGAGAAGAAGTTCCTATATACGCACCAGAAGATGGAACAGTAATTGGAGTAAAAAATAACTATCAAACACAGGACTCGAGTGGAAATTCATACGGTAATTATATTAAAATACAACATGACAACGGTTTAATAACGCTAATGGCACATCTAAAATATAATAGTATCAATGTAAAAATCGGAGATAAGGTTAAATTTGGGGAGCAAATAGCAATTATGGGAACAACAGGCCATTCTACAGGTGTACACTTACATTACGAAGTTTTTGTAAACAATGTAAAACAAGACCCATTACTTTACACATACATATATCCAAACCAACAAATTGATACTAACAGTGCTAAATACGTAAAATATACAACAAAAGTAAGCCCAGCAGAAAAAGATGAAAAAATAAATCAAATAAAAGCAAATATTTCTAGTTTAAGTATTAGGAAGGAACCAAGTGAAACTTCAGAAAGAGTTGGACTATTAGAAAAAAATAAATACTATAATTTTTATGAAGAAAAAAAGGGGGAAACTTATGATTGGTACAATATTGGACAAAACCTTTGGGTGGCTAACCAAGGGGAAAGCGTCACAGTCTACCGAAGAGTCGACGAAGACAAAGTAGATCAAGAAGAAACTAATTACAAATTTAAATACATAGTTGAAGAAACCAATAATTATATGATAAAACTAAATAAAGGAGAAACACTTTACATAAAATAACGAAAAATTGTCAATAAGTTCTTTGTTGACAATTTTTTTCATAAATTAGAATATGAATATTGACTATGAAAGATTAAAAGAAATAAAAATTAATGATGTCATATTTGTAGTATACATAGTAATATCTATAGCAGCAATAATTTGTAATAACATTGAAGAAGATAACATAAAAAACAATAAAGAAAGTACTAAAGTTATAACTAGCATTCGTTCTGCAATAATAATAGTGGGGATATTAATATATCTTTATTTTGTATATACATCATACAAAAATTTTAAAAATCCAGATAAAAATTTAAGTAACAAAGATAAAAAGGCAAATAACTATGCTTTACTATCCTCAATACTATTTTTAATAGCTAGTATAATAGTATTTTATGTCAATTTATTAAATACTAATGAAGAAATAGACTTTTTTTAAATAAAAAATATGTTATAATACAAATGAAATTGCCCTATAGCCAAGCGGTAAGGCACCGGATTCTGACTCCGGCATCGTTAGTTCGAATCTAACTAGGGCAACCAAAGGAGTGAAAAAATGGACTATAAAAAACTTGCGGACCTATTATTTCCAGATGCTAAAGACATATCATATTATCTAGAAAAATACCCAAAAAGAGAAAAAAAAGATGGTGAAGAAATATTAAGATTTGCACCATCACCAACAGGATTTATTCACATGGGTAGTTTATTCGCGGCATTTGTTCCAGAAATATTTTCCCACCAATCAAACGGAAAGTTCATTTTAAGAATAGAAGATACTGACCAAAAAAGAGAAATAGACAACGGAATTGAAAATATAATACGTGATTTAAAAAATTACAAATTTATTATTGATGAAAGTCCTATGAATGAAGGCAAATACGGGCCATATATTCAAACGAAAAGAAAAGAAATATATTTATCTTTTGCAAAATATTTAGTTTCAATAGGTAAAGCATATCCATGTTTTTGTTCAGAAGAATCAATACAAAAAATGAGAGAAACACAGCAAGAAAAAAAAGACAGAATAGGTTATTATGGAAAATATGCTAAATGTAGAAATTTAACATATGAAGAGATAGAAGCAAAAATTAAAAATGGAGACAAATTTGTAATAAGGTTAAAAAGCGAAGGCGATTTTAATAAAAAATTCATATTTAATGACCTAATTAAAGGTAAAATGGAATTTCCAGAAAATGACATAGATCACGTTTTACTAAAAAGCGATGGTTTGCCACCATATGCATTTGCGCATGTAGTTGATGATTACTTGATGGATATAACAACAATTACCAGGGCCGATGAATATGTTTCTTCCATACCATATCATTTACAAATATGGGAAGCATTTGGATTTCCAGCACCCCAATACGCACATATAGCCCCATTAACAAAAAGGGAAGGCACAACAATTAGAAAATTAAGTAAAAGGAAAGATCCTGAAGCAGCAGTGAGTTACTATTCAGAGATGGGAATACCAGTAGATGCAGTAAGATTATATTTGGCAACACTACTTAATTCTGACTTCGAAATGTGGTATATGCAAAACCCCGAAAAAACTATTTCAGATTTTACATTTAAATTTAATAAAATGTCAGTAGGGGGCTCATTATTTGACTTAGATAAATTAATAAACATATCAAAAGTTTATTTTTCCAAAAAAAGTGCAAATGATATTTATGAAGAAACATTAGAATACTCTAAAGATTATGACAGAGATTTTTATAATATACTATTAAATAATAAAGAAAAAGTAATAGCATTTCTAAACATAGAAAGAAACATACCTAGACCAAGAAAAGACGTATCTTGTTATAGTGATGTTAAAAAAGAGACATCATACATTTTTGATGAATTATTTAATGAATATGAAACTCCAAAAAAAGAATTTTACGATTCAGAAATTTTAAAAGAATATTTTGTCAATTATTATAATAAAGAAGATGACAAAGATACCTGGTTTAAAAAAATCAAAGATTTATGCCCAAAATTTGGATTTGCAAGTGAAACAAAAGAGTATAAACAAAATCCAGAAAAATATAAAGGTTCAGTTGCAGATGTATGTGAAATAATAAGAGTTGCTATAACAGGAAGAACAATGACACCAGACCTATATGAAATACTAAAACTATTTACAAAAGAACAAATTAATGAGAGAATAAAACTATTCGATGAATATCTACAAAAATAGATATTCTATCTTGGCCTGTTGGTGAAATGGTTAACACATCGCCCTCTCAAGGCGACATTCACGGGTTCAAATCCCGTACAGGTCACCAATTGAAAATAAGCATTCTAGCAGTGCTTTTTTGTTTTACAATAAAATTCAAAAAATATAGTTAACAAACCAATATATGTTATAATGAATATAGGAGAGTGTAAAATGAGTAAACTTGGAACAATAGCCATGGGGATTAGAACCCCTATAATAAAAGAAGGAGATAATCTTGCTAATATAGTTGTTGATAGCGTATTAGAAGCTAGTAATTTAGAAAATTTTGAAATTGAAGATAGAGACATAATAGCAGTAACTGAAGCGGTAGTTGGAATAAGTGAAGGAAATTACGCTACAATAGATCAAATAGCTGAAGACTTACAACAAAAATTAGATACATCGCATATAGGTATAGTTTTCCCAATACTAAGTAGAAATCGATTTGCCGTATTATTAAAGGCCTTTGCAAGAGCAAGCAAAAAAATAACATGTTTATTAAGTTATCCTAGCGATGAAGTTGGTAATGACATACTCGACAAAAATAAACTTACAATGAATAGCATAGACCCATATAAAGATGTAATAACTGAAAAAGAGTATTTTGAAAAATTTGGAGATTTTAAACACATTTTTACTGGCGTTAACATGATTGAATTTTATAAAGAAGTAGCAGAAAGTGAAAACTGTGAAATTGAATTTATTCTAAGCAATAACCCGGAAACAATACTGGAATATACAAAAAATATATTAGTTTGTGACATACACACTAGGAAAGAAACAAAACAAAAATTATTAAGAAATAACGGCGTGAAAGTATTAGGGATGGATGAACTACTAAACAAAAGTATTAATGGAAGTGGATATAACGAACAATATGGTTTATTAGGATCTAATCGTTCAACCGAAGAAAAAGTAAAATTATTTCCTAGAACTGGGGATGAACTTGTTAACAAAATACAAAGAATGATAAAAGAAAGTACTGGTAAGAATGTTGAAGTAATGGTTTACGGCGACGGTGCTTTTAAAGACCCAGTAGGAAAAATTTGGGAATTAGCTGACCCAGTAGTAAGCCCAGCATATACAAAAGGGTTAGAAGGAAGTCCTAATGAATTAAAACTAAAATATTTATCCGATAACAAATTCAAAAATTTAACCGGAGAAGAACTAGCAAGCGCAATAAAAAAAGAAATAAAAGAAAAAGAAACAAACTTAAAAGGAAAAATTGAAACACAAGGAACAACACCACGAAGATATGTTGATTTAATAGGTTCACTATGTGACTTAACGAGTGGAAGCGGAGATAAAGGAACTCCAGTAGTTTATATAAAAAATTATTTTAAAAATTATGCAGACTAAAAAAATGACTTAAAGTCATTTTTTTAACATTTTATCAACGAGTTTACAAATTTTACTAACAGAATGATTTTTATCATTATTAAGCATTCTAAGTCTAATTCTTTTTAGTATAACGGGGTTTTTGGAAACTTTTTTGACAATTCTTTTTAAACCAAAATAAGTTCTAGCCCTTAAAGCAAAATGTTTTCTCAACATAAATCTTTCATTATATTTTTCTTGACCACCATAACCAGGAATTACTATCATTGGGGTATTCATTTCCAAACATTCAGTGACTGTAGCACCGCCAGCCTTACTAATAACTGCATCACTAATTTTCATAAGATTAAAAACATCAGTTGTAAAACCTAAAACTTTAACATTTTTGATATTTTTACTCCTGATAAAGTCATCACACTTATTTTTTAACTTTTCATTTTTTCCACAGACAAATATCAAATCAACATTATAATTTTGCTTTGCTACAATTTTAAAGTAATCAAAATAACTCATACTTCCGGCACTTCCACCACCAAAAAACAGCAAAACAGGTTTATCTCCAGACAACTTATATTCTTTTAAAATATCTTCTTTACTTTTAAGCAAATTATCAATATTTGGATTTACTGGCAAACCATAAGGAAAAATTTTGTTAGAAGGAACGCCTAAATCGACCAACTCATTTTTAACAACTTCATTAGCAACAATAAATGCGTCCTCATTTTTATGATTAGCAATCCACCACTGATGAGATTTATAATCAGTTATTATTGTAAGTATTTTACTATGAGTAAGATTCAAATCATTATAATATGAAACCAAATTGTTGCCAAAAAAATGAGTTGAAATTGTAATATCCGGATCAAAATCAATTATAAATTTTCTATTATAATTATTATCAAAACTTTTCTTTGTAAACTTTTTAAATCTAAAAGTAGTAAATTTATGATCCATCAATTCATATGATAAGTTAAATAAGAATTTAGTTCTATACTTAATATTAAAATCAAAAAGTTTTATGCCAATTTTACCAATAATATTTGAATGTTCAGTAAAATCTAAAATTTTAATTTCATAATCATAATTATCTTCAATATAATTTTTAATGTAATTGGCAATTGTTTTATGACCAGAACCATAAGAACCATATGTTATTAGAATTCTTTTTTTCATACATACTCCTCGTATTAAATTATACAAAATATACAAAAAATATACAATAAAACTTAAAAAAACGTTGTAAAAATGTTAACATGCTTAATTTCATAAAATATATTTTTATATTTAAAACATAAGTAAAATTAAATAAATATAATTTATACTAAATAAAAAAAGTCAATCATTAATAAACGATTAACTTACGTATCAACAAAATGGTAGCGACGGTGAGGATCGAACTCACAACCTCACGGGTATGAAAAAAAGCTCTAATTAGTAATATGATGTAAAATATCAAAAGAGCCTTTATTTTTAAGGCTTTTTATTATTTGTAAAATTTGAGTAAGTTTGAATAGATTTGATTAAATATAAGTAAATTTGAATTATTTTTTATAAAAAATAACTAAAATATAACTACAAATTTTTTATAGATATTTAATCAATAAATTGTAATTTGTATTACTTTTTAAATACTTTTAAAACGAAACCTAATCCCAAACCAATCATAGCAAATACATATC
>CALVOP010000008.1 GCA_944350345.1 uncultured Bacilli bacterium | reverse complement strand
GGAGCAACAGTAAGTTGTACAAACGGAGTAAGTGGAAGTATAAGTGGAAGCACAGTAACAGTAAGTAATGTAACAAGTAACACGACATGTACAGTAACATTACCATCAAAGACATATACAGTTACTATGAGTGGAAGCGGAGGAACAATAAGTCCAACGAGCGCAACAGTGAGTCATGGCTCAAGTAAAACATTTACTGTAACAGCAAGTACAGGGTATACAACAACAGGAGCAACAGTAAGTTGTACAAACGGAGTAAGTGGAAGTATAAGTGGAAGCACAGTAACAGTAAGCAATGTAACGAGTAATACAACATGTCAAGTTAACTTTAAATTAAAGACATATACAGTAAGTGCAGCACCAAATAGTACGAGTTATGCAACAGTAAATGCCCCTGCATCAGTATCGGTAAGTCATGGAGGAAGTTATACATTCACATTTAGTGTAAAAACAGGATACGAATATAGTAGTTTAAGCAATTGTACAGGAGGAAGTTATAACACAAGTACAAATAAATTAACAGTAAGTAATGTAACAAGTAATAGATCATGTGTGGTTAATTTTAGTAAAAATAGGTTATATAAACAAATCCTTGCAAATAACCCGAATGTAAGTACAAGGAGCAGCTTTAGTAGTATATTTACAACAAGTAATAATGGAAACACAATATATAAAGCAAGCGGGCAAAACGGTAAAACAACATATTATTTTGCGGGAGCTGTTACAAATAACTATGTAAAATTTGCTAATAAGTACTGGAGAATAGTAAGAATAAACGAAGATAATAGTGTAAGACTAATATATGCAGGGACAAGTGCAACAGATACAGCTGCATTTATTAGTACGAGCCAAGCATATAATACAAAGAAAAATAATAGTGCATACGTAGGATATATGTATACAACAAGTCAGCAATATGGAACAGGGACGAATAGTCCAATAAAGACAGTATTAGATAACTGGTACACAAGTAACTTGAATAGTTATTCAGGGTATATCAGTAAGACGGCAATATACTGTAACGATAGGACGGTAGGAAGTGGAAGCTGGAGTGCAACAGGAAGTTCATTCCACTATGCTGCATATACAAGACTAAGGACAAATAAAACACCAACGTTCGTATGTAGTAATGCAAATGATAGATTTACAGCAAGTACGACAACAGGGAATGGAAAATTAACATATCCAATAGGAATGATAACAGCAGATGAACTAAGCTACGCGGGAGGCCTATGGCAAAGAAATAATTCAAGTTATTATATAGCCCAGAATACATCAAGTGGAGCAGCATGGTGGTGGACGATGAGTCCATACTACTGGAGTAAAGACAATGATGATGCCCGCTTGTTCATCGTGGGTGGGGCTACTAGCGCTGGCCAATTTACTCATACTTACGTCACTAGTAAGCGTGGCGTGCGTCCAGTAATTTCACTTAAAGCATGTGTGACGGTATCAGGAGGAAATGGAACGGCAAGCAACCCATATACAGTAAGTGTTTCTAGTGCGTGCTCAAGTGCGGTGAATTAAAATAAAAGACATCTATTTTGATGTTTTTTTTGCTTTTAATTTCTAATTATATATGTTGACACACTTTTGTTCGTTTGATATATTGATATTAAGGTGAAGTATGAAGTGTATTCCGATTAATATAAAAACACATTATCAATTACTGCGTAGTCTCATTAAAATAGACGAACTTATTTCATATGCCAAAAATAATGGAATAACTATATTAGGTGTTACCGATTCAGACATGTTTGGGACAATGGAATTTATTGACAAATGCCAGAAAAACGGTATTAAACCAGTAATTGGTGCTGATTTAAATATTGATGGATTATCATTTATACTTTATGCAATAAACAATGACGGATATAGTAATTTATGTAGAATAGTTAGCGAAAAAAATACTGGTTCACTTGATTTTGAATTTTTAAAAAAATATTCCAGCAATATTTTATGTGTCACAAATTATGAAAATTATGATAAACTCAGTCAAATATATAGCACGTACATAAGTTATAGTAATAAAAATGAAAAAGTAAATGCTTTACTAAAAACTCAAAAAATTTTATTCCTCAAAGAAAGTTTATATTTAGAAGAAAAAGATAAAGAATACATGAAATATCTTGATATGATTAGAGAAGGAAAAACTATAGATAACTATGAAGCTAAAGAATATGATAACGTTTTACTTTTTGAAATAGACGCAGTTGACTATGAAATCACTAAAAATTTTGTTGACAAGATTGACATAAAATTACCATCATATCCTCTATCATTACCAAAATATTCAAATAATAGTGAAAATTTATTAATATCACTTTGTACTAGAGGGCTTAAAAAAAGATTAAATAACAATGTTTCCATTAAATATGCTCTAAGACTTAAAAGCGAATTAAAAGTAATTAAAGATATGGGATTCATAGATTACTTTTTAATCGTATACGATTTTATTTTATATGCCAAAAAAAATAAAATCGTAGTAGGCCCTGGACGTGGTAGCGCTGCCGGAAGTTTAGTAAGCTACACACTTGGTATTACAGAAGTTGATCCGCTAAAATATGATTTAATATTTGAAAGATTTCTAAATAAAGATAGAATTACATTACCAGATATAGATACAGATTTTGAATATTTAAGAAGAAACGAAGTACTAGAATACATAAAAAGCAAATATGGGCAAAATAAAGTTGCCAATATAATTACTTTTGGAACATTACTAAGTAAACAAGCAATAAGAGATGTAGGAAGAGTACTAGAAATACCATTAAATGAAATTGATAAAATAAGTAAATTTATTAAAAATAAAGAACCATTAAAATCTTTAGAAAATAACAAAGAATTCATGAATTTAATTAATTCTAAAGAAGAATATAGAAAACTATTTTTAATAAGTAAAAAACTAGAAAACTTAAAAAGACATACAAGTACACATGCGGCAGGAATAGTATTATCAGGAGAAGACTTAACAAATAGAATACCGCTTTATAAAAGTGGAGAGACAATAATGACAGCATATAGTATGGAATACTTAGAAAGTTTAGGACTTATTAAAATGGATTTATTAGCAATTAGAAACTTAACAATAATAGATAAAGTATTAAAAAGTATAAAAAAATACGAAAATATCGATATTAAATTAGAACAAATATCATTAGAAGACAAAGAAACTATTAAACTATTTCATGATGTAGATACTGTGGGAATTTTTCAATTTGAAAGTGAAGGAATGAAAGGCTTTTTAAGAAATTTACAAGTTCAAACATTTTCTGATATAGTTTCAGCAATAGCATTATATAGGCCAGGGCCAAGAGAAAACATATCGTCATACATAAAAAGGAAAAAAGGAACTGAAAAAATAACTTATTTGCACCCTTTACTTGAGCCAATACTAAAAGATACATACGGAATAATAATATATCAAGAACAAATAATTGAAATACTAAAAGTAATAGGTGGATTTACATATTCTGAAGCTGACACAATAAGAAGAGCGATGAGCAAGAAAAAAGAAAACATCATTTTAGACTATAGAAAAAAATTCGTAGATGGATCTATAAAACAAGGAATAAACGAAAACATATCAAATCAAATATATGATTTAGTACTAAAATTTGCAAACTATGGGTTTAATAAAAGCCATTCTGTAGCATATTCAATGGTATCTTTTCAAATGGCCTATTTAAAAGCACACTTTAAAAAATATTTTATAACCGAGCAACTAAATATAGTTATAGATAGTACCGTTAAAACAAAAGAATATATAGATGAAGCAAGAATAAATAACATAAAAGTTTCAAATATAGACATTAATAAAAGTTCAGTTCATTACTATATATTAGATAATGAAATAATTGTCCCATTTAATATAATAAAAAATATCGGTTATGAAGCGAGTAAAGACATAGTAGAGGAAAGACAAAAAAACGGGGAATTTATAGATATATATGATGCAATACCAAGATTAGTGAAAATAAAAATAAATAAAAATGTAATTAATAGTTTAATATTAAGTGGTGCGTTTGATACATTTGGATATAATAAAAAAACACTTATAACAAATATAGAAAATTTATATAATTATGCTGAACTAACAAAAGACTTAGATGAATCATTTGTTATAAAACCCGAAATAAAAATCGAGCAAGACTATAGTAAAAATGAACTAATGAAAAACGAGTATGAATTATTTGGTTTTTACTTACAAAATCACCCAATAACAAAATATAGAAGAGACGGGGTCTGTTTGCTTAATGACGTGCAAAAATATTTTGACAAATATATTACAATTATTGGATTAGTAGAAAATATTAAAGAAATTAAGACAAAAAATAAAGAAATGATGTCATTTTTAACGATAAGTGACGAATACAGTAAATTATCTGTTATATTATTTCCAAGAGTATACGAACAGTTCAAAAATATTGAAAGCGGAAATGTTTATAAAATATTTGGAAAAATAGAAAGAAGAATGAATAATTATCAAATGATAGCATCAAGAATAGAATTATTAAATTAAAAAATATTTTAATAAAACGAAACATATGTTATAATTAAGACAAATAGGAGAGTAGAAAAATGAAAACAAGAGTTATCAGTGCTATAGTTGCATTAATAGTTGTCATACCTATCATATTAGTAGGCGGAAAATTATATTGTTTTGCAGTTGCAACAATTGGATTATTAGGATTTTGGGAGTTTATAACATTAAAAGAAAAAGAAAAAAAATTACCGATTTTAATGAAAATGATTGGTGTAATAGCATTTGTATTTTTAGTTTTATCTAATATGAATCAAATAGGATTAGATTTTTATACGGATTATAAAATATTAACTAGCATTATATTCTTAGTGATGATTCCAATAGTATTTTATAATAGAAACAAATACAATATAGAAGATGCTTTATTCTTATTCGGGGCAATATTCTTTTTGGGACTTGGCTTTAAATACTTAATAAATGTAAGAATATATGATTTAAATTACTTGATATTTTTATGCTTGCTTACAATATTTACAGATACATTTGCATACATAACAGGTAGTTTAATTGGAAAACATAAATTAGCGCCTACAGTAAGTCCTAAAAAAACATGGGAAGGATTTGTTGGTGGTTTAGTATTTGGAACATTCATAAGTACAATGTTTTATTATGCAGCATTTGAATATACTGGAAATATATTTCTTTTGATTTTAGTTGTTGCATTGTTAAGTACAATTGGACAATTAGGGGACTTAGTATTTAGTTCAACGAAAAGATATTATAAAATAAAGGATTTTGGTAATATTATGCCGGGTCATGGCGGTGTATTAGATAGACTAGATAGCATTATATTTGTTGTGTTAGCATTTAGTTTTATAGTTAGACTTATATAAGGAGACAAAAATATGAACCTCATAATTACATTAATTATACTAATAGTTATATTAGGAGTTATAGTATTTGTACATGAATTTGGACATTTTATTGCTGCCAAAAAATGTGGCGTATATGTACACGAATTTGCAATAGGAATGGGTCCAAAAATTTTTAGTTTTAAAAGAAAAAACGATGAGACAACTTACTCGTTAAGATTATTGCCATTAGGTGGATTTACAGCACTTGCGATGACAGAAGAAGATTTTAAAGTTGATAAAAATCAAGTATTAGATAATAAAAAATATTATCAAAAATTACTAATACTCTTAATGGGAATATTTTTTAATTTTATATTAACTGTTGTACTTTTGTTTATAAATGGTTTAGCATATGGTTCACCACAGACAGGCGCGGTAGTAGGCGAAATTCAAGAAAATAGTCCCTCAGAAATAGCAGGGTTAAAAACAAATGATGAAATAATTGAAATAAATGGTAAGAAAGTATCGTCATGGGATGACGTGATACTTGAACTAAACTATGTACAAAACGAGAATGATGAATATAACTTTTTAGTATTAAGGGAAGATAAAGAACTTAGTATAACAGTAATACCAGAAATTGAAGAAACAGAAGATGGTGTTGTCAAAACATTTGGATTTGGAACTAGTACAAAAAAGGAATACGGTTTTACTGCAGCATTAAAATACAGTGTAGTAGGTTTTGGCGAAATGTTTACTTCATTATTCAAAATATTAGGAAACTTATTTACCGGTAAAATAGGAGTAGATAATTTAAGTGGCCCAGTTGGTGTATTTAGCGTTATTGATCAAATAAAAGAAACTGGTTTAGAAAGTATAATCTATCTAACTGCCTACTTGAGCATAAATGTGGGAATAATAAATTTAATTCCTATTCCAGTATTTGATGGAGGAAGAGTTGTGCTTAGCACAGCAGAAAAAATAAAAGGAAGCAAATTAAATCCAAATATTGAAATAATGTTAAATAACATTGGAGTAATTCTTCTAATAATATTATTTGTATACGTGACACTTAATGATATAATAAAAATATTCTAAAATATTTGACAATGATAACTAAACTATATATAATTTAATTATAGGAGAGTAATATGAAAGCGGAAGCAAAAGAAATAATTAAATTATGTCCAAATTACTATAAAATAGTAAATACGCCTATAGATGAATCTGACAAAGTTAGTGAAAAACTAGTAAGAATATATGAAGACTATCTCTTCAGTGTTGACTTGAGAGAAAAAGATCAAGCAAAAAAAGTAACTAGAATAGATAAAGTATTAAACGAATATTTTAATGATTTTAGATTTAAAAAAGAATTAGCAAATAAATTAAGAAATGTAAAAGTTAAATCAAAGATTGAAAACATTACAGAATTTGTAGTAAATAACATAATAGAAATTTTTGATGAATATTTAGAAAATTATACAAGAAATATTTATATACCTAGATGGATATAATATTTCTTTTTTTTTATACACGTGATATAATCAAAATAGGAGGAAGTATGAAGAAAGGTATTATATCTATGTCAGTTATTTATACATTTTTAATATTATTTATTTTAACAATGACTACAATATTAAGTTCATACATAATAAGAAACAACCTAGTAAAAGAAGTAATAAGTGAAGCGAAAGAGGAAATCTATAATGTCGAATAAGGGATTCATATTTATTGAAACAGTTGTAGTCTTAGTAGTATTAGCTGCATCTTTAATAGGCTTATATTCAACATTTTCCTCTGTAATAAACAATATTGAAAAAAGAAAACAATACGACAATATCAATGACGTATATAAAGTTAAAATCATAAAAGATTTAATAGTGAACGAGCCATCAGGCACTTATACTGTTATAAATAACAGTAACTGTACAAATTACATGAATAGCGATTGTAAAGAAGTATTTAGTGAGTTAGCAGTTTCCGAAGTATTAATCACTGGAAATAATATACAAACAATAATAGATTTAGATATAGATATTTCAAATACAATGAAAGAATATTTAAAAACAATAAATAAAAACGAAGAATCTTTAATCGTTCGTTTTAATAGGAGTGGAGAAAACTACTATTCATCACTAGAATTGAGGTAATATATGAACAAAAATGGTTTTACTATTGTAGAATTAATAATTAGTGTTGCAATATTATCAATAGTGCTAGTTTTTGCATTAAACCTTTTAGTAGTATTAAAAGAAAAAGAGACGAGCCTAGATACTGATACAGATATGGCTTTAAACCAAGCATTTGTTTCTAAAAAAATAAATGGAGATATAATTAACAACGACGGAATAAAATTATTAAATTGTACTACAGTTAAATGTGACTTCACTTTTAATAATGAAGTGAAAAAAACTTTAACTTTGACAAATAATAAGAAAACGATAAAATATGAAAATGAAGAAAACGTAGAATTTACGAGAACGTTGCCCAAAAGCACATATGAAAATATAGAAGTCGAAGAATTTTTAAATTATACAGGCGGCACACTTAGAATAATAACAATAGATGTAGTAGGATATTCCGACTATAAAATAGAATTGTTAGATTATTAAACTAAGTATAATTACATTTATAACCATAGCTATAATTCTACATTGAATAACAAATTTAGTGTCAATTTTAAAATCCAACATACTTTTTGCTTGAGATAAAACACAAAGTCCAGTAAAACATAAACTTGACCCGATTAAAATAATTTTTAAACTATTACTAATATTTAAAATAGATAACATATTAATTCCACTAGTCATTTCAACAAATGAAAGAATAATAGAATTAACTAAACTATTAAAAGGCATTAATGGTAGAAATAAATTATATAAAGTAGTAAAAACAACTATGCTACCTAATATAATCATCGAAGAAGAAAAAGCATTCATAATGCTATTTTTTAATGTTTCAGAAAAACTCAATTTACTTCTTTTAATTATTTTATTTGAATTATTATTAATATATTTATTACGAATAATAAAACCTAAGATAAAATTAGAAAGATAAATTGAAATTAAAATTTTAATACCAATTAAAAATGAATTAAACATAATAATTCCAATAGTATTAATGACAAATAAAGGATTAGGAAAAAAAGTAAAAGCAAGCAATTTAGTAGCTTCTTCTTCATTAATAACACCATTATTATAAGCATCACTTATAAATTTAGCATTACTAGGTAAACCACTAAACAAAGAAAGAATAACTATATAAGAAGCATTAGGATTAATCTTAAACAAAAAAGTGAAAAATTTAGAAGCAACCAAGTTAATACAATATGCAAAATTATAATTTATTAAAAATTCACTTAATATAAAAAAAGGAAATAAACTAGGAAATAACTTATAAAAAAATATATTAGCACTACTAATGACTGAATTAGAAACTACTTTAGTATTTGTAATTATTAAACATATAAGCATAAAGAAAAAAGCAAAAGTTAAGATATTTTTTAATTTATAAGTCATAGTTTAGCCCCTTTATGTTATAATATTAAATATGAAAAAAATATATGTAAAAACAAAAAAATTTATAAAAAATAATATAAAAGTTATTATACTTTATGTAGTTTTAATTGCAGCTTTTACTGTACCATTAGACTATGAAATATATACACCTGGAGGTTTAATCAAATTAAGTGATAGATTGGACGTTGAAGGCTACGAAGAAAAAGGTGACTTAAATTTAACGTACGTAGGAGGGAAAAAAGGAACAATACCATTATTATTGCTTTCATACATAATTCCAAATTGGGACATAGTAAGTGTGGATGAAATGAGAATAGGAGAAGAAGAGTACACAGATATTGTAAAACGTGGGCAAATAGATTTAGCAAGTGTAAACCAAAATGCCTTAATAGTTGCATTTGAAGAAGCAGGATACGAATATAAAATCAATAAAGAAGAGATTGCTGTATATTATATATTTGAAGAAGCAACTACAGATTTAAAAGTTGGAGACATTATAACACATATAAACGGTGTAAAAGTAAATAGTTTAGAAGAGTTAAAAAGCAAAATAATTGAATATGAAGTAGGAGAAGAAGTTAGTTTTACAGTATTAAGAAACGATAAAGAAGAAAAATGTAGTGGAGTAATATACGAAAGCGAAGGAGAAAAAATAATTGGTTTATATCTTCACAGCATACTAGACGTTGAAACAACTCCAAAAGTCACATTTAACTATAAAGCAAACGAAAATGGCGCCTCAGGTGGGCTTATGAGTACTTTACAGATATATAACACACTAATAAGTGAGGACATAACAAAAGGAGACGTAATAGCCGGCACAGGCACAATAGAGCTTGATGGTACTGTTGGAGAAATTTCTGGTATAAAATACAAACTCATTGGAGCTGTAAAAAATGGAGCAGACGTATTTATCGCACCTACTAATAACTACGAAGAAGCATTAAAAGTAAAAGAAGAAAACAACTATGACATAGAAATAATTGAAGCAACGACATTTAAAGAAGTAGTAGAAAAGTTAAAAAATAGATAACTTTTCTTTTTTTTGACAAAAATATCGGATAAATTGTGTTACTTTACTCTTGGTGATAACATGAACAAAAAAGCATTATTAATAGTAATGTTAATGGGAATAGTTTTTGCAAGTTTTCTACTTTATAAATATAAAAACAAAGACAAAGGTATTGTAAATACAGAGACAGTATATTTAATACAAATAGGTGCATATCAAAATTATGAAAACGTAGTAAAGGTAACAAAGACATTACCAAATTATGTAATAATTGAAGAAGACGAAACAGCAAAAATAATTGTTGGAATAACAAAAGACAATAATAATTTAGAAAAATTAAAACAAAGTTATGAGAACATATACATACGAGAAGAACAAATAGACAATAAAGAATTTTTAGATTACTTGACTAAATACGATTATTTACTAAATGAAACCAATAATAGTGAAACAATTAAAGAAATAAATCACAAAGTATTAAACAAATATGATGAGATATTTTAAAGAGTTACATATAACTTAAGATAATAATAATTATAGGTGGTAATATGATTATTAAAGAAATGGCTGAATTAGAAAAGCCTAGAGAAAGATTATTAAATAATGGAAAAGAAAATCTATCAAATGAGGAGATAATCGCGATTGTTTTAAGAACTGGTACAAAAGAAATCAGTTCAAAAATGCTTGCAACAAAAATTTTAAGTAAATTTAAAAATATCAGCGAACTTAGAAATGCAAATATAAGCAATTTAACGACAATAAAAGGAATGGGAAAAATAAAAAGTATAGAATTAATTGCTGCGATTGAACTAGGAAAAAGAGTATATGAAACAATACCAAATATTTACAAAAAATATGAAAACGTAAACAAAATATACGAAGGATTTAAAGACTTAATTAAAGACGAAAAGCAAGAAAATTTCTTTGCATTATATTTTGATACAAAACAAAACTTAATCGATTATAAATTACTATTTAAAGGTACACTAAACGTTACAACAGTACACCCAAGAGACATATTTAAAGAAGCGTTTTTATTAAATGCAGCCTCATTTATAATAATACATAATCATCCAAGTGGCGACCCATTACCTAGTAAACCTGATGTAGATTTAACTAATCAAATAAATACAATATCAAAAATAATGGGAATTAATTTTCTGGATCACATAATTATTGGACAAGATAAATATTTTAGTTTTTATGAAGAAAGTAGAAATAAATAAAACAAAGCAACATATAATTCATTAGGTGATAATATGACTTTAGAAGAATATAAGAGTAAGAAAAAAGGACAAACTGTTGGATCTAATAAATATCTTAATGGTCTAGTGAAAAGGACAATGATTTGCTTTGTATTTGTACTGCTCGTGCTAGCAATAAGTTTAATGAGTGAAACAGGGAGAAGTTATATTAAAAAGTATTTATTAGAAACCAATTTTGAATTTAGCAAAATAAATACACTTTACAACAAATACATTGGAAAACTAACCGATGAAAATACAGAAGTAGTAAGTGGGAACCAGTTACTAGAATACACAAGCAAAGAAAAGTACAATGATGGAGTAAAGCTAACTGTTAGTGAAAACTATAACGTTAACTTATTAGAAAGTGGCATAGTTGTATATATTGGAGAAAAAGAAGGGTATGGAAACACAATAATCGTACAACAAAGCAATGGCATAGATGCTTGGTACGGAAATATTGAAAACGTTGACGTTAAAATATATGATTACATAGAAAAAGGAACAATAATTGGTAATGCAAATAAAACACTTTATTTAGTGTTTCAAAAAAATGGAGAGATATTAAATTACGAAGACTATATCAAATAAAATAGAACTACACTCTACAACATATATATTTCTTCTTATTTCATTCTTAGCAGGAAGATTTGAAGCCATGTTTTTACTCATGTTCATAATAACATTTCATGAACTCGGGCATCTCCTCTTTGCGTCCATTATAAATATAAGTGCAAGCAAAATAATAATATATGCCTTTGGAGGAATAACAAAATACAATATTCCAATAAATATAAGTATAAATAAAGAACTATTCATATTAATAGGAGGCCCAATATTTCAAATAATATTACTATTAATAATCAAAAAATTAAACTTATACATAAACGAAAACACATATAACGAATTTATATATTTAAACAAAATACTTTTTTCCTTTAACTTATTGCCTATATTAAACTTAGATGGAGGAAAATTAATAAATTTAATACTAAACAAAATATTTTCATACAAAACATCATTTAACATATCATTAATAATTAGCATTATATCATTACCAATAACTTTTTATATATTTAATAAATACTTAGCAATAACAATAATTATATTCATAATAAAAGAACTAATAATTGAAATAAAAAACAAAAATTACAGTTTTAATAAATTACTAATTGAAAGATATATAAACAATTATAAATTTAAAAAAAGAACATTAATTAAAAACATAAATAACGTAAAAAGAGATAAAAACTTTGATATATACTATAATGGTAACTTATTAAGTGAAAAAGAATATCTAAACCTTTATTTTTCAACAAAAAACCGTTGTTTTAATTGACATTAACTACAATTTTTGCTAAAATCTATTTGTTTGTAGATTCTTCTCTACAACCGCGCTGAAAAGGTTAGAATAAAACAGAAATGTACCTTAATGGCGAGTCTTATTGAAGGAGGTAAAAAATGAAAGCAATTTTTATGACAGGTGGTAAACAATATTTAGTTACAGAAGGTTCTGAACTATATGTTGAAAAATTAGACGTTGAACCTAACAAAGAAATTACTTTTGAGGAAGTTTTATACGTAGATGGTAAAGTTGGTAATCCTTATGTTAAAGGCGCTAAAGTTACAGCTCTAGTTGTAAAACACGGAAAACAAAAGAAAATTGTTGTGTTCAAATATAAACCTAAAAAGAAATTTAGAAAAAAACAAGGACATAGACAACCTTATACAAAAATTATTATCAAAAAGATCGAAGTGAAATAATGATTTCAGTAGACGTTAAAAGAAAAGATGGAATTATCGAAAAATTAACTATTAAAGGGCATGCAATGTTTGATACATATGGTAAAGATATCGTATGCGCGGGTGTTAGTTCTTCATTAATTACCACTATAAATGCTATAATAAGTTTTGATGAAAATGCAATTAGTTATAAAGAAAATATATTTGAATTAGAAAATATAAAAAAAGATAATATAACTAACAAATTACTTGAAAATTTAGTAGAAGTATTAAAAGAAACTCAAAAACAATATGGCAAAAATATCAAAGTTAAGGAGGAAAATTTATGAAGAAAATGTTTTTAAACCTTCAATTATTCGCATCTAAAAAAGGTGTTGGATCTACTAAAAACGGTAGAGATAGTGCTGGACGTAGATTAGGGGCAAAAGCTAGTGATGGTGAAAGAGTAAAAGCAGGTTCAATTATATATCGCCAAAGAGGCACTAAAATTTATCCAGGAGTTAATACTGGAATGGGAAAAGATCATACTTTATTTGCTTTAATAGATGGCATTGTTAAATACGAAAGAAAAGGAAAAGATAAAAAGCAAGTAAGTGTATATGCAGTAACTGAATAAAGTGTTGTTAAAAACACTTTTTTTTTATATAATACATTTAGGTGATTTTATGGAAGAAATATGGCAATTAGCTGAAAAAATAAATCAAATAGACGGATTAGAAGCTTCTTCATATCTTAAAGAATTAATTGAAAAAGAAAAAAAAGGTCTAATAACGACAGAAGAAATAATAAAATTATTAAAAGAACATTATGGTGAAAAAAATGCGTGATATTTATATTGATGAAAATACAGGAGTCTTAATTAATAAACTAGGAATAACTGATCCAAAATTATTAAGTCAAGTAGAGTCTGACATGTTAATTGTTCGTTTAAAAGAAATACTTGAAAATAATGAGTTTACATATGGATATGATTCATATTTAAATCTTCACCAACAAATGTTTCAAGATATTTACCCATTTGCTGGAGAATTAAGAAAGATAGATATGGAAAAAAGTGAAAAAATATTATCTGGATTTTCGATGTTTTTTGGAGACAAATCACAAGTATCAAAAAAATTAAAAAAAGTATTTAAAGAAAAAGAAATAAACTTTGAAGCAACAAAAGAAGAAATAGTCGCACAATTAGTAGATTTTATGAGTAGCATATGGGAAATACATCCATTTAGAGAAGGAAACACCAGAAGTATAATAACATATACAATGAAATATATCAGACATAGTGGATTAAAAATAGATGAAGATTTACTACTTCAAAACTTTGCTTATATAAGAGATGGATTAGTTATGTCAGTATATCAAGAGCCAAAATATTTAGAAAAAATATTACTAGATTCAATAGAAAGAGGTATGAAATTATGAAATTAGATTTAAAAGAATTATATGAAAAAGAAAACGAATTATTAGAAAAAACAGTTATTTTAAACGGATGGGTTAGAAATCACAGAAAGCAAAAAGAATTTGGATTTATAGATTTTTACGATGGAACATGTTTTAAAACATTACAAATAGTCTATACAAATAAACTAACAAATTTTGAAGAAATAACTAAAATAAGAATAGGATCATCTATAGAAGTTAAAGGAAAATTAATTAAATCTATTGGAAGTGGGCAAAGCATAGAAGTAGAAGCAGAAGACGTAACTTTACTTGGAGATTCGCCAGAAGATTATCCTATGCAACCAAAAAGACATACAAGAGAATTTTTAAGAAGTTTAGCTTATTTAAGACCAAGAGTCAATTTATTTCAAGCAGTATTTAGAGTTCGCAGTGTCGCTGCATTTGCAATACACAAATATTTTAATGAAAATGGCTATTTATACGTACACACGCCACTTATAACATCTAATGATGGTGAAGGTGCTGGAGATATGTTTCAAGTAACAACTTTAGATTTAGAAAAAATAAATGGAAAAGAAATAGATTATAAAAAAGATTTCTTTGGAAAAAGGACAAATTTAACGGTTACTGGGCAACTAGAAGGTGAGACATTTGCATTGGCATTCAAGAAAATTTACACATTTGGTCCTACCTTTAGAGCAGAAAACTCACATACACAGACACACGCTGCAGAATTTTGGATGATCGAACCAGAAATTGCATTCTGTGATTTAAATGGTGACATGGATGTAATGGAAGACATGCTTAAATATGTTGTAAAATATGTACTTGAAAACTGTCAAGACGAAATGAATTTCTTTGATAAATTTGTAGAAAACGGATTAATTGAAAAATTAAAAAAATTAATTAATAGTAAATTTACAAGAATAACACACGAAGAAGTAATAACAATATTAAAAAACGCACCTGTAAAATGGGAATTTACTCCAGAATATGGAGAAGACATTGCCAAAGAACATGAAAAATATATAACTGAATATTTTGATGGACCTGTATTCATTACAAATTGGCCAAAAGACATAAAAGCATTTTACATGAAATTAAATGATGACGGAAAAACCGTAGCTGCAGTTGATCTAGAAGTTCCAGGTGCAGGTGAATTAATGGGCGGAAGTCAAAGAGAAGAGAATTATGAAAACTTAATTACCAGAATGAAAGAAATGAACGTGCCAGATAAAGATTTAGATTGGTATTTAAACCTTAGAAAATTTGGAGGATGTGTTCATAGTGGTTTTGGAATGGGATTTGAAAGGCTTCTAATATATATAACAGGAGTAGAAAACATAAGAGATGTAATACCATATCCTAGAACACCAGGGAACTGTGAATTTTAATCACTGACAAAACTAGACATATTTTTCAAATAGTGTTATAATTGATGCGAGATTGAAGGGAGGGTAGAAAAATGACTCATGTGGATGTTAAAAATGGTAATGTTGAAGTTGCTTTGAAAAAATTCAAAGTAAAAGTGCAACGTAGTGGTATCCCTTCTGAAATGAAAAAAAGAAAAGAATATTCAAAACCAGGCGTAGTAAGAAGAGAAGCTAAAAAAGAAGCTATTAAAAATGCTAGAAAAAAAAGTAAAAACAATAGATAGGTGAATAATATGTTATATGAACAATTAACAAATGATATGAAAGAAGCTATGAAAAATAAAGATAAAGAAACGTTAAGTACTATAAGGCTTCTTAAAAGTGCGATTGATTTATATAAAATTAATAATAAAATGGATAGAGATACAGTCAGTGATGATGTTGTAATAGATGTTGCTGCAAAACAAGTTAAAACTCATAAAGAAAGCATTATTGAATTTAGAAATGCCGGAAGAGAAGATTTAGCTTCAAAACTTGAATATGAGATTAAAATTATAGAAAAATATTTACCTGAGCAATTAAGTAGAGAAGAAATTGAAAAAATAATAAATGATATTTTTGAGAAAGTAAAACCAACTGGTAAAAGCGATATGGGTAAAATAATGAAAGAAGCAAACGTACTATTAAAAGGCAAAGCTGATATGAAAACAGTAAATGAAATAGTAATGAGTAAACTTAACTAGTTTACTTTTTTTATTAAATAAAATATAATTTAATTATGAAAGAAATAAAAGATTTAGAAATTTTAGAAAACATATGTATGAGCAATTACACTTCATATAAGACAGGTGGAATTGCAAAATATTTAGTATATCCAAATACTATTGAGTCTTTAATTGAGTTAATAAAGTATATTAAAAATAACAACATAAAATATTTTATTCTAGGTAACGGAACTAATATAATCTTTACAGACGATTTTTATGATGGAGTAGTTATAAATCTAAAAAAATTAAATAATTTACTCGTTAATAAAAACACCATTTGCGTATCAAGCGGATATAGTTTGCAAAAGTTAGTCAGCATTACGATAGAAAAAAACTTAAGTGGTTTGGAATTTGCTGCAGGAATACCTGGAACCGTAGGCGGAGCAATTTACATGAACGCAGGAGCATATGGAAGTGCGATGTCAGATATAATAGATGAAGTAACTTATTTAGAAAACGATGAAATAAAAACAAAAAAAAGAGAAGAGCTAGAATTTGGTTATAGAAAAAGTTGTTTTAAAAAAAATAAAGACATTATTATAATAAGCACAAAAATAAAACTAAAACCTTCAAACAAAAAAGAAATACAAGATAAAATAAAAGAATACACAGAAAAAAGAATAAAAACGCAGCCATTAGAATACCCAAACGCAGGAAGCGTATTTAAAAATCCTGACAATATAAGCGCAGGAGCATTAATAGAACACAAACTAAATTTAAAAGGACACAATGTAAACGACGCATACATTTCAACAAAACACGCGAATTTTATAATTAATAAAGGAAATGCAAAAAGCAAGGATATTATAAAACTAATAAAAGAAGTACAGAGAGAAGCACTAGAAAAAGAAGGAATAAATTTAGAATTAGAACAAGAAATAATTAAATAAAAAAATAAAATCTCCATATAATTAATAGGAGGTTTTTTATGTTAAACACCTTTACAAATTACTTTAAAAACGAAAATTATTCAATACTAATAGCCAATAATAAATTATACATAAATAATTACAATAAAATAATAAATATCAAATCAAACGAAATAATAATAGATGTAAAAGATAAAAGATTATTTATATTTGGAAAAGATTTTATATTAAAAAAGATGGATAAAATAGAGTTATACATAACTGGAAGTATAACAAGGGTAGAAATAAATGAGAGATAAAAAAGTAATAGTAAAAATAAAAAAATATAAAATCTACGAAATAATAAAAACACTTTCCAAATACAATATTTACTACACCAAATTAGACAAAAAACAAGATGGCATAACGCTAGAAATAAATTATAAAGATTATAAAAAATTAAAAGCATTATTCAAAAAAAATACTAAAATAATAAAACAAACAGGAATATACGGTTTAATTGAAACACTTAAAAAACATTATATTTTTATAATTTCAATAATACTAAGTTACTTTGTTATACTTATTCTTTCAAATGTCTGTTTTGGAATAAATATAGAAACCAACAATAACGAGTTAAAGAAAATAATAACAGAAGAACTTAATGAGTATGGAATAAAAAAATATAAATTTAAAAAAGACTATAATGAAATAACCAAAATAAAAAATAAAATATTAGAAGACAACAAAGACAAATTAGAATGGCTAGAAATAATAGAAAACGGCGTATATTATAACATATCACTAACAGAAAGAATAATTAAAGAAACGCCTAGTGTAGAAAACGAAATAATGGATATAGTAAGTACAAAAGATGCGCTTATACAAAAAGTAATTATAAGAAAAGGAACAGATATAAAATATGTAAACGATTATGTAAAAAAAGGTGAAGTAATAATATCAGGCGACATAATAAAAAACGAAGAAGTTGTAGGTAATGTAATACCAGATGGAGATATATATGGAGAAGTATGGTATACAGTAACTACAACAGTTCCGTACAATTTTATTGAATATACAAGTACAGGAGAAAAAGTCAATCACTACTACATAAACTTTTTAGGAAATAAAATGACAATACTAGGAAAATTCAATTCTAGCAACGTATTTATAAGAGAAGAAACAATTATAGACAAGCCATACATATTCTTTAAATTAATGAAAGAAGAAAAAGAAATATTTGAATATAAAGAACTAACTCTAAGCAGTAGTGAAGCATACGAAGAAGCATTAAAAAGAAGTGATAAAAGCATAAACGCAAAACTAGAAGATGACGAACACATAATAGATAAAAAAGTTTTGAAAAAGAATGAGTTTAGTAGTAAAATAGAAATAGAAGTATTCTATAGGGTTTATGAAAACATAGGAAAGTTAGAAAGAAGAATAACAAATTTAAATGAAGAGGAGTAAATGTAATGGTAAAAAGCACTTTTTTTGATATTATTGATACTGCATGGCCAACATTAGTGATTTTTCTAATTGTAATAATAATGCTTAGAATAATGTATTTAAAACAAAACAAAAAGAAGTTTGTATTTCATGAAGAATTAATACTATTACTATTTGTAACATATATATTATTACTCTTTGAACTTGTAACTATAAGAGATGTTGAATTTGGCGGGGTAAACTGGATGCCATTTAGGGAAATTTTGAGATATGATTTTGGCACTGATTTATTTTATAGACAAGTAATAGGCAACATAATTTTATTTATTCCTTTTGGTTATTTTGCAACTTATTATTCCAAATTAACTAAGATTAGACACATATTTTTTGTAACATTTATAACTAGTACTACCATTGAAGTTGTTCAAAGATTTATTGGTAGAAGTTTTGACGTTGACGATATAATTTTAAATATAGTAGGTGGTATTATTGGCTTTTTACTATTTATTGGTTTAGATGCAATAAGAAAAAAGTTACCTAAAATATTCCAAAATGACCTATTTTATAATATATTAGCAATAATATTACTAATTTTAATAGTGTTATATTTATTTGGAACAGTAAGGATTGGTTAGTTAAATGATAGAAGTATATAATGAAACAAACAGCGATGCTTATATAAAAGATATAGAAAATATATTAAAACTTGGTTTAAAACACATGAATATTAAAGATTCATATATAAGTGTAGTTATAGTTGACAAAGACAAAATACATGAAATAAATAAAACATACAGAAATGTAGATAAAGTAACAGATGTCATTTCATTTGCATTTGAAGACAACGGAGGAATAACTCCAGATGGTTTAAGAATACTTGGTGAAATATATTTATGTATGGACAAAGCAAAAGAACAAGCCATTGAATACGGACACAGCAATAAAAGAGAAATATGTTATTTAGTTACACATGGGCTATTACATCTACTTGGATATGATCACGAAAAAGAAGAAAACAAAAAGAAAATGAGAACAAAAGAAGAAAAGATATTGGAGTTATATGATGCAAATAGATGAAAGAAAAAAATTAAGAGGAATTAAAAGACTAAAAAGTAGTTTAAAATTTGCTTTTGACGGATTAAAATACGCTTATAAAAACGAACAAAGCATGACAGTACACATAATCATTACTATATTAGTAATAATGCTTGGTGTAATATTTAAAATAAATAGTTTAGAATGGATTGCAGTTGTATTTTGCATAGGTATAATGATGTGTTTAGAATTAGTAAACACAAGTATTGAAGCTGTAGTTGATTTAGTTACAGAAAAATATAATGAAAAAGCCAAAGTAGCAAAAGACGTAGCTGCTGCAGTATCAGTTATGTTTAGCTTTACTTCAATAATAATTGGATTAATAGTATTTATACCAAAAGTAATTGAATTTATAAGGAGTATAATATGAAAGAAAAATTAGAAAAATTATTAAACAATAGTTACGCACCATATTCTGGTGTCCATTTTGCATGCATAGTAGAAACAGAAAATGGTAACTTTTATAGCGGAGTTAATGTTGAAAACGCATCATACGGCGGAACAATATGTGCAGAAAGAAATGCGATTAATAGTGTAATAGCAAACGGAGAAAAAAACATAAAAGTAATTTATTTAATGACTGACAAAGAAGATATTTGTTATCCATGCCATATATGTAAGCAAACATTCTTAGAATTTTTAGATGAAAAAGTAATATTTAATCTAATGACTAAAAGCGGAAAAATGGAAGTTTTAACATATGACAAAATAATGAATAAGAAATTTAGTAAGGAAGATTTAAAATGAAAAGTGGATTTGTTAGCATAATAGGTAGACCAAATGTAGGGAAAAGCACATTATTAAATACTATTGTCGGTGAAAAAATAGCAATTACAAGTGATAAACCACAGACAACCAGAAACTTAATACAAGGGATATATAACGATGTAGACACACAAATAGTATTCATAGACACGCCAGGAATACATAAACCAATAAATAAACTAGGTAATAGAATGAATGCACAATCCTATTACAGTATAGATGACGTTGATGTTTTATTACTTGTAATGGATGCATCCAGTGAACTAGGAAGTGGGGACAAATTCGTAATTGAAAAATTATCGTACACATTAAAACCAGTAATACTAGTTTTAAATAAGATAGACAAGCTTACAAATGACGAATTACTATTAAAAATCACTGAATATAAAGACGTATATGATTTTGCGGATATAGTGCCCATTTCAGCACTAAAAAAAGACAATGTAAATAGATTAATAGACGTCATAAAAAAATATTTAACTGACAACGTAAAATACTTTATGGATGATGAAATAACAAGCGCTAGCGACGAATTTAGAATATGTGAAGCGGTGAGAGAAAGCATATTAAATTTAACTAACGATGAAGTACCATACTCAGTAACATGCGTAATCAACAACATTGAAAAAGAAAAAGATATAACAAACGTATACGTGGACATAATAGTAGATCGTGAAAACTTAAAAAAAATAATTATTGGCAAAAAAGGAATAAAATTAAAAGAGATAGGAATAAAAGCAAGAGGAGAAATAGAAAAAATACTAGGGTGTCAAGTTTATCTAGAATTATACGTTAAAACACTAAAAAAATGGAGAGATAAAGAAAAATATTTAACAGATTTAGGATTTAATGAATAAATTATCACAAATAGCATCAATATATATTAGGTGATAAATATGAAAAAAGATAAATTATGGGAAACATTCAAAAAAAGCGGAAAAATAGAAGATTATCTAAAATATAAGAAAGGTAGCAAAAACAAAGATTAATGAAAATAGTTAGTACAGAAGGATTTGTAATATCTACAACAAAATACAGTGAAAACTCAAAAATATTAAATATTCTAACAAAAGATTATGGATTAATTGGAGTTATATCTAAAAGTTGTATGTCAAATAAAAACACACTTAGAACAGTAAGTGAAAGATTCATATATGCAAACTTCAACATTAATTATAAAGAAGGTAAGTTAAGTACATTAATAAGCGCGGATATAATAAATTACTTTAAATACATAAGAAGCGACATAAACTTAATTGGATATTTAACATATTTAACTGAACTAGTAGCTGATGTATACAAGCAAAACAATGACATAGAAATATATAAACTATTTATTACATCACTACTCAAAATAGAACAAAAATTAGATCCTTTAGTACTAACAAATATTTTGGAGATAAAATACTTAGACTATCTAGGCGTTGGATTAAACTTAGATGGCTGCACAAAATGTGGAAGTAAAAACATAGTTGCAATATCACATAAACAAGGTGGATTTTTATGTAAAAACTGTTATGATAATAGTGGATTTACAAATAAAAATGCATTAAAAACAATAAGACTATATTATTACGTTGATATAGGAAAAATAAGCGAACTAAATATATCAAATGATACAAAAATGGAAATAGACAATTTTTTAAATCATTATTATAAGGATTATACTGGTTTATATATAAAAAGTAAGGAATTCTTAAATAATCTAAAAAAATACTAGACATTTAAGGATTCCTTTTCTTCTCTTATTAAATCATCAATGCTAACTTCAAGTACTGTTGCGATTCTATATAAAGTATTTACCGAAAAGCCAAACTTTCCGTTTCCTGTTTCTATCCTTCGTATGAAGTCATATGATAGTTCAGTGTAAAGTGCGAGCTGTTCTTGTGTAAACCCTTTTGCCTTTCTGTACTTTCTTATATTGCTAGCAATAATGCCCTTAATATTGGGATTAAAATTATAAAACTTCTCTTGTATCATCTCGTCACCAAGTAAATTATCTCACTAAAAATTAAAATAATTCGTGACCCAGTACTACCGGTAATGGTATACTAATATTATACAGAAAACAAAAAATTAAAATGTAAGGAGCAGTAAAAATATGTATGATTTTAAACAAGATTATTTAAACGATATAATAAAACCATTAGAAGAAGAAGTTAACAGATTAAGAAGATTAAAGGTAAAAAAGAGATTTTTATGGACAAAAAGAGAAGAAAAAAATTTAGAAGAAAAAGAAGACTTATTATTAAAAAAATATGAAAAGTTAGGTAGTATGCTAGAAGATTAGTTGATAAATTATATCAAAGTCACTAAATAGATTACTTTGACTTTTTTTTAATTTTTGTTGCAAAAAAATAATAATATATTATAATAATTATTAAGAGGCAAAGATGAAAGGTTGGAAACTTTCTAGTCATATATAGCGAGAGATTCTTTTAGAATAAATTAGGTGGAACCGCGGACATATTTGTTCGTCCTAATGAATTTTAAAAGTTTTTTTAATTTAAGGAGGAATAATATGAACGATTTAAAAATGGAAGACATTGTAAATTTTTGCAAGCAGTATGGATTTATTTTTCAAGGAAGTGAAATTTACGGAGGACTTGCAAATAGTTGGGATTATGGACCATTAGGTACACTATTAAAAGAAAACATTAGAAATGCATGGAAGAAAAAATTTATACAAGAAAACGAATACAATGTAGGCATAGACTCAGCAATACTTATGAATCCAAAAGTATGGATAGCAAGTGGACATGTGGCAAGTTTTGCAGATCCACTTATAGATTGTAAAAAATGCAAAGCACGTGAAAGAGCAGACAAATTAATTGAAGAATCTACGAACGGAAGAGAAACTGGAGATGGGTGGAGTAACGAGAAATTAGAAAATTACATAAAAGAAAATCACATCAAATGTCCAAAATGTGGCAGTGAAGACTTCACACCAATAAGAAAATTTAATTTACTATTTGAAACATCATTAGGTGTCACAGAGGAAAGCAAAAACATAATTTACTTAAGAGGAGAAACTGCACAAGGAGTATTCATAAATTTCAAAAACGTCGAAAGAAGCATGAGACTCAAATTACCTTTTGGAATTTGCCAAACAGGTAAAGCATTTAGAAACGAAATAACACCAGGTAACTTTATATTTAGAACAAGAGAATTTGAGCAAATGGAACATGAGTTTTTTTGTAAACCAGGTACAGATTTAGAATGGTTTAAATATTGGAAAGAATTTTGTATAAACTTTCTATACTCATTAGGAATACAAAAAGAAAACTTGAGATATAGAGATCATACGAAAGAAGAATTAAGTTTTTATAGCAAAGCCACTACAGACATAGAGTATAAATTTCCAATGGGCTGGGGAGAATTGTGGGGAATTGCAGACAGAACGGATTACGATTTAGGAGTGCACACATCACATAGTGGAGAAGACTTATCCTACCACGATCAAGAAACGAATGAGAAATATTTGCCATATGTCATAGAACCATCAGTCGGACTAGACAGATTACTTTTATCAATTTTATGTGATGCATATCATAAAGAAAAACTAGAAAATGGAGAAGAAAGAGAAGTATTAAAATTACATCCTTATTTATCACCATACAAAGTTGCAGTCCTTCCACTAGTTAAAAAATTTCATAGTGAAAAAGCAAAAGAGATATATAAAAATTTATCCAAAGAATTCATGTGTTCATTTGATGAAACACAAAGTATTGGAAAAAGATACAGAAGACAAGACGTAGTAGGGACGCCATTCTCAGTTACAATTGATGATGACACATTAAACAAAGGAACAGTCACAGTAAGAGACAGAGACACAATGGAGCAAACAACAATAAAAGTAGAAGAACTAGTAGATTACATTAAAGAAAGAATCACTTTTTAGTGGTTTTTTAATTTTTTATTTGATTACATAATTAATATGTGTTAAAATTAAATAGAAGATATGGAGAGTGACTATAAATGGCATTTGGAAAATTAAAAAGCATTTTTGGTGAAGAAGTAATAGAAGGTGCTAGCGAAGACGAATACTATTCTGTTTCTGCTGAAGAATCACTAAAAAAAGGGACCGAAGGCGGAAATAAAATGATATTGGTCGAGCCAAGGGCATATTCTGAAAGCCAACAAATTGCAGATCATTTAAAAAGCAGAAATTCTGTAGTAGTTAATTTTAAAAGAGTTACAAGTGATCAAGCAAAAAGAATTATTGACTTTTTAAGTGGTACATTATATGCTATTGGTGGAGACTTACAAAAAATAGGTGGAGGAATATACTTATGTACTCCAAAAAACGTTAACGTACAAGGCAAGATAACAGAGGACGATAAAAATATAGAGGATAATGAAGATTTAAGAGAATGGTAAATAAATAAAGAGGTGTCATATGAATAAGTTTGATACGTCATTTCGTGGTTATAATAAAGAACAAGTCAAGGCATATTTTGATCACGTTATAAAACAATATGAAAACTTATTAAACGAGAAAAAAGCAGTAGATAAACAATTGGAAATGGTAAAAGAAAGATTAGCTCACTACGAAAACATTGAGTCTACTTTAAATCGCGCGATTATGACTGCAGAAACAGCAGGCGACGAGATTAAAAGAGTAGCTAGAACTGAAGCAGAAAGTTTGATAAATGAAGCAAAACGAAATGCAAATCGCATTATAAATGACGCCTTATTAAAAGCTGAAAGAGCGCAATCAGATACAGATAAATTAAGAAGAAATATTATTCTTTACAAAAATAGATTAAAATCAATTATTGAAAGCCAATTGGAAATAATTGAAGAAATAGAGAAGATTGATTTTAAAAATGAATAAAGTAGTTTATTATTTAAGTAATACATTAAATTGTATTACTTTTTTTAATTTAATTTCATATATTAATACTAGGTAAATAACTAAAATTTGTTTTTTGCAAAAGAAATATTGATAAAAATGAAAAAAAACTTGAACTTTGATGAAAAACTTGCTATTATATGGAACCAAAAGGTGGATTTATATTATGGTTGACAAAGATTTAAAGCGATTTAGCAGGAAAGAGCTATTAGAAATACTGCTAGAACAAACGAAAAGAATTGAGAGTTTAGAAAAAGAATTAATAGTTTTAGAAAGAAAATTAAATAATAAAAAAATTTCAATAGAAAGTTGTGGAACATTAGCAGAAGCATCATTAAAACTAAGTGAAATATTCACTAGTGCAGATGAAGCGGTTAGAATATTTATTGATAATAACAAAGAAAATGTTAGAAAAGAAGAAAAAAAATTACGAAAACAATGGGAAAGTGAAAGAAATAAATTGTTAAAACTTACAGAAAATAAGTGTAAAAAACGTGAAGATGCTTGTGAAAAGAAGATAAATGAATTACAGAAAGAAATAGTAAAATTATCTAATGATTTAAAGAATAGTAAAAAAGAAAAAAACGCTAAAGTAAAACCAATAACTACTTCTAAAATAAAACCAGTAAAAAGGGTAAAAAATGAAAAAGCAAGCAAATGATAAGATTTTAACAACTAAAAAAATAGAAGAAGAAATAAAAAGGGTAACCTATAAATCCAGATATAACAAACTTATTAAAAACACGGTATATTCATTAATTACTATTTTAGCAATCTCTATATTAATAGCAACATTATTTTTACCAGTACTTCAAATAAATGAATCGTCTATGGATCCAACTTATAAAAAAGGCGATATAGTCGTACTTATTAAAACGCAAAATGTAACATCTGGAGACGTAATAGCGTTTTACCACGGCAACAAAGTTTTAGTCAAAAGAGTTATCGCTACTTCTGGAAGTTTTGTAAACATAGATAAAAGTGGTAATGTTTATGTTGATGGAGAACTTTTGAAAGAAGATTATGTAAGTGAAATATATTTAGGAGAGACTGACGTAGAGTTTCCGTGCCAAGTAGAAAATGAATCATATTTTGTATTAAGTGATAATCGCAACAACATTAACGATTCAAGGTATTCTGAAATTGGAAACGTATCTAAAGAAAATGTTATTGGAAAAATTATATTTCGTGTTTGGTCAACAAAAAAATAAATTCATATAAATTTCGGGGGGGGAATTAAAATGAAAAAAATATTACAAAGACTTTTTGTAAGTCTACTTATATTATCATTAAGTTTCATAAATGTAACTGCATTAATAAATGAAAATGTTGTAGAAGGAACTAAACAAGTAGTTTATGAAGGCGGTACAAATAGAACCAATGATGGTATTTCAGTAAGCAAGATAATTAAAGAATCATCGCTTGAGAATTATTTTGATATAACTTTAAAAGTTAGTACAGAATCAAAAATAGAAGAAATACTAAAAGATCAAGATTTGGCAATTGTTATAGTCATGGACGTTTCAAATACTATGGCAACTTCTTTTGGTAGTACATCCCGCATATCAGCAGCACAAGAGGCGGCTAAAAAATTTATTGATGATTTTTCTGAATATTCTACAAATATAAACGCAATTAGAAAATTAGGTTTTGTAGCATTTAATACACATGCACATGAAATATTTAGTTTAAGTGACTGCAATTATAACACAAAAGAAAATTTAAAAAACACAATGATGAATAAAACAGGAAGCATATTTTCAAACTTAGAATCATATTCAGTGTCCCATGATAGATTTACAAATATTGAGGGCGGTTTAAAAATGGCAAGCGACATGTTAAGCGAAACTTTAGTTCAAAATAAATATATTATTTTCTTGTCAGATGGCTTACCAACTACATATTTAAATGGAAATGGTTATAACGGATATGACCCATATATGACAAACATTTCTGATGTTACTAGTTCAAAAGAAGGTAGATTTTATAACGAAATTACAGGTGCCCCTTGTCTTTATGGTACATCATATAGTGATAGAGCTGCAATAAAAGCAAGAATTATAGCAAATAAAATTAAAAATAAAGGAACCAAAATTTATTCAATTGGTGTAGGCGTTGATGGACAAAGTTTTCCAGATCCTAATTATGGTATAAATGCAATAACTAAATTTTCACTTGTTGATTATGATAAGGATAAATCAAATGTTCCTAGTTTAAATAATTACCATTTTGAAATTGGAAATAGTACTAGTGATTATGAAGAGTGGTTACGAACTAAAATTGGTTCAGGCACTTATTACGATGTTAAAAATAAAGATGAACTTTTTGAAGCATATAGTCAAATATTTGAACAAGTTAAACAAAGCAGTGAAGAAATTGCAGATGCTAGCTGGGTAGTATCAGATCCAATGGGAACGAGTGGTAATGTTACACATATCGACTTTGTTGGATTTTACGATGATGTTAATAAACTTAATGATAGTTTGAGTATTGAAAATGAAAATCAAAGCGATACAGCGAACATTACTGAAAATAAAATAACATGGGATTTAAAAAAATCTAGTTATACAACTACTACTAATGGGAATGTGACTAAATATAATTATGAGATTAAATATAGAATAAGATTAGAAAATGAACTAGAAGGTTTTGATGTTAACAATATATATGAAACTAACAACACAACGACATTATCTTATGTAGTTAGAACTAATGGAGTATTATCTGGACAAAAAAACACTAATTTTCCAATTCCTAAAGTAGTTGGATATTTAGGAAATCTAAGTTTTACAAAAGTTGATATAGAAGGTAATCCATTATCAGGTGCAATATTTAAATTATCACATTCAAATGACTGTGCTTGTATGTCAGAAAAAAAACATCCTACCGATTTAACATATACTGCAGTATCTGATAGCAACGGATTAGTTACATTTTCAAACATTCCATCTGGACACAAATATGTTTTAGAAGAAACTCAGACTGTAGAAGGATTTGAACTTTCTTTAGATAAATATAATATTTTAATTTCTTACGGTGACGTAAGTGGTATTCCAGAGAATTTCCAATTTATAAATAACTATAAAACAACAGATTTAAAAATAACAAAAATTGTTACTGGAAATATAGAAAATTCAGGGGTATTTAATTTTAAAATATCATTTACACATAATAACAAACCATTAAATGGTTCTTATGAATACAAGATTGGAAGTGAAGTTAAAGAACTAGTACTTGAAAATGGTGCAGCTACAATTTCTTTAAAACACAATCAATCTGCAATCATAAGTGGTTTACCAGTTAATACAACTTACAATATTACTGAGTTAAATGCTGAAGGTTTTGATGTATTTTATGAATTAAATGGAGGAACAACATATATTGGTAAAAAAGCGACATGTGATGCTTCTAACGAGTGTAAACTACTAGATACTAGTGAAAATACAGTAAAGTTTATAAATAAAGGTTTATATATTTTACCTGAAACTGGTAGTAGTTTAGAGTTAATAATGATTATAATAGGTAGTTTATTATCAGTAACACCTATTGTATATATAAGTTATTCGTTTTATAAAAAAAGATATTTATAAAGTGAATAGAATATGAAAGGAGTGGACCAACAGGGGATAAAAAAATAAAAATTAATATAAAACAAAAAGGAGAGAGGTTAAATATGAAAAAAGTTTTAAGTTTAATATTAACAATTACAATTTTATTTACACAAATTTTACCAATCAGTGTATTAGCTGCTGATAAAAATTCAGGTGTTAATGCAAATGATGGTGTAATCACAATATCTAATCCAATAGAAGGTAAAACTTATAGTCTTTACAAACTATTTGAATTAGAGTCATGGAATGAAGAAAAAGGTGCTTATGTTTATACTATTTCTAATTCATCAAAATGGTATGAATTTTTAAATAGCTATGACGGAGTAACTTTAACACAAAGAGGGGCTAGTGATACTTATATAGTTACAGTTAGTGAAGGTTTTAATGTTTCAGCATTTGCTTCTAATGCATTAAATTATGCTAAAACAAATAAAATAGATGCAGTTAGAAGCGAAACAGCAGGCACAAGCGCATTAGTGTTTGATAACTTAAATTATGGATACTATTTGGTAGATTCAAGCGCAGGTAGTCTATGTGCATTAAATACTACTAATTCAGAAATAGAAATTAATGAAAAAAATAGTATTCCTACTATTGATAAAACTGTAAAAGAGAATAATTCAGGTATTTATGGTGATAGTAGCAAAGAAGCAATTGGGAAAGTAATTGATTTTAGAACAATTATTAATGTTGGTGAAGGTGCAGAAAATTATGTTTTACACGACGTTATGTCATCTGGTCTAACTTTTATAGATAGTACTTTAGTAGTAAAAAATGAAACAACAAGTGCTGAATTACCTACTACTTCTTACACAGTAGAATATGGTAAATCAGTTAAATATGAAGAAAATAGTTATACTACTACTTTCACTATTACATTTAACAATGAATTTATGTCAACAATGCAAGATAATATTGTTGTTGAATATCAAGCAAAATTAAATGAAAACGCAGTTATATATAATAGTGCTAATACCAATGATACATGGCTAGAATATGGAGACAATCACGTAACTCTTAAAGATCAAACAAAAGTATATACTTATACTTTTGATATTGTAAAAACTGATTCAGAAAATATTGTTCTAGAAGGTGCAACATTTAAATTATATGATGCAAAAACTGACGGAAATATTGTTCCATTAGTAGATGAAGGAAACGGAGTTTATCGTGTTGATTATACAATAGATGTTAATAACTCAGCAACTATAAGCGCTGGAAAAGTAACAATAAAAGGTTTAGATGGTGATGTTTCATACTTCTTAGAAGAAATAACTGCACCAAATGGTTACAATAAATTAACTAGTCGTGTTGAATTTAGTGTAGCAGATAATTCAGATGTAGATGCTGAAATTAATGAAAATACATATGTACGCGGTGGTTTACAAATAGTAAATACAACAGGTTCAATGATACCTAGTACTGGTGGAATAGGAACAACATTGTTTATTACTATTGGTTCAATAATGGTATTAAGTTTCGGTATTTTACTAGTAGCACGTTTAAGACTAGCTAAAGAAATATAATAGATTGTAAAAAGTGTGGGGTAAAAAATGAAAAAAAAGACCGTTATAATTATGTTGGTATTTTTCTTAATAGGGCTTTTAATTCTTTTATACCCTTCACTTAGCAACCTATATAATGAAAAATATCAAACTAAAGCCATTAAAAGTTATGAGAAAATTTTAGTTGATTATAGTAAAGAAAAAAACAAAGAAGAAATTAAAAGGGCAAATGATTATAATAACGAATTAAATAAACTAATAGATCCGTTTTATAATTATAAAAAGTTAGAAAACTATAATGATATTTTAAATATCACTGATACTGGCATGATGGGATACATTCATATACCCAAAATAGATGTAGAGTTATCCATATATCACGGAACAAGTGATGAAGTGTTAAGTAAATCTGTTGGGCACCTAGAGGGTTCAAGTTTACCTGTTGGTGGAATAGGAACTCATAGTGTTTTATCGGCTCATCGAGGGTTACCATCTTCTAAGTTATTTACGGATTTAGATAAATTAGAAATAGGAGACATTTTTACTATTACTATTTTACAGCAGCAATTAACTTATCAAGTTGATGAAATTAAAGTAATAAAACCAACTGAAATAAAGTACTTAGCTATAGATAAAGAAAAAGATTATGTCACATTAATGACATGTACACCATATGGAATAAATACTCACAGATTATTAGTAAGAGGAATTAGGATTACAGGAGAAGCTAAAACAAGATATATTACTACAGAAGCATTTAAGATTAGCAATATAATTGTTACTTCATTTATTGCAGCATTTATAATAATTGCTTTATTATTAATTGTTGTTATTAAACCTGTGAATAAAAATAAAAATATAATTGACAAATATATTTATCCATCTAAAATGAAAAAAGAGTTTGGAGGTAGGAAATATGCTAAATAAGATAATAAAAAGTTTAATTTTAATTTTTTGCATCTTTTTTGGTGTTACGCTTAAGTTAAATGCAGATAATATTATAGATTTTGATAAAAAAGGAAATATCAAAGTAACTTTAATAGAAAATTCAGAAAACGTTGTAGTTGAAGGTGCTGAGATAACTATTTATAAAGTTGCTGATGCCACAGAATATAACAATAATTTAAAATTTGAATATGTGGATGAAATAAAATCATGTGACTTTAATCTAGAAGATTTAGAAAATTCAAACGCTACAAGTGAAATATTAAAATGTATAACAAAAGATGTATTAAGTATAACTAAATCAACTAACGATAAGGGAATAGTTACATTTGATAATCTAGATTTAGGGTTATATATAGTGACCCAATCTAATAAAGTGGAAGGTTTTTCTGTTATTGATTCTTTCCTAGTTATGATTCCTAATGTAATTGATAATGAATGGATTTATGATATAAGTGCATTACCAAAAACAGACATATATAAAGTAATGGATCTTATAATAAATAAAGTATGGAACACAGTTAATGAAAACTTACCTCATGAAATATTAGTTAATTTATACAAAAATGATGAAGTTATTGAAACTGTGGTATTAAATGAAGAAAATAACTGGTCTTATACATTTGAAGATATTGAAGCAAGCGATGAATACTATATCAAAGAAGTAAATGTACCTAAAGGATATATTGATAGTTATCAAATCGTTGATAATGTATTTACCATAATAAATAGCGATAAATTACCTCAAACAGGTCAAATATTTTATCCAATAGTATTCTTAATTATTAGTGGAGTAATATTTATTCTTATCGGTATAATCATTTTAAAAAGAGAATTTAATAATGCGTAAATTGTCAATTATATTAATAAGTATTGGTGTAGCATTTATATTAACTTCAATTTGTATGCTTTGTTATAATATATATTGTGATGAAAATGCTAAGTCAAAGTCTAACGAAGTGCGCAATAAACTAGAAAAAATAATTATTAATAGTGAAATAGAAACAAAAGAAGTAAGTACAATTAAAATTGATGATAATAATTACATAGGCGTAATATATATAGAAAGTTTAGATTTAAAGTTACCTATTATGAACGATTGGGACTATAAAAAAATGCAAATTGCACCATGTAGATATTATGGTGCAATAGAAACAAATGACCTTGTTATATGTGCTCATTCTTATAAAAGTATGTTTGCAAATTTGAAAAAATTAAGTCAAAAAGATAAAGTAATCATAACTGATGTTAATAATAATGAATATGTCTACGAAGTGGAATTAATTGAAATTTTAAAACCAGAAGAAGTAAGTGCGATGATTGATAGTGAATTTGATTTAACACTCTTCACATGTACAAGTGATAGTTCCAACAGAGTAACTGTAAGATTAAACAGAATTTAAAGATTTATTATTTGTATCTTTTAAATTACATCTAACTTTTGTATATTAATTTGACAACACAAAAAATATTGTATATAATCTTTCTATAGCAAATGAGGAAACCGGTAATATATTAATTATTTAGAGAAATTGTGGTTGGTGAAAACAATTATAAGTAATATATTATAGATCAGTTCTGATGTTATTTTTTGAAAAGAGTAGAAAAATACGAATAACTCACGTTAAGAGTAAGAGAAGCAAATAAGGTGGTACCACGTAATTAAACGTCCTTTGTAAGGGCGTTTTTATTTTGAAAGGAGAAAATATGAAATTAGATAATAACTACAACTTTATCGAACATGAAAAAGAAATATTAAATTATTGGGAAGAAGATCAAACTTTTAAAAAATTATTAAAGAAAAATGAGAATGGTAAAAAGTACAGATTCATTGATGGCCCTATCACAGCAAACAACAGCATGAAAATCCACCACGTATGGGGTAGAACTTTAAAAGATACATTTTTAAGATATAAAGCGATGAACGGATACACTTCTCATTATAGAAATGGATTTGATGGACAAGGATTATGGGTAGAAGTTGAGGTTGAAAAAGAACTAGGCTTCAAAACAAAGAAAGAAATTGAAGAGTTTGGGTTAGACAAGTTTACTGATGCTTGTGTTAATCGTGTTAAGAAATTTGCTGGTGTTATAACTGAACAATCAAAAAAACTTGGTCAATGGATGGATTGGGATAATTCTTACTACACGTTAACTGATGAAAATATAACAAGTATTTGGTATTTTTTAAAAAAATGCCATGAAAATGGATGGATTGTAGAGAGTTATAGACCAATGCCTTGGTGTAAAAGGTGCGGAACTAGCTTAAGCGAACACGAAATGAGTGGTAGTTATCATGATGTAGAACATGAGGCAGTATTCTTTAAATTACCGATTATCGGTAGAGAAGAAAACATTTTAGTATGGACTACTACACCATGGACTCTTTCAGCTAACGTCGCTCTTGCAGTCAATCCTAATTTAGAATATGCAAGTATAAAGTTTGAAAAAGAAGAAAAACCATTAATAATGTGTTTAGATGTATACGAAAAACGTTTCAAAAAAGATGGTGGGGAAATATTAAAAACATTTAAAGGTACTGAATTAGAAGGTTTAACATATGAAACGTGTTTTCCAGAACTTGAAAAGCAAAACTTCATTCATAAAATTGTATTATGGGAAGATGTTTCAAACGAAGATGGTTCAGGTGTAGTTCATATTGCTCCTGGTTGTGGCGCTGAGGACTTTGATTTAGGGACAAAAATAGGTTTACCAATAGTAATACCAGTAGATGAAAATGGTCTATTCTATGATGGTTTTGGCTTTTACAGTGGTAAAAAGACGGATGAAGTTCCTGAACTAGTATTTGAAGAATTAAAAAAACGCAATAAATTGTATTTCACACACAAAATAAAACACAGTTATCCATTCTGTTGGAGATGTAAAGAAGATATAATATTTAGATTAGATAAAGGCTATGCAATTGCAGTAGATGAACTTAGACCAAAATTAATTGAAAATGCTAAGAAAGTTAAATGGTATCCTGAATATCAAGGGAAAAGAATGATAGACTGGCTTGAAAATATGTCAAACTGGAATATATCAAGAAAAAGATTTTATGGCTTACCTTTACCATTTTATAAGTGTGAATGTGGTCATTTAACAGTAGTAGGATCAAAAGAAGAATTGAGAGAATTAAGTACAGATAAGCAACTAGTAGATAACATTAAAGAACTACATAGGCCGTGGATTGATGAAATTAAAATTAAGTGCCCAGTATGTGGTAAAGAAGTAAATAGAGTTTCTGAAGTAGGAGATGTATGGCTAGATGCAGGAATTGTTCCATTTAGTACATTAAAATACTTTACTGATAAAGAATATTGGAAAAGTTATTTTCCTGCAGAGTATGTTGTAGAAATGCATGAACAAATCAGATTATGGTTTTACTCAATGCTATTTATGAGCACTGTAATTGAAGGAGTTCCCCCTTATGAAGCAGTAGGAACTCATGGCATGGTTCAAGCAGAAGATGGAAGTAAGTTTTCAAAAACAGGTTTTAATATAAGTTTTGAAGAAGCAACTGATAAAATTGGAGTTGACGCTTCAAGATATCTATATGCTAGTGCTAACCCAGTAAATAACGTTAGATTTGGATTTAATCTAGGAGACGAAGCAAAAAGAAAATTAATGTCATTATGGAATATGGTAATATTCTTTAACACTTATGCTAGTATAGATAAAATTGATTTAACAAATTTCAAACCAAATATTAGTGATCTTACTACAATCGATAAATGGCTAATTAAAATTACAGACGATTTTATTGAGAATAGTACAAACGCTATGAATAATTACAGTTCAAAAGACGTTTGTGATAATTTCGAAAAATACGTCGACGATGTATCAAACTTTTATATAAGAGTAAATAGAAGAAGATATTGGAAAAGTGAAGATGATAT
>CALVOP010000007.1 GCA_944350345.1 uncultured Bacilli bacterium | reverse complement strand
ACCTCCTTTCGGAAGTGTATTTTATCACAAAAAGTCTTTTTACTTAAATGTCTACTCTATGGGGTGCATTTCATAAACAAGGTTTTTATTTTATTCACTTAAATCAGTAAATTCAAAGTCGTCCAAAACTTCCATTTCACTGTCTTTTGCTCCATTATCAGATGAATCATTAACTTCTTCTGTTTCAGTTTCTTCAACAACTGGCTCATTAACTTCAACTATGTCTTCTTTATCTTCTTTCTTTTTTTTCTCTTCTACAATCTCTTCTCTATCAGAAGAACCAGAACGTTTCCATAAATTATATATTTCTTCTTTAATAACTTTAGAATCAACATATAAATATTGTTGTTGATTTTTCAAAGACTTAAGTCTTTCATTATACTCTATTAATAATACGCTATCAGCAAGTTTATCAATTTTATTTTCACAAATATCATTACTAGAAATTTCACTATTTAAAATCTCCAATATCTTTTCTTCCTTACTTATTTCATTTTGTAAAGTCGAATAATTTATATCAAGATTTTTAAGTTCTTCCTTATAAGCATAAATATCATCTATATACTCATTCTCAAGATATTTATTGTTTTCAATATCAATTTTTATTTCACCAATAAGATTATCAATATTCTTTAATTCCTCATCAGAAACATCTAAAGTATTAACTCCATATAATCTAGATTCCAAATAAGATAACTCGTTTTCACTACACATTCTTGCCTGTTTTACATCTTCACTCAAGTTCTTACTCACACTAATTAAATTAAGAACTTCAGACTTTCTAGAATTAATGCCTTCCAAATTTGCCTTGCATTTAGATATTTTTTCTTTATGATATGACTGTTTAACATGAATCTTATTTTTTTCTTCTTCATTATCATAATTATAACTTGAAACTTTGCCTCTTAAATTAACACTTAACTTTTCATAATTATCAATTATTTCAAAAATATTAGATCCATTAATTTCCTCTTGAGTACATTTTAACTCGCAATTTGCCATTTTAACCAAAGCATCAATTTCATCTTTAACATCATTAATATCCTTATTGCTTTTAAACGCATCAAGTATCTTTCCGCCCAAAACTTCTGCACTATTTTGCCACATTTCAATTGAAGCATCAACAATCTCAATTTCTCTTTTACAATTATCTAACATCAACTTATCTTTATTAAAAGTCAAATCATCTGTATAACTACTTTCAGAGATTTTCTTTGTAACTTCATTGAGCCTAATAGTGTTAATATTTATCTCATCTTCAACTCTAACTATTTCTTCTTCCAAATATTTTTTACGATTAACTTCCTTCTCTTTAGTATGAATACTTTCTAAAGTACTTTCATATTCCTTTTTAGTTTCATCAGAAGGTTTCATCTCATTTTTAACCATCAACTTTTTAGCAAGTTTATTAAGTCTTCTAATATCTTCCTTAAGAGAATTAAAATAAGTTTCTCCACTTTCTAAAATTCTATTAAATCCTTCTAATTCAGAATAATACTCGTCTTTTTCCTGATTAAGTAACTTAATCATTTTTTCCAAGTATCCTTTTTCATTCAAATCTTTATCTTTATCAATTTGAAGAACATAATCACCTTTTTCAAGTTTATCATCTAATTTATTTTTCTCTTTAACTAACTTCTTCTTTTTCTCTTCAAGCCTTGCCACTTCATTAGAAACCACTTGAACACCTAAATCTGTACCAGATTTTTTTACTAATATATTAATTAAATCTTCTAATGCTTTATAGTTCATTATTTCAACTCCTTTTTACCAATCCAACTCAATTTTGTTAGATTCCTTTTTATCTTCTTTTTCTTCTAATTCAACAATTTCTTTTTTACTTTCAATTTCATTAATACTATCTTCTTTAACAAGTGGTTTATCAACAGTTATTTCATTTTCTTTATCTTTTTCATCCTCTACTATATTTTCAGCAATTATATCATCTGATTTTTTAGGTTTAAATTCTATAGGCGAATTATCAGAAGAATTTTTTGACCATTCCCTAATTAACTCTTCCTTAACCATATCTACATTTACATATATAACATCTTTTTTATTTTTTAATTCATTAAGTTCAATTCTAATTAATTCTTTCTTATTAAGATCCTTTATTTTTCTAGTATAATCCAAATAATCATCATTATTTAATCTCTCATTAATTCGGTTTAATTTATTATTACTTCTTTCAATTTCCTTAGACATTGTTGTTTTTTTATTATTGCATCTTTCCCTATTCTCATTTACTTCATTTAAAACATTATCAGTCTTTTTAAGAACACTTAATACTTTTTCAAGTTTACTCTTTATATTAAGTTCAATGTCTTCAATCTTTTCCCATACTTCCAATGTAATACCTTTATCCAAAGAATTCTTTTTCAATTTATCTAAAAGTTCTACATCTTTTTTTACATTAGCAATATAAGCATTCAATCTTTCTTTAATCATTTGCTCTTTATGTTCCATATCTTTTAATCTTTCCAACTCATCGTCACACAAAGAAATCTCATTTGAATAGTTATCTATACTATTTATTAAATATTCTTTTAACTTAACATCTAAATCTTTTTCCTCTTGATTAATATAATCATTTGATTCAATTCTCAAATTAAGTTCATTATATTCATTTTCAAGTTCCTTAAGTTTAGAATAAACATAAGTCATTAAAGATTGTCCATTTTTTGACTCTTCGTCTTTCTTTGCAAGATTAGATAAAAACTCTACCTTAGCTCTTACATCCATATATGATTTATTATTTTTATAACAATCTAATAAAGACTTACCTATAACTTCAGCATTATTTTCCCAATTAGCTTGTCTAATTTTTAGATTTGCAATAAGTTCATTTTTAGTAGCCTTTTCTATGTCTCTATCATTTTCAAGTTTATTTATAGTTTCTTTGGTCTTTTTTAGTTCATTTTCAGAATAATTTTTATTGATGTCATATCCTGCTTTTTTTACTAAAATTTCAATGAGACATTTAACCGCTTCATAATTAGTATCCATATTGCCACTTCCCTTATTTTCCTATAATAATTTTAGCATAAAGTATTTTCAAAAACAATAGTTTTTTGCTTTACACTTTTTTCCATAGTTTGCTTATAAACAAATAAAAAGGATTATTTTTTATTAATCCCTTCTAATGCTCTTAATACCTCAATTGGTAAAGCAAAAATTATTGTATTAGATTGATCACTACTTAAGTCATTTATAGTAGACAATGTTCTCAAATGCAAAGCACCTGGAGCCTTAGACATTGTTTCAGCTGCTTCTGCAAGGTTTTTACTTGCTTCAACTTCACCAGCAGCTTTAGTAATAACCGCTTGTTTTTCACGTTCAGCTTCGGCTATTTTTGCAATTACTCTTTTCATTTCTTCTGGTAAACTTATATCTTTTAGTTCCACATTTGCAACTTTAATTCCCCATGGATCTGTTGCTTCATCAACTATAGAACATATTTCTTCACTTATTTTTTCTCTTTCCGTTAAAAGTTCATCCAAACTTACCGTTCCAACAACATTTCTCATAGTTGTCTGAGCAAGTTGACTAACCGCATAATTAAAATTTTCAACAGCTAAAATAGCTTTAGAAGCATCGAAAATTTCATAATACAAAACAGCATTTATCTTTATAGAAACATTATCTTTTGTAATTGCTTCCTGTTCAGGAACATCAACAGCCTTTGTCCTAATATCCACTTTTTTAAAAGATTGAAAAATTGGCAAAACTATATTCCAACCAGGATTCATTATTTTAGAAAACTTACCTAAAGTAAATTTAACACCCCTTTCATACTCATTAATTTGTTTAATTGAAACAATCAGAAAAAATGCAACTAAAACCACAACACCTACTAACATAAAATACCTCCTAATAATAATATAACACAATTAGTTTAATAATTCATCATCATTATGAACAATTTCTACGTGACTAATAGAGTCAAACCTTTTAGTAATTTTTTCTGTTGTAACATGAATATCCTTAACATCTTTACTAACAGTATCAATGCTTCTTGACAGTTTATCCCATCTAAGTCTATATTTGCTAAATTCTTCACCCAATTTATTTAACTCTTCGTGAATAACACTTGTATACTTATCTCTTTCCATGCCCATTAAAACAGCCTGAATAATAGTAAGCAAACTCATCAAAGTTGTTGGACTACTAATCCAAATATTTTTACTTTGAGCATAACTTATCAAATTAGTATGATAAGCATTAATTTCTGCAAAAATAGCTTCAGCAGGTAAAAACATAATCGCCTGATTGCTTGTTTCGCCGCTTATAATGTATTTACTACTAATCGCATCAATATGCTTTTTAACATCATCTCTAAACATCTTTTCACGTCTTAACTTTTCTTCTTCAGTTATACCTTTTTCCAACATATATCTATAATTTTCCAATGGAAACTTTGAATCAATACAAATATTGCCTAAAGGTTCTGGGCCAAATACAATTGCATCTGCAATATACTTATTACTAAGTGTATATTGAATTTTATATATTTTATCATTCTTTTCACCAAAAACGCTAGATAAAATATGTTTTAAATTAACCTCGCCAAATATACCGCGACTTTTCTTATCAGTTAAAATACTTTGTAAACTAACAATATCATTACTTAAATTATCAATTTTCTTCTGAGCTTCATCAATTTTAGCAAGTCTTTCTAAAACACTACTAAAAGTCTTATTAGTTTTTTCAAAATTCACATCAATTCTTTCATTTACTTTATCATTAATTTGAACAAGTTTATTCTCAATTTCAGAGCGTAATTTTTCAAAGTCTCCATTTACAATCTTAGAAAAATAATATTTAAAGTCTCCTATTTCCTTAGTTACTTCATTTTCAATTTTTAAAAGTTTTTCGATAATTTCACTTTCATTTACTCTTTTAATTTTAAAAAATATAAAAATTGCAATGAATATTAAAACTACTAATAAACCTATAACAATATAATCCATTATCATACAACATTCACCTAAAAGTATTTTAACACCAAACAAATATTTTTGTCTATTCCAAATTAACTTTTTTATTTACAAAACGTGAAATAATATACATTATCATAACTAAAACAAAGATACGTATTAAAATAATTGGATTTTTTAAACTTTCTATAAGGCTTGTCCCAATATACCCCCAAAAATAAACTAAAGAAATTTTGCCTAAAAAAATACCTGCAAAATATTTTTTAAAACTCATATCACTTAATCCAGCTGCTATATTCACTAGAAAGGCGGGAGTAAAAGGAATTGCAGTTAATACAACTAATTCACTTAAAGTCATACTACTTACAACTTTCATAAATTTTTTTAATTTATATCTAGAATTTACGAAATTATTAAATCTTTTATAAAAACCTTTTCTAAATAAACAAAATGACATAACACACCCTAACAACGTAAAAATCCAAGAAATTATAAAGCCTATGAAATGCCCAAAAGTAATAAAATTTAAAGTAATAAAAACTGCTAAAGGTAAAATTGGTGCAATTGACTCAATTACAATTAAAAAGCAGCCAAAAACTGGACCCAAAATCCCTAATAAATTTATAATTTCTAAAATATATTCATAAATTTTTGAAAAAATTCCCACCTTATCACTAACCTTCTAACATAATAGTATTATACCCTAAATAATTCAAAACTACTACCAATCTTTTACTTAATTTCCCACTTTTACAATAAATATAATATATTTTGCTTTTACTTAAATAATTCCTATAATTATTTACAAGTTCATCATAAGGAATATTTATTGAATTAGGTAAATGCCATTTACTATATTCATATTTATCTTGAATATCAATAATAATGATATTTTTTTTATTTTTTATATTATAATAATTTTCTTTATACATAATTTAACACCTATTATATAGTATTATATAATTAATTTACTGCTTAATAAAAAAGCATAAAAAATGATTAGAAACTTTCTAACCATTTAATATCTATATTTAAATGTTATTTCAAGATCAATGTTTATATCTTCTGACATCTCTTGTAGTGTTTTACCTACAGTTTCCTCAAATTTGCTTCTTTCAAGATCTTTTTCTAAAACTTTAAATGATCTAATCTTATATTTAATCATATATCTTGAATGAACATTAATTCTTTCTTCTCTATAATAAGAATTACTGCTATCAATACTTGAAGAAGATTTATAATCAGACCAATTTGAATAACTTGTTATATCTTCATCTTTATACTTATATGAATTAGATGGGGCCGTTGATGATTGACTAGAAGAGTACCCCCTAGCTTCTCCGTTGTACCATTTCCACATCTTATCATAATAACGATACATAGTTATCTTACTACCATTACCCCTTTTATACCCTTCTTCTGGCTTTTCAGGGTAATATGCCCCATTATTCCACCAAGATTTATTACCATTTTCATCTGTTTTATACCATCTATACCCAGTTTTAGAAAAAATAACTCTATAATCTTTTTCTTCAGGATAATCAATACTCCATTCAGTATATTCCGTTCTAATTTCAGTTTTAGTATCTTTTTTTGCATATCCACTTGGTTGATCACTACTAAATTCACTATAGTCATTATTATTAACTTTATACCAAAGCCATTTTTTATCTCTGTAGCTATAAAAAGTTTTATCCTCTTTAATTATCTCAGTTATAATTGCTTCATCACTTACTTTTGGTAAATCGCTTTCATCTAAAGGCAATAATACACCATTCGTTTCCTCTGTACTAATCTCTTCAAAAGGAATGTAATCACTCCATTTAGAATTATTATTTGTAACATTATAATAATTTATATAAACTACGACCTCTGCATTTAATTTATTATCATAAATATCTTTTTCCTTACTAAAATTATCAACCGAACAATAACTACAATTTTCCAAGTAAAACGTTTTTATATATTCATCATTTACTTTAGTAGTTTTAACAGTACCAGAACAAACTTTATCGTTGAAAGTTATTTTTTTTATATTATTTAAATCAACAATTATATTATCACCGTTAACAGTCGGCCACAAGTCATTACTGTCTAAATAAGAATCAACGTAACTTCCTATTTTATTTCTTAATTCATAACAGTTATCATTTCTTACTCTAATAATAATCGATTTTGTAATAACTATAATTAATGTAATAAAAGCTATGATTACAGTAATTATTATAAAAATCTGCTTACTATTAGAAATTTTTCTAATAAAATTTCGAAAAAAATTTTTAAAATTATCAATTATTTTATTAAACTTTTCTATTACTATTTCCATATTCTTTTTTCCTTATTTAAACTTCATCATCAAAGAAATCATCAAAAAAATCATCATCTATAATATTATCATCTATAACGATACTTTCTTCATCAACATTTATATTTGGTTTTTCAATTTTTGGATGTTCCTCTAGCTTTTTTTCGTCATCTATTAATTTCTTATCAATTTCTTTATCAAATAAATTTGTATTAGCAACTATTTTACCACTATTTTCAGTTTTATGTAAATTTAAATCATTTTGTTTTAATTCATTTTCTCTTTTTTCTTCTTCTTCTAACTCGGCTATTTTTGCGTCAATACGTTTAACCAAATCGGCTACATTTATAGAAGGCTTTGCATTATTATGGCTATTAACAGATTGCCCAAATGTTTTTTCTGAAAATGGAAATTGTGGGGCAAAATTCATAGCTTCAGGAGAAAAAGGCTTGCTCATTCCATTCTCTTCACGCTTTCTATCTACAAAATCTTTTAAGTCAAAAACCTTCACATCATCCATTTTAGTTTCAGGGTAACCACTCTTTCCATAATCCTCACCCCAATCAATTTCAAAAGAAGGGACAAGTTTAGTTTTAAATGGCTGATTTCTAAATCTTTTAACAATAATTTCAAATTTTTTCATTTGTTGTAAATCACTAACAGATACAAGTGGTCGTATAGGAGGAAGAGGCTTATCTTTTTCAGCTTTCGGCTGAACATCACCACATAATTTACTAAACTCTTCCAAAGCTTGATATTCAGTAGTCATAAGATAAATCATATTTCCACAGTTACCTTTTATTGTTTCAGCAACTTCTTTTCCATATACTTTATTTAACTGACTAAAGTTTTGAATAACAAAAGTAAATCTAATTCGTCTACTACGACTGGCTGTAACCATACTTTCAACATCTTTTAAAGCAGGCATATTTGCAAACTCATCAAGTAAAAAATTTGTTCTTATCTTTAATTTATTTCCTTCTTCCGTTTGAGCCACTTCAATTAAACTTTCATAAATTTGTTTTACTAAAATAGTAGCTAAAGCATGATATGTTGTCTTTTCATCATGTATTTTTATAAATAAAGCAGTTTTTTCTCTACCTATGTCTCTTAAATCAAAGTCACTTCTACTCAACATTTTAGACAATTCTTCACGAGAAGAGAAAATTCGAATTTTTTGTTTAAAAACAGAGGTAACTCCTCCTCTTGTATCCGCGGGAGCATTAATAGTAGAACTAGCGCTTACATAAGCACCACTAAGCGGATCTTTAAATTTAAAATATTCATTTATATATCTAGTAGCCCCTATTCTATCTTCACCCATACTATGCATTAAATTTATACTATTTAAGTTAACTTGACTTTCATCAGTAGCATCTTCAAACAAGCCTAATGCAAGACCAGTAAAATAGTCAGCGGCATTATTTTCCCAAAAAGGTTCCGCCTTATTATTTGGATCAATTAATATATTATTACCTAAGTCCTCTAACAATTCTTGACTTTTATCATGATTGCCTTCTTTCCACAACCTATATGGATAACTAAATGGATTCCAACATGCCCCATACTTAGGATCACGGAAATTCAAAATAATAACTTTATACCCACGTTCGCGTAGCATATTAGCATTATTTTCATATATCTCACCTTTAGGATCAGTAATTATCATACTTTCTCCGCGTCTACCTAAAATTTTTACTAAAGAATCAAGGATTGCCCAAGTTTTACCACTACCACTAGCCCCCATAATTAAAGTATGGTTTTCACCATCATCAACCCAAGCTTTACATTTTTGCAATTTAGTTCCATGCTGCTTCTTACCTTCAATTATAATTGGAACACCAGAATGATCATACTCACTTTTATTTAACTCAATTTGTTTAATATCATAGGCTTTTTTCATGTCAGTTTCTTCCATCCATTTTGCCCATCCACCTTTAGACTCTTCCTTTTTCTTAGAAGTATAACCGAAACCTTTTTCACGTTCAAAAAAGTACGAAGAAACACTCATAAAAACACCAACTAAAGCAAGTAAATAAAATACAAGTGTTGAAACAATTAAATCCGGCCCAAAAGCTGGGAAAGGATTTAAACCATAAAAATATCCATAATTAGAAAAATAATGTAAATTTAATACAGCTATAGCTACTAGATATAACAAAAAGACGCAAAAAATACAAAAAATAACTACATCTTTAACACTAGCTCTAAACTTTAGTTTCACGTATCACACCTCACAAAAACATTATATCACGACAAAATTATATGAACAATCATATTTTATTTGCATTCGTATTTTTCCTTTTTATATATTTAACAACCAATACACAAATCACCACTACAAAAATAGAAACAAAAAATATAATAAAAACCGAACTTAAATTATAAAGATAAGCAATAAAATTAAAGTCATTGGTAAACACTATTTTTAATGTTTTATTATAATCATCCGGAGTAAATTTCCATTTATAAATACCCAATGACTCATTTATTTCATCTGCATTAGTATTTAACTTATAATTGCTTCTTAAAATTACATACAAATTACTACTTTCTCCAGTGCTTTCCTCCAAATACAAATCTTCTTCTTCATTTTTAACTGCGTAAACATAATCAGATAGTATTAAAGTATTATTACCACTTTCATCTTTTGAAATATTAATATTACTAAAAAAAGTATTAAAAGCAGAATTATTTATAAGAGAATTTAGATTATTATGATTTTTACTAACATTAATCTTAGAAGTTTCAGCACCTAAACTTAACCTATAATCATAATTTTTTAAATCATATGAATCTCTCCAACCATTGAACATATCTTTTGCATAATCTTCAACTGAATCATTATATAAAAGAGCATTAGAGTTTAAAAACTTTACATTGACTGTCTCTAAAATATTATCAGGTTTTTTATAAAATACTTCATAATTTACATCACAACCAGATATACAAAGTACTATTATTAATAGTAAAAATATTTTTTTCATTTTTACACATCCCTATTTTTTTTATATATAACATAAAATTTATAAACTAAATATAATAAAACACCTATAATTATTGTAATAAGTAAAACAAATAGTACAACATAAAGCGGCGATTTAACCTCATTTTTACTAATTTCAAGCTCTATTTCCATATCATCTTCTGGGTTAAACTCCCATACAAGTTTTCCTAAAATTTTGTCATGTGCATTACTATAATTAATTTTTTTGTCAGTTTTGAATACCACCTTTAATTTATCAAATGTGTCACAGTAATAATCGCCATATAAAGCAATATATATATTGTCATCATCTTCTTCGTACTTGTTATACTCAAAACAAGAGGTAATGGCCAAAGAATTATTATATGATTCCTCATCATAAGTTGCTATAAATTTTAAATTATATCTATTTCCGCCCCTACTTTTGATTTTTTTATTCGTTACAACTTTATCATTTATATCGCTATAAATATTATCATTTTTATAATGATCAATAAGAAACAGCTCATCGCTATTAACTACATAATTATTTATCGTCAGTTTCTCTTCAAATATACCATTTTTATAATTTAACTCATAATTCGCATCACAGCCACTTATTAAAAATATACTTAACACTAAGACAATAATTTTTTTTATATAATTAAACATTAATAATAATTCTCCTTTCTATATATTTATTATTGGCATCCGTTTTTTACATAATTTTCAGCGTCTTTATATTTACTAGATGACATTCTATTTTTACAGCTTATCTCTTTTTTTGCAGGTCTTTCAAATTTATAGCAAAAATCGTAAGCTAGTTCTTTAGAAGATTTAGCTCCACTAATTAAATCGTTGTATAAAGAAGAATATGAATTTAATTCACTAAGTAAAAAGTTAAACTGCGATTGAACAGTGTTATAAGAATTAGGGTAGGCATTCAGTAAATTTTGTTTTCTTCCTGCATGCCACTGAAACAAGCCATAACTAGTTCCACTATCTCCATTAGCTCCCGTGTTGTAACTACTTTCATGCGCAGCATTTGCCATTAATGCGATAGCACCATTTTGAGAAAATTTATTTACCAATAATTCGCATAATTCTTTCTTATTTTCACTATTAGTTTTATTTCCATTAATTAATGTTGCTTGGACATTAAATATAGTTCCTTCTGCACATTGGTTTGGCATATCTTCTCCGCCAACTATTTCAGCTAATGTAGGATATGGGTCTTGTTTAATAGAATTCTTCCACTCTGTTCCACCAATTCTAATTTCAAAATGTAAATGAGGACCAGTGCTACTTCCAGAATTTCCACTTGTGCCTATTTGTTGCCCAGCACTTACTTCATCACCAACAAGAACGGATGTATTACTCATATGTGCATATATTGTATATCGTTTTTCACCATTCTCTTCTCCATGATCTATAACTACAAAATTACCATAACCACCACCGCAAGTGTCACCATAATAACCTTCACCACAAGAATTATTGGTCCTTACAACAACCCCAGATTTCCATGCATATAATGGTGTCCCTCTCGAAACTGCAATATCTATACCACCATGATTACTAAATTGTCCATCAATTGTTCTTTCTCCAACACATGAAGTAATAGTATATTCTCCAACTGGCAAAGGAAAAGATTCCGTACCATCAGAGTTAAATGATGAACTCCAGCCACCCGAAGCATAAATTGATGTATCATAGCCTAAAACATCATTAAAAACTTCTTTATAAGAATCAATATCTTCTATCTGTAATTCAATAGTTTTAGGAGTTTTTACACTATCATAAAGATAAACTGTTCCTTCCTCTTTTTGAAACTCATCTCTAAAAAAAGGAAATCTATTATAAATCCATCCATGCTTATATTCATAATTTTCCCCATTATTATAATTGACAGCAAAATTACCATTACCATTTGGTTTGGAATTATCAATTTTAATGTATGGAGTAGATAAATCAAGCGTATCATGCGGATTTGCTTTTTCATCATATTTTGAAAAATCGCTAAAAATTTCATGATTATTGTTTATTTCATCAACACCATTAGTTACATCTCTTGCCTTAAAGAAATTATTAGCTCTGTCTACAGAATGTTCAACATCACCTGTAATCATTTTATATTTAGTCTTATCATCAGAAGCAGCATTTAATTCAGTCAAAGATTCATCAGCAACTTCTTTAAGCTCACACTCAGCTGAACTAGAAATATAAGCCGCATTTAAATTTTTAAAATATTCATAACCAAAAGCAATTGTATCATCTGAATCATCTTTATAATTTTTTAAATCCGTTTTGCCCCACAATTGTTCAGTATTTCCAACACCTATTTTTTGATATGTATTACTTGAATCAACAGCATAACCAGAAACATATGCACCATATCTTAAATATAAATAATATTTATAATAATCTAATTGATATGAATCATTATCAGACCTATGACATCCCATATATATAGTACAAAAAATTACTTCTCCATTTTCATCATATTCACAATCACTATCAACTTCTTCCCAACTATAAGTAGGATAAAATTCGTGAAAAATCATATTATCCAATAAATCTACAATATCATTAGGATTATCTATTTTTAAAATTTCCTCATTAAACAAAGATCTAATCATCGAAATCGGTGTAGAAGGGTTTACCCTATTAACATCGACTTCTTCAGTACTACCATTAATACCATCAACAATATCTTTATAAGTATTAGTATTACTATCAAGATACTGACTTGCATAAGTATAAGTAAATGTAGTTAACAAAGCCCCTAACGGCAATTGTTCTTTATCATCCGTTCCCATTTCACTTAATTTGTCATTTAAATTTATTTCAATTATCTTATTGATTAAAGCCTCGCTATAGCTACTCCCCGGTAGCCAATTAAACCACTCATAAAGCTTAGCTCGTATACTATCAATGACTCCAAGTTTACTTGAAGACACATCACCAAATAATTCATCTAAATCCAAATCATCTGTATTTAAAATATTTCTTATACCACCAACATCAGAATCGGACAAAAGATTGCCGTTTTCATCTTCAGCATCATCTGGTATATCATTAATATCATATTCATTAACAACAGTCTCGGAATCTACTGAATATTTTGTTGAGATTGGATCGACGATACTATAATATATAGAAGCAATCAATACTGCAACTAATGCAATCGCCAAGATAACTAACAAAACGATACCTAAAATTGAAAAAGCCCCAACTCCAGCGGCGGCAGCTCCAGTTCCGGCAGCGGCGGCAGCTCCAGTCCCAGCGGCGGCAGCTCCAGTTCCGGCAGCAGCAGCTCCAGTTCCGGCAGCGGCAGCAGCTCCAGTCCCAGCGGCGGCAGCTCCAGTTCCGGCAGCGGCAGCTCCAGTTCCGGCAGCAGCAGCTCCAGTTCCAGTAGCAGCAGCTCCAGTTCCGGCGGCGGCTCCACTTCCAGTAGCAGCAGCTCCAGTTCCGGCGGCGGCGGTTCCACTTCCAGTAGCAGCAGTTCCTGTTGAAGTTGCGTTTGTAACAGTTTTAGCTGAATTAGAACCTATATCTGAAATATTTTTAGATTTTCTTGCTTGAATCTTATTTTTTATCTTTTGATAATCATCATATGAATTTTTAATCTGATTTGCTCTGTCATACAAATTAGGCCCAGTTTTTTTCTGAGCCTCTTCACTTTGCAATTCCCCTAATTCTTCAGGTGTTAAATTATTATCCTCATTCATAATTACCTCCAGAAAAGATGAAAATTAGAAACCACCTGCTGTTCCAAATGAATCTAATTCTTCCTGAGTAACAATAACGCTTATACGCATTCTTCTAGATCCGCAAACAAACAACGCTTCCCCTTGATTATATCTTTTTATACTTTCTTTTTCTTGATCATTTAAATCTATTAATTTTGACAAATCATCAACAGCTTGTTTTTTTAATCCCATAACCAAATAATAAGCAGCATTATCAAATATTGCTTTACCATGTATAAACACTTCTGGACTAGCAAAATCAGTTGGTTGCTGAGTTATTATTATAGTACCAGTATTATATTTACGACTACGCCTTTGCACTTGAGCCAAGAATTCAGCCCCTAGTGCATTTCTATCTGCTAATAATGTATGTGCTTCATCAACCATTAAAATAGTGTTTGTATTTTTATCCAAACATAATCCCCAAGCATGTTTAAGAATATTAAAGAACAATGCATTTCTAATATTAGCATCACTATTCATTAATTCTTTTATATTAAAAACAATAAAATCACTATTAGGAGTAACAGTTGTATGACCAGTAAAATAATACCTTAATTCTTTAATTAATGGTCTAATTTTCAATTCTAATCTTTCCATTATAACTCTTTCATGTGTTCTATCTATCATAGATGTTAATCTACCCTTGATAGTAGCATATACATCATCAAATGTTGGATAATCCTCACTCTTTAACTTAGTAAAATCCGTGTCCATATCAATCTTATATCTTTTATAAGTATCTTGAACAACTTCACTAAATAATGTCAACACATCTTCTTCAATATCTGGACTATAATATTTCATAAATGCTTTTAAAGTTTGTAATCCTCTAGTAAGAATTGTATACCCTAGTCCTTCAGAAGCATCCTCATCATCAGAATCCACTACTATTTCTAATGGATTAATCATTCCAAAACGTCCACCACGACCTAAATCTATTGAGTCTCCTCCATACATTTGTGTCATCTCATACAATTCATTTTCAGGATCAATTGCAACAATTTTATTGCCATTTCTAATATTTGTTCTTAAAAGCAATTTTGCAGCAGTACTCTTACCACTACCAGATGTACCTAACATAATCATGTTAGCATTATTTCTGTTGAATTCTTTCTTAATTTGATATAGGAATTGATTAAATAATATAACTCCACCACTAAAATCAACACCAAGTAAACAAGAAAGCCCAGGATCTTTAATACTATCAAATACATATGGATACATCGCTCCCATCGTAACAGATGGTATTGGCGTACCAACACGATCTTCAATATCATTTTTAGGAAATATTGGCAAACAACTTTTTAATATTTTTTCTTGTTCATATCTTAAAGTTATACCTTTCATACCCATAGCATCAAGATAATTTTTAACTTGAACTTTTTTCATTTCAAGTTCTTCGCTATTATCTGCAGTTACAATTACATGCATTTGAAAATCAAATATTCTAGCTTGAGTAGCTGTAAGCATACTAATAAAACTTTCAATACTTTCATAATCTTGTCTAATTCTTTCTTGAATTGTTCTATCACGCTCATTTTGATATTTCATTTTCATATCAGCAATTTCTTTATTTAACATTTTTGATAAAACACTAAATTGAATAGGTATATGCTTAATAACAATTTTTATGCCACTCATTTGCGTTAACTGAGCTAAATAGCCTTCGGGTATAACTTTAGGATACCCAATAATAGTTAATATCGTAATATATTTATCACTAATAATCATATCTCCTGGTCTAAATTCTAACCCCTTAGGAGCTAATTGACTTTTTAAATTCATACACCAATCACCGTTCCAAACTCAGTGGTTACACCACCATTTAAGAATCCATCCAAAAGCACCCTTAAATCATCATTGCTAACTTGTCTAGCAGTCAATCCAACAGAGGCTAAACCACTTATGAGATTTTGAATTCTTTTTTGAATTATCTCAGGTCGTTTTTCCTTAAATAAAATATAATATTCAGTATCTGAAACTCCAATTTCTTTTCTCATAAATAAGTTGGCTTTATTAATATCTTGCATAATAAGTTTCCTCATTGCAGGAGTTTGCACACTATTATAAAGCAATTGAAGTTGAGAAAGATAAACATTTACATCAACTGGTCTATCAGCAACTATCAACCAAAATTCATAGTCAATAGTATTATAAAAGTTTCTTAAATTAAATATTGCGTTACTTTGACTTTGACTGTCCATAATAAATATATTTTTTGGTTGAATTTTTACTCCAGTTACATTAAAACCTCCATCTACTTGAATTGCTCCATTCATTATAGATTTTATTGGCAACCAATTCTCGGCATATTTTTGTGCCTTAGCATTAATCTTTTGAGTACTCATTCATTACACACCAACCTTTCCACACATATATTCTTCTATTGCTATAAAAATCAATAACATCTTTTAAAAACATCATTACATTATGATAATTTGGTAGCGGCATCACGAGTAACGCAGTAATTACAATAGGTGCCAATTTAATTACCAAAGCAAACATTGTTGTTGCTTGTATAGCAAACATTAATATAAGTGTTGTGCACGCCCCAATAGCGAATATAATTAAATCTATTGGTCTAAACATATTAAATATTAATTGTCCCTTTTTACTATTTGCAGGTATTAAATACATACTTTTTTCCTCCTTTTTTAATTTGAACTTATTACTTATGTCTATCTCTCATATTTTTTTGAAAATCGCCTTCTGTACTAATTGTTATTCCAGAGGTAGTCTTTTTTTCGCCATTTTGATCAGTATAAATTACTGGACCGCGTGGTGGATTTTTGATTGCTTGCCCACTACTATTTGGATTTTATTGACCGCTACCAGTTTGCCCTTGGCCTTGTTGAGCACCACCAGATGAATTACCCTGTTAAGAGCCAGATTGAGATGATTGGCTAGATGAATTTTTACTTTTATACTTGTTACTTTTTCCAGCATCAAATGTAGAGTATTTATAAATATTTTTATCTTTAAACTTTTTTAAAGCTCTTTGTGCTGTATCAACATTATGATCAGCAACTACAATGCTATCATCTAAAATAGCTTCTGCATTATTAATTCCATCATATGTACTTAAATTAATACTTTGATCAGCATCTCTAATTTCTTTACTTATCTTATCACTAATAGAACGTAATGTAGTTGCTTCTGACGAAGTATCTGAACCATTCAAGGCACTATTATAGAATCTTCCCACATCTGTTCGATAGTCACGTTCAATATTGTTAATTGCAGTGTTAGCTCTAGCAAACATTTCACGTGCTTCAGAATCCTTAGCATTTCGAGCCAATCTTTCTGCGGCAGATTTTCTCACAGCTAACTGAGCTTGATAATCAACATTACCAGCCAAACCACCATTATGTCTTGCATCATATAAACGTTGAGCTTCACTTTTTAATGTTGATAATCTTCCACGATAATCCTCAAATTTATCTTTAGTTTGAGTTGCATTAGTTAAAGCATCAGATAATCTTTCATTCTCATTTTTAATGTATTCGCCAGCTCCAAACTTATTTAATAATCGTCCTTTAACATAATTGCCATATCCACCAGAATTATATATTTGATTAGCAGCAACAAAGCCACCAGTAGCAACACCAGCCATACTAGTGCCAAAATCCATAATTCCTTTTTGACCACCTTTATAACCTGCCATTCCACCTTTAAAAGTAGAAGATAAAGCATGTGAAGCAAAATCTCTGCCGGATAAATGCCCCATTTTTGCAGAAACTAAACCAGTTGCTAATCCTGCCCCAGTTCCCAAAACTGCTCCAGGTAAAGCACCCCAACCTTTTAATTCACTAAGAGATGATTTAAGATTAAATAAATCAGAAACTATTTTTGGAAAAATTTTAGCAAATTGAAACAAAGCAATTACCAATAAAAGTTTAACCAAAAAACTTTTATCACCGCTTGTTGTAGATAAAGCATTAAGAATCATTTGTCCTAAATTGTACGCCATTAAAATCGTAAATAATCTAACAAAAATTTCAATATATGTATTTATAAAAATAGAAAGATATTTATCGCAAAAGCTTTTTTTATTTGGATCAATATATGCAATTATAGGTATAGGTGCTAAAATCTGCAAAAAGTATAATTTAAATATACGAACACCTAAAGCTAATCCAAAAACAATAAAGTAATATGTCATAACCATACCAACAATACCTGATAAAACTGGATATTCATAGTAAACCCCAGTATTATTAGTATAATTTATTAATGATAAAATATTATTAGAACCAGTTTTTACTGAATTAATAGCATTTCTAACATCAGTACCACAACTATCGCAGTAAAAAAATAATGTAAACATACTTCCCATAAAAGTTTTCCCAGCATTTTCATCAAAACCTTCAGAAACATCAGGACCCAACAATAATCTAGGTAATGTATTATAATCTATAATGGATTTTTGAAAATCATTCATCAAATCAAATATGGTTGGTGAAACGACCAATAAAGCTATAGATACGAAGACATTAATTACAATTTTTTTACTAGGTTCTATAACTTTTTCAGGGTCAGTCAAATAGGTAATTAAGGTTCTCACCATAATAAATAGCACAAAAATACCAATAAATAATTTAATTCTCTTAATCAAAACTGAAACATCAGGTAAAGCATCATCATATACTAATATATTCATCTTTGAAATTTGATAAAAAGCATTAAAAAACCATGAAGCCACACTGTATATAAGCCAATCAAAAAACAAACAAATCTTTTTTAAAATATCTAATATCCATAAACTATTAACTAAATTTAACATAATATTAATCATACACATCATCCAATTCCACATAAAATATCTTTGCCAGTTAACAATTGTCCTACTAAAGAAATTAAAGTTGGCAACAACAATATTAAAATAACAATAATTAATCTATATATAAGTTTTTTATAAATTCCGTTTAAAGCCTTTTCAGATATAATGGCATTAACTAAATCAAACATAGATAATAATATCAAAGTAACTACTATGACTATTTTAATAATATCATAAACAAAATCTATATAATATGCAGGAGTTCCTTGCACATCTGCATCTCCAATATAATCCGAACAATCACCTAAATTAGTATCAATATTTACCCAATTTCCTTCATTAATAATATTAAATCCAGAATCAATATCGTTTTGTGAGTTATTAATCAAATCTTGTGATGATTGATTATTTTGAGATGTAATTTCATCGCGTTCTTCTTCAGTTATCATACCAGATTCATATTCATGATTGACTTTATCATTACAATATTTGTTCAATTTATTAATAATAGGATCATACAATTTTTTTACGTTGTTTTTTACATAAAGATAAGAATTCCAATTTGACATAAATTCAGCTGACGCATTATTCAAAAAATTCACAGAAAAATCTGTAACCAACTGATTAGAAACAGAAATATTTTTATCTCTTAAATCCTCACAAAGTAAATCAAGCTTATCTTCTTGTTCTGAAGAAATATTATTAAAATCTAAATCTGACAAATTTATATCTCTCAAAGTAAAATTAAAATTATCTAAATATGACATAATCTGATTATTTACATCATATTTTTTAGAACAAACTAAACTATCAGAGCATTTACCAAATGATGTAGATATATCATACCAAGCACTTCCAACATTATCTGCGCAATACTCGCCATCATTGTCAAAGCAAACTTCATTTTTTCCAAAACCTCTATCAACATGAGCATAATTCGGACAAACTCCAGTATTAATCATTTTATTTAATACTCCGCTTTGTGCATGAATAACATCACTAGATAATAACTCATCAGAAGATAAAGCTATTGAATCATTTTTACCAACAATTGCTGTTGGCTTATCCCACGTAATTTGCCATTCTCCAGTATCATAAATATAGTATATATATGTTGCATTCCAAGTAGAAAACAAATGCCCATCAGCTGATTTTTTCTTTTCTTCTTCGGTATATGAACAAATTAATAAACAACTACGATCATTAACGCAAGAAGAATGAGGTTCAAGTAAACTTTCATACATTTGATAAGCATAAACTCTAGAAACATTTAAAAGAAAAACCGAAAAAAATAACAAAGATATAATAAAAATGTAAACACGACTTTGTTTCATAAGAACTCCTTATTTTTCTAAATACTTAAACTACAATTAAATTATAACATAAAAAAAAATAGTTTAAAAGTACTTTTTAAACTATTTTTTACAACTAACCATCAATTTAAAAATTTTAAAACAATTTAAATTAATATAATATATAAATTAAAAAAAATTAATTAATACTAAAATTGTCAAAAATAAACATTTACAGCATAATAAAAAGTACGCCTACCCTGAAGATAGTAAAATTTACAAAAAAAGGATAAAATCCTTAATCATTTTGATTACTTGGGATTACTTCACAAGTGGAATCGAATGGATTATTTAACGCACACGAAACGGCTTCAGAACATTCGTCATTCCAATTAGGATAAATCAAAGACATTATTAAGCCAACTAACGTTATCACTAGGTAAACACAAACAGCAACCACAACCTTTTTAAACAAACTAATTTGTGCCTTTTTAATCTCACTATCATCTTTACCCATAATAGCTTTTGCTAAGTCCAACATGCCAAATAAAATTAAAATAACTGGAACAACTACTTTAATACCAAAAATAACATAGCCTAATAAAGTCATAATTGGCGTTAATGCATTGCACACAGCGCTTGGTTCCGCTGCTAATAAATAAAATAAATTCATATAAATCTCCTTCTTCCTTAAATATAATTTTATATAATATCAAACATCTTGTCAATAAAATTAGACAATATTTACACTAAAATTTAAACAATCCAAGTAATTTATTTTTAAAATTATCATCTTCGCCTTCATCACTCTTTATAAGACCCAACTTAGAAATAATTGCATTAATTGCACTTTGAGGCATTTTTCTATCATCCAAAGGCGGAATATTATAAAAAACTTTTGTTCCGGCTTCATATTCAAAAACAGCAACGTCAGACTCAGTAACAAAACTTTTATTTAATACAATTCTTTTATTGTTTAGTCTTTCAAATACTTTCCTATCTCTTCTGATTAATTTATTTAATTTAATTGTAGACGGTTCAACTAAATATAAAACATAACTACAAATTTCATCATCTGGATAATTGTTTAAATCGACTAGCAAAATATCAAAATCACTTTTTTTCATCAATTCTTTAGGCAATTCGCCTTCTGATGTACTGATAAAATTTTCACCTTCAAAAAAAGCAAAATCACGTTTTCCTACTTCTAATGCAGCAACATTATAATTAGCATCCAAATGTTTTTTTAATAGATATGTCAAAGTTGTAGCGCCTGCATGTTCAGTTAAATTTTTAATACCTATTATTTTTACCCTAACAACCGAATTTTCTGGTGTGGCCTGATCGGGATAACTTTCGACATTATGTATATGCGCAACATCTCTATAACTATTAGGGTGCCCTAGCAAATAATTTATCCCTTCTAAATTTCTTGTAAAATTATAAATACCCATTGATATAAGTTTAGATAAATACTCTTGACTTTCACTTTGAGGAGAATCATCAAGTACTAAAATAACTCTACTTATGTCCAAATTAATCGATAATTTTTGTAAATTATCCAAATTAGTATAATTTTTAATTGCTGTAATATCTAAAATCATTCTATCAAAATAAAAATTAGAAAAAGTGTCTATTATTTCATCTACCTCGAACACACCTTCCATAGATTTTATTACTTCAATATTTAGACCCATTAACATTTCTTTATACTTATTTGCAATTATAACATTCATTAATTATCACCCACATCTCACATCTGAATTATCATAAAATATCATTTTTGTTTCACCATGAATAGGAATTGTAAAACTAGTCCAAATCAATGGCAACTCAAATTTAATAAATGAAGTAACTTTATAATAAACTCCATTAGCGTTACACACTCTTCTCACACAATATCCACCAGTATAATATGTCCCATACCCAGAGCACTTATCACTATCTATACTTGTAGTTGCATAACCAATATCTTTTATATAGTAATAAATTTTATCTTCTGTTCTATCACTACTAGAAAGTTGATCATTACTAGCACCGGCAATATTGCCAAATGAAGATGTTCTAAATCCTTCATTTTGTTCAATTAAATTAATAATTTGATTTTTCACTTTAAATGCTTTAGTATAATTAATTGAAACTGCTAAATAACCAGAAAAGAGTACTATAAATAGTACCACAAAACCAAGTAACCAAGTTCCACCTATACTTTCACGCATTTACATCACCTTATTAAAAATTAATCAGCTAAAATATCTCCACCGGTACAGCCCTTAGAAGTATCACATTTACATACCCAACATGAAGTCTTATCACTGGAAGTTGTACAAGCCGCACTCTCTCCAGCCTGCACCTTAGTCGCAGTATATCCAGGTCCATAAGTATTACATGTTTGTTGAACAATTGTCCTTTGAATCATTGGCCAAACAAAAGCATAAAATAGTGCAGCAACAGCAGCAATAGCGATAACTGTTATAACTGTCATATTTAATTCACCAGTTGCTTCTTTCATTCCATCATTCCTCCTATCATCATTTATTATTATACATATTTTAAACTTAATTATCAATAAATATACAAAAAATTTACATCAAAACTGAAACATTTGCATAATCGAAATCAATAATATTATCATTACTCCTACACCAGTTGTCGATAACATAACCATTGTCTTTTTTTCCATTTTTTCTAAACGCTCTTTATATTTTGTTTCACGGCTTTTAGCCTGTAAATTAGATATTGTCCTAGAAAAAACTATTAACTGTTCTTGCTTTCTTTCTTGATTCCCAAGACCTAATCTATATAATAACCTCATCATTCTCATTGAATCTCTAACAGGATATTTAATTGCAAAAGCCATGTATGGATCAATTGTAGAATCTCCCGCGTCAATGCTAGCTATAAGTTCTTTTAAGCCTTCTCTAAATATTAAAGGCGCATCATCAACAGACTTGGTTATAGCAACAGGAACAGTGTAATGCTGAATTAATATTTCTAAACTTTTTAAGTAATAAGGCAACAATAAATTAATTTCGTGTAAATGCTTTTTATAATAGCTTTTTAAACTTGTATACCCTGATTTAAAAATCAAATATGATCCAGCTAGAGCAAATATTAAATTCAGAAAAGATATTCTGGAAATAAACAGAATAATCAATATCAATAAAGTGACTAAACCATTTCTTATTCTAGCTTCAAAAAGTTTTTCAGCGTTTGCAGAATCTCCATACTTAGCTGCAACTAAAAACTCATAATCATCTTCTTTTAATAAATTAAATGCTTTTTTATTATCTTTAATAAATTTATTTGTATCAATTTGTCCATTTACAATAAAAACAGTTAAAATTAATATACCAAAAACAAATATTTCTATCATTATTCAGCCCCCACATCCTCATTATAATATTTTTCTCCATTTAATAGAAAATATGAATTTACAATTATAACAGCGTGTAACAACAAATTAACATACCAAGTATCGATTAAATCCATATAACTTTCAACTCCAAGTAAATATTGAATTAAAGCTACCAAAAAATATAAGCAAATACCAAATGTAATAAATTGCTTATGAAATTGTTGCCTATCTAGCCTATCTCTATATACATTTTCAACTAACATATCAATATCTTGACTCATGCCTTCAAGGGCTTCTCCACTATCTTTAGAACCTTCTTTAGTTATTTGTAAAAATAATTGATGCATATTTTTTACTACATAAAACGGATATTTTTCATTCATAAATTTAATTGCTTCATCTATTGTCCCATTAGAATATGACATTTGTACCATTTCGGTAACATCAGTTAGTACTGGATCTTCTAGGACGCCAGAATCTCTCACACCTTCCAAGGCTTTTACAAATGACTGGGTTGTATTAAATTCCATTATTACGTTTGTAGTGTAAATTTGTATTTGTTCAAAAATAAATTCGCTGTATACCTTTTTACACCTAAGATAAGCCAAATATGGTATAAATAAAATTGCCACTACTGCGTAAAATATTGCTATTACTAAATTATAAAAGTATAAATATGATATAGCGCCAGCTCCGCCAGCAAATACTATTGCTTGGATTGTATATTGTCTTGGAGTATATTCTTGACCTAACTCTTTAGTTTTCTCTCTTACCATTCTAAATGAATATGGTGCATATTTATTATAAGCTTCAGAAAAAGCTTTAGATATAAACTTATAAAAGTTGCCACCAGTATTCATACGGTATACAACCATAAATAGTAATAAAAATCCAGCAATTAATATTTCTAATACATATCCCATATAAATACCTCCTTTATAAAATTTCCAAATTTTCTTTATTAGTTTCTCTTAAAATTTCAGAATTTTTCACAAATGTTTCTTTAGGTAAATCGATACCTTGAGCGCTCAAATAATCAAGTAACTCCGAACTTGGATTATTATAATGTTCAGTGCCATCCATATCTTTAACATAAAGCACATTTGTCTTAGCTTCATTATTTTTATCTACATAAAATTCAACAACTTCAACAATTTCACGTTGGAATCTCCCATATTTTTTTGACATATATCCTTTAACATGCACCCCCAAATGAATATATCTATGAATACTTTTTAAAAATTGCTCTATATCTAAATTTGTTTCAAGTAATGAATACATACGCATAGGAATACTACTCGCTTTATCAGAGTGTATAGTTGAAATAATGTTATGTCCACTACTAATTGAATTACGAACTGCCATTACAGCTTCTGCACTACGAACTTCGGACAAAAGAATCCATCTGGGATTTTGTCTCATACAAGCAACAAGGATATCGCTGTAATTTGCAATATTGTTAGTTTTTAATGCGACTATATCTCTATGAGGAAAAATTCTATCTAAGTGTAATTCCAAAGTATCTTCTATAGTAATAACTTTTTCGTTCTCCTTAGTATGACTTGCCAAATACTTAACAAGTTCAGTCTTGCCACTACCAGTTTCACCTGACACAATAATATTACAATGTCCCTCAACACATTTAAACAAAAAATCATGAATTTGTAAGGACACATAATTTTCGCTTAATAATTTTTCTTTATTAAGTCTAATTTTTGCTGGTGTTTTACGAATTACACAAGCAATACCATTTGTAGCTATACTCTCATGAATAAAATTTAAACGTAATTCAGCACTTTCAGCATCTAACATTGGATGAGCCATATTAAATGTTTTGCCCATAACATTAGAACATTGAAAGGCTATTTTTTCAAGTAGGGCATTATTAACGTTTGGTCTTTCAACTTTATAAACGCCTTGTGATAAAGACTTTACCCATATTTGTCCATTATTTGTATATGAAACGTCTGTTATATCATCATTATCTAAAAATTCTTTTAATGGGCCAAAATCTATTTGAGAAAAAATTGCCTCGTTCATCTCAACACCCTTTCTATTTTTTTAACAAAATCAATTATTCTTGATCCACATTTTCTTCTAAATTATCATCTAAACTTGGTAATTGTTGATCAGGTATAACAACAGTTTGACTTAAAATAAAGTCTTGAATATATTCGCTACTTACAATAGTAGCGCCAGGATTTTGTGAATAATCCCTATTTCTTGGAACTGGAATTATCTCACCACTTAAATAAGATGCTTTTCTTAACAATAAGTGCAATTCTTCTGGCACAGCAAATATTAACGAAGATGGTGCACTTAATTCCGCACTATTTTCAAATACATGATTACCATTACTATCTTTAACAGCTAAAACCTCAATACTTTCTATCAATTTACCAAGCAATAATTTACCAGTTTCATCATTAGCAGCATAATATAAATCAATGTAATTGCCTGGAAAAATTGAATTACCATATGTTGTTTCAGTTGTAACAGGCAAACTAACTACAGTATATCCATCAGGAATATCTGCCCAAGCAGAATCAGGCATTTGACTCCACGTTACTAATGTAGATTGGTAAAAAATACTGCCCATTGGAATAACTGTGTTATAATTTGCATAATATCCCAAAACATTATTAACATCAGTTATTGTATTACTTGTCAACATATTTCTAGGTATTTCCACATATCCTATCATATCTTGTGTGATTTCAGTACGTGGTTGTATTTCAACTTTTGCATATGGAACTTTGATCGGACTTGTTATTTGATCTATTCTATAATTATAACCAAAATATATTACTAAAATAGCTCCTAAAACACATATAATTGTAACCGTATTCTTATTAGAAAAGAATTTTTTAACACCAACTAAAAACTTTTTCATACTTTCCTCCTCTATTATATATATAATTATAAAACAAAAATACTTTAAAATCAATTTTAATTTTAAAGTATTTTATATATAACTTTTTTAACAATTTTCGCAACCATTAGGCCATTTAGATTCTTGATACTTAGTTTCCATAATTTCACTCAAAACAGTAACAATTCCAAAATCGACTACTTCGCTAGAATTAACTGTATACTCTTTACTAGATGTGCTAATTCTAACTGTTGCTTTAGGCGGAGATTCATAAATTTCAAAAAATTCTAATCTATAATCTTTATTTGCACTAACGCTTTCTGCAAATCTTCTAGTGAAATTTTCAACAAATTTTTCCTCAATAATACGAATTTGACCAGTAGATCTATAGATACCATAATCAACTGAGTCAATCATAGCTGCTTCCATGACTTCTTTCATTAAATAATAATCTTCTTCAGATGTAGATGTTAAATCTTGTACAATTATTAAAACTACTGTAATAAATAAGCCGAGCACTATAACTAAATATGTCCAAAAAGATTCTTTCACTAAATATCACCTTCCATATTTATAATAATTATTAAAGTCATCTAATCTTTTATTTCTGCCCAAAGAAAGATCTACATAATAAGCATAATTGGTATTTGAAGAAATAGAAGTTAAGAAGTTACTTGTACAATTTAATGAAGAATCACAATTTATTGAATAATCAAGGTAATCATTATAATTATTATAATTTTTAATATTTCTAATATTAGATGGTGATAATTCAATTACATATTGAGGTTGCTTATTAATCCATATATCATTTCCTAAACTTTGAATAGCATTAATTACGTTTAAAGAATTAGCCCAGTTCATACCAATTGCTCTATTTGTGGGGAATAAGTCAGATAAATCAACACTTCTAACAATTACCCCTAACCCAGATTTTGGTTCGCCATAGTCATCGCAAACTTCTACAAGCGGATTACAATCAACGTAACAATTTTCAACACTAGAATCACATTCATACATGGTTAATTCATTAATAACTTTAAATGCACAATTAAATTCATTTTGAGAAAATCTAACGAGATCATTGGAAAATTTATAAGAAACATTAACATTATATTCTCCATTTTCCTTATTTAATTCTATTGGATAAACATAATCTTCTAATCCAACCCAATAGCCAACTCCACTTGGCTTATTGCTTACCTCACCTGTAAATAATTGAGTGTAAAGTGTCGCATTTTGAACAAAATTTTTTGTAGACGTTGCCTCAGATTTTGCAGCATTAGTAACCGGTACTTCGACTTTTTCCAAAACACATCTTGCAGATGTACCAGTATTTGAACAACTCCATTTATCAATTTCTTTTGTTTTAATGCTTGAAGATATATTGGCTTCTCCACCGCACCCAGAACAATATCCGGATCCGTCATATAAAATATTTAAATTATTTATTTTTGACCAATAATCCGTTGTGGTTTTATCATTACCATCATCGCCAGTTAAATTAAAATAGGTTATAGTTACATCACCAACGACATCACTGTCTTGTATTTCAATAAAATCTGAGTATTTATCTTCATAACTAATATCTAAATTAAGATTGTTTATTTTATACGCACTCACATAGTTATAAGCGCTTGTTCCTGTCATTAAATTGCAATTTTTAATATCATAAATTAATTGGTCCCTTTCATTAATTGCCGTATCATATAATTTTTTATATTTTTCAGCTTCAATTTTAGCGCTTGTCCCAGAATCTGGCCTACAACTAGCTCCAATACTGCAATCGTCACATTCACAATTGGAATTATCACTTCCAGAACGATTTGTGCCACTAGAAGTTGATTGCCTTGATGTTGAATAATTACTTACATATCCTTTTCCATAATAATTAGCAGTAGTATGGCCGTAATATCTTACAGGCCATGAATACCAAGTCCATTTTACAGTTTTTTCATTGTTTGCATTGTCCTCAATAGAGCAATTTTCACATTTAATATAGTCTTCTTCATTATGTGCTATTTCATTATTGGCTCTAGTCTCCCATAATTTCCACTGATTAAAATATTCTAAAACTTGTTTATTTTTTTCAAGATAATCAATCTCCCATTGGCCGAAATTTATGCTACCAACAACGCATTCTTTATAACCCTTGACAACAGTACTTAAATAAGTATCATTGCGCAAAATATCATATTTAAATTGTCTTCCAGCAATGACTTCAGTTCTATCCATAAAAGTGAAATGCATTTCTTCTCTACAATACATACTGCAGTATTTACTATTTAAGCCTGCATCTTTAGTCTTATTATAAGACATATCACCACTACCAGCGCATGAATTCAATATTGAACACATTTTAGGGTCACTTATCTCCCCTGTTGTGCTTTCATCACAGCTTAAAGGCATATCCTTATTGACAGATTCTCCTATACAACAAGATGTAATTTCACTATTGACAGTATATTGTATTGGATAAACATTAGTTATCGGAGTGGTTAAGTATGATAAAAAATACTGTGCCTTTCCACCGGCGGGCTTATATCTTTTAATTGTTCCTAAAGAATACCTAATGTCCTCAAAAGTTATATTAAAATTAATAAAAAGATCTTCATCCACATTAGGAGCGTTCACAGTAAGTTTTATTACGCAACCATTATCACAATTTGTGATACTTTTATCTATAGGATATCCCAAAATAGTATCAGGAATAGATATTTTAGTATTTTTATTAAAATTAGTATTTAACGTAAATATTATATTTCCATTTTCTTTTTTTTCCGTATCTACGAGTTCAATTTTAGGAACCCATTTATTTTCAATTCCACCAGTCATTACTTTTTTAAATAACTCTATACCATTTTTTAAATCTTCAGCTTGTTCTCCTGTTCCATATAGTACATTAACACATTCTATCTCGTTACCTTGTTTATCATAACAATGATTTATATTATCCACATTATATCCCCAATTCATAACCGCTTGAGCAGTTTTTTTGTATATTTGGGCTTTAACAGTAAGACCTGTTTCGGCATCATACCATCCATCAGAACCGATCATTTCACTTGATTCATCAGAAGAGTAAGCCGCAAATAACCTTAATGCTGTTTCAGTGGCTCTATAACTGTAATCATTTGCTAAAGACTCAGAAAGTATAAAAGCTAATCCACATTCATAAGTAAATTCTTCGTTACAATTAGATACATCAAAAGTTTCATCTTCATAATATGTGGTATTCCCTGGGCCTACTCTGCCAGGATGCAAACAATATGCATCTGCTTCACCAATTTTATAAGTATATACGGAAACATTGATTTGTTCTCCTACATTATCTTTATAATAAATATTACTATTTTTTGTTCCATCAACAGTTGTTATTTTTACTTGATTGCTTGCACAAACCTTTTCTATTGGCATAACGTAGCAAAAAACTATAAATAAAATACTGAGAAAGAAAAAGTTAAATTTTTTCATTCTGTGTCACCCCGCTTTGACTTATAAACCCATATAATAATGACATAAATAATTGTTACCACTAAAATGGGAATGAGCGCATATAAATAATATTCTTTTATGATATTACTAACTTTGTCCCAAAAAGAAGTATTTTGTTTTTTATTATATTCTTGAATTTCTTCATAAAACTCTTCATCAGTTTGCTCTTCACCTGCAGGTGGTTCATAAAAGGGATCACATTTTTCATAATCTGGATTTTCTTCACATGAAACATAACCATATCTTTCATTAAATTTTTTAGTGTTAACTCTTATTTCATTTAAAGATTCTCCAGTACATCCTTCAACATTAGAATAAACATTAACTGTATAATATACTTTTTCATATATATACCAATGTTCAATTTCTATAACTCCATTTTCTGAATCATCATAAGTATAAGTCGTTGTGGTTTCATTATCATCTTCATAAACAGTAATATAAATATCTGGTGTCAAATTAGATATTTTAATCACGTAATATATTAAATCGTCTGTCATAGATATTGCTTCTACTTTTACGTCTTTTGCAGCAAGCAACACATTATCATTACACACAGCCTTACACGTAAGTGCATTTACAAAAAAGAGCGTTAAAATCACAAAACCAAATATTATTTTCTTCATTTTACACCTTACCCTATTAAAATTATAACATATATAAAAAATATTACAATTTATGTTTAACCTTTCTATAAATAACTCTAAAAATATATACACTTATCAAAGTACTTATAACAGATATGGCAAATTTAATATAATACTTTTGCATAGTGTCAATTACAACATCATACCACTTTTGTTCTTCGACAGATTCTGTTATTCCGTCGTCTTTGTTTAAAGTAAATTCTTCATTATTTAATAACAAAATAAATGTTTGATTAGAAATTTGATAATCCAAAAATCTAGAATTGCATATGTCTAAATCCTCATGGCCATCGCATAAAACACTTTGGTAAAACCAATTAAAGTAAGGCACTGATATATAAATGACTCTTAAATATTCGTTATAACATTCATTTTGAACTGTAGAATAAACATCTATAGATAAACTAGATCCTGGTTTAACATTATTAATTGTTACTTTGTTAGCACTTGGAGTATAAACTTTATTCTCGTACCTTAATTCCAGTTTGTCATCAATGTTATACAAATATACTGTAAATAATTGTGAACTCTCATCATAATCATAAGTATAATCAATATAACTTGACAAAGAATTAAGCTCATACTTTTCTTTATAAGTGCATTCAGCATCTACGAAAATAGGAAAAACTAATAATATTAACAAAAAAAATGTTTTCTTCATTATCATATCCACCTACTATACAAATTATAACATATTAAAAATGATTAAAAAAGAAAAAAATTGAAAAAAAACTTTTATTATGATAATATCAAATTAGAATAATAGAGGGATGATTTAGATGTTTAATAAAATCGAAGTAATAAGCAAAAACTTTGCAATAGTAAGTTTAATACATTCTGAAGAACTGATGAAAGATTTATTAAATGTTCACGTGGTTTTTGAAGATAAAGACAAAAAAATATTAGGCGAAGTTGAAGAAATAAATGAAGATACTTTAAAAATAAACTTTCTAGGCGAATTAACAACTGACAATTTTATAGGAGGAATATTAAAAAAACCAAGTTTAGATGCAAAAATAAGAGTAATAACTGAAGAAGAACTGAGAATAATCGTTGGAAAAGACAAAGAAAGTCTTACACTAGGAGTAAGCCCTTTATATAAAAATTATCCATTAAAAGTTGATTTAAATGATATGTTTTCAAATCACACAGCAATTTTTGGAAACAGTGGTAGTGGTAAAACCTATGGAATTTGTAGAATTTTTCAAAATCTTTTTAAAAACCAAAATGAAATACCATATAAAGCTAATCTTTTTATATTTGATTCATACGGTGAATACATAAATGCATTTAAAAACCTAAACGAAATCAATCCAAATTTACATTATAAACTTATATCTACAAGTGCAAAACAAAAAGATAAAACACTTTTAGAGTTACCAGTACATTTATTAGAAATAGAAGATGTTTTAAATTTACTTGATGCCACAAAATATTCACAAATTGCAATAGTAGAAAGCGCTATTGAGTTAGCCAAAATTTTTGCATCAAATGATCCTGAAGTAAACGCATATAAAAATCACCTTTTAGCCAAGGCAATTACATCAATAATGTACACTAATCAAACATCAGCTAAAATAAGAGACCAAATTTTTGACATAGTATCAAACACAAATACGCCAGAGATTAGTTTACAAGCTGTAGTTCCAGGAATAGGATTTACTCGTGTATTTAGAAACTGTTTTGATATAGACTCTGAGGGAAGATTTGCTGAAAGAACAATTATATCTGAATATATTGAAAGTTTTTTACAAGAAGACAAAGTATGGAACATTAACACAAATAACGTAAAATACGGTTTAAAAGATTTACAAATTGCATTAAACTTTACCCTATTTAGCGAAAGATATTTATTAAATGAAGATATGTATGATGAAGCTATATCACTTAAAGTAAAACTAGCAAACCTTATAAATGGACCATATGCCAAATTTTTTACTAAAGATAAGTATAACAACATTACTGAATTTATAAATGACTTGATACTAATAGATGGAAAAAAAGCACAAGTAATAAATATAAACTTAGAAGACGTCGACGACAGATTTGCTAGAACTTTAACCAAAATATATAGCAGAATGTTTTTAAAATTTACAAAAGCTTTAGAACCAAGAGCAAGTTTTCCAATGCATATAATATTAGAAGAAGCACATAGATATGTAGTTCCAAACGATGACGTTGATTTAATCGGATACAACATTTTTGAACGTATAAGCAAAGAAGGAAGAAAATACGGATTAATACTCGACTTAATAACACAAAGGCCAACAGATTTGAACAGTAACGTAATAAGCCAAGCAGCAAACTTTTTAATCTTTAAAATAACACACCCACAAGATTTAGATTACATAACAAAAATGATTCCGAATATAAGTTCAGATATTATAGAAAAGCAAAAATCCTTACAATCAGGAACATGTGTAGCATTTGGAAGAATATTTAAAATCCCTATGATAGTAAAAATGGAAAAAGCTAGTCCGCCACCAGAAAGTGCAAACTGTGAAATATTTGATAATTGGATGATAGGAAATAAATAAAGGCATTAACAAAATATTAACGCCTTTTTTATTTTACCAATTTTGCATGTAAAACCAATCTACCATTATCATTTCCAGAACAAGTTGATAAAGTAAGAATATAATCATCTTTATTGACTTTAACACCAAAATTATAAACACTTCTATCTAAAATTAAATCAACAAATTCAAGAAAATCATCATCATCAAAAAAGTTAACTTTTAAATAATCAGTAGTATATGGGGTCTTGTATATACTAATTACTTCCCATTTCATCTCTTTATTTAGAGTATTAAAAGTTATATACAAATTTTCTTCTTCTTTATACCAAGAACTTTTAATTGTTTTTCTTAAGTCACCAAACATATAACCACTAAGCAAAGCATGACCATATAGTATAGTGTTTTTACTTAAATTAACAATATCATTTCTATAGTCCATAAAGACCCAACCATTCGCAGTACGTCTTCCATAAAAATCTCTATTTAAATAATAACTATTATCAGATGACTGAGTAACTGGATAATTAATTTTAGTGTTATTAACAGATAACCACCCTACTGTATCATTATTAATACCAACTAATGTTTCTAAATTTGTAGGTATATTAGCATACGGATTAACATCCTCTTCTTCATCTTCTACAGGGGATATTGGTTCCACATCAATATCATCCACAACTATTTCATAGGTGGTTTCGCTTGTAGACAAACTATTCATGATAGAGTTAGAATTAAACCAAGTAACATAATCGTTATAAGAATTAGAAATTAACAGAACAAAGGCCAGATAAATAATAATTGCTGAGCATACTTTTAAATTACTATAAGTTAGCTGCTTAAATATATTATTTTTAACAAAATCATCAGAAAAAATGATTTTAATTTCACCAGTTTTCTTTTTATACTTTTTATTTAATTCCTTCAACTTTTTGAAATCTTGATTTAGTTTATCAATATTACCGCCATTCTGATGAATTAAAATAGTAAACGCGTTAAGCGGGTCAAAATCCACTAATCTTTCAATTACCTGCAGTGAATAGTCATATATATGAATAATTTTTAAGTGCCTATTTATACTAACAAATAATTCAAAATCGTTAAAAATATTTTCATTTAAAACTATGTTTCTTTTATAATACATATTCTTCATATTAAACAAATCATTTAATTCAATAAATCTCCTACTAAATTTGCCTTTAAACGAAAAATAAACACTTACATTTTTTAATGCAAAAGTATGAACATAGTTTTCAGGCATAAAATAACAATAAACAGAATTTAAATTTTTAATTTTCAAAATCTTCTTATAAGCTTCATAACTTACAGCAAAATTTCCTTTAATTTTTAAATCAATAGGAAAATTCATATTTTGTATAATGCCACTTAATTGAATAAACATCTTTTCATCAGAAAAAACAAACTTACCACTATATTTATTAAAAAAATAACTATTTATTATCTCTTTTATTTTATTTATATTTTTATTTACATATGAAAAAGAATATAATAATTCGCCATTATACATATTATTAGAATTAATAAAATTATTTAGATTTTTATTACTACTATAATAAGAAAATACAACTTCATTATTATGAAAACTAATTTTTAGTAATTCCATACAATCACCATACTATTTTAATAATAGCATAAAAAAATTGATAAATGAACAAATTATTAATGTAAAATTGTAAAAAATGTGTGTAAAAAATTTAAATTGTGTTATAATGTAATTAATATAAAGGAGGATAAAAATGAAAAGGACAAAAAAACTATTTGCTATTGCGTGCTTATTAATAGTAGGCCTAATAAATTTACCATTATTGAGTGCTGCTAATAATAGAATAGAAATAGTACAAAAAGCTAAGCAGTATTTATTTAAAACAACTGAAGGAGAAATTGTTGGAGTTTTAAGACAAGAAATCGTTGAGGAAGATTTAGTTAATGGTGATATTACGATAGAATTAACACTAAATAATGCTAAAAGTACTGAGATTATGTATATCTTTAACAAATCAAACGGAGAAACAACAATTAATAATTTTAAAGAATTAACTGAAAATGTATTTACTAATTTAGGTACAGATTATACAAAAATAGGCTCTATTTTGGTTTCGGACACCTTAGTAACTAAACCTATGGTTCAAACTATTTCTGAAGCAGCTACTGGTTTGGATGAAATTAAAGAGGCATCTGTAGGGTCAGGTGCAACTGTTAATGAAGCAGTTGAAGCAGCACTTTCAGCTTTCAGTTCATCTAGTGATAATAAAATTATAATAGTTATTGATGATACAAATACAGCAGCCAATTTAGTTTCTCAAATTACTGCTGATACTAGTGACACAACATTAATACTTTACACAACCGCAACTGAAACAGTTGAAAATGCCATAAGCGTTTCAAGCGTAACAGAAACTACTACTGCAATTAACAATACACTTATCCCAGCTAAAATCGGCACTAGTATTGCAATGCCATTAGCGTCATATATAGTAGAAAATTTTGATATAAGCTTAGTTGGTAATCCATCAAATGCAACATTAGATGAAACAACAAAAACTATTAATTGGAATCTAGGCGATATAAAATCTAATCAAGTTGAAAAAATTCAATACAAATTAAGCTTAAAATCTGTAGTAGATGATAGTATAATAGGATTAGAATTAGTTGTAAATGAAGCTCCAACAATTGTATTTAATGGTAATACTGTTCAAAATACTGATGCAAATCAATGTAGTCCAACAATTAAAATATTAAATGAAGCAATAGAAAATCCGAAAACAGGTGTTGTTAGTTATATAATATTTGGTTCTACTTTGTTAGCAATTGGGTCAGCAACATATCTAATTTCAAGAAAACAAAAAGTACAATCTTTATAGGAAGATAAATTAAAATAAAAAGTCCAATCTTGATGCCTCCAAAATGGAGTTCACATCACATATGGACTTTTTTAATGTATAATTCTAATCATAATTACAAATTATATATTGTTCTAATCGGATTCAGATTTAAACTAATTAGCCTTTTCTTTTGGAAAGTAACGGTTTCTATTTATAAGCCTTAGCATAAATAAGATAAACAATTTTAATCAATTTCTAAGTAATTATCTAAAATAACATTAAAATCATTAATATTCAATTTCTTATCTTTGGAATCTATGACTTTAACAGCTTGTCCGTCTTTAATATATATAAGCATTGGTACCGAGTTAATTTCATTTTTAACATCACTAAAATATTCTTTTAATGATTTTATACAATCTTCTTGTGATATAGCATTTACATTCATATAATAAAAATAATCATTAATACTATCCGCATTTACCCTTTTTAAAATTTCTTTATCTAAAGCAAAATTATCATTATTGGCAACGTACAAAATTGCTAAATTTGTTTCAGACATAGTCGCTTCCAAATCACTTAAAGTTATCTCTTGAACCTTGCCTATTAAAGGATTAACATTACTATTAACTTTATAAGTTTTAATCCAAGCATTAATATATATAGTTGCAACTATTGTAACCAAACAAATAATTGATAATATAAAATAATTTTTAACTGGTATTACTCTTCTCTCTTCTTTGCTTTCCATTTAATACCTCCTACATTAAAATATTATCATAATTTATCTTTTTTTTCTAGTTTTTGTTTATAAATATTTAAATTCCTCTCAAATATATTTCGTCCTCTCCAAGAAAATGAATATTTTCCATAATTTTTTTTAAAATCATTATTACTAAGATGTGAATAACTATAAGCATCAATTTTAAATATATCCTCATTTTTACACTCACTAACTTTTAAGTTATGTGGACAAACATTAGTACAAACATCACATCCAAAAATACATTGATTTATTAATTTCTCTTCTTCAATTGAAATATCCTTTTTTTGAGTAATAAAACTAATACACTTATTACCATTGAAATTCCCATCTTCCATAATTGCCCCATTAGGGCAAACTTCTAAACATTTCTTACACATATAACAAGTTTTATTTAATGGTTTTGAATAGTTAAATATTGCATCAGTCAAAATAACACCAATAAAGAAAAAACTACCATACTTATCATTAATAAGTAGATGATTTAAGCCATAAAAACCTAACCCTGCCCTGTAAGCTAAATACCTTTCATCCAAATAATTATTATCCACAAATATTTTTGCAATATAACCTAAAGACTCTAAATATAAAGAAACACTTTCTAATTTTTCCTTTAATAACAAATGATAATCAACACCATTAAAACTAGCAGAAACATATGCATATTCTTTTTTAATTTTATTTGAAATTTTACAATAAGGCATCAAAACAACTATAGCAGTCTTAAATATAATCTCATTTTTAAACGTTTTAGAATCAACATTACCAACTTGAAAAGGTGTTCTATAATTATATTTTTCCTGTAACAAAAAAACGTTTTCAATATCTCTATAATACTCTATTTTAGCAAAACCAATTTCATATAAGTTTTCTTTATTCAATATTTCTATTATTTTTTCTTTCATATAGTATATACTAACATATTAAAAAAAATTTTACTATAAACATTTTAATAAAATAAAAAATAATGAAAAATAGATAAAAATAATAATTTAATATATAATGTTTACACAAATAAAAGATTAACAATTTATTAAAGTGAGCTGATAGTATGTTTAATATTTGATACATAATTAATATACTCTTTTTGGATGATGATAAAATGAATCATGAAAAAATTGGTAAATTTATTGCTGAATTAAGAAAGCAAAACAAATTAACTCAAGAACAGTTGGCAGAAAAGTTAGGTATAACCAAAAATGCTGTAAGCAAATGGGAAAGAGGCCTTGGCCTTATGGATTTATCTTTATTGAAACCATTAAGTCAAATTTTAGGAGTTTCAATTACAGAAATTTTAAATGGGGAAAAAGTTAATAAAGAAGAAATAAATAACAAAAGCGAAGAGGTCTTAATTGATACTCTTGATTATTCGTCAAAAGAAATAAAAAAGCTAAAAAAGAATAAACTTATAACAATATTTTTAACTACAGTTATTACTATATTAATAATTATTATCATAGACACACTTCAAGCAATTGCATTTAAAAACAGTCCAATAATAAGTTGGAGAGTTTCAGATATAAATGATAACGATAGTTATGTTGATAAAGGAATATTAATTAATACATTTTACTGCGTTAAAGATGATGATATTATAACAGTAATTCCAACATTTAAGAATATAAAATATAATTGTCCACTTGAATAATAAATATAAAAGTAAAAAAATAAAATAAAAACAAAAATAAAAAGTCGACTTTTAATCGACTAATTTTCTTTTGGAGCGAATAGCATACAAGTTACGAACTATGTTCTCTTTCTAAGAATATTATATATGAATTATTATTAAATTTCA
>CALVOP010000006.1 GCA_944350345.1 uncultured Bacilli bacterium | reverse complement strand
GAGACAGTGAAGGAAACTATGAATATGACATCATAGAAGCAATAGACATTAACCTATTTAACGAACATCTAACAAAATTATTAAACGGAGAAAGCGTAAAGATACCATCATACAATTTTGTAACAGGAGAAAAAGAGTACAAAAATCCAAGCGTTTCATTAAAAGATAGAGATATGATAATAATAGAAGGGTTGCACACATTAAACGAAAAATTAACAAACAGTATAAAAAGAGAAAATAAACTAAAAATATATATTAGTCCATTCACACCATTAGGATTAGATAGACACAACCACATATCAACAGTCGACATGCGATTAATAAGACGAATGGTAAGAGATAATTCAAAAAGAGGATATAATGCAGAAACGACACTAAAAAATTGGAGAGTTGTAAGAAGAGCAGAAGAAAAATACGTATTCCCATATCAAAACGAAGCAGACATAGTATTTAACACTGCACTAATATACGAAATAGGAATACTAAAAACATATGCAATACCTTTACTATATTCAGTAAAAGTAGAAAGCGAATATTACGAAGAAGCACTAAGGCTTATAAATTTCTTAAAAGGATTTTTTAACATACCAGTAGACATACTACCTAATACCAGTGTTTTAAGAGAATTTGTTGGAAATAGTTACTTTGAATAGGAGGATTATAAATGAAAAGAGTAGCGATAAACGGTTTTGGAAGAATAGGAAGAACAGCATTAAGACTATTAACAAAAAAAGATGACATAGAAGTTGTAGCAATAAACGATTTAACAGATCCACTACAACTTGCTTACCTATATAAATACGATTCAGTACATAGAACAAACGAAGAAAGTGTATCATATGAAGACGATTCAATAATAATTAATGGTAAAAAAATAAAAGTATACAAAGAAAGTGACCCAACTAATTTACCATGGAAAGAATTACAAATTGACATAGTTTTAGAATGCACAGGAGTATTTACATCAAAAGAAAAATGCCAAGCGCACATAGATGCCGGAGCAAAAAAAGTGATTATAAGTGCTCCAGCAAAAGACGATGCTAAAACAATAGTATATAACGTAAACGACGAATTATTAGAAGAAACAGACACAATAATAAGTTGTGCATCATGTACTACAAACTGTTTAGCACCAGTAGTTAATCTATTACACAAAAATTATGGAGTAGAAAAAGGATTTATGTCGACAGTACACGCAATGACAAATGACCAAGAAACATTAGACATACCACATAAAAAAGGAATAGAAAGTCGACGTGGAAGAGCAGCGTCACTAAACATAATACCAACTTCAACTGGAGCTGCTTCACAAATTGGAAAAGTCATTCCCGAATTAAATGGACTACTCGATGGAATAGCATTTAGAGTTCCTGTAGGAGATGGCTCACTAGTAGATTTAACAGTAGAATTAAAAACAAAAGTGACAAAAGAAGAAATAAATAAAATGTTTAAAGAAAATCAAAACGAGACAATAAAAATAACAAATGCCCCTATAGTTAGTAGTGATATAATTGGAAATGAAGCCGGAGCAATAGTAGATGCAGCGCTCACAAATATAATAGAAAAAGATGGCAAAGTTTTAGCAAAAATTGTTGCATGGTATGACAACGAAGTTGGATACACAGCACAAATGATAAGAACAATTTCTAAGATTTGCTGAACAAAATCAAACTATTGAATTAACAATAGTTTTTTCTTTAAAAATCTATTTTACAGTTTATTTACAAAACAACAAAAAACATATTATAAATACAAAGAAAGTCTTAATTTAATTAAAACAACAAATTAAAAATCCTAAATATTTAGCACAAAAAAGTAAGAAAATCGTAAATTACGAAAGAAGTGTAAAAAAATGTAAATAATTAAAAGAGTTTATAGAAAATTTAGTTAATAATAATAGTAGAAACAATAATAAAATGTTAAAAAAAGTAAAAACTAATTTAAGGAGGTTTCTAATGAAAGATGAATTTGAAAGAGGGTTGGAAAAAGGCGTTGAATTAGGAGAAATGAACGAAAAAGTTAGGATTGCAAGAAAACTATTAAAGTTAGGAATGAAAGTAGATGAAGTAAAAGAAATAACTGGTTTAAAGTCTAAAGACATAAAAAATATAAAAAATGACTTAAACGATCAAGAATAAAAATAGAAAAAAGTTAAACAATGATTTATAATAATAGTAGTGGTGAAAATATGAGAAAAATAACAGATTTAAAATTAGAAGGAAAAACAGTAATAGTTAGAGTAGACTATAATGTACCTATTAAAGAAGGAATGGTTGCAGATGATAATAGAATAAAGCAAAGTTTAGAAACAATAAACTACTTAATAGAAAAGAAATGCAAAATAATATTACTATCGCATTTAGGAAAAGTTAAAACAAAAGAAGATTTAGAAAAAAACACTTTAAAACCAGTGAAAATAGTTTTAGAAAAATTACTAAATAAAAAAATACTGTTTTCAGAAGAACTAAAAGGCGTGGAAATAGAAGAAAAAATCAAAATGCTAAAAAGTGGAGATATAATACTATTAGAAAACACAAGGCATATGGATTACCCAGATAAATTAGAAAGCAACTGCGATGAAAATTTATCAAAATATTGGAGCACACTAGGAGAAATCTTTATTATGGATGCATTTGGATCAGCTCATCGAGCACATGCATCAACAGTAGGAATAGCAAAATATTTACCAAGTGCAGCCGGATTTTTAGTTATAAAAGAAATTGACAAATTAAAAGAAATAAAAAATGAAAATAAAACACTACTATTAGGTGGAGCAAAAGTAAGTGACAAAATAGGAGTTATAAAGAACTTAATTAACACTGCAAATTACGTAATAATTGGCGGTGCTATGTGTGGGACATTTTTAAAAATTAAAGGATATAATGTAGGAAAAACATTTGTTGATAATGAAAAAGATGAATACATAAAAGATTTAGTCAACAATTATGAACACAAAATAATTTTACCTGTAGATGTAATGACAGAAAACGGTGAAAAATCTATTAATGAAATAAACGATGATGAAACTATATACGACATTGGCACTGAAACAATAAAAATATTTAATGAATATTTATCAAGTGCAAAACTAGTTTTAACAAATGGAACGATGGGTTTATATGAAGACCAAAAATATGAAAAAGGCACAAAATATACATTAAAGTGTCTATATGATAATGACATCAAGACAATCGTATGTGGTGGAGATACAGCGAGTGCTGTTAAAAAATTTGGATATAACTTTTACTACATTTCAACTGGTGGAGGAGCATCACTAGAATATCTTTCAGGAGAAAAATTACCTGGCTTAGAAGTTTTAGGAGAATAAAATGAAAAAAATAATTTTAAATCATAAAAGTTATTTAGGATACAACGAAACTATAAAATATATAGAAGAAATAAAAAAAATAAAACAAAAAGATGTAGAAATCATTATATATCCATCAGTACCTTTCATCGCGTTATACAAAGACATAAAAAACATCGGTGCCCAAAATTTTTATAGTTACAATTACGGTTCATACACAGGTGAAATAAATTTAGAATCCTTAAAAAGTATGAATATTAACTACACATTAATCGGGCATAGTGAAAGAAAAAAATACAAATTAGACAACTATGAACAAATAAAAGACAAATTATTTAAAAGCATAAATGCTGGATTTGAAACAATACTATGTGTTGGAGAACTAGAATACATAAAAAAGCCAATAAAATACATATACAAAGAATTAAACTATTTAATTAAATCAATAGATTATGAAAAACTAAACAAATTAAAAATAGCATATGAACCCAGTTGGGCGATAGGAAGTGGTGAAACGCCTGAAATAAATGAAATAGAAAAAATAATAACAAACATAAAGAAATATTTTGAAAAAAAATATGAAATACAGATAGAAGTATATTATGGTGGAAGCGTTGATGAATCAAACATAAAAGAAATACTAAAAGTTTCAGACGGAGTATTAATAGGCAAAAAAAGTACAAATATAGAAGAATTAAAAAAAATAATTAGTCAAATTAGTCAAAACAATTAAGACAATAAATATTTAAAATTATGCACTACGACAAATAAAACTTAATTTCGACAAAAACAGACAAAACTAGATAAAACCTCTTATGGAAAAAAATATAATTTGTATATTATAATATTTTTGGAATAGAGAGGGAAAAATGAAAACAAAGTTATTAGTAGTAGACGACAATGTAGCGATGGTAGAATTAATAAAAGAATACTTTCGTGAAAGCAGTAAAATAGAAGTAGCATTAACAGCATATGATGGAGAAGAAGCACTAGACAAAATATTTAACGAAGAAGATAAATATGATGTACTAATATTAGACCTAATAATGCCAAAAAAAGATGGACTATACGTACTAGAAGAACTAAAGAAATCAAAAAAACAAAAGAATATCATAGTATTAACTTCATATAACGAACCAGATACAATAAGAAGAGTAAGTGAGTATGGAGTAAGATACTTTATGCTAAAACCATTTGATTTTAAAGAATTCGAAAAAAAGATTTTAGAATTAATTGAAGGAAACAAAATGCAATCTCAAGTAATAGACCTACATGACCATAACATACAAATATCAATAACAAAAATATTACATCAACTAGGAATTCCTTCACACATAAAAGGATATCAATACATAAGAGAAGCAATATCACTTGTATACACAAATCCTAGTTTAATAGGTGGGATTACAAAAGAATTATATCCAGAAATAGGCCAAAAATACAAAACTTCAGTATCAAGAGTAGAAAGAGCAATAAGGCATGCAATAGAAGTTAGTTGGAATCGTGGAGACTGGAGTTTAATGGAAGACATATTCGGACACAGTGTTGATATAGATAAAGCAAAACCAACAAATTCGGAATTTATAGTAACGATAGCAGATAAACTAAGGTTAGAAATGCTTAAAATTAGTTAGTTCTCAAAGTAGAACTTTTTTTTAATATATGTTAAAATGAAAATGGTGAAATAAATGAAAAAAATAATGTTAATAATTTTAGATGGTTTTGGAATAAATGCATCTGAACAAGGGAACGCAATTAAAAGTGCCAATACACCAGTATTTAACAAATTAACAAATGCTTTTCCATGTGCGGAATTGGTAGCAAGTGGAGAAGAAGTAGGACTTCCAAAAAATCAAATGGGAAATTCAGAAGTTGGGCACATGACAATAGGATGTGGTAAAGCAATAAAACAACCATTAACAATTATAAATGAAAAAATAAAAAGCAAAGAATTCTTTAGCAATGAAACACTTATAGAAGTTATGAATCATGTAAAAGAAAACAATTCAAAACTTCACATAGTAGGTTTATTATCAAATGGTGGAGTACATTCAAGTGCCAATCATTTTTATGCAACACTAGCATTAGCAAAATTACAAAAAGTAAAAAATGTTTGTTTTCACTTTATAACAGATGGAAGAGATACACTACCTACAAGTGGATTAAATTTTTTAAAAGAATTTATGGAAAAGGCAAAAAAATTAAATGTAGGAACTATAAGCACAATTTCAGGAAGATACTTTTCTATGGATAGAGACAATAATTTAGAAAGAACTAAAAAAGCATACGATGCAATGGTATATGGAATAGGCAATGAATTTAGAGACTATGAAACATGTATGAATGAACACTATAAACGAAATATAACTGATGAATTTATAAATCCAAGTATAATAAATAGAAATCAAACAATATCAGATAAAGATGGTGTAATTTTCATTAACTTCAGACCTGAAAGAATGACACAACTTATAGACGCACTTATATCTCAAAATTACAAAGGATTTAAGACAAAACCATTAAATGAAGTAAAAATGGCATCAATATTTGAAATACATAAGAAAATACCATATGCATACAAATTAGAAAAAATTGAAATAACATTTGGAAAATATATAGATGGATTAGAATACAAACAAGCCAGAATAGCTGAGACAGAAAAATATGCACATGTTACATATTTCTTTGACGGCGGAGAAGATTTTGCATCACCCAATTGTGACAAGTTTCTAATACCTTCACCAAGTGTTAAAACATATGATTTAAAACCAGAAATGAGTTTAGGCGAAGTCACAGAAACTACATTGAAAGTTTTAGAAGAAGATTATGATTTTATATTAGTTAATTTTGCAAATCCTGACATGGTTGGGCATACTGGAAACTTTAAAGCGACAGTCGACGCGGTAGAAATTTGTGATTTCTGTTTGGGCAAAATATATGAAAAAGCAAACGAATACTTTTATGATGTAATAGTAACAGCAGATCATGGAAATGCAGAAACAATGATAGATAAACATGGAAACATAGTTACAAGCCATACAAATAACAAAGTTCCATTTATACTTTGCAACACAGATTATAAAATAAAAAATGAAGGAACATTAAAAGACATAATACCTACAATTATAGATATGTATGAAATAAAAAAACCAGATTATATGACTGGAGAAAGTTTAATAATAAAAGATGAATAACAAAATTATGCTTGTGTCTGATTATGACGACACATTAAATATAGGAAAAGAAAAAAATTTAGAATATATCAAAAAATTTATGAAAAACAATATATTTGTAATAGCTACCGGAAGGTCATACATATCAATAAAGCAACAATTAAAAACAGATATGCAAGGATTAATTCCTCACTATTTAATAACGAATCACGGGGCCACAATTATAAACAATAAAAATGAAGTTATTAACACAAGTTTTATAGAAGTAGAAATTATTAACAAAATATTATCGTTTATCAATAAAGAAAAAATACTTAAAATAATCTATTGCGGAAGCAAAAAATTTAACAAAAATATAAATAAAGTAATGATAATTTTTAAAGATGTCAATGATGCTATAAACGCATTCAATAAAATTAAAAACGCCGAAATAGTAACTGCTTATTTAATAAATAGATTAGGTAAATTGCCAAAAGTAGAGCTTATAAATAAAAATACAAATAAAGCAAAATCTATAAAATACATAGAAAAGGTAGAAAATCCTTACAAAATTGAAGTAATAGGCGACGGACTCCAAGATATAGAGATGATACAAGAATATAAAGGGAACTGTATGACAAATGCAGTCGAAGAAGTAAAACAAATCAGCAAAAAACAATATAAATATGTATATGAATTAATACAAGAGTTACAGAGCAATGAATAATTTATAAAAGATTAAACTTGTTAACATTATTTTAATGATTGTAAATAGCGTTTTTTGACTTAATGAGCTAGATATTATATAATTTTCTTGTTGGTGAATTATATGCTAGAATTAAAAAATATAAATTATAAGGTAGATAATAAATATATTTTAAAAGAAATTAATTTGGAAATAAAAGATCATGAATTCGTTTTAATTACCGGACCTAATGGGAGTGGTAAAAGTACATTAGTTAAAATTATTATGGGATTAATTAGGCCTACGAGTGGTTCTATTTTAATTAATGGCTATGATATAACTGATAAAAGTGTGTATGAAAGGGCAAAAATGGGTATTACTTTTACTTTCCAAACACCTGTAGTTTTCAAAGGTATCACCGTAAGAGATTTACTTTGTATAAGTAGAGATTATTATTATGATGATTATATAGGTAAAGAATTGCTTAAAAAAGTTGGGCTTTGTGCGAAGGAATATTTGGATAGGGAAGTAAATAATAGTTTAAGTGGTGGCGAACTAAAGAGAATAGAACTTGCCTGTGCACTTGGAAAACAAGGGAATTATATTTTATTTGATGAACCTGAAGCTGGAATAGATTTGTGGAGTTTTGAGGATTTGACTAATATTTTTAAAAGTATGAAAAAATTTAAAAAAAGTGGGTTGTTAGTTATATCCCATCAAGAAAGATTATTTAATTTGGCTGATAGAATTGTTATTATTGAAAATGGAACTATAAAAGAAATTGGAAGTAAAAATAAAATTAGTAAATATTTAAAAAACACTAAATGTGAAAAATGTATGAGGGATTGTAATGAATAAAGATGATAATGATATTCTTTTTAATATTTTAAATGAAGAAATTAGTGAAGATAGCATCCATAATATAAGAAAAAATGGTGAAACTGTTAGCCGACATGACTCTGATGAAATAAGTATTGTGTCTAAGAAAGAAAAGCAGGGCATAGAGATTTATGTGAAGTCTTCAGTTAAAAATCAAGTTGTTCAAGTACCTGTCTTGTTAACTACTGAGGGATTCACAGATGTGGTTTATAATGATTATAATGTGAGCGATAATGCTGAAGTTACTATAGTTGCTGGATGTGCAATTCATAATGATTGTGAAATCACTAGTATGCATTCTGGTGTTCATACATTTAATATTGGTAAAAATGCAAAGGTAAAGTATGTGGAAAAACATTATGGATGTGGTCAAATTGATTCTAATAGGATTATTAATACTGATACAATAATAAATTTGGGTAAGGGTTCTAGTTTGGTTATTGAAACAGTTCAAATTAGTGGTGTTGATAAGTCTACTAGAAATACTATTGCTGTTTTGGAAGATGAAAGTACACTTGAAATTGCTGAAAAATTAATGACTGCTTCTAATGATAATGTTTTGTCTTCTTATAAAATTAATTTGAATGGTATAAATACTAAAGCTAATTTAATTTCAAGAAGTATTGCTAAAAATAATAGTTGTCAAGAATTTGTTAGTGAATTAATTGGAAATAATAAATCGTTTGGTCATATTGAGTGTGATGCAATTATAATGGATAATGCGAAAGTTTCATCTACTCCTAAAATTATTGCTAATAATGTAGATGCTGAACTTACTCATGAGGCTGCTATTGGAAAAATCAGCGGGGAACAACTTTTAAAATTAGAAACTTTAGGATTGACCAAAGAGGAGGCAGAAGCTGAAATAATTAAAGGTTTTATGAAATAAGATATATCGTTAAAATATATCTTTTAATTTGATAATAAATTATCACATAAGTCATTAATTAATTTTGAAATTTCTTCTGGAGAATTTTTAAATTTGTCATCTATCCATTTTTCTATTATTCCAATGCTACCAAAAGCAAAAAAATTAAAGATGTAATCAATTTGATTTGTTGAAAATGTTGTTAATTTGTTTTTCCATTCTGTGACACTTTTTATGTAACCTAAATATACAATTTTTCTGATAAATTCTTTGTTTCCATAAGGGCCAAATAATACTTTGCACGCATTTTGGTTTTCGTAAATTATTTTTATCATGCTATCTATAAATGGCTTTATGCTTTCGTTATTTTCAATTAAATCCATACTTTTTTTAATGTCGTTATATAACTCTAATTCTATTTTTTCAATTAAGTCATATATATCAACATAGTACTTATAAAATGTGGCGCGATTGATGTCAGCTAAATTGCATAATTCTGTAACAGTAATTTTGCTTATTTCTTTTTTCTCCATGAGTTTTAACATACTATCTTTAATTGTTGTTAAAGTGTATTTTGTTCTACGATCCATTTTTTCCATTTTTTCTCCTTATATTTTATACAAAATCAATAACATTTGTTTATTATTAAACAATTTATTCATAAAATGATTATTGTAAAAATCTTATATTAAAAGTATAATTTAATATGTAAAGTTAGTCAACACATTGTTGATTATTGTGAAAGGAATGTGAAATATGTTTGATAAATTAAAACAATTATTTAAGTCTAAAACAGAGTTGCCTTGGTTTAAATATTATGGAAATATGCCTAAAAGACTTAAGTATTTTGAAGGTAGTTTGTATGAGTATATGGAAAATACGGCTGTTAAATATCCTAATTATTGTGCAATTGAGTTTTTTAATAAAAAAATGAATTATAGGACTTTATTAGATGAAATTGATGGGGTTGCTTTAAGTTTAATTGATGATGGAGTTAAAGAAAATGATATCGTTACTATTTGTATGGCTAATTCTCCTGAAGCAGTTGTTGCATTTTATGCTGTTAATAAAATAGGTGCGGTATCTAATATTATTCATCCTTTAAGTAGCGAGAATGAAATTAAAAATTTTATAAAAAATACTAATTCTAATGTGGTTTTTGTTTCTGATATTTTATATGATACTATGATTAGTATTTGTAATGATTTGAAAATTAAATCTGTTGTTGTTTGCCCGCTTTCAAATAAAATGGATACAGTTCATAAACTTTTATATAATGTGTTTAAAGCACCTAAGTTGAATGATTTGCCTGAAAATTTTATTTTATATAATGATTATATGACAATTTCTTTAGATACCTGTGAAACTGTTCATAGAAATTATGATGATGACGCTGTGATTTTATATAGTGGGGGTACTACAGGCAGCCCTAAAGGTGTGGTTTTAAGTAATTTGTGCTTTAACTCAATACCTTTGCAATATTCTCATGTCATTGAAGCTCATCCAGGTGATTCTATTTTGAGTTATTTACCTGTATTTCATGGATTTGGTTTATGTGTTTCTATCCATACTCCTTTAACTTATGGAATGAGATGTGTTTTGGATCCTAAAATAGATGTTAAAAAAATTAATAGTATTTTAAAAAATAAGAAGATTAATTTTTTACCTGTGATTCCTACTCTTTTAAATGTTATGATTAAAGATAAAACTTTAAGTAAGAATGCATTTAAAAATTTGAGATATATTGTTAGCGGTGGGGATTTTTTGAGTTTAGAATTGAAACAATCTGCAGAAAAGTTTGTTAGGAATCATGGGTCAAATGCTAATATAATTGTTGGATATGGTTTGACTGAAGCTATGGCTGCTGTCTGTGCTAGTATTGAACCAAATTATAAGAGTAAGAGTGTTGGTGTTCCGCTACCTGATAATCGTTATAAAGTTGTAAAAAATGATACACATATTCCATGTGATAAGAATGAAGTTGGAGAGATTTGTTTGGCTGGACCTAGTTTAATGAGTCGTTATTATAAGAATGATGAAGAAACTTTTAAAACTTTACAAGTTCATGATGATGGAATTTTGTGGTTGCATACAGGTGATTTGGGATATGTTGGTGATGACGATGTATTATATTTTGAGACAAGGAAAAAACGTGTAATTATTTCTAATGGTTTTAATATATATCCAAATTATATCGAAGAAGTTTTAAATAAACATCCTTATGTCGAAACATCAATTGTGGTCGGACAAAAAGATAAGGCTAGGGCTCAGGTTGCAAAAGCAGTTATTGTTTTAAAAGATGATGTTATTGAATCAGAAAAAGTCAAAACTGAAATAAAAGATTATTTGAAAGAAAATATTAGTAAATATGCAGTTCCTAAAATATATGAATTTACTAAGGAATTACCTAAAACTAAAGTTGGTAAAGTTGATTTTAAAGCATTAGAGTGAAAAGTCTTTTTTGAACTTTTCATTTTTTTTTGGTAGAATATTTTGGAGGGATGATTATGTATACATTATTTATTGATACTCATAGTAGTAAGATATGTTTAGCTTTGTATGATGGTAAGACACTTATAAAAAGTGAAAAAGAAAGTATAGAAAGCCATTCTATTTACGTTGTTCCAATGTTAAAAGAGTTGATGGAGAAGAGTAATATTTCTTTCAGCGATATAAGAGAAGTTGTCGCTGTTAATGGCCCCGGAAGTTTTACTGGAATTAGGATCGGTCTTAGTGTTGCAAAAGCAATATGTTATTCGTTAAATAAACCAATATATATAATATCTAGTTTAGCGTCTATGTTAGTAAGTTATGAATCTATTGATTATAAGATGGCTGTTATACCTGATAATAAAGGATTTTATGTTAGTGTTTTTGATAAAGATAATAATTCTGTTGTGGATGAAAGATATCAGGAAAATATTGATGAGTATTTGTCTAAATATAATAAAGTAGATGGAGTATTAGATGTCAAAAAAGTTATTGATTATGCTTTGATGGGGGAACCTGTTAATGTTTTTAAGGTTAAAGCTAATTATGTTAAAGTAATCGAGGTTATGAATGATAAAAAGTAAGCAAATTAAAGAATATGAATTTGAACTTGATTATTTTATTGATGAAAGTGTAGTTGGTTATTTAAAATATGAAGTTACTTATGAAATTGTAAATGTTACTGATGTCTATGTTGATGATAAATATAGAAGACAGGGTATTGCAACAGAACTTTTTAATTATTTATTTAATAGTGTTAAACCAGAAAAATTTATGTTGGAAGTTAATGAAAATAATTTGGGCGCGATTAATTTATATAAAAAATTTGGTTTTGTTACTATACATGTAAGAAAAAAATATTATAAGGATGGAGATGCGTTGATTATGGAGTCAAAAGTGCGTAAGGATGTTTATATATTGGCTATAGAATCTTCTTGTGATGAAACAAGTGTAAGTATTGTAAAAAATGGTACTGTAGATGTTGCTACTACTGTTAATTCTCAAATAGATGTTCATAAAAAGTATGGTGGTGTTGTTCCTGAAGTAGCTTCTAGAATGCATTTAGAGAATATTACTTTTGTTCTTGATGAGACTTTATCTAAAGCTAATATGAAACTAGAAGATATGGATGCGTTTGCTTGTACTTATGCTCCTGGTCTTTTAGGTAGTCTATTGGTTGGTTTAGAGACTACGAAAACTTTGAGTTTGATTTATAATAAGCCTTTTATTAAGGTTAATCATATGATGGGGCACATTTATGCTAACAATATTGGAAATAATATGAGTTATCCGTTACTTGCTTTGATAGTGAGTGGTGGACATACTGATTTGATTTATATGGAAAGTGAGACGAGTATTGAATATATTGGTCAGACTTTAGATGATGCTGTTGGTGAGTGTTTTGATAAAGTGGCTAGAATTGTTAATTTGCCTTATCCGGGTGGCCCTAATGTTGAAAAACTAGCATTAAATGGCAAGGATACTTATCCAATGCCTAATTTATTAAGTGATGGTAGTACTAATTTTAGTTTTAGTGGAATTAAAAGTCATGTAGTTAATTTGGCTCACAATGAAAAACAAAGGGGAAATAGTATTAATGAAGAAGATTTATGTTGCTCTTTTCAAAATGCAGTTACTAAATCGTTGGTTTCTAAAACTTTACTTGCTTTAAATAAGACGGGTGCTAAAAATTTAATAATGGCTGGCGGTGTTGCTAGTAATAGTTTTATTAGAGAATCTATAAGAAAAATGTGTGAAGAAAATAGTATTAATTTTAGTGTTCCAGATAAAAAGTATTGCACTGATAATGGAACTATGATTGGTGCAGCCGCATATGTTTTGTATAAAAATAATAAATTCGCTAGTTTAAATACAAATGCAAAAAGTCATGAGTTGTTAACTTTATAATTGACTTTTTTTGTTTTCATTATAAAATTAAAATAGTGGAGCATATGAGAAAAGTAATGTTAAAAAATTTATTTTTAATGGTTATTATGATATGTGTTTTGTGTATATCTTTTTTTGGTGTTACTTGGGCTTGGTCTACTGGTGCAGTTGAAAAATTTTATTCTAGTGATGATGACTTAGCAATCTCGGTGAATTATGTAGATGGATCGATGATTAATCAAAAATGTGATGAGACAAGTCAAAGTAAAAGTTTTATTGTTTTAAATGATTTAAATGAAGTTAGTTATTTTAATGTTATATTGTATATTGATAATGTTTCAACTGAAGAAATTGGAAAATATATTTATTATCAGTTGTTAGATGATAATGGTGATGTTTTAGCTTATGGTAATTTGGCTGATATCTATAGTTCTAATAAAATATCTTTAATTGTAAACGAAGAAATTTTTATAAATGAAAGTAAAAGTTATACTTTAAAAGTATGGAGCGATGTTTGTGAAAGTGAAGGATTTATAAGTGCTCATTTGATTGTTAACTAAATTTAATTCTTTTTTTTTGATTTTTTAATATAATTTATTGGTGATACTATTGAACTACAATAAAGCAGGGCTTACGGATAAAGAAGTAGCAATTAGTAGGCAAAATCATGGTAGTAATAGAATAACAAGTAGTAAAAAAAATAGTTTTTTTAGGCTTGTAATTGAGTCTTTAAATGATCCTATTATAAAAATATTGCTTATTGCTTTGGGTGTTAAAGTGGTATTTTTGTTTCAAGATAGTGATTTTTATGAATTGGTGGGTATTATTTTATCAATTTTGGTTGCTAGTATAATTAGTAGTTTAAGTGAGTATGGTAGTGAAAAAGCATTTCAAAAGCTGGCGGAAGAAAATAGTAAAGTGGATGTTAAAGTTTTTAGAAATTCAAAACTTGTAAATGTTGATATTGATGAAATTGTGGTTGGAGATTTTGTTTTGCTAGAAAGTGGAGATAGAGTTTGTGCTGATGGGGTTCTTGTTGAAGGTGAAATTTATGTTGACGAGTCAATGTTAACTGGGGAAACAAAAGAAAAGTTGAAAGTAGTTAATGATAAGGTTTTTAGAGGAAGTGTTATTACAAATAAGCATGGTATTATGAAAGTGTATGAAGTGGGCTTCAATACTTTTTATGGTAATATTGCTAAAAGTATTGAAGAAGCAAGCCCTGTGAGTCCTTTGAAAATGAGGCTTAGAAAATTGGCCCAACTGATAAGTAGAATTGGCTATTTCTGTGCTTTTTTAGTAATGTTCTCTTATTTGTTTAATATTATTGTTGTTGAAAATAATTTTGAGATTTCACAGATATTATCGATGATTAAAAATTATAAGATTATATTCCCACATTTGTTGTATTCTCTTACTTTAGCTGTGACTATAATTGTAGTCTGCGTTCCTGAAGGTTTGCCAATGATGATTACGCTTGTTTTGAGTTCTAACATGAAAAGAATGTTAAAAAATAATGTTTTGGTTAGAAAGTTGGTCGGTATAGAAACGGCAGGCAATATTAATATTTTGTTTAGTGATAAAACTGGTACGATTACTAAGGGCGAATTTAGTGTGGTTGGATTATGTTTGTATGATGGAACTTTTTATAAAAATTTTGATAAAATTAAGTCTGAAAAATTAAAGGAACTTTTGTATTTATCTTTAATTTATAATAATGCTGCATTTTTAAATGGTACTGAAATACTGGGTGGCAATGTTACTGATCGGGCAATTATTAAGTTTGTCGGTAACAATGAAAAAAATAAATATAGAATAGTTAACGAGGAACCTTTTGATAGTAAAAATAAGTATTCTAGCGTAACTGTTAATTATGATGGTGAAACTACATTTTATAAAGGCGCTTTTGAGATGTTTAAGGATAATATTAGTTTTTATTGTAATAATGAAGGTATGAAAAAAATTGTTAATTTAAGTGAACTAAATAAATTAGTTGATAAGTATGCTAAATCAGGCTATAGAATTATTACTTTAGTAAGTAAAAATGGAAAAAGTTATACTTTTATTGGAATTGTTTTGATTAAAGATGAGGTTAGAAAGGAAAGTATAGAAGGAATAAATTTGGTTACAACTGCTGGGATACAAACTGTTATGCTAACTGGGGATTCGCTTGAAACAGCTAAAAATGTTGCCGTGGAAATTGGACTAGTAAATGGTGAAAATGATTATGTTATTACTAGTGAGGAATTAAACAAAATGTCTGATGAGGAAGTTAAACTTATTCTGCCAAAATTAAAGGTAGTTGCAAGAAGTTTGCCTAATGATAAGAAGAGACTTGTTTTGTTGTCACAGGAACTTGGACTTGTTGTTGGAATGACTGGAGATGGTGTTAATGATGCTCCTGCTTTGAAGAAAGCAGATGTTGGTTTTGCGATGGGAAGTGGAACTGAAGTTGCTAAGGAAGTTAGTGATATTGTTATTTTAGATGATAATTTTTTGAGTATTACAAAAACTATTCTTTTTGGAAGAACAATTTTTAAAAGTATTAGAAAGTTTATAATTTTTCAGTTAACTGTTAACTTGTGCGCGGTTAGTTTGTCTATAATTGGTCCATTTATTGGAATTATGACACCTGTTACAGTTATTCAAATGTTATGGGTTAATATGGTGATGGATACACTCGCTGGTATTGCATTCGCTTATGAAGCACCACTAAAAGATTATATGAAGGAACAACCTAAGAAAAAAGATGAACCGATAATGAATCATTATATGTTAAATGAGATTTTTGTTACTGGTTTATTTAGTACTTTAATTTGTATATTTTTTCTAAAATCAACTTTTATTCATCAACTTTTTAGAATAGATAATAATGATAAATATGTTATGACGGCTTTTTTTGGTTTATTTATTTTTTTGGCAATTTTTAATTCTTTTAATGCAAGGACACATAGATTAAATCTTTTCGCCAATATTTTTAAGAATAAAGTTTTTCTATGTGTGATTGGATTAATAGTTATTGTTCAACTTATTCTGATATACTGTGGAGGAAATATTTTTAGAACTACTGGCTTAACGTTTATAGAGTTTCAAATTATGGCTCTTTTGGCATTTTTAGTTATACCATTTGATCTTTTACGAAAAATCCTATTAAAAAAATTTAATAAATTAAGTGGTTGTTAACTTATTAAATTTTTTATTTTTCGCTTGGTTTAAAAGTTTTTATATAAGCTTTTTCATATTCTTCTTCAAACATTTTTAATTCTTTTTCTCTCCTATTTGCATATTCTACAAAATCAATTGCTTCTTGTTCTAATTGTTTTAATTGATCTACAGTTATTTGCTGTTGTGATAAGAAATACAATCTTTGCATAAATAGGTCAGTGTATTTTCTTATTGGAGCGCTTGAGTGAGAATATGTATCTAATTTTAGCCCGTAATGGCCAGTATTACTTAATGAATAAAAAGCCCTAGGATAATATTCATTTAAAATTGTAAATAAATCTTTGTTTAATAGATTTGTGTCCGCAATAATTGCGCTTAGATTAGGAATTTGAGGTTTATCATGAACTCTATAAATGGTTGGAATATCACTAAAATTTGAAAGATATTTGGGGAAAAGACTATTATATAAAATCATGCTCTCGCTTACTATTTTTTCAGAATACGGATTTTCTTCAGTTGCTATTTCTTTAATTAACTCTTTCATAAATTGATATTCATTTCTTTGTGAGTTTCTTAATAATGATGTGACTTGTTCAAGTAATTTTAAGTTATAGTCTAATTCAGTTGGTGGAGTAATTTCTTGTCTTAAAATATTATCTGCATAGTAATAAGATAAATTTTGCTTCACCGTTATTGTTTCTGCACTAAAATAATAGCTTTCTATTTCGCCAGATTTATTTATTTTAACATATAGACTAATTACATTTCGTTTTTCTCCTTCTTCTAAAGATAGATATTGCTTTGAAATGGCTGGCGAAATCATATGTATTACTTGGTCAGCTAAATATAAAGATTTATATCTTTGTTTAGCATTTAAATCCAAAGGAGAGTTAGGTATTATAAAATTTCCGACATCTGCGATATGAATCCCTAATACATATCCATCTTTTTCTCGTTTTACTGACAAAGCATCATCTTTTATTGTATCTTTCCCACTGCCATCAATACTTAATGCTACAGATTCAATTTCTTTATATGATAATATTTGAAAATTTTCTGGACAGTTTGATATTTTTGTGGCTTGTTCTAAATTAATTTCATATTTATGAAGCACGTCTGTTGTGGTATTTTTGTTTTTTTTCTTTTTTAAAATATTCTCTAGTTCATTTAGTATAATTTGATATTTTTGTGGTAAATGTAAAGCTTTTAATTTTGATATTTTTTCTGCATATAGTGGATAAATTTGGCGCTCGCCGATTTTTTCTTTTAAAATACGAAGTATATATAAATAATAATATATATTTTCATTTTGGTTTTCTATGCTTTCCAAACATTTATTTATTATTTTTAAAAATAATTTATAGTTTTCATCTAATTGTTCCTTAGCTTTTTGAGTTTCATTTTCTTTTACTAGTTTTAAAAATCTTTTTATTATTAATGCCTGCTCTAAATCTATAATTTGTGTTTTAAATTTTCTTTCTATTTTTTTCTCATTTTGAAATTGAATCTTATCAATTTTTTCTTTTAAAAAAATTAAGTTTGCTTCTATGTTTTCATTTAAAAACTCGCCTATTAATCCAGTTATTTTGATTAATAAGCGTGCCTGTTTATATAAGTGCAGATGAGCATCATTTTCACTAAATACACACGCAGATGTTATTTTTTCTAATAATGAACTTATTTTTAAAGCATTTGAAAAATTTTCTTCATCTTCTGTCTTAACGTAGTTTGTAATTTCAGTGTCCAATAATTTGAATAGCATTCTAATAAGTTGTTTGTGATTATCCAGTTCAGTGTCATATCCTATTTTTTTTTGTAATTCTATAAATATTATGTCTAAATTTTCATTCATTTCAATAATTTTGATCACTGATATCTTTTTCGCCATGTTACACCTACAATCTTTTTTCATTTTATCATAATTTTTTTTTAAGAATCAATCTTATTTTTAGATTTTTTTTAAAAATTTTTGATATAATATTTTTAGGTGTTAGCATGAATAAAAAAATGTTTAAAATTGCATATTTGTTTATTGTAATAATTTTTAGTGTATTTTCAATTTTTGAAATTTATAATTACTTTTATTTTAATTCAAATTTGTTCGGACTAATTTATTTAATTTTCTCAGATTTTCTTTGCTTTAATATGTTTATTATAATTTTTAATTTTGATGCTGCTAATTATAAAATAAGAGTCAGCAAGAATATTATGATTGCTTCTATTGGTTTATTTTCAAGTTTTGCATTATACTTCTTTATATCAAATTTAATATCTTATATCGATGAAAGCAGTAATTTTATTGATAGAATATTTTTAACAATCAAAGTTTTTAAACCGATTATTTATTTAATTTTAATAGTTTTTTCATTTATGGAATCTAATATTAAAATCAGGTTAAAACCTAGAAAAAACTTGTAATTTGTAGTTAATTGTATTAAAATATTTAAGTGAGGTGAATTATGAAAAAATTTTGGGATAAATATAAAGTTTTAATTATTGTAATAGTGCTTTTAGCAGCTTTTGTTGGACTTTCATTTTTATTAGAGGGTGAAAATCTAAATAATGAAACTAGTTCTTTAGAGCCAAGTGTTTCTGAATGGGTAAATGATAGTTTAGAGGAAAAATATACTATTGCTGTTATAGCTCAGACAAAATGCGGGTATTGTGAAATGTATAAGCCTGTTGTTGAAAGTGTTCAAAGTAAATATGAAGATTTGAATATATATTGGTTTCATACTGATAAATTATCAAATGCCGATTATTCTACTTTAAGTGGTACTTATGATATATCTGATACTTTTAAAGGAACTCCTTATACAATGTTAACATATCATGGTGTGTTAATTGATTACATAAGTGGTTATGTTGATGAAGATACTTTAGTTCAATTCTTAATTGATAATGGAGTAATTAATGAATAATATTCATTAATTTTTTTGTATGTTATGAAGAAAAAAATTAGTTTTATAATATTTGTATTATTGTTAGTTGTATTTTTGATAAAATATTTTATATCTAGTTATAAAATAAGGTATGATTTAAATGATTTTGATGTAACTGAAATTTATGAAAATGGTAAATACTATTTTGAACTTTCTAATGATGATTTGGCTTTTAACATTTTATTTTATAATAAAAGGCGATTATCAAAAAAATTAATAAACGATATTAGTGTTTTTGAAGGAAAAAACTATAATTGTTTTGACGTGAACTTGGATTTTTATGCTCATTATCCTGTTTGTTATGATAAAAGCAATAATTTGGTTCATTTTTCATTGATTTCCGATAGAGATGTTATTGAGTATTTGTCAGATTTGGGTATAATTTCTACATCTAAAGTTGATTATGAGGATGAATTTTATTTTACTAATAGTTTAGATAGTAATCAGCATATTGCAGTATGGAAATATGATGGATTTTATTTACTTGATGATAGTGGTGTTAAGTCAATTGATATGTTTGATAATGATAGGTATAGTAATACTTTGAGTTATTTGTATAAAGATATAATATTTTTACCTAATTATGATGAAGATTTGTTTTTCACTAAATTTATATTGTTTGATATTATAGGGGGAAAATATGAAATTTACAATTCTGATTTTGAAATAAGTTACGATTCTTATATCTCTGGTACTCATGGAAAATATATTTATTTGTTTGATAGAAAGAATGATAATTTATTTGAAATAAATATTAAAAATGGTAAAATTGAATGTATAGGCGATAGCGAAAAAGGTTATATAAAGTATGAAAATGGTAAAAAAGTAAATGCTTCTTTAAAGGAATATGATGAAGAATATGTTATGTATTTTGATGTTAACTATAATAATATAGCTGTTGATGGTTTAAATTATTTTTATACATATAATGAAAATATTCTTACTAGATTTAAAGATGATGAGAATTTTAGCATTATTAATATATATGAAAATGACATTTATTATTTAGATGATGATAATCTGTATATTTTTAATCCGGTTTATGGACATAAGTTGATATTACATTATTTTGAACTAAATTTTAATGATTCTAATAGGATATTTGTTTATAATAAATAAATCATTTTAATATAAAAATCATATATTATATTAGGTGATTTTTATGTTATTAAATAATAATAGAGATATGGTTGAAACTCCTTTTTATAGTGTATATGTGGTTGTTAATGGAGATACATTATATAAAATAAGTAAAGATTTTAACGTTAATCCTAAATTAGTAGCTGAGCTAAATGGATTGAAGATAGATGAATATATTTATCCAAAACAGGTGTTACTTATACCTAAAAAGGGTGTTCAATTTTATATAACTAAAGATGATGATACTTTGAGAGATGTTAGTAAAATTTTTAACGTTAGTGAAACGAATATTATAAAACAAAATAAAAGTATTTATTTACTTCCAGGGCAAATGATATTTTATAAAGATGAACCTAGTAACTAGGTTTTTTTATTGTAAAATGTTTAATTTTATCTTATAATTAATTTGTAAAATAAAGGAGTTGTTAAATGTGATAATAAGAAAACCTTATGCTTTTTTAATTAAACATTTTAGAATGATTCATTTGTTTATGTTTGCTTGTGTATTATATGTATCATATAAATCAACTGCTTTATTAAATTTTTTTAATGGTTATGTTAAAAATGGGTATTATTCATATGTTGATAATTTGTCTGGGACTTTAATTAATTTTTATGTTTTTGCAGCTATAATTATTATTGTCTTGTTAGGCATAACTATATATATTTTGCTTAAATGGAAAGATAAAAAACGTACTTTGTATGTATTTATGTGTTGCTTTTATCTTGCTCTTTTTGTTGCATATATAGTATATTTTGGATTTTTAACTGTCATAGAAAATAATGTTATTGATGAGCGTGTGTTACGTACTTATAGAGATATAATTCTTATTTTGAATTTGCCACAGTATTTCTTTATAATTATGACATTTATAAGAGCAGTAGGTTTTGATATTAAAAAATTTGATTTTAAAAAAGATATGGAAGAACTTGATATTGCTGCTCCAGATGATGAAGAGATAGAAATAAGTTTTGGTGGGGATAATTATAAATTAAAAAGAAGATTAAGAAGATCTTTAAGGGAATTTAAGTATTATGCTTTAGAAAATAAGTTTTTCTTTGGTGTTATTTGTACACTTTTGTTATTGTCTTTTATATTTGTAATTTATTTGAACTATGATGTATATAATAAAAAATATAATGAAACTGATTTGTTTTCTATAGATGGTGTAAATTTTAAAGTTTTGACATCTTATTCTAGTGATGTTGATTATAAAGGGGATTATATTACAGAAGGGAAAGAATACATTATTGTTTTGGTAAACATGACTAATAATACTGATGAGCGAAAAAATTTAAAAACAGAAGATTTGAAGTTGATCGTTGATGGTGAAGAGTTTTCAATAAATTTTTCTAAAAATAACCAGTTTATAGATTTAGGAGAAGGCTATTATAATCAAACATTATATCCTGGCGAAGAAAAAGAATATATTTTTGTCTATGAAATTCCTAAATATAAAATAGATAATTCATATATTTTTAGAATGAGGAGCGATGTTAGTTATTCTAATGGTGAAATAAGATCTAATCATCGTGATGTTATTGTTAAACCAGTATCTTATAATAAAAATGATAAAATATATAATATTAATTTGGGAAGTTTAATTGATTTAAAATCTACTACTTTGACTGATATGAGCGCTACTTTAATGTCGTATGAGTTTAAAGATTCATATACTGTTAATTATAATTATTGTGTTTCTGACAAGTGCTATACTGGCGAAAAAGTGCTAAAGCCAGATGTTGTCGGAAAAATTCCAAAAACTATTATGAAACTGGAAGTGGATTTTGATAATAATAAAGCTTTGTATATTAATAAATATTTAAAGAATAATAAAGATTTAATTAATATGTTTGGCAAGCTTATTTATAAAATTGGTGATGTTACAAAAACTACTTCAATTGAAACATTTGATTATGAATATTTAACTGGAAGAGATGTTTACGCTGAAGTTCCTGCGGAAATTTTAAATGCTTCTAGTATAATACTTAATATTACAGTAAGAAATATTGTATTTAATATTACTTTAAAGTGAGGTGTGTTTATGGAAAAACCTAAAAATAGAAAAGAATTAGTAAAAGCTTTAATAAGTACTAATTTAACTGAAGAAGAACACGATGAATTGTTGGAAATGCTTATTGATAATCCTATAAGCGTAAATTTGGAAAAAAATGAAAATTTGCCCCTTAGTGATAAAATTGCTGATAAGGTAACTGCTTTAGCTGGTAGTTGGGCTTTTATAATTTGTTTTGCTTGTTTTATCTTTTTTTGGATAGTTTTAAATACTGTTATTATTTTTAAGGATCCAGTTGATCCATATCCTTTTATTTTATTAAATTTGCTTTTGTCTTGTATATCTGCTTTGCAAGCTCCATTTATTATGATGAGTCAAAATAGACATGCAAAAAAAGATAGTTTGAGAAATGAAAATGATTATTTAACTGATTTAAAAAGTGAATTGATTTTGGAAGAATTACATAATCAAATGGACGAAATATTAAAAAATCAAAAAAAACTTTTAAAATATATTGAAGATGATGAAAAATTTCTAAAATAAATAAAAAACATACGATGTTTAAAGTAATCGTATGTTATTTTCTTGTGGAGGACCCGGCCGGAGTCGAACCGGCGCTCGGGGAGTTGCAGTCCCATGCCTTAGCCTCTTGGCTACGGGTCCATGCATATATATTTTAAAATATGTGCTTTTAACTGTCAAGTTCTATATTATATGATATGTAATATGGTGATTTAATAAACTTGTTTTTTATGTTAAAATGTAATAGGTGATAGTATTTGAAAAAATATCGTTGTAATTTATGTGGATATATTTATGAATGCGAGGAATTACCTCTAGATTTTGTTTGCCCAGTTTGTGGTGTTGATTATTCAAATTTTAATATATATGTGGAAAATGAGGTTGATAAAAGGGTAAAAATCAGTGAAGATAATCCGGCTATTTATAGAATTAATGAAAAATGTATAAATTGTGGGCAGTGCAAAGATACTTGTGAAAATAAGGTTGGGATTAAATATGACTCTGCTAAAGCAAGAGATGTTATATGTATAAATTGCGGGCAGTGTGTTTTGGGTTGTCCTGCCGGTGCATTAGTTCCAAAATATAATTATAAAGAAGTTGATAAAGTTATAAATAATCATGAAAAAATTGTGATTGCGATTACAGCCCCTGCTGTTAGGGTTAGTTTGGGTGAGGAGTTTGGTTTAGATTCAGGAACTTTTGTTGAAGGAAAAATGGTTAGTGCGCTTAAAGAGTTAGGCTTTAATTATGTTTTTGATGTTACTTTTGGTGCTGATATGACAATAATGGAAGAGGTAAGCGAGTTAATAGATCGTGTTAATAATAATGGTAAATTGCCTATGTTTACTAGTTGCTGTCCTTCTTGGGTAAAATATGTGGAGATTTTTCACCCTGAATTAATATCAAATTTATCTACAACTAAAAGTCCGATTGCTATTCATACTGCATTAATAAAAAAATATTTTTCACGAATTAGAAATATTGATGAAAGTGATATAGTAATTGTTGCTATAACGCCTTGTACTGCTAAGAAAATGGAAGCTTTGCGAGAAGAGTTAAAAGGCACTGATTTTGTTTTGACAACGAGCGAATTAGCTATTTATATTAGAGAAAAAAATATTGATTTTAATAAGCTAGTTGATCGTGAATTTGATAAACTTATGAGTAAAGGTTCTGGCGGCGGAGTTATTTTTGGTAATAGTGGTGGCGTGATGGAATCTGCTATTAGAACTTTGAATTTCTTCGTAACTGGCGAAAAAATTGATGGTGATAAACTTACGATTTTAAAGCAATTACATGGACAAGAAAATTTTAAGGAAGCGTCTATTGAAATAGGTAATAAAATATATAATTTGGCAGTTGTTTATAGTATGCCTGCTTTAGAAGATTTTTTGATTAATATGAAACATTCTTCTAAACAATATCATTTTGTTGAAGTTATGAATTGTCCAGGTGGATGTATTGGTGGTGGTGGCCAGCCTCTTAAAGCAATTGGAAAGTTAAACGAAATTAGGGATAAGAGAATTGAATCGCTTTATAACGATGATGCTAAATTGGATGTTAAAAGTAGTTTTGAAAATCCTGATGTTAAAAAAGTTTATAGTGAATATTTGGTTACACCTTTTAGTGATAAATCTAAAAAATTGTTGCATACTAAGTATTTTGATAAAAGTAATTTATTAAATAAAGATACTGCTATTGTTAAATGATGTAATTTAATCATATATTTAAAAGGAGGAAATATGTTAGAGTTAAAAAATATTAGTAAAGTATATATCACTGAGGCTTTTAAACAAAATGCTCTTGATGGTGTAAGTATTAAATTTAGAAGAAATGAATTTGTTAGTATTTTGGGCCCAAGTGGTAGTGGTAAAACAACTTTGTTGAATATAATTGGTGGCTTGGATAAGTATACAAGTGGCGATCTTTTAATAGATGGTGTGAGTACAAAAAAATATAAAGATAGGGATTGGGATACTTACAGAAATCATAGAATTGGTTTTGTTTTTCAAAATTATAATTTGATTACTCATCAAAGTATTTTGTCTAATGTTGAACTTGCTTTAACATTGTCTGGAGTGGATAGAAAAACTAGAAGGTTAAAAGCTATTGAAGTGCTAAATAGGGTTGGATTAAAAGATCATATTTATAAAAAACCTAATCAATTAAGTGGTGGTCAAATGCAAAGGGTTGCTATTGCAAGGGCTCTTGTTAATGACCCGGATATTTTGCTCGCTGATGAGCCTACTGGCGCTCTTGATACTAAAACGAGTAAGCAGACAATGGATATTTTAAAGGAAATTTCTGGTGATAGGCTAATAATTATGGTGACTCATAATTCTGAACTTGCAGCAAAATATTCAAGTAGAGTTATTAATTTGTTGGATGGTAAAGTAACTAATGATTCTAATCCATTTGATTTTGAAGATGAAACTAGTTCCACTGTTGTCAATCAAAAAACTTTTATGTCTTTTTTAACTGCCTTGAGTTTGAGTATGAATAATCTTATGACTAAAAAGGGAAGAACTATTTTAACGGCTTTTGCTGGATCTATAGGCATTATTGGAATAGCTTTGATTATGTCTCTTTCTAATGGAGTTCAAGAGTATATTAATGATGTAGAAGAGGAAACTTTGGCTAGTTATCCTATTACGATTGAAGAAGAATCTTTAGAGTTGTCTGATTTTATGTCATCTTTTCAAAATAATAATGATATTGAAGATTATGACTCTAATAAGGTGTATTCAAATAATATTATGACTAATATGATGAGTATGATGTCTTCTAAAGTTCAAAGTAATAATTTGGAAGCTTTTAAGAGTTATATTGAAAGTGGTGAATCAAATATTTTAGATTATTCTTCTGCAATTAGTTATTCATATAATTTGGATTTGCAAATTTATAAGGATGATGATGAAAATGTTGTTCAAGTTAATCCCAATGATGTTTTAGATAAAATTGGTGCAGGAAATATGAACATGATGTATATATCTACTAATGTGTTTAGTGAAATATTTGACAATGAAGAAATGAATAGTGAAATGTATGAAGTTGTAGCCGGAAGTTGGCCTCAAAAGTATAATGAAGTTGTTTTACTTGTTGATGAAAATAATCAAATCGTTGATTATACTCTTTATGCTTTGGGTTTAAAAGATAGTGATGAACTTAGTGATATGTATAATAAAATTTTAAATGGTGAAGAGTTTGAAACTTCAAATACTACTTATGATATTGATGATTTAGTCGGTATGAAATTTAAGTTTTTATTAAATTCAGATTATTATGTTAAAGAAAATGGCATTTGGATTGATAAAAGTAATAATGAAGAGTTTTTAAAAGATAAATTGCAAAGTGCTGAAGAACTTGTTGTAACAGGTGTTGTTAAACCAGCTGATAATTCTTTAGTAAACCAAACTTATGGTGGAATACTTTATTTAAAAGATTTAAAGGAATACGTTATTAATAAAATTAATGATTCTGAAATTGTTAAAGATCAAATTGACAATCCAAATGTAAATATTTTTACTGGCAAGGAGTTTAGTAATGATAAATTTGATATGAGTTCTTTGTCACCTGAACAACTCGCATATTTGCAAAGTTTATCGCCTACTGAAATGGCAGAAGTTATAGAAAATTTTAAAAATCAAGTTGGCATCACTTATGATGAAGTGTTGAGTAAATTAGGTGTTGTTGATTTGGATAAACCTTCTGCAATAAATATTTACCCAAAAGATTTTGATTCTAAAAATGAAATTATTGATATAATTAATAGTTATAATGATGAACAACGTGATAGCAATCATGAGGAAAATGTTATAAATTATAGTGATATTGTTGGAGTAATGATGAATGGTGTTTCAACAATTATTAATGTTGTTAGTTATGTTTTAATGGCTTTTGTTAGTATATCACTTGTTGTATCTTCAATTATGATTGGAATTATTACTTATATTTCCGTTCTTGAGAGAACTAAAGAAATCGGTATTTTAAGAAGTATTGGTGCTAGTAAAAAAGATATCTCAAGGGTGTTTAATGCAGAAACATTTATTGTTGGAATAATTGCTGGTATTATGGGTATTGTAGTTACTGTTATATTGAATATTCCTATTAACCTAATAATAGAGAGTTTAACTGATATTCCTAATTTATCCATTTTGCCTATATGGGGTGCTTTGATTTTAATAGTTATAAGTACAACTTTAACAATAATAGCTGGACTTATACCTTCTAAAATTGCAAGTAAAAAAGATCCTGTAGAAGCATTAAGGGTTGAGTAATCACTCATTATATGAGTGATTTTTGATGCAATAATTTTATTATTTTGATATAATTATTTATATGAAAAGATTAAAATATATTTTGAAGAAACTTAAGACATTGGACTATAAAAATATGATTTATGTTGCGGGTAAAGTAAGCAAAAAAACTGGGAAAATTAGGTTTTTTGTTCTTTTGGATATGATACATTGCGCTTTAGTTTATGGTAGTGGATATATGGATTACTTTGAATTTGAATTTTATTTACTTAATAAAAGCGAAAGATCAACTTATATTACTAGTAATATTAATAATAATATTATTAATAAATATAATGATCCTAAGTATAATTATATATTTGATGATAAAGCAATTTTTAATGATACTTTTAAAAGTTTTTTGAAAAGAGATTATATAAATTTAGAACATTTGATGTATGATGATTTCGTTAAGTTTGTTAAAAATAAAAAGAAAATTGTTGTTAAGCCTTTAAATGAATGTGGTGGAAAGGGTGTTCAAATTATTTCCATTGATAAAAAAAGCGACTTAGAAAAAATTTTTAATTCGTTAATAAGAAATAAACAGTATCTTGTGGAAGATTATATTAGTCAGTGCAGACAAATGAGTTCTTTGTATAATAAAAGTGTTAATACTTTGCGTATTTTGACATTTTATAAAAATAAAAAAGTATATATATTAAAATTTATTTTAAAAATAGGAAATGGTGGGGCTGTAGATAATTTTAGTAGTGGTGGTATGTATACTTTTGTCGATGAAAGTGGTAAGGTTTACGTTCCTGCTATAGATGAAGAAGGGAATGTTTTTGAAGTTCATCCTATATCTAAAAAGAAAATTGTTGGCTTTGAGATACCAAAATATAAAGAAGTAGTTGACTTTGTAAAAGAACTTGCGTTGGTTGTTCCTAAAGTTCGATATGTGGGATGGGATATAGCAATAACTGATGATGGACCAGTTGTGGTTGAAGGAAATAATTTTTCTGGTATTTTTCAGGTAAAGCCTAGTATAAGTGGTATAAAAACAGGGGATTTACCAAATTATAGAAAATATATGGATATTTAGAGGTGTATTATGAAAAGTTTTGTTGGTGCGTGTGTGTCTATTTTGCTAGGAATTTCAATTTTAGTTGGTTTATTTATTTTTAAATATAAAGGAGATAATAAAAAATTATATTCTTTTATTGAATCGTTGGGCTTGATTGGTTTTGTTCTTTTAGGTGTGTTTTATGTTTTGCCTGAATGTATAGGTTTTCTTGAAGATAATTATAATCTAGTTCAATGTTATTCTTATTTGTTTTTGATGATTTTGTTAGGAATACTTATAATAGAAATTGTTATGTATTTTTTGCCTAAAAGAGAAAATGAACTTAATGATTTATCTTATTCTCATGTTATTTTGGCAATTATTGGAGTGCTACTATTATTTATTGAGGGAATTTTTGTGTATAATACTAAAAATAGTTATTTGAATTTATTTCTTTTGTTAATTAAATTTTTCTTATATAATTCTATTTTTGGTGTTGTTTTGATCACTAATTTTAAAAAACATCGTTTTGGTTTGATTAAGAGTTTTAAAGGTTTACTTATTATTTCTGTATTTTGCTTAATAGGATATTTATTGTCTTTTAATGGTAACTTTTTGTGGAAAAATAGTTTTGTTATGGGATCTGTTTTAGGTGTAATTATAGGAATGCTATTTTATCTTGTTATTAGGATTTATGTGGAATATTTTAAGGAAAATAAGAATTCATCAGCTAAAACTTTGGGGTTAATTGTTGGTGGTATAATCTTGTTATTGTCTAATTTGTTGTAGGTGATTTTGATGTTAAAAAAAATTTTAAAAGAGAATATTGGTTATTTAATTGCATTAATTATTTTGCTTATTATTTCAGTAGTAGTAAAATTATATTTTTCAGATTATATTTTGTCATTTGATAAATCTATAAGTGATTTTTTTCAAATTAAATTGGTTAGTGAAAGCAATACAACTTTTATGAAAGCGATTACTTTTTTTGGAAGTGCTATTCCTTTTATTGTTATTGTTCTATTGACTTTTTTATTTATTAAAAATAAATCGTATTCTTTTTATATGTTTGTAAATTTACTTTGGGTTTATGTTGTAAGTGTTATTTTTAAAAATGTTATTATGAGAGAACGTCCAGTAATTAGTTTAATAGAAAAACCTAGTGATTTTTCTTTCCCTAGTGGTCATACTATGTGTTCTATAGCTTTTTATGGTTTTGTTGTTTATTTGTTGCTTAAGAATGTAAAAAATTATTTTTTGAAGTGGTTAATAATATTTATTTTTGCTATGTTAGTAATATTTATTGGTATAAGTAGAATATATTTAAATGTTCATTATTTTACTGATGTTATTGCTGGCTTAATATTAGGGTCAATTTGTTTGTTAATGATTATTAATATTTATAATAAAAGTGAAAAGTAGGGTGTTTATTTGACTGATTATATGTAATTGTGTATAATATTTTAAACTTTTACAAAGGTGGGTATGTTTATGAGAGAAAGAATTTCTTTGATTTTAAAAGGTATAGTTTTGGGGATTTCTTTTATTTTGCCAGGTGTGAGTGGCGGCGTTTTGTCGGTTGTTATGGGAATATATGATAAATTGATAGAAGCTGTTAGTCATTTTTACGAGTCTTGGGCGAATTTTAAAAAGTATTTTAATTTTTTGTTTTTTTTAGGTATTGGTGGTATTATTTCTGTGTTGGTTTTAACTAATGTTATTGAATATGCTTTAAATAAAATACCAGTTATTACTATTTTAATATTTGTAGGGCTTATTGTAGGTGGGGTTCCACAATTATTTAATAAAATAAAAAAAGATGTTTCTTTTGGAAATATTTTACTGATGTTTATTGGTATTGGTTTATTGGTACTTATGTCTATTACTACTGGTGGGGCTAGTAACCAAGTGATTGATACTAGTTTTGTTAGTATGCTCAAAATGTTTGGAGTTGGAATACTTGCTTCAGCTACTATTGTTGTTCCTGGTGTAAGTGGTTCGTTTTTGTTAATGGTTATGGGTTACTATGAACCTTTGTTAAGGATAATAAATGAAATTACTTCTTTTACTAATTTATATAATAATATAATTGTTATGATTCCTTTTGGTATTGGTCTTGTTATTGGGGCAATAGTAATTGCTAAATTGATAGATTTTTGTTTGAATAAATATCCTATTAAAACGTATTATGTCATTATTGGCTTTGTAATTGCGTCTATTATTGAAGTGTTTTTAAGTGTTTTTAATTATAATTTTACTTTATTAACAATGATTGTTGGATTGATATTAATGGTTGTAAGTTCAATTGTAGTATACATATTTTTTGAAAAATAGTGTGAAAAATTTTTGAAAAATAGTTTGTTTTTTACTAAAATTATGTTATTATATTCTTACATGCAGGCGTAGTACAACGGCTAGTACGCGGCCTTGCCAAGGCTGAGACGTGGGTTCGATTCCCATCGCTTGCTCCATTGGGAAATCTGTTCGAACTTTTCGAACATTTACGATAGATATCATCTCATATTGAGATGATTTTTTGTATAAGAAAACCCCCAGATTATCTGGGGGTCGGTAAAGCTTAAGCGATAAGTTAAAAAATAAAACTCCTTCTAATATAATGAAAGAAATCAAAATAAATGATATAAAAAGTTTATCACATACACAGTGGAATTGCAAACATCATGTAGTATTTGCACCAAAGTATAGAAGGAAAGTTTTTTACGAAAGTAAAAGATTAGAGATAGGACAAATATTAAGACAATTATGTGAGTGGAAAGGCATAACGATAATAGAAGCGGAAGTATGTCCAGATCACATACATGCGTTAATAGAAATACCGCCCAAATATAGTGTATCGAGTGTAATGGGATTCCTGAAAGGAAAGAGCAGTTTGATGATATATAGCAAATGGGCAAATATGCAATACCAATACAGAAATAGAGAATTTTGGTGTAGAGGATATTATGTGGACACTGTTAGAAGGGATAAAAAAAAATAAAAGAATACATAGCAAATCAATTGAAAGAAGACCAATTAAGTCATAAAATGACTTTTGAAGATTTTGACCCTTTTAAAAAGTAGCAAGTAAAGGATGCTTTTGGTAGTCGTAAAGGCTACTTTAGTAGAAACTAGTAAAAAAGACTTTTAGGCGAAAATGAAAAACCACTAGCTATGCTAGTGGATATTTATTTAGAAAATTTAGATTTTTGAACTTGTGTTGATAAAGAAGTTAATACTTTCATTTGTAAATGTTTTCCATTCAATAGTTCATCTTGTGGTATTCCTATAGAATTAGCAATATCATATATAAGCCATTCATTTGAACAATTACTCTGTTTGACAATTTCTAAAAATTTCTGAATTGCTTGTGCTTTAGAAAAATTATTTTTCTCAGCAATAGTTTCAACGCATCCTCTTACAAGCAAGTAAGAAGAAATATAAGAAAATCTAAATGAGCAAGACCTGTTAGGTAATACTGCTCCAGCACCATAAATACCTTTTTTTTCAGAATTCAATAGCTCCTGTGCACTAATAATTTGACTTTCATCTAATTCTATTATTGTATTTCTATGTTCATCAAATATCTCTTCAAAATCCAAAGCATAAAGTGGTAAGGTTTCTGCAAATCCCTCACAAATTGTTTGATGTGTTGAAAAAAATTGACTATGAACTATATGAGAAAGCTCATGAATCTCATTTTCAATTCTTGAAATTTTGGTTTCTTCTTCAGGCCTATTTTCCAAAATATTTTGACTTAGTCCATATGCTGAATTAAAACCATCTAAATCATAGCATGGTACTGGTTTTCCGCCACCTGCACCTTTATCAAAAATTTTGGGAATTCTCAATAATTCAGAATAACTATTATCTGGAACTATATATACATATAAAACAGGATGTGCATTACCAGGATATTGAATATTTAATGTATCTATCATATCAAGGCATTTTTGCATATTTGATAAATAGTTATTATAACTACCATTATCATATTTTTCTGCTAGTTCTTTTGATAACCTTACTTTTATTTTTTCACTAAAAACCCTCAATTCCGATTTACTTATGTATTCTCTTAAAACATCTTTTTGGTACATTAAAAATCACCTCTTAATTCATATCAATTATACCACTATTTTTTTAAAATTTGTGAAATTCTATTCACTAGAGAAAGAGTTGTAGATAATTACAACACTCGATCCAAATTGATAAGAAACTCGTACATAGTACGAGAGTAATAAATTGCTAACTAGAAATAGTTAGTTTTTTGTTATTTAAGAAAGGTATGTGTTTATAACAATATTAACTAAAAAATTAAAATTAGATAAAAAACTTAAAAAAATAAAAATATTATGTAGACTTGCTTACTTTGCTTATGTAGATTATACTATTCAAAATGGTAATAATAAAACTTTGTATATTATTACAATCAAAAGTAACGATTTTTTAATTTTTGAATAAAGTTATGACATCTTTATTAATGACTAGGAACTTTTTAATCATCTTATTTCAGTTAGTAAAAGTAATATAGAGAAATTACAAATATTAATGAAAAATAATAAAATTTATATGAAATACTATTTGAAAAAAGTAAAAAATTAATGATTTAGAATGGTCAAATTTGTGAATAATATAAAAAAAATACGACTAAAAAAATTAGATTAAATGAATTTACTTTTGTATAAATAATTGTTAAAAATATAAAAATAATTTAATAGTTTTTTTTTATTTTATCTAGTCTGTGAGTCTAACCAGTATTTAATTTATAATCCCTTACAAATTCTACCATCATAATTTTCATAAACTTATTTTGACTAATAATACCAATTATTAAAAAGAGCCTATTATTTTTGATAAGCCCATTGAAATCTAATTCATAAATTGTATGTTATATATATGATATTATTATTAAAGATATTCCAATTATTAGAAAGATAATTCCCCATACTCTTACTGCCCAAATTACTTTTTTATTATTATGAAGCCCTTTCATTTGTAAAAAAGCAGTATCTGGAGATTTTAAATTTAAAAATAATTTTGGAAATATTATCAATAGAGTTGATATTATACTTATAACTATTCCTATAATCAACATTTTTATTTTCTCCTTTATAAAATACTATTTGTTTTTTTCTTTTTTAAATTTTTCATAAACTGCTAATTGAGAAAATATGGCACAAAATAAACTTGGAATCACGGCAAATCCTGCATTTACTTGCCCCTTATTGATTAATACACATCCCGCGCCTATAAAAGTTATAATCATAAATATAAGTGTTAAGACTCTAAATATTTTTTCTTTATTCATTGTTTTTCCTCCTCAACAAAATTGATATTTATCACCTTAATTTCTCAGTGATATTTATAATAATATTTTAACATTTCATTTAAAATTACGGGTTTTATTTTAAGGTCACAATCACTAAAAAATATTTTCATTAATTAATGGTATTATTTGATTTTTTGTGTGATTGAACTTTCATTAATTTTAAATTTATGTTTTTGGATTTTTTAATTTCACCAACAATTTCTAATTTTTCTTCATTTGCAACATTTAGTATGTATTTTCCTTAATATATGGATTGGCTTTGCCTATTTTTTGAATGTTCATACATATTTTATTGAATTTAAACAATTAGTGTAATGTAGATTATACCAGTTCATTATCACAGATTAAATTTTTTACTTTACTAATCCTAATTTTATAGTTAAATAAGCCCTTATTAATTATTATTTTTGTTTTATTTCTAGATAGTTGTTTTTATCAATTTTAGATATAAAATAATTTAATGGCCTTTTTTAAAATTTGCACTCATTATATATACTTTTAAAATTTTTATAAATTTTGTTGATTTTCATTGTTCTCATTTTCTATTTTATTTATAAATAAAGTTTTTATAACATCAATAATAAATTCTTTTTCTTTTTTATTCAATTTTTTTGTTTCTCTAATTATAGATATAAAAGTGCTTATTTGAGAAGTTTTAGAAGTTGTTTTTACTTTTGAATAGCTTGTTTCAATTAAATTGAAAATAGTCGTGATAAATTTTTTTCTTTTTGTGTAGTCATAATTATTTACCCATTTTGTGATTTTATTTTCTAATTGAACGGATGTTTCTGTTCTTATTCCTGTTTCAAAAAATAGCCCAAAACATTGCCACGATGTTGGATCGTGTTGCATAAAGCTTTTAGTATTACTTTTAACAATTTTTATATTACCTTGATGGTTTAAGAGATAAGCTATTATACCATCTTCAGGAGATAAAGTGATCAATTTATTTTGTATGTTATTCCATTCTTTACTATTAAACTGTTCAATATTAAATCCAGGGCCATCATTATTATAAATTACATTAATTCTTTTTTTTATATCTAACTTTGCATACATACTAGCGCACATAGCTAAATTCCCGCCTTTTGAGTGCCCGCCTATATATATTATTTTGTCTTTTTTCTTTATTGCTTCATTTATATATTTTATTGCTTCTTCTTGTGCTTTTACTGGAAATTTGTAAGATATTTCAAAGTCTTCTTTCCACCCAATTAATGATTTATCAGTACCTTCATAGGAAACATAAATTTCATTTTTATTAAATCTAAAACACATTGCACCAAACTGTGTATTTTCTTTACTTTTTTTATAGTTATATATTTGAATTGTTTTAAATCTTGTTTTTGTAGACATTTCTTTTAGCAATTTTGTTATTCGCCTATGAAATGAGCTAAAACTATTTATTTTATTTTGGTTAAATTTTCTAAAATAAAGTTTTGATATTTCTTCTAAAGTTATTTTGTTTTTAAATAATCCTTCATAATCTAAATATATAAGAAGTGAAAATAGTATATTGTCTACTTCATTAAATTTTATTTCATTAAAACTATAATTTCCGTATATGTTAATATATTTAATTAAACTGTCCATTTTATCACCTATATTAATGATATCATATTTTTGCACATAAGGTTAGTTTTTGATATAATTTAGTATAGTGAATGTATATGAATTATTTTAAAAAGTTTTTAATTTTACTCTTTATTATTTTTATTGCATTAGTAGTAAAGTATTATGGGGATTATAGTTTTTCTAGTGATGTAGAAGTCAATGGTAAGTTTATAGCAAGTTTTATTGATGTAGGGCAAGGAGATAGTATTTTTTTGGAGTTTCCTAATGGAAAAAATATGTTAATAGATGCAGGGGAAAATTACGAAAGTGAAACTGTTCAAAGTTTTATTAATTCTAAAGGTTATTTTAGTTTAGATTATGTTGTTGGAACGCATCCACATACTGATCATATAGGGGGGTTAGAAAGCATTATTAGAAGATATGAAATAGGTGAAATATATCTTCCAAAAGTGGTACATACTAGCAAAACATATGAAAATTTGCTTACGACTATTAATGAATTAGGATACAAAGTGAATAGCGCTATTTCTGGTATGGAAATTATCAATGAAAAAGGACTTGAAGTAAAAATTTTATCTCCTAAAAATTCTAATTATAGTGAACTCAATAATTATTCAGTTGTAATTAAAATTGTTTTTGGTAACACAAGTTTTCTTTTTATGGGAGATGCTGAAACTGTTGTTGAAGATGAAATTTTAGATGAAGTTAATGCAGATGTGGTTAAAGTTGGACATCATGGTAGTGATACATCTTCAAGCGAAGAGTTTGTTAAAAGCGTAAATGCTAAATATGCTGTTATAATGTCAGGTTTTGATAACCAATATGATTTACCAGATAAAGCTATAGTTGACAGGTGGAAAAGTAACGGAGCAGAGGTATATAATACAAGTGAAAATGGAAATGTTATTATAACTTCAGATGGTAGAAATATAACGGTGGAGGTGGAACATGAAAGTTATAATTGATAGAATTGAAAAAGGTTTTTTTGTAATTGAACTACCAAATGGTAGTATTGGTAAAATGTCTTTAAATATATTGCCAGAAGCAAAAGAAGGCGATGTAATAAACATAAAACAATTAAAAAAAGATACTAGTGATAAAAAAGCTAGTTTCAAAAAGTTAATGAATGACGTTTTTAAATAGTTAGTTAAGTATATATACTCCAATATTTATGTAAGTAGCATATATTAACCATATTAAATATGGAATGAGTAAATATGCTGATATTCTGTTTTGTTTCTTATAGCTTATAAATAACAATATGGTTAAAATAACTAAGGCAATAATCCAAATTATGGAAATTAGTCTTAACTTTAGTACAAAAAATATAATTGACCAAAGAGCATTAAAAAGTAGTCCAGTATAATATAGTTTAATTGTTTGTTTGTTATAATCTTTTTTTCTATATAAATAATATGATATTCCAATTAATAAATATAAAATGCTCCATGCAATTGGAAAAGCTAATTTTGGTGGACTAAGTGGTGTCTTTTCTATTAAACTGTAATCAATATAGTTTTTTATTATGATTCCAACTATTCCGCCTATAATGATTGGTAAAAATAATCTAAAAAAATTAATAATTTTCTTCATATTTTAATTATACTTAATTTTTTAATTTTAATACTTAAAAGTTTACAAAAAATGAAAAAATTTGTATACTTAATTATAGTTAATGAGGTGATTATTATTAAAGTTATAAAATATAGTGCAGCGTGGTGTATGAGTTGTATAGTTATGGATAATGTTTTGAATAAACTACAGGACTTATATAATTTTGATTATGTTTCTTATGATTATGATAATGATAGGGATAAGTTTATTGGCTTTGATGAAAATGAAAAATTGCCTATTATTGAATTTGTAGATGATAACAATAGAGTTTTAGTTAAAATTAATGGGGAACATAGTACAAAGGAAATTGAAGATATTTTAGTGGATTTGGGAGTAGAATTAAAATGAAAAGAATTGTAGTATTTTTAGTAAGTTTGTTTTTATTTGTTCCGTTTGTTAATGCGGAAGATAAATATATTAATGTTTATTTATTTCATAGTAATACTTGTCCTCATTGTAAACAAGAACTTGCTTGGTTTGATGAGTATTTGGAAAATCATTCTAATGTTAGATTATATGATTATGAGATAAGTGATAGTGAAAATAGGACTAGGTATTATGAAGTTCAAAATATTTTAAATTATGATTCAAATGGTGTTCCTTTTTTAGTTGTTGGTAATGATGTTGTAATTGGTTTTAGTGATTCGCTTTCTTCGAGAATTGAAACGTTGATAAATTATTATTGGGCTAATGATTATGAAGATGAAATTGGTAAGTATTTAGGTGTTAGCGTTCATGAAAGTAATTTGGAAACTGTACCAGATAAAGACGCTACAACTGATGATGAAGTATTAAATGCGGAGGTACAGGAAGATACTGATTTGGATAATTATGAAGTTCCAATTTTAGGTGAGATAAATGCTAAATCTGTTTCTTTGCCTTTGTTAGCTGTTGTGATGGGATTTGTTGATGGCTTTAATCCTTGTGCGTTGTGGATTTTAATTTTCTTGATTTCTATGTTGTTTGGTATGAACGATAGGAAAAAAATGTGGATACTTGGTTTAACTTTTTTGATAACAAGTGGACTAGTTTATTTGCTATTTATGGTTTCTTGGCTCAATTTGGCCGTGTTTGTTTCTAGTGTTGATGCTATAAGAATTATGATTGCTGCTTTTGCAACTATTTTTGGTGTTTATAATATTTATAATTTCTTTAAAAATAAAAATTCTGATGTTGGTTGTACTGTTACTAATGATAAGAGCAGAAAAAAAATAATGGAAAAAATTAAAGTTATTTTGGCTCAGAAATATTTTGTGTTTTCTTTAATTGGAATTATTTTATTAGCAGTTTCAGTTAATGTGCTAGAATTACTTTGTTCTTTAGGTTTACCTGTTATTTTTACACAAGTACTTGCTTTAAATAATTTAAGTGTTTTAGAGTATTCTATTTATATTTTAATTTATATTTTATTCTTTATGCTAGATGATATTGTTATATTTTTTGTAGCTATGAAGACTTTACAAATAAAAGGTATTTCTAATAAATATACTAAATATTCACATTTAATTGGTGGAGTTATTATGATTATTATTGGCTTGTTAATGTTATTTAAGCCAGAATGGTTAATGTTTAATTTTTAAAAAAAATCGGACTTTTTAGTTCGATTTTTTATCATTTACTTCATATCCTAGTTTTGTTAAATCATCTCTTATTTGATCGCTAAGTTCAAAATTTTTGTTTTGTCTTAATTGACTTCTCAAATTTAAAATGTATTCTAGTAATTTTTCGTCTGTTTTGTTTTCTTCTTTTTCTTCAAATTTTAAGCCTAAAATGTTTACTGCACATTCATCTAAAACATTTTCAATATTTTTTAATTTGTTTAAGTCTTTGTCATTTTTGTTTAGTTCTGAGTTAGCTATTTTAATTAGTTCATATATGTGACTTATTGCTAGGGATGTATTGAAATCATCATCCATTGCATTTAAAAAATCTATTTTTATGTTTTCTATTTCTTCATCTTTTTCAATTGATTCTAAATTTTTTGTTTCTTTTTTTATTTTAAAATATGTTTTTTCTATTTTTTCATAATTTTTAATGGATTCTTCAATTTTTTCTTTTTCAAAATCTGTTGGTCTTCTATATTGTGTTAATAACACATAAAATCTTATTATTTTAGGTTCATATTCTTTGAATAAATCTGGTAATGTAATGAAATTTCCTAGTGATTTTCCCATTTTTTGACCATTAACTGTTACTAAATTGTTATGTATAAAGTAGTTAACAAATGGTTTGTCATTTAATGCTTCTGATTGCGCAATTTCACATTCGTGATGTGGGAAAATATTGTCCATTCCACCACCATGTATATCAAATGTTTCTCCTAGATATTTTTTTGACATTATTGAACATTCAATATGCCATCCAGGATATCCCTCTCCCCATGGACTTGGCCATTTCATTATGTGTCCTTTTTCTGCATGTTTCCATAAAGCAAAGTCTTCTGGACTTTCTTTGTCATTTTTAACTTCAATTCGCTCGCCACTTAAATTTTCTTCTATGTTTCTTCCTGATAGTTTTCCGTAACCTTTAAATTTTTTTACTCGATAGTAAACGTTTCCTTCGTCAGTTACGTATGCATATCCTTTTTCTATTAAAGTTTTTACGGCTTCAATTATCTCAATTATGTGTCCTGTCGCACGGCAACTGATTGTTGGCCTTTCTATATTTAATTTGTCCATACAATCAAAATATATATTCTCATAATTATATGCTATGGCAACTGGATCTGTTTGCTCGATCTTTGCTTGTTTTTCAATTTTGTCTTCGCCTTCATCTACATCTCCAACTAAATGTCCTACGTCAGTTATATTTTGAACGTATTTTACATCATAACCTAAATATTTTAAATATCTATGTATAACGTCAAATGTTATATAACTTTTTGCATGACCTAAATGTGGATAGCCGTATACGGTTGGACCACAGACATATAATCCAACTTTCTTTTCATTGATACTTTTAAATTCATCTTTGTTTCTTGTAAGTGTATTATATATCTTTAACATCTTTTCCTCCTATATTTAATATTATATCATTTAATGTTACTTTGTGAATATTAAAATGGTCTTTTTGTTAATCTATATGTTGGTGCTTTTTCTAGAATTTTGTCCTTTGATAGATAATTTATTAATTCCATGATTTCTTCATAACTTGGATTAAATCGTAGTAGTAGTTGTATAAACTCTGGAGAGATATTTATGCTTTCAAAAACCTCTTCATCGCTCATTGCAGGATTGTTGCTTTTTTTAAGTCTAATGTAGTTAATAATTAGTAACATTGTTTTGTAATAAGTTTCGTCTTCATCACTTTGATTTGGTAAGTCAGTTATGTGTATGTATTCACCATCGACGTCTATTAATTCTGGCATATTTGTCTTTTTTTCGATAAGTATATTTTGTTCATGTACATCGGTCGGATAAATACAGTATGTAGTCAATTCATTTACTGATTTACATACTTCTCTAAAGGTCTTTAAAACAGTTTCATCATCTTCAAAATAATGCATTACTAGTGGAAAATGATCATCATGGTATTTTAATATACATCCAATCGTTAATCCATTTAATGTAACCCTTCCTTTAGGTAAACTTGTTCTTCCAATTAGATTTTGTCTTAATTCTAAATCTAAAATACGATTATGATATGTTTCGCTTGCATCTAATTCAATGTCATTTGGTTTTCTGTCTGAATGAAAAATGTAATCACTAAAAATACCATAATATATTTTTATAGTTTCACTATCTGAGTATTTAAATACTCTTCCTTCATTGCCTTTTCCTAAAAAGTTATCCGGCGTTAGTATTCTTTCTTTTAATTCATTTGTAAGAATAATTTCTCTCATAAATGCCCCCTTATTTGAGTTATTATATTATCAAATTGTATTTAAACTGTCAATTTTAAAAAAAAATATGTTATAATTAGGTTATGATATTAAATAAAATATATTGGGTGGTTTGATGACTTTTAAAGTTAATGATGTGAATATTAATTATGTTTTATATGGAAATTCTAATGGTGATGTACTTATTTTTTTACATGGATGGGGACAAAATATTGAGATGATGAAGTGTCTCGCTGATAATTTTAAGAATGATTATAATGTCCTAATTGTTGATTTACCTGGTTTTGGATTAAGTAGTGAGCCAACTTATTCATGGAGTGTTTATGATTACGCTGACGCTTTAAATGAATTGGTAAAGCATTTGAAATTGAAAAATATTTCTTTAATTGGACATTCTTTTGGCGGTAAAGTTTCTCTTGTCTATGCGAGTAAGTATAAAGTAAATAAATTAGTTGTGTTGGCGAGTCCTTTTAAAAAAGAAATTGAAGAGCTTTCGTTAAAAACTAAAACTTTGAAGTTTATGATGAAAGTTCCAGGTTTAAAGCAAGTTGGAAATGCTATGAAAAAGTATATTGGATCTACTGATTATAAAAATGCAAGTGATATGATGCGAAAAGTTTTGGTTAATACTGTTAATACTGATATATGTAAAGATGTTAAATTAATAAATTGTCCTACATTAATTATTTGGGGAACTAATGATTCTGCTGTTAGTATAGAAAAAGCTTATGAACTAGAAAAACTAATTAAAGATTCAGCTGTAATTAAATTTGAAGGGGCTAGTCATTATGCTTATTTAGAGCATTTAGATGAGTGTGTGAAAATTTTAAAGTCTTTTTTTGGAGGTAATAAATGATTTGGTATTTTGTTGTTTCTTTGATTCCATATTTGATGTATTTTAATATAAAAAGTAAACGTGTTATGCATATGTATCAACAAAATAGGTATCACTTTGATTCTTATTCTAATTGGCTTAAAAATAATTTTTTTAGTACTTTTTTGACATGGGATTTGATATTTTTGTTTTTTACTTTGTTTATGTTTATAAATTATAAGTTATCAACAATAATATTTTTGGCTATATATTTGATATTATATTTTGGTTATAAATTGGGTTTTAATAAGGAAAGTAAAAAGCCGTTAGTTTTTACTTCAAGGGTTAAAAGAATGTTTTTTACTTTATACTTGTTATTATTTGTTTTGTTGCTTGTTATATTTTTAGTTTTTGATTTTTACTTTATTAATATTTATTATTTGTTGTTAGGTTTTTTTGTTTATTTATTATACGTGATAATTATGCTCGTAAATTTGATTAATAAGCCTATTGAAAAGTGTGTGTTTTTATATTATAGAAATAAAGCGGTTAATAAACTTGATAATATGAAAAATATGAAAGTAATTGGTATAACTGGTAGTTATGGTAAGACAAGTAGTAAAAATATTATAAATGATATTTTGAATGTCAAATTTAACTCGTTTCCAACGCCTAAAAATTATAATACGCCTAATGGATTGATGCTTACAATTAATAATTATTTGGATAAATTTAATGATTATTTTATTGCCGAAATGGGTGCATGTAGGGTTGGTGAAATTAAAGAATTGTGTGATTTAGTTCATCCTACGTATGGTGTTTTGACTAAAATAGGTACTGCTCATTTGGAAACATTTTTGTCTCAAGAAAATATTCAAAAAACGAAATTTGAACTTATTGAGAGTTTGCCTTCTGATGGTGTTGCTATTTTAAATGGTGATGATGAGTTACAGTTAAATTATAATTTGAAAAATAATGTTAAAATATTGTGGATTGGTATTGATAATAAAAATGTTGATGTTTATGCTGAAGATATTCATTTAACTAATAAGGGAACAACTTTTACTTGCGTTTTTAAGGGTGATAGTAATAAGTATAAGTTTCAAACTAAGTTATTAGGAAAAGCAAATGTTTATAATATTCTTTCTGGCATTACACTTGGAAAGGAACTGGGCATAAGTATTGATCAATTAATATATGCAGTTAAAAAAGTTGAACCGGTTGAACATAGATTGGAACTTAAATCTGTGAATGGTATTTATATTATTGACGATGCTTATAATTCTAATCCAGTTGGGTCTAAAATGGCACTTGACGTTTTGTCTATGATGAATGGTAAAAGAATTGTTGTTACTCCTGGGATGATTGAATTAGGCTCTGAACAAAATAGATTAAATAAAGAATTTGGACAGTATATGATAGGAAAAACAGATGAGGTTATATTAATTGGAAAAAAGGCGACACAATATATTTATGATGGTCTTAAAGAGTCTGGGTTTAATATGCAACATGTTTTCGTTTTAAATGATGTTAAAGATGCATTTGTGCTAATAAAAAAGTTAAGAGAAAATAGTACTTATGTGCTTTTGGAAAATGATTTACCTGATTTATTTAGTGAAAGGAGTTAGTTATGAAAATAAAAGTTGGTGTTATTTTTGGTGGTGAAACTGTTGAACATGAAGTGAGTATTATAAGTGCTTTGCAGGCAATAAAAAATATTAATGAGGATAAGTATGAGGTTGTTCCTATTTATATTGATAAGAATAGGAATTGGTATACTGGTATGGAACTTTTAAATATTGATAATTATAAGAATAGTGATTTTTTATTTAAAAATATTATTCCTATTACGTTGTGTAAATTTAAAGATGAGTTTTGGCTATTAAGGGAAAAGGGACTTTTTAAGCGTGTTGAAGATAAAATTGATATTGCTTTTCCAATAGTCCATGGTGCTAATGTTGAAGATGGGTCAATTGTTGGATATTTGGAAAGTATAGGGATTCCTTACGTTGGTAGTGGAATTTTGGGTTCTGCTATAGGACAAGATAAAGTCGTGATGAAACAGTTAATGAAAAGTGAAGGATTGCCAATAGTTGATTATGTTTGGTTTTATGATTATGAGTATGTTAATGATGAAGAAAAAATAATTAATAATATTTCAAAATTAAATTTTCCAGTTATTGTTAAGCCTGCTAGATTGGGTAGTAGTGTTGGTATTTCTGTTGCGCATAATGTTGATGAGTTAAAGCAATCGATTGTCGAGGCAGTAAAATATGATGAAAAAATAGTTGTTGAAAAAGTGATTAGTGATTTAATTGAAGTGAATGCAAGTGTACTTGGAAACAATGAATATGCTGAAGTAAGTGAGTTAGAAGAAGTTATGGGAGTAGATGAGTTTTTAAGTTATAAGGATAAATATATTGGAGGTAAAAAGGGTACAAAAAGTAAGGGCATGGCTAGTACGAATAGGGTTATTCCTGCACGTATAAGTGATAATCTAACTAGTAAAATAAATGAATTGTCGTTAAAGGTTTTTAGATTATTGGATTTGTCTGGTGTGGTTAGAATTGATTATTTGGTTGACAATAAAAATGGTAAAGTCTATGTAAATGAACCAAATATAATTCCTGGATCTTTGTCATTTTATTTGTGGAAGGAAAGTGGAAAAGATTATAAGACTTTGTTAGATGATTTACTTACTTTAGCTATTAAAAATTATAAGAAAAAGAAGAAAAAAATTTATTCTTTTGAAAGTAATATTTTAGAAAATATAAATGGTTTAAAAGGTGGTAAAGGATTTAAAGGCAAATTAAAAATGTAAATATACATTAATTTGTCTTTTTTGTTTACATGTAAAGTATAATATATTTCTAATTATGATATAATTATATTAGTTAAGTATTTATAAGGAGGGTAGAGAGTAAATATTTGATGAGCGCCAGAACTTTTTATAGTTGACGAGGTCAGTAGGTAATCGAAATTTTCGGCGGGTACTACTGCGGTTAGGTAATCGTTAAATACACTACAAAAAATAAAATCTTTTATTATTACAAAAGGTGTATTGTGCTTATATTATTTTACGTGGAGGAAAAATTAAATGTGTGGAATTGTAGGTTATGTTGGTAATAGAAATGTTACTGATGTTTTAATGCAAGGTTTAAAAAGTTTAGAGTATAGGGGGTATGATTCTGCTGGGGTTGCAGTTCGATGTGACAAAAATATTAAAGTGATTAAAAGTGTTGGAAAGATAGCTAATCTTGAAGAAAAATTACAAGGTTTTAATGATAAATCTACTATTGGTATTGGTCACACTAGATGGGCCACTCATGGAGAGGTAAATGAAGTTAATTGCCACCCTCATTCTGTGAATAATGTCGTTTTAGTTCATAATGGTATAATTGAAAATTATAGGGAATTAAAGAGAGAATTGGAATTGGTTGGTTACTCTTTTCTTACTGATACTGATTCTGAAATAATAGCTGCATTAATTGATAGTTATAAGGGCAATAAGTGTGATGCTTTAGTTTATGCTCAGATGAAAATGAAGGGAAGTTATGCTTTGGTTATTATGTTTGATGATGAAGCAAATACTTTATATGCAATGAGAAAAGATAGTCCTTTGATAGTTGGTATTGGGGAAAACGAAAATTTTGTTGCGTCTGATATTTCTGTTATCCTTCCTTATACTAAAAAGTATGTGGATATTGAAGAGGGCGAAGTAGTTAAAATTACTAAAAGTGAAGTTTTAGTTTATAGTGAAAATGGCTTGGTGGATAAAAAAATAAAAACTGCTTTGTGGTCTATAGAAGATGCTCAAAAGGGCGGCTATGAACACTTTATGTTGAAGGAAATGAATGAAGAAAAGGATTTGTGTGTTAAGCTTTATAATAAGTTTATTGAAGATGGGAATTATTCTGATGATATTCCAGATATTTCAAGTTATAATGATATTGATATAGTAGCTTGCGGTAGTGCTTTTTATGCTGCGACTGTTGGAAAATATTTAATTGATACTTATGTTTGTGATAGAAGTGTTCGTGTTAATGTTGATGTTGCAAGTGAGTACCGATATAAAAAGCATTTTTATGGGGATAAGTCTTTAGTTATTGTCGTTAGTCAAAGTGGTGAAACTGCTGATACTTTAGCTTGTTTAAGAATGGCTAATAGTTTAAATGTAGATACTTTAGCTATTGTTAATGTTCCTTCTTCAACTATTGCAAAGGAAGCTAAATTGGTTATGCCTATGCTAGCTGGACCAGAAATCGCTGTTGCAACTACAAAGGGTTATTTTTCACAAGTTTTGGAATTAAGTTTGATTGCCCAAAAGTTAGGATATATTAAAGGAACAATATCTAAGGAAGAAAAGAAATTATTAATTGAAACGTTTGAAAATTTGAAGAGTTATTTGATTCCTTTATTTGAAATCGATTATTCTACGATTGCTAGTAAACTTTGGTTTAAAGAGCATATATATTTTATTGGTAGGGGTATTGATTATATTGTTGGTCTTGAAGCTAGTTTAAAACTTAAGGAAATAAGTTATATTCATAGTGATGTTTATCAAGCTGGTGAATTAAAACATGGACCAATAGCTTTAATTGATAATGATACTCCGGTGATTTCTATAATAACTAATGATGAAATTAAGGAAAAATCTTTGTCAAATGCTATTGAGGCTCAAAGTAGGGGTGCTAGTTTATATCTTTTGGCATCAGAAAATGTTGACACTGATAATTTGAAAATTGATGAAATAATTAGAGTTCCTAGAATTTCAGAGTTTTATCAGCCTTTACTAAATATTATTCCTTTTCAGTTTATTGCTTATGAGGTTGCTAAATTGAAAGGTTGTGATGTTGATAAACCGAAGAATTTGGCTAAGAGCGTTACTGTGGAATAATGTAATTGTGTAAAATTTGTAATGTTTTCTTTATTTGTGAAAATTTTGTGATATAATGATTTTGAAAGGAGTTATTTTTGTGTCAAAAATTATTAAAATTAGTGATGAGATAGTATCTATTGGTACTAATGAAGGCGGAATAAAAGAAGTACGCAAAGATGATATTAATTTTACGCCTAGTGTGGGTGATGAAGTTGAAATTTATGAAACTGAAAATAATTTAATTGTTACTAAAAAAGAGGATAAAAAAGAAAAGGATATGAGTTCTGGTATAAATATTAATGTTAGTAATAATCAGGGAAATGCTCAGCCATACTATGTAGTTAATAATACTAAAGCGGTAAATAAAGTTGTTTATTGCTTGTTGGCATTCTTTTTAGGTGGTATCGGTATTCATAAATTTTATGCTGGTAAAATTGGTACAGGGATTTTATATATTTTATTTTGCTGGACGTTTATTCCTGGATTTATAGCTTTCATTGAATTTATTATAGCATTGTGCAAAAAGGCAGATGCTAATGGTAATATTTTAGTATAAAATTATCTAATTTAATTAGAAATTATATTTGTATTACATTGTTTTTATAAAAAAAAGTAACACTTTATTCTTTAATTAAGCGTTATTTTTTGTTTTTAAATTGTTTAATCGTGATATAATATAAATTAGGAAGTGCATTATGAAAAAGTTAAAAAGTTTGTTTTGGTTTTTATTTTTAATTATATATTTGGAACTGGTTTATAAATTTTTTGTTTTTAATAATTTGTTTTCATTGGATACTTTGGTGATAGTATTTTTTAGTATTCCAATTGCTATGCTTTTATACTTTGTTTCAAATATTTATTCTGAAAAGGTAAATCATGTTTTGAGCATTATATTAAGTTTTTTTATAACTATTTTATTTATGGCTCAGTTGGTTTATTATGCTTTCTATGATTCTATTTTTTCTATATTTTCTTTAACTACTGGCACTGGGCAAGTTTTAGGCTTTTTTAGTGCAATTTTGGATATGATGGTGAGAAATTGGATTCCTCTTGTTTTAATGTTTATACCAACTTTGTTATATGCTATTTTTGGACATAAGATTTTTGGTTTTAAAAGATTTAATAAATTCTGGTTGATATTTAACTTATTTTTAATGGTTTTGTTATTTGTTGCAACTGGTATGATTATTTATTTTAATGATAAAGGTATGTATTCTTATAAAAGACTTTATAGTGAAACACATGCGCCTATTTTAACTGTTAATAAAATGGGGTTATTAACAATGGAACGTCTTGATTTGAAAAGGTTTATTTTTGGATTTGAGGAAAAGTTGTGGATTGATGATTCAGATAAGGAAGAAGTGGTTATTGAAGAGGAAGTTAAATATAATATGCTCGATATAGATTTTGCTTCTTTGTTAATTAATGAAACTGATGAAACTGTAAAATCTATGCATGAGTATTTTTCTAGTGTTCAACCTACGGAACAAAATGATTATACTGGTATGTTTAAAGATAAGAATTTGATTTATATAACTGCGGAGGGTCTTGATACTATTGCTATTAGCAAGGAACTAACTCCTACTTTATATAAAATGAGCACTAATGGCTTTGTCTTTAATAATTATTATCAGCCACTTTTTACTGTGTCTACATCTGATGGGGAATATATGTTTATGAATTCTTTAATACCTAAAGAAGGTGTTTGGAGTATGTATAGAAGTAGTTTTATTGATATGCCTTTTGCTTTAGGAAATATGTTTAAAAATCAAGGATATGTGGCTAATGCTTGGCATGATCATTCTTATGCTTATTATGATAGGAATTTGTCGCATCCGAATTTAGGTTTTAATTATGTTGGTTGTGGAAATGGTTTGGAAAAGTTGATGAATTGTAAAATTTGGCCAGAAAGTGATATTGAAATGGTTGATGTTACTTACTCAAGTTTTATTAATGAAGAGAAATTTTTGACTTATTATATGACTGTAAGTGGTCACTTAAATTATACTTTTACGGGAAATTCTATGAGTTATAAGAATAGAGCTTTAGTCGCTGATTTGCCTTATAGTAGTAATGTAAAGGCTTATATTGCTGCAAATATTGAATTTGATCGCGCTATGGAAAAACTTTTGGGCTATTTGGAAGAAGCTGGTAAGTTAGATGATACGGTAATTGTTATATCACCTGATCATTATCCTTATGGATTAAAAGAAAGTGAAATTAATGAGGTTAGTACTTTTAATAGGGATGATAAGTTTGATTTGTATAAAACTACTTTGATTATTTATAATTCTGCAATGGAGGAACCAGTTTATGTTGATAAGTATGTTAGTAGTATTGATGTTCTTCCTACAGTTTATAATTTGTTTGGAATTCCGTATGATTCTCGTCTTTTAATGGGAAGGGATGTTTTTGCTGAAGGTGATGGCTTAGTTATTTATTCTGATAGAAGTTGGATTACAAATAAGGGTAAATATGATGCTATTTCTGAAACTTTCACTCCTTTTGTTGAAGATATTCCAGATAATTATGTTGATAAAGTTAATAGTGATGTCTATCAGAAGTTTACTATGTCTTCTTTGATTTTAACTTCTAAAAATGGTAAATATATTAATTATTATGGAAGATTGGGACTATGATTAAAGTATTTTGTGGTGATATGAACTTATCTGAAACGTTGTTGAGTGGGCAATGTTTTAGAATTTGTGAACTAGAAGATGGTAGTTTTGACGTAATTCTTTCCGATAGGGTAATTAATGTTTTTCAAAGGGGTAGTTATTTATTTGTAAATTCAAATAATTATGATGATTTGGAAAACGTGGTAATAAATTATTTTGATTTGAATAGAAATTATAGTGAGATTATTAATAATTTAAAAATGAATAATCTTGATTTTTCTGATGTATTGGATAAGTGCAGTTCTTATAGAATTTTAAGACAAGATCCTTTAGAAATGCTTTTTAGTTATATTATTAGTCAAAATAATAATGTTAAAAGGATTATGGGATCTATTGAGTTATTTTGCAAACTATATGGGAATGTGGTTAACTTTAGAGATAAAGAATATTATTTGTTTCCAACTTATGATAGAATTATTAATCTAAAATTAGAAGATTTGCAAGTGTTAAAAATAGGTTTTAGAGATAAGTATATTTTAAGTGCTATAGAATTTTTAGAGCGTAATAAAGATTTTGTTATCGTAACTAATAATATGTCTACTTTTGATGCTTTAAATTATTTAACGCAAATAAAAGGAGTAGGAATGAAGGTGGCATCTTGTATTTTGCTTTTTGGATTTGCGAGATTTGATACATTTCCTATAGATACTTGGGTAATAAAGTTTGTTAAGAATTTTTATGGTTTTGATGGTAATTCAATTCAAATAAAAGAGTTTTTAGAAAACAAGTTTAGTGAAAACATTGGTTTATGTATTCAATATATGTTTCATTATAATAGAAATATAAAAGAGCATATTTTGCTTGACAATTTACCAAAATAATGTAAAATTGTAAATGTGCCTGTATGCAGGTGTAGTTTAATGGCAGAACTTCAGCCTTCCAAGCTGCTAACGGGAGTTCGATTCTCCTCACCTGCTCCATTTGAATACAACTTACGGACTGTAAAAAGTTCGTAAGTTTTTATTTTATATAAATATTAAACTTT
>CALVOP010000005.1 GCA_944350345.1 uncultured Bacilli bacterium | reverse complement strand
TCAGTATCAATTAAAAAGTAAGACATTTGATATTTAGGATTATTGGTATCATTCCAAGTCAAATCCAAATGAACCCAACTACCATTTAAATAAACCAAATTCCAAACATGTTCATCACTAGATATTTTAATATTAGGAATCTCTAATTCATCTAAGAATAAAGCCATAGCATCAGAATAACCAGTACAAATAGCATAACCTTGAACTAAAGCACCATAAGCAGTATTAGATCTATAACTACTAGTATTATTATTAGCCATTTCTTCATCATATTGAACATTTTTAATAATATAATTATGAATACTCCTTATTTTTTCGACATTATCAGATAAATCATCAATATTTAGTTCATATAATATATCAGAAACTCTCTTATTTAATTCATCTATTTCGTTAGTAGTATAATTTTTTGAAACGCTGACAATTACAGTTCCATCACTAGAAACCTTAGTATTTAAATTTTTAAAAGAATTGTAAGGATGAACATAATCATTAACCTTACTAAGTAGTACATTATCATTAGCAATTGTTTTAACGTCATCTATGCAGTCCTCATACTCACTTGGACAATAAAAAGTAAATTCATCATATCCATCATTAAAAATATTATAAAAAATATTTAAAATACTTTCTTTATCAACTGGAATAAATTCGTCATCATTTTGAAATTTAACATAATCAAAATCTCTCGCATACTCATTTTTTTCTTTAATTTCAACAGTTTTTTCATCAAACATAAAACCAGTAAAAAAATCAGTAATTTCATCTATTTTTAAATAAACTAAAAGAATCAAACTTAATAATATAATTGTAAAAACAAGGTTAATTATTTTATTCATTTTTTCACCTATAAACTATTTTATTATATATTTATATAATTATCAACCAAAATAAAAAAACGGTTATTTACCGCTTATTTCATTAACTTTTTTTGCTAATCTAGATTTTTGTCTACTAGCTGTGTTTTTCTTAATTATTCCAGTTTTTTGTGCCTTATCAATTCTTTTAGTAGCAGTTTGTAAATTTTTTACAGCTTCTTCTAAATTATTTTCTTGAACACTTTTTTCTACTTTTTTAATAGCAGTTTTCATACTTGATTTAAAATCATTATTTAAAACACTTTTTTTCTTACTTGTTAAAATTCTTTTTTTAACACCTTTAATATTTGCCATTTATATCTTCCTCCCTTAAGCACAAGATAATTCTACCAAAAAACTGTATAAAAAGCAAATAAAAAATAGAAAATAATATTAAGGAGTGACTATGGAAAAAGATGATATTATAATTGAAACAGCAGAAAAATTTATTAATGCAAGTGAAATTGAAAACAAAATACGAAAAAACAAAAATATAAGTATTTCAGAAATAGAACTTGATAAAAAAACAGCAGAAAAAATAGGAAAAAATAAAGGAAAATATATTACAATATATTTTGAAAAAATAGAAAGTAATGTTGAAACAATATTAAAAGAATTAGAAGTAAATTTAAAAAACACTATTAAATATTTAAATATTAAAAAAAATAGTAAAATACTAATTGTAGGGTTAGGAAATAAAAACATTACAAGCGATTCATTAGGATACTTAGTTATAGAAAAAATAGATATAGACAATAACATATATAAAATATACAAAGAAGTAGAAGGCTTAAGCAATATAAATACATTTGAATTTATAAAAATGCTATCAAAAAAACTTGAAGTAAATTTAATAATTATTATAGATTCATTATCTGCGAAAAGTATAGAAAGATTAAATAAAACTATTCAAATATCTACTGGTGGAATAAAACCAGGAAGTGCATTATTAAAAACGTCATATGAGATAAGTGAAAAAACCATGAAAATACCAGTAATAGCAATAGGAGTACCTACCATAATAAACATGAACAAATTTTTAAAAGAAAAACCAAAAGAAGAATTAATAGTTACAAGTAAAGACATAGATATAGAAATAGAAAATATAGCAACAATGTTAAGTATTGTAATAAATAGAATTTTATGACATAAAACGAGTAATTTTTCATTCTCTTCTTATTATAATTCTAATAAAGGAGAGTGTTATGAAAAAGTTTAAAAGTAAAAAGAAAAGTTTTAACGTTAAAATATTGTTTTACATATTTATATTTTTACTATCGTTTAATGCAACTATAAAATTATGTTTAGGGCGAGATGGAGATAATAAAGAATTTTTGATAAGTATGTTATTAGATGATATGTTAGAAAATGAGAATATAATTGTCTCAAGTTTAAGTGCTAAATTGAGCGAACCAAAAGAAATGATTTATAGTTCATTAAACAAAATAGTAAATAAAGATAATCTCAGTGTGTTTTCAAATATAGAAGATGATGACTTTGATTATGAAAATGAAAAAACAAACTACATAGAAGACCCAAATCCAATAAACGTAGAAGAGCCGATTGTTTATATTTATAACTCTCATCAAACAGAAGAATATTCTTCAAGTAATCCTTTGGATTATAGTGTAAAGCCAAATGTTATGATAGCTTCATATGTTATGAAAGAATATATGAATAATAATGGTATCCCAGCCATTGTAGAAACAGCTAACATAAAAGATTATTTAACTAGTAACGGCTTAAAATACAATAAAAGCTATGTTGCAAGCAAATATTATATAGAACAAGCATTAAATAAATACAGTTCAATTAAATATCTTATAGATATACATAGAGATAGTGCAACAATTGATAAAACACTATATGAACAAGACGGAAAAAGTTATGCAAGAATACTTTTTGTTGTTGGAATGGAACATGAAGGTTATGAAAGTAATTTAAATTTAGCGACAACATTAAATGAAAAAATAAAAGAAAAATACCCTGGTATCAGTAGGGGAATCAGCAAAAAAAGTGGTAGCAACGTAAACGGAATATACAATCAAGATATGAGTGAAAACGCAATGTTAATCGAAATAGGTGGAGTAGATAACGAAATAGAACAAGTATATAATACAATAAATGCAATAAGCGAAATAATAGTTGACTACATAAAGGAACAAAATAATGGATAAAAAAAAGAAGAAAAACTATTTTGGAATACTCATGGGTATATCATTTATAGTATTTCTTGTTCTTTATTTTGCACAACTAAATGGATATTATGACTATACAAATTATAATAAAATGCAAATAACTAAGGAAGCAATGGAACAATTTGAAAAAGATGTAAGCGAAGGAAAAAACATTGAAATAGAAGATTATTTAGAATTCACGTATACAGACTATTCAAATGGAATGTCAAATTTAGGAATTAAAACAGGCACATTCATTGAAAAATTAATGGTAGATGGAATAGGAGAGACTATAAAAATATTTAAAATTCTATTTACATAAAAAAAGAGAACTTTTTACTACTAGTAGTGAAATACTTAAATCCCTTAAATAATTCAGTTCTCTAATATAATATATGAAATACAACTATTTTTGTTCTACCAATAATGAAGTGCATTTTCTATAAGTCCTAGTAAGTAATCCTCTGCCAAGTAAAGTACCACCAAAATATCTAACTACAATAATGAGTACATTATCAAGTTTTTTCTGTTCAATAACATCAAGAATAGGTTTACCTGCAGAATTACTAGGCTCTTTATCTTCATATTTTTTAACATAATTACCAATTTTGTAAGCATAAACTATATGTTTACATTTTTTATGCTCAACTCTTAGCATATCTAAAATACTATTTATTTCATCTAACGATTCAATAAAATATAAATATCCATAAAATTTACTTTTCTTTTCTTCTACATAACTTTCATTTAACTTTTTCATAACATTATTTTACAACAAAAACAATAAAACTCATAGTTTAAAATTATCACAGATATTTAAAATTAACAATAAATAATGTATAATTTATATAGTGATTTTTATGATAAAAGAAAAATTAAAATTATTACCTAAAAAAAGTGGCTGTTATTTAATGAAAAATAGTGATGGAGTAGTTATATATGTTGGAAAAGCAAAAAACCTATTCAATCGTGTAAAAAGTTATTTTACTGGTAGAGTCACTGGCAAAACAAAAAAATTAGTTAGTGAAATCGTAGATTTTGAATACATAGTTACAGGTAGCGAATTAGAAGCATTTATATTAGAAATAAATTTAATAAAAAAATACGACCCAAAATATAACATACTTTTAAAAGATGATAAAAGTTACCCATACATTGAACTAACAAACGAAAAATATCCAAGATTAATAGTAAAAAGAGAAATAAATATAAATAAAAAGAAAAGCGATTTATATGGCCCTTATCCAAACGTATATGCAGCAAGAAGATTAGTTAACCTAATAAATAGACTATATCCACTAAAAAAATGTGATAAAATGCCCAAAAAAGAATGTTTATATTATCACATTGAAGAATGTTTAGGATACTGCATACATAAAGATTTAGATATAACTGAAATGTTAAACGAAATAAAACAAATATTAAATGGCAATGACGAAATATTAATAAACAAATTATATGATAAAATTAACAAACACTCAGAAAACATGAATTATGAGCAAGCACTTGAATTAAAAAAAGAACTAGACTACATAAAAGTAGTATTTGAAAAGCAAAAAGTTGAATTAAATGACGGAATAAATAGAGACATATTTAACTATTACACAGATAAAGGATACATAAGTATCGAATCATTCTTTTTAAGAAACGGTAAATTAGTAGGCGGAAATAACAAAATACTTCCAATAATAAGCGATGAAAAAGAAACACTTGAATACTATATAGTAGACTTTTATTCAAAGAAAAACATTGCACCTAAAGAAGTCATAGTTCCAGATGTAGTTAATACAGAAATGTTAGGGAAAATACTAGAAACTAAAATAATAAATGTACAAAAAGGAACAAAAAAACGAATATTTGACATGGCATATGAAAATGCAAAAATAAACTTTGAAACATCAATTGAATTAATATATAGAAATGAAGAAAGAAACTATGATGCCAATACAAATTTAGGAAAAATTCTTGGAATTAAAGACTTACATGTAATAGAAGCATTTGATAACTCAAACTTATTTGGAACATTTACAGTTTCAGCAATGGTAACATTTATAGATGGAATACCCTCAAAAAAAGATTATAGAAAATTTAAAATCAGTTTTGAAGGTAATGACGATGTAGGAAGCATGAAAGAAGTAATATATAGAAGATATTTTAAAGTGCTAATGAATAATTTAAGAAAACCTGACTTAATACTAGTAGATGGAGCAATTAATCAAATAAATGCAGCTAAAAGTGTATTAGACGATTTAAATTTAAAAATAAAAGTATGTGGTTTAAAAAAAGATAAACATCATAAAATATGTGCCTTAATAGATGGCGATACATTAAAAGAAATTAATATTGAAAAAAACGATAATGTGTTCTTCCTTTTAACAAGAATAAGTGATGAAGTACACAGATTTACAATAAATTATCATCGAGAAATTAGAAGCAAAAGCAATTTAAACAGCTTATTAGACGAAGTTGAAGGGCTAGGGGCTGTGAGAAAAAAAGAGTTAATGAAAGAATTTGGATCATTAAAAAAACTAAAAGAAGCAAGTTTAGAAGAAATAGAAAAAATAGTGCCAAAGAAAGTTGCATTAACACTGTACAATTTCTTAAAAAACAAATAATTTATTTAAAAAAATTACAACTTGTTGTATAATAGGTATATGAAAAAAGACAGAAAAATTTTTAATTATGACCAACCAAAATATGTTTATTTACCTTATGAAAGTAAGGAAAGCGTAAAAATTCCGGCTGACGGAAATGTTTTGGTGAGTACAGAAATTTCAACATATAACGGAAAAACGATTACAAGTTCAGTATCAGGAAAAATATTAGGAAGTAGTAATGTATATTTTAATAATAAGCCAATAAATGCTATAGCGATAGAAAATGATTTTAGAGATTTAAAAAGAGAAGTTGTTAAGAGCAAATCATTTTTTGACTATGGTAAAAACGATATAAGAAATATATTGAAAGAAAATAAATTAGAAAAGTCAAAAATGGATCCAATCGTACTAGAAATAAAATATGAAAAAAATTATGATGAAAGCGATTATTTATTAGTAAAAGAATATGCAAATGATATATTAGAAACACTAGATAAAATTGCATATGGTTATGACATTAAACACATATATTTAGTAGTAAATAAAAAAGATAAAGCAGTAAGAGATGAATTTTTAAACTATCTAGGCACATATTTAAATATAGATTTAGTTAAAAAATTAAAAATCGAACATTCAAGTTTTAATGTAGAAGAAATAGTAAACTTAAATAATATTTTTAAAATAAAAGCGAGAAGCAGATATATATACTTAACTATAAATAATAAAGGCGTAGTATATCTAGTAAAAACAAAAAAATATGTGACATTAAAAGAACTTTTAGTTGCATTAAATATTACAAGTAACAATGTATATGACATAAACAAAAACAAACTTAACGATTTAGAAGTTTTAAATGGAGATATTAGAACAATAATAATAAAATAGGTGGTTTTATGTATTTAGTATATGGCAATAGTTTAGTAGAAATAAAAGAAAAAATAAATAAAATCATTGAAACTATTAATACAAACAACGTTATTAAATATAATTACACAGAAACTGACATAGATTTAATATTAGAAGATGCCTGTTATTTAAGCATGTTTGATGACAAAAAATGTATAGTTATTAGTGATTGTATATTTTTAACTAGCAAAGAAAAAGATTCTATAAATACAGATAAATTACTTAGATATATTAAAAATCCAAATGAAAAAACAATAATAATTTTTAGTCTTAATGAAGAAAAACTAGATGAAAGAAAAAAAATAACAAAAGAGTTAAAAAAATGTTGTGAAGTTTTCGCATTCAATAAAAAAGATAACAAAAATATAATTTCTATAATTATGGAAAATTTAAATAAAGAAAACTATGATATAGAATCAGCCGCATTAAACGAATTATTAGTTAGATGTGAAAATAACAAAGATACAATATTAAATGAACTAGAAAAATTAAAAATGTATAAAATACACGATAAAAAAATAAAATTAAATGATGTTATTACAGTAGTTCCAAAGTCATTAGAAAACAATATTTATAAATTAACAAATGCAATATCAGATAAAAACAAAAATGAGATATTTAGAATATACAAGGAACTAATAGAAAGTAAAACTGATGAGTTTATAATAATTGGTTTACTTGAAAGTCAATTTAGATTATTCCTTTCAATTAAAGTTCTTTTAGAAGACGGAAAAAATCAATATGAAATTAATGAAATACTAAAAGAACATCCTTATAGAATACAACTTGGAATAAAAGAATCGACAAAATTCAAAAAAAAGGAATTGATAAATTATTTAGAAAAATTATATGAAATAGATAAAAGTAAAAAAACTGGAGAAATATGCGAAAATAATTCTTTAGAAATGTTTTTATTAGAAATGTGAGGAAAGAATGGGAAAATTAGATAAAATTGAAATACCAAAATATAGTTTAAGCGAAGAGATTATTAATGGAATTACACATGGAATAGGAAGTTTACTATCAGTTGCAGCATTAGTGTTAACCGTAGTTTTTAGTGCGATTCACGGAAACCCATGGGCAGTAGTAGCTTCATCAATATATGGATCAACATTAATAATATTATATACAATGTCTACGATATATCATTCTTTAAAAGTTAACAAAGGAAAAAAAGTATTAAGAATAATAGATCATTGCAGTATTTATTTATTGATTGCAGGGACATACACTCCATATACGTTAGTCACTTTAAACGGTGCTTTAGGCTGGACATTTTTTGGAATTGTTTGGGGTGCAGCAATTATTGGAATAATACTAAATGCCATTGACATAAAAAAATTTAAAGTTATATCAATGATTATGTATTTACTCATGGGATGGGTTATTATTGCAGCAATCAAACCCTTATGTAACGCGTTAGATATAAGAGGATTGTGGTTATTATTAAGTGGAGGAATCATTTATACCATTGGAGCTATTTTCTATGGAATTGGAAAAAAACATAAATATATGCACGGAATGTTTCATCTTTTTGTATTAGCAGCAAGCATATTACATTTTTTCTCAATATTCTTATATGTAATATAATTACTATAAAATTAATTTAAAATGATTTTACAATAAAAATACATAAAATATTTCAAATATAAATCTGACTTTGACATTTACATTAAAAATAAATATAATTAATTAAATTAAAGAAAATTAAATAATAAGAGGTTTAATTATGGATGCAATTAAAATATTAATAGACGAAGACAAAAAGGATTATAAATGCTATGACATACTAAAATCATTACTAAATTCTAATTTAAAATTTAAAAACTTAGTTGAAAAAGGCATTGAAGAAGGCAAATTAAGTGGTTTTAATGATCAATTATGGAATATGATTAGAGCGCAAAATATAAGAGGCATAAATAGTTTTGAAGATGTATTTATTGATGGAGCAAACTTAGGATGTTGTACTTCAGCATCAAAACAACTTAGCTACTCATTTAGCAAATGTTATATCTGTGGAGGGGTCTTACCAATATTGTCTGGCACTAAAAATTGTCCAGATGGAAGTCATACCTGGATATCAATCAACTCAAAAGTTATAGATACATCTCTAATGCTAATAATTGACGAAAGTTATTCAAAAAATTTTGGTTATATAGAAGAAAATAGATATGACCCAAATAGAAACCCATATTATTTAGCTGCAAAAGAATGGACAAATGACGAAGAAATAAGAAAAAAACATATTTAAAAACCACATATTTTTTTACTAAAAATACATTAAAACATATTTTAAAATACTTGCTGTTTTATAGTTTTAAATATATAATGGAATAGGTGGTACATAATGAGAGTTAATAGAACATTACTTAGAGAAAAAATAATGACAATTCTGTATCAAATATATATTTATAGAAAAGATAACATTAAATTTAACGTAAATGATGTTATAAAAGAAAATGTTGAGATAGATAATGAATTTGTTAATACAATAGTTAATGGAGTACTTGAAAAAGAAGAAGAATTAGATAAATTGATAGATAAATATATGATTGGTTGGACAACAAAGAGACTTGGTAATATTGACCAGGCAATCTTTAGAATGAGCGTATATGAATTATTATATTGTGATACTCCTAATATAGTATGCATTAATGAAGGAATAGAGCTTTGCAAAAAATATAGTGATGAAAAAGTAACTGGTCTTTTAAACAGTGTACTTGACAAAATATATGACTTAGAGGTAAAAGATGAATGAACAAATTCTAAGTGTAACTGACGTCAACAGATATATAAAAGATCTTTTTACAGTAGATGGATTTTTAAATAATGTTACAGTAAAAGGAGAAATAAGTAATCTAAAAATTCATGGAAGAGGGCATTTATACTTTAGTTTAAAAGACGAAAACAGTAAAATTAATTGTGTAATGTTTAATTATGCTCCAAAAGTTACTTTTGAACTAAACGATGGCATGAGTGTACAAGTAAAAGGTAGAGTAAACGTATATGAAGCAAGTGGCAGCTATCAAATATATGTAAATGAAATGACTAATGATGGAGTAGGAAACTTATACCAATTATTTGAAGAACTAAAAAAACGATTAAACAATGAAGGCCTTTTCGATGAAACACATAAACAAAAATTACCAAGGATACCTAAAAAAATAGGAGTTATCACGGCACCAACAGGAGCAGCAGTAAAAGACATTATAAGTACGATTAACAAAAGATATCCATTATGTGAGATATTAATTTTTCCAACATTAGTACAGGGAGATGGAGCTAAAGAAAATATCGTAAAAATGATAGAAAAAGCTAACGAAACAGACGTAGACCTAATAATACTAGGACGTGGTGGTGGATCAATCGAAGACTTATGGGCATTTAATGAAGAGATAGTAGCAAGAAGTATATATAATAGTAAGATACCTATTATCAGTGCTGTAGGTCATGAAATTGACTTTACGATAAGTGACTTTGTTGCAGACTTAAGAGCCCCAACACCAACAGGAGCAGCATTAATGGCCGTGCCAGATCAATACGAAATAATGCGATATTTAAACGAATATAAAGGTAGAATTACAAATGTATTAAATAATAAACTAAAAAGGGCAAATGAAAAATTAAGTTCAACTGCAAATAGTTTTATACTCAAAAACATACTGAGCTTGTATTCGCCAAAAGAACAAAAACTTGACATATTAATTGATAAATTAAATGGACTAATTAATAATAAAATTAGTGATAATACAAACAAATTAAATCAGTTACTAATAAAAATAAAAGGATTAAGTCCTAGTGAAAAAATTGATTATAATATAGAGAAAATAAAACAACTAGAAAAAAATTTAAATAATTCCATGAATAACATAATTAAATTTAAAAATAAAGAACTAACAAATTCACAAACAAAAATAGAATTATTAAATCCAACTAATATATTAGATAAAGGTTATTCAATAGTAAAAATAAATGACAAAATTATAAAAAGTAAAAATGATGTAAAAATAAGTGATAACTTAGATATAATTTTAAAAGACGGAATAATAAATAGTGAAGTAAAAGGAGTGAAATGATGGAAAACGAAACATTTGAAAGTGCATTATTAAAATTAGAAGATATAATAAGAGAACTAGAAAGTGGAGAAATTGATTTAGACAAAAGTTTAGATAAATATAAAGAAGCAACAACACTTGTAAATTTTTGTAGCGATAAACTAAAAAATGCACAAGAAACAGTAAATAAAATATTAAAAGAAGATGGAACTTTTGAAGATTTCAATACTAACGAATAACAAAAGAATTAATTTATAAAATTTAAGGAGAAAAAATGGATAAAGTAAATTCAAATGACTATTTAAACAAGGACGTACTAGTGAAAATTGATAGAAAGCTCGGTTCACATCATCCGAAGCACGGATTTATTTACACGTTAAATTATGGTTATATTCCTAATACAATAAGCGGAGACGGTGAAGAATTTGATGCATACGTATTAGGAGTATATGAACCCATTGAAGAATTTAAAGGAAAAGTAATTGCTATTATTCATAGAACTAACGACGAAGACGATAAATTAGTCGTAGCTCCAAAAAATATTAATTATTCTGATGACGCTATAAAAGCACTTACAGAATTTCAAGAAAGATTTTTTAACTCAATTATAATTAGAAAATAAAAAAGTAAAACTAATACTTAAATTTACAAGTATTAGTTTTTATATATATAATTTGCAACAAAAGAATATATTGCTTATTTAGTAATTCTTACTACCCAAATTATTTAAAAAAATATACCTGAAAAACAATAAAATTCAAAATATTAAAAATTAATAAAATTTATTATAGTTTATATAAAATTTATGGTACAATATATCTAGAATCATAGAAAGACTTGAACATAATCTATATTTATTTTAGTTTTGGAGGAAAATTGTGATTGAATTAAGAAGTGTTGATAAAACTTATAACATTAATAAAAAAAATAATGTTGAAGCTTTAAAAAATGTGTCATTAAGGTTTCCAGACAAAGGCATAGTATTTATTATTGGAGAGAGTGGGAGTGGAAAAACTACATTATTAAACTTGATTGGTTTACTTGATAAACCAGATAAAGGAGAAATTGTTGTTGATAGTAAATGTATCAATAAGTTCAAACAAAAAGAAATTGATTATTATAGAAATACTTATGTAGGATTTGTTTTTCAAGAGTATAATTTAATAAGCAAATATGATGTTGGTAAAAATGTGGCTCTTGCATTAGATTTACAAAAGAGAAAAAAATATTCCCAAGATATAAAAGATATATTAGCATTGGTTGGATTGAGTGGTTTAGAAAAAAGAAAAATTAGTGAACTATCAGGTGGTCAAAGACAAAGAGTAGCAATTGCTAGAGCATTAATTAAAAATCCACATATTATTTTGGCAGATGAACCAACTGGTAACCTAGATAGTGCTAACAGTGAGCAAATATTTGAATTATTAAAAATTATTTCTAAAACTAGACTTGTTATAGTAGTAACTCATAATACTGAATATGCTAATAAGTATGCAGATAAAATAATTGAGATGAAAGATGGTAATATAGCAAACGTTATTGCTAGATCTAAAGATATCTATACATCCAATAGCAAATTTTTATTAGTAAAATCTAAATTATCTTTTATTAAATCATTATCATTAGCATTTGCTAATTTAAAAAAGAAAAAAATAAAATTAGCCGTTATAGCAATACTTATAACTTTATCATTATCTTCATTTGCTTTCTTTTTTCAACTAATAAAATATGATATAAATAAAACACATGCGCAAACAATGGTTAATCAAAATGAAACACGTATGGAAATAACAAAAGTTATTAAAGATCAAAATTTTACAACAGCATCTCCCGTGATAACATTTACTAATAGTGAAGTCAATGAAGTTAAATCTAAAATCAATTATGATATGGTTGAAATCAATAAGGTAGTTGAAGATAATAATTATTTAGAAATTTCATACGCTTATAGTTTTAATCCAAACAATGATGATACCAATAATTATGCTTATTATCAGCTAGACACTTCAACAACATTGTTTGTTACTTATAATGAAGAACAATTAAAAGAATTGGATTTATTAGGTAGAATGCCAATTAATAGTCATGAAATAATAATCAATAAAGTCTATGCAGATTATATTATAAAAAATGGTATCCTAATAATTACTAATGACAAAAATGGAAACATTATACAAAAAGAATATTTTCCTACAAGTTATGATGAATTAATTGCTTCTAATGTAAAGATAATTTTTGGAAGTAGTTATTTAAACATAGTAGGTATTATTGATGAAGATATGTCTAAATATGAAAGTTTAAAAAATACTTTGTATGATGATATTCAAATAAAACCTAGCGAATTATTTAACGAATTTAAGACAAAATACACATCAAAACTATCAGAAGTAATTGTAAATGATAATTTTTTTGAAAGTTTAAATTTACAGGAAAATTTTGTGATGTCAAATGACTTTTATAAAATTGCTTATGTTTTTAATTCTAATAGATTTTATCCAACTTCTAATACGGCTTTATTATATAAAGAGATAACTATCTATAATGGAAATGAAATAAAAAAAATAAATAGTTTAGCAGATAATGAACTAGTACTGGGTACTGGAATGTTAGATGAACTATATGATAATGAGTATTCTAATAAATTATTAGAGTATATAGCTGAAAAGAAAAACGAATATGATTTAAAAGTAAAGGAAAGAGAACAGCAAATTTTAGAAATAGAAAAACAGCTTGAAATAAATCCTGAATATGTTTATGAATACCCTGAAGAAATTCTACCTTTAGATACTAATAAACTGATAGAAGAATTTACTCAAAATTTTATAAAAGAAAAAGGTTTAATTGGTAAAACTATTTCAGTAGAAGTCAATGATTTATATTTAAGAACACAAAATGATACAACTAAAACTTACAACGATTTTATAATTGTTGGTTATTCTAACGAAGAAATTTATAATTATTTTTCCAGAGATTCTGTTTTTAACGAATATATGCGTGATAATGTTGAAATAATTTCAATGTATTTTGATGCATATAATAAAAATGAAATAGAAACAATTTTAGACAAATTTGAAAATGAAGATAAATACAAAATTAAAACATTATTTACTGAAACTATTGATAGTGTTAATAAAGTTGTAGATAAAATTTCAAAAATTGCATTTTATTTTTCAATTTTTGCATTAATATTTTCAATAATTTTATTCTTATACTTTGCACTAAATAGTATCAGTAATAATAAAAGAGAAATAGGAATATTAAGAGCACTAGGCGCTAAAACAGGTGATATATACAAAATATTTTATTTGGAAATATTCATAGTTGGTTTATTTGCATTTGTGATTTCTAATGTAGTCAGCTATTTTTCAGTATTAATTGTTAATAATATTATCTCTTCAAATTTATTTATCCATATTAAACCAGTAATGTTTAGAATTGATACAATTTATGTTTTATTTATAGTATTAATGTGTCTCACAATTATTTCATTTGTTATACCTTTATTAAAAATATCAAAAATGAAACCAATAGATTTAATTAGCAGTAAGTGATATAATGGAGGTGATAGTAAATATAGAAGTTTAAAAACAAGATGAGGAAGATTGGCATATTACTTCAAAATATGTTAGAAAGGAAAAATTTAATATAATGAAAAGTAAAAAAATAAATATATATATCATATTAATTATAGCTATAATTGCAATAATAGGAATATTAATATTTACTGTTTATGAATTAAATGTAAACAAAAAAACAGACAATGAAGAGCCAAAAATCAACGAAACAACAGTTGACTATTACACTTTAGAAGATGAACTAGCCATTGAAAATATTAACGCTGAAAAAACTATAATATATGAAGAATTATTAAAATATGGAGAATACGACATAAATCCAGAATATATCCATAAAAATGTACTTTATGGAACATATATATCAAAGGAATTAATGAATATTATCTTATTAACTAAAGGTGTATGGAGTTATAACATTGAAACCAAAACTTTTAACTACTATAATTATCCCGCAGACTCACGAATTTGGGATATATATATAACTGATAATTACATATACTATGTTGAATTAAAAGAAAAATTTGAAGATAACGTATATGAATGGTCTTTAATAAAATCAGATTTAAACTTTGAAAATAGAATTATAATAAAAAATGGAAAAGTATCTTCTCCATTAGATGCGCCAATATTTGCAATTGATCAAATAACAGATAAAGTGTATGTTTATACAGTAAATGACGAAATTGTAAATGAAACGGAAATAATAAAAAGTACATTTCAAATTAGTATATTAGAAAATGATGAACTCAAAGTATTAGTTGAAAATTCTGGAAGTCATTCAGAAAAGACTGGAACATTTTCATGTCAAGCAAATTATACATTCAAAGTTTACAACGATGAATTAAGTTATTGTGAAGTATCGTATTATGATGATGAGAAAATAAAAATTTTAAATCTCTCAACAGATAAAACTAAGACTATTTATACAAACGAAGATTTAGATAATTGGCAAATATCTGAAGTTCAAATCGGTAATGAAGCTTATCTTATAACTCAGATATCAAAAGACACTGATTTAAAAGGCAAAATCATCAATATTTCCAAAAAAAATAACGTGATAAATATAACTAATGCTAATGGATATAAAATCTCTAGATTATTAAATATTAATGATGATTTTGTTATAAATAGTAATAAATCATTTACTATATTTTCTACAACAAAAAATGCTTATATAAAAAAATTTAATATAAATGCTAATGATTATATGCCTTTTTATATATCGAATGGAAATAATACATTAATATTGGAAAATAAAAAGGATAAAAACATTTATGTTGTTTCAATAAATTAAATGTAATAATATTTTCAAAAAGTAGAATAAATGTAAAGCAAGGGAAAATCCTTGTTTTAATTTAATTATTAAATTTCAATTACCATCAAACCTGAACTTTTTGTTAAAGTACTAAAGACTTTACATTAGAAACTTATTATAATAACCTAGAGGAGAATGCAATGAAAGCAAAGTTTGTATTGCTATTAATAATTAGTATAATTTTAACTTGTTGCAATAAAAATGAGAGTATATATTAAATTGAAACGGACATTGGGACAGTTATTAATGAGACAATGCAGCAAGAATTAAAGAACACCGCACATATAGTATTAGAGACAGAAGATAGTACTATTTTCATAAATGATAACGGAGATATAAACGAAATAATAAACACCCTTATTCATGACAAAACAAAAATTAGCGAAGATATTACATGGAAAAAAAGTCTATTATGGGTGCATCTATATGATGAAGAAAAAATTTTGATTACATCAGTTAATATATATGTTACGATTAGCAATAGTGAAAAGTATTGTTATGCTAGGTTTGTGAATGAAGATAATAAGAATGAAAATATAATAGAAGATTATTACTATATTGAAAATGAAACATTAAAAAAAATATTGGATAAATATAGTTAATGTCTTTTCCGTTATTATTTTTTACATTTATTTCCTTTTTGATGCATTTATTAAAAATACAAAATATGAAGCAATAAAATAACTTAATATTAAGTCATGTAATGAAAATAAATAATCTATTAAAACAAAAAATGGCAAAAATTACTAATACTTAAATTTCCAAAGTATTAGTTTTTTTATTGTAAATATTAATAGTGAGGTGTTAAATTAATGAAAAAAATTATGATATCACTTCTATTAGCCATAATTATGCCATTAGAACTACTCGCTTATTCAGAATATATAATACCTGGTGGAGAAAACATCGGAATAACTATAAATTCTAAAGGTTTAACAGTAGTAGGTTTTTATAAAGTCGATGATAAATATATTGGAAAAGAAACACTTAAAGTAGGAGATATAATTACAAAAATAGAAGAGAGTGAAGTAACTTCTATCGATGAAATGACTAAAACGATATCTTCAAACATCAAAGATGGAAAAATAAACATAACAATAGAGCGAAATGGTAAAACAATTGAAACATATTTAAACATTATAAAAGAAGGCAATATATTTAAAACTGGATTATATATAAAAGAAAAAATAAACGGAGTAGGGACACTTACATATATAGATCCAGTGACTAAAATCTATGGTGCTTTAGGGCACGAGATAACTATGAATGAGACAAATAATATAGTAGAAGTAAGATCAGGTAACATTTATGAAAGCTATGTAAACAGTATAGATAGAAGCGCTAATGGAACAGTAGGAAGCAAAAATGCAACAATAAATTTTAAAAGCACACTAGGAACAATAGTAGAAAACACAAAAAAAGGAATTTTTGGAAACTATAAAGTAAATATGCCAAATACTGAGCCATTAAAAGTTGCAGACTTCGATGAAATAGAAATAGGAACTGCATACATCTATACAACAATAGATGAAGAAAACAAAGAAAAATATGAAATAGAAATTACTAAAAAAGAAGAAAGAAGTATAGATACCTCTAAAGCAATTAGTTTTAAAATTACTGATAAAAAATTACTAGAAGAAACTGGAGGAGTAGTACAAGGAATGAGCGGTAGCCCTATAATACAAAACAATAAAATAATAGGCGCGGTAACTCACGTAGTAGTAGATGATGTAACAAAAGGTTATGCAATATTTATAAGAACAATGTTAGAAGAAGGCGAAAATTAGCCTTTTTTCATGTGTAAAACATTATACAACATATATAAAAATACAACTTTAATGTGATATAATACATAAGCAAAGGAGTATATTATGAACGATGAATATAAAATACCAAACCATGTAGGAATAATAATGGATGGAAATGGCAGATGGGCCACAGAACGAGGGCTCAAAAGAAGTGCTGGTCATGCGGCAGGATACAAAACTCTAAAAAAATTAGCAGTACATATATTAAATAAAGGAGTAAAATATCTATCAGTATATGCATTTTCAACTGAAAATTTTAAAAGAGATGTAGAAGAAGTAAATTATTTAATGAATTTATTTGTTAGCAAATTTAAAGATGAAAAAGACTATTTTATGAAAAAAAACATAAAAGTAGTATTTTCCGGGTTAAAAGAGCCATTAAGAAATGACGTTTGGGAAAGTATGCAAGAAATTAGTGAAATGACAAAAAACAACGACGGTGGAACATTTAATATACTATTAAACTATGGAGGACAAAGTGAAATAGTAGAAGCTACTAAAAAAATAGTTAGTGATGTAATAAATAAAAACATAAGTATTGAAGACATAAACACAGAAAGTTTTAGCCACTACTTATTTCAAGATTTACCACCAATTGATTTTATGATTAGAACTAGCGGAGAAGTGAGAGTAAGCAACTTTATGTTATACCAAATAGCTTATGCTGAAATGTATTTTCCGAAAGTATATTTTCCAGATTTTGATGAAAAAGAATTTGATATTGCATTAGACGTATATAACAAAAGGGATAGACGTTTTGGAGGAATAAAAAAATAGTTTAAAACTATTTTTTTTATAAAAAGAATAACATTATAATACTTGATAACATTCCAAGAGTTAAAAGTAAAACAAAACCCCAAGTACATACTCGTAATAATATCTTTTTAGTTTTCTTTTTCATACAATCACCAAAATAATTATAATATATTTTGCATAGTTTTTAAATAGATAAATATAATTAAGTATGAAAAAAATAATTAATAAAAGATTTAATTTACCAGTAATTGTAACATTTTTAATTGGAATAGTTTTTGGAATAATATTTTTATTTTTTATTAGTGAAGTGGACAAACTAATTATAAAGTCAGAAATAGAAGAATATTTGAATCTAGTAGGCAACTCTCAAGATTCCATAAATTCTATACTAATTAGTTTTAAAAATAATTTATTATATTTAACTATAATATGGGTATGTTCCATATCAATTATATTTACACCAATAATATTTTTTGTCATTTTTTATAAAGGATTTTTAACTGGTTTTTTAATGAGTAGTTTTATAATGATATTTGGCATAAAAGGTTTTATATATAGTCTAATTTTTACATTTCCACATGAAATAATAAACATAATAGTTTTTATACTTTTCTCAATTATAATGGTATCAATAAGTTATAAAATAATGAAATCTATATACAAGAACGACACAATAAATCTAAGAATATTTTGTAAAAAAGTGTTCATTTTATATGTAAGTTTCATACTGATATTACTATTAAGTAGCATATTAGAAATATACTTAAATCACTTTATATTAGGTATTTTTTTCTAAATATGCTATACTTTTATTAGGTGATTTAGCTTATGAAAGTTGTAGTTGGAATAAGTGGTGGCGTTGATAGTGCTGTTGCAGCATACTTACTTTTAAAAGAAGGGTATGATGTAGTAGGCTTATTCATGAAAAATTGGGATAGTCATATAAACAATGATCCAGAAGGCATAACAGAAGGCATATGTCCGCAAGAGCAAGACTTTATTGATGCAAAAAACGCATGCGATATATTGGGTATACCACTTTATAGAGTAGATTTTATAAAAGAATATTGGGATAACGTTTTTACATACTTTTTAAAAGAATTAGAGAAAGGTAGAACACCAAACCCAGATATTATGTGTAACAAATATATAAAATTTGATTTATTTTTAAAAGAAGCTAAAAAACTAGGCGCAGACAAAATAGCGACTGGACATTATGCAAGAAAAGAAGGAAATAAACTTTTAAGAGCAGTAGATTTAAATAAAGATCAAACCTATTTCTTATCTCAAGTAAAAGTAGATAATTTTAAAGATATTCTATTTCCAATAGGTCATTTAACCAAACCAGAAGTCAGAAAAATTGCAAAAGAAATAGGATTAAATGTAGCAAATAAAAAAGATAGCACAGGAATATGTTTTATTGGTGAAAGGCATTACCAACAATTTGTACAAAACTACATAAAAGGTAAAGAAGGAGACATAATAAACGTTGAAACAAACGAAGTAATTGGCAAGCATAATGGTTTAATGAATTATACAATAGGTCAAAGAAGAAACGTGGGATTAAGCGGAGACGATAAAAGACATTACGTATGTGGAAAAAATGTAGAAAAAAATATTCTTTATGTTGCATACGGAGAAGACAACAAATATCTTATGAGTGATGAAGCAGTCATCGAGGAAATGAACTATATAAGTAGTGAAAAACCAACGTTTGCAACTTGCAAATTTAGATATAGAGGAGAGGATGTGCCAATAAGAATAGAATATTTAAGCGAAAAAGAGATAGTTATAAAGTATGACTCAGCTAAAGCTGTTACACCAGGGCAAGCCTGCGTAATATATTTAGGAAACGAATGTATTGGCGGTGGAATAATAAAAGAAGTTAGAAAAAATGGAGAAAAACTTTGGTATTTATAAAAATGTAAATTGACACTTGACATGTAATTGTCAAGTGTTTTATAATGTAAATAGTAAAGAGGTTAGAGATAAATGAAAAAATTAAGCGATTTATTACAAGAAGCAGGAGTATCAAAAGTAAAATTAGCAAAATATTTAGGAGTATCAAGGCAAATGGTATATAACTATCTTGAACTAAATAGCATTGAAAGTTGGCCAAGCGAAAAAAGAATTTTAATTTGTAAACTACTTGGAATTAATGAAGAAAAGCCAGATGATGCATTAGATAAATTAAAAATAAATGCAGAATTAATGGAAGATATAGAAACAAGACTTGATGCAGCAAATAGAAATACAGATAGTGCTGACATATATTTTAATATGAACAATTTATCTAAAGAAGAACACACATTAATAAACGATCTTATTTTTCTAATAAAAGAAAAATTTAGTGATGAAAAAAACAAAGATACATATTACGAATTTTTATATTTGTATCACATACTACAATCAATTGATAACATTCCGGAGATTAAATACATATTTGCGTATTTAAGCAAAACATTAGGCTTTACCAATCCAAATGAATATAAATTTGATGAAAATGCGCAATTCATATTAGAAAGCATAGTATTTACAGCTATGAATTTATATAATAATGGTGGAGCAACTAAAAGCAAATTAATTGCATCACATGATAGATTTGTACAAGAAATAGAAAGTAAAAAAGAAGAAGCTTTAAGTAGAACTCAACAGATAAATACAATTAAACTACAAGCATTAAGAGAATTAGGCTATACAGCGTTAACAAGCGAAAATGCGCAGGAAGTATTAAACAAAATAGCTGAAATAGAAACAAGAAAAGTGGTAAACAAATAACCACTTTTTTCTATTTGTTCAACTTCCGATAATATATATTATGTTAAGTTGCGTTTAAAACAAAAAATGATTTATTAATATTACCACTACTCCAAGCAACATACCCAACTTAATTTGCTTACTTTCATTATATTTAATAGCTTCTGGAAACAATTCATTTATAGAAATTGTTATCATAATTCCAGCAACTATTATTAATACATAACTTATTGTAAGCATATTTATATATTGTTTCAAAAAAAGAAATGCTACTATAGCCCCTAAAGGCTCAGCTAAAGCAGAGATAAACGTATAAAGTATACCCCTCCCCTTTTTACCCGTAGAATAGTAGAGTGGAACAGCTATGCTAATCCCTTCAGGTATATTATGCATCATAATAGCTAAACTAAGGCTTATTCCAATACTCAAATCACTATAGGAAGTCATAAACGTCGCGATACCTTCTGGAAAATTATGCAACATTAAAGCAATCATATTTAAAATACCTAATTTATACAAATTAGAATTTTTACTTTTACTAACCTTTATATTTCTATCTAAAATATTAACCAAAATAGCCCCTACTACAAATAATAAAATAGTTATAAAAATACTTTTTAGTAAACTAAAACTATTATTTAATTCAATAAAAGAAGCAGGAATTAAATCAATAACTGAAATAGTAATCATAACACTCAAAGAAAAGCTCAAGCAAAAAGAAATAAATTTCTCCCTATTCTTTATCTTAAAAAATACAATACAACCGCCCAATACAGTAGATAATCCAGCTATGGTAGTTATTATTAATGCAATAAATTCTCTCATATTTAATATTATTTAACTTAAACAAAATAATTACACTACCATATTAAATTTATAATATTTAAATTGAACTTTTTGTTAACTATTCATCACTAAATTTTTTTACTATAAAAGGTTTCAAAAGTTCTATAACAACAAAAGAAATAATATTAATTACAATAACATAGAAAAATTGAGACCAATTTATCACAACTAACCCAAACAATTTACCAATAGGAGTAAAAAATACTAGAATTTGAACTATAATTAATGCTAAAATACCAATATTTAAATATTTATTAGAAAATATGCCCTTTTTGTAAATCTGTTCTTTTAAACTTCTACAATTATATACAAAAACAAACTCATTAATAACTACACTTAATAAAGCAAGAGTTTGAGCTATATCTTTACCATACTGAGAAAAATGATAATAAACAATTAAACTAATTCCAGCTTCTAAAATCACGGATATAACCAAAAAAGCAGTAAAATACTTAGTGAAAATCCTTTTATTTAAACCATTTGGCTTTCTATCCATAATATTCTTAGAAGCACTTTCAAAAGCCAATGTAATTGAAGGAATAGTATCAGCAATCAAGTCAATATACAAAACATGAATAGCCGATATAATAGTATTTCCAGTGAGCATTCCAATCAAAATAATAACAATTTCAGTAAAATTGCTTGATAAATTATACAAAATATTTGTAATAACATTATCATAAATTCTTCTTCCCTCACTCACGGCAGTTGCAATAGTATTATAACTATCATCTAGCAAAATTATATCTGAAACATCTTTTGTAACATCCGTTCCACTCTTCCCCATTCCAATACCAACATTAGCAAGTTTAATCGCCGGAGCATCATTAACTCCATCTCCAGTCATGGCAACCACTTTACCTTCACTTTGCAAAACTTTAACAATTTTTAATTTATGTTCAGGACTTACTCTAGCAAAAACAGAATAATCATTAACATACTTTATAAGTTCATCATCACTTAAATGATCCAATTGAGAAGCGTTAATACATTCTTTCTCACTTTTACATATACCTACTTCTTTAGCAATACTAATAGCAGTTTCTAAATTGTCACCGGTAAGCATAATTGGTCTAATATTAGCTTTTTTACAAGTATTTATCGCAAGAACAATATTCTCCCTAACAGGATCTTTTAAGCCAATTAATCCCACTAAAATCAGTTCGTTTTCTTCATTAGAATAATCTTTAGCGTCAGTTAACTCCTTATATGCAAAAGCCAACACTTTTAAACCATTACTAGCCATAATCTTCTCTGCTTCAGCATATTTTTCTTTTACATTCTTATCTAACATAACAACTTTATCATCAATTAAAGCATGAGTCGATTTTTTTAAAAGTGATTCAAAACTACCTTTAGTGTAAATAAAAGTTTTATTACTAATATTACAAACAACACTCATCATTTTTCTATTAGAATCAAAAGGTAATTCATGAATAACATTAAAATTCAAATTATCAAGCCCAAATTTATTTAGATAATTTTTAATTGCAACATCTACAGAATCACCATAATAAACATTTTCATCATTTTTATGAGCATCATTACACACATTCATAATCTGAACTAAAACCATATTTTCTTTTAAAGAGTTAGTAGAATTGAGGCAAAATAAATCAATAACTTCCAACTTATTTTCTGTAATAGTTCCAGTTTTATCAGTACAAATAACATCTGTAGCGCCAAGTGTTTCAATCGCCGCCAAATTTCTCACAATCGATTTTTTCTTAGCCATCTCGTTTACACCAATAGATAATGTAGCAGTAATTGCGATAGGTAAACATTCAGGAACACTTGCAACTATCATAGAAACGCACAACATAACAATATTTAAAATTGTATAATTATTTATTAAGCCATAAATTAAAACAAAAGTAACCAAAATACTAGCAATAATAGTAATAAACTTACTAATCTTCTCAACTTTTAGTTGTAATGGTGTAAGAGGCTCTTCATCAGTATCAATAACTTTAGCGATTTTGCCAAGTTCAGTATTCATACCAGTTGCAATAACAATTGCTTGAACCTTTCCAGCAACTAAAATAGTGCCGCTAAAAACCATATTAGTTCTTTCAGAAATCGATACTTTTTTTAAAATCACATCGTTATTTTTATCAACATTTAAACTTTCACCAGTTAAAATAGATTCATCAGTTTTAGCATAGTAACTCTCAATAATTCTAGCATCAGCAGGAACTTTATCACCAGCATCTAATAAGATAATATCCCCTACTACAAGATTCTTAGCGTCTATTTTCTTAAACTTATTATTTCTTTTAACAGAAACATAATTTGTAGTATACTTTTTCAATTTTCCAATAGCATCTTCCGCCTTAGACTCTTGCAAAAAACCCATAAAACAATTAATTATAGACGTTCCAAGAATAACTATAGGTTCTAAAAAATCACTTTTATTAATAATAGAATAAATAAGCGACAAAAAACCAACAACCAATAAAAGAATTATCATAATATTCTTAAATTGCTTAATAAACAATTCTAATTTTGTTTTTTTATTTTGTTCCACTAAAACGTTTTTACCATATTTTTTTATCAATTTCTTATATTTTGATGAATTCAATCCTTTATATGAAGAATTAAACTCTAAGTAAAGTTCTTCAATAGTTTTTTGATATATTTCTTTCATAATTTTACCATCCTATAATACCAATTATACAATAATTAATTATTATATACAAATATAACCCAATTATAACCCAATTATTTCCATAAAATAAAAAGTTATTTAAGTATTAATAAAAAGTTAATGACAATAATAATAACAGGTGGTGATAAAATAATGGCTAATAGCAGAAACAGTTCTAGAAAAAGTAGTAGAAATACTAGTAGAAACAGTTCTAAAAACAGCAGTAGAAATAGTTCAAGAAATAGTAGTAGGAACTCTTCTAGAAATAGTAGTAGGAATTCATGTAAATAGTCATTTTAAAAGAGACGATTTAATGTCTCTTTTTTAATGCAAAAGTTCTAAAAAACTAACTCCGGTTTTTAATGTATCTTCAATATTAAAATTATCAATAATAGTTGCCCCTATATCTGCGAAAGTATCTCTAGGCTCCAGTTCACCACTCGATTTCATACTAGTACTATAAGCTATCAAAGGGACATTTTCTCTAGTATGATCAGTACCAGTATATGTAGGATCATTACCATGGTCAGCAGTAAAAATAACCAAATCTGTTGGCTTTAATCTATTTAAGAAAATAGGCAAATAATAATTAAGTTCTTCTAATGCCCTTAAATAACCATCTCTATCCCTTCTATGACCATATAATGTATCAAAATCATTTAAATTTAAAAAACAAAGTCCTTTAAAATCACTTTTAGCAACATCAATTAATTTCATTAGCCCATCTATATTATTAGACGTTTTAATAGATGTAGTAATGCTTTTATTAGCAAATATATCTCCTATTTTACCTAAAGCTAATACTTCAATTTTATTTCTAAATAACAAATCAAGGTAATTTTCTTTCGGAACAACAGTAAAATCTTTTCTTTTAGGAGTTCTCACAAATTCTCCAGGCTTGCCAATAAATGGTCTTGCTATTACCCTACCTATCTTATATTTATCAGTTAAGACAATTTCACTAATTTTTTTACAAATATTGTATAATTCCTGAACGGGAACAATAGACTCATGTGCTGCAACCTGAAGAACAGAATCAGCAGAAGTATAAATAATAATTGCTCCAGTTTTCATATGCATTTCACCTAATTCTTCAATTATTTCCGTACCAGAAGCTACAACATTACCAATCACTTCTCTACCAACCGCGTGTTGCACTTCACTAATTAATTCCAAAGGAAAACCATCAGGATAAGTTTGAAAAGGCTTTTCTTCAATCAATCCCATCATCTCATAATGCCCATTTAATGTATCCTTTGCTAAATTCTTAGGTTTCATAATAGTTCTGTAACCAATCGTACGTTCTTTATTCACACCAACTAAATTTAAAAAACCTAATTTTTCCAAAACATTTAAATTATAATTACCCTTTTCAATAATATGACCAAGAGTATTGACTCCTTCATCACCATACTTTACAGCATCAGCAGTCGCTCCAACACCCAAGCTATCCAAAACTATTAAAAAAATCCTATCGTACATAAACTATTTTCCTTTCTTACTTCTACTATGAAATGCAATATAATTATCCTTTAATTCACGATTTACAATATGAGTATAAATATTTGTAGTATTTATATTTTCGTGACCAAGTAACAACTGAATACTTCTTAAATCAGCACCACCTATAAGAAGATGAGTTGCAAAACTATGCCTCAAAACATGAGGAGTTAAATAGGCTTTAATATCACATTTTTTCTTTAATTCATTTAATATATAATTAAAACCATTCCTAGTCATTTTTCTACCAAAATTATTGGGATAAATCTCATCAATTATATTATTTTTTAGTATTTTTGACCTATACTCTTCAATATAAATTTTATTATATTTTAGTGCCACAGAACCAATCGGTACAATTCTTTCTTTATTTCCCTTACCTAAAACTCTTAAAGTACACATTTCAAAATCAATATCATTTACTTTTAAATTAACAAGTTCACTAACTCTAAGACCGGTGGCATAAATTAATTCAAGCATAGCCTTATTTCTATAATCCAAAGGAGTTATTAAAGGAATATTTAAAAGCCTTTCAACTTCTTCCTTTGTCAAATATTTAGGCAAAGCTTTTTCTAACTTGAGTAAATCGATATCCTTCACAATGCTTTCTTTATTATAATAAGCAAAAAACTGCCTTATAATAGTTATTTCATGATTTAAACTTTTTGCTTTTTCTGATTTTTTATTATCAATCAAAATATTTTTCAAATCACTTTTACTAGATAAAATTAAATCTTTTTTAGATTCTTTTTCAAGTTTATTTAAAGTATACATATAACTTTCAACAGTATTATTACTCATTTTTCTTTCAATTCTTAAGTAATCTAAAAAATCAATTATCTCTTTACTCATATCTACCCTACTTAAATATAACACAAATGCTTGTTTTTATCAAATTTGACTGTTTTTATGTTTACGTTTTTATGTTAAAATATATTTAAGGAGATTATATGGAACTACTACAAAATGAATTAAGACCAAAGACATTAAATGATGTTATAGGTCAAAAACATTTGATTGGCGAAGGAAAAATGTTAAGTAATTTAGTAAAAAACAAGAAATTATTTAACATAATTTTATATGGAAAAAGTGGCATTGGAAAAACCACTATTGCATTATGTTTAATAAACGATCTAGGTTTTAGATATAGAATGTTAAATGCGACAATTAACAGTAAAAAAGATTTTGAAGTTGTATTTGAAGAAGCAAAGATGTATGGTGAACTAGTACTTATTGTAGACGAAATACACAGAATGAATAAAGACAAACAAGATCTTTTGCTAAGTTACATTGAAAGTGGTTTAATAATTTTGATTGGTTTAACTTCATCTAACCCTTTTCATAGTATAAACCCTGCGATTAGAAGTAGATGTGAACTAATTGAATTAAAAAACATTGAAGAAGAAGACATAGTCCTAGCAATAAAAAACATTAAAAAAGTTTATAAAGATTTAAACATTGATGAAAAAACAATAAAACATATTGCACATATTTCAAATGGTGATTTAAGAAGTGCTTATAATTTAGTAGAATTTTGTTATTATAGTTTTGGTCCAGAATTTTCTATAGACCAAATTGAAGAAGTAAATTCGAACTCCAAATTCTATTATGATAAAAATGAAGATGGGTATTATGATGTTATCAGTGCTTTTCAAAAAAGTATCAGAGGAAGTGACGTAAATGCAGCATTACATTATCTAGCAAGATTAATTGAAGTTGGAGACTTTGATATCTTATATAGAAGAATGCTTGTCATTGCATACGAAGACATAGGTTTAGCTAATCCAAGTTTACCATCAAGAGTTTTATCGGCTATAGAAGCAAGTGAAAGATTAGGTTTGCCTGAATTATATAAACCACTTGCCTGTGTAGTTATAGATATGGCTTTAAGTCCAAAAAGTAATTCAGTTGAAACTGCTATGAATAATGCTAGAAACGAGTTAAATAAAGGAGGAATTGGCAGAGTTCCAAGACATATAACAACTACAAGTAAAGATTATAAATATCCACATAATTACCCAAATCACTGGGTAAATCAACAATATCTTCCAGACAACATAAAAAATAGTATTTATTATATTCCTGGAGATAATAAATATGAAACCGAATTAAATAATTATCACAAAAAGATAACTGAAAACAAAAAATAGAAATTCAATTTTCTATTTTTATTATATCATTAATAATTGCATTACAAATTAATAAGCCAGCTATAGCTGGGACATAAGATATTGAGCCTAAGACATTAATATCTTTTTGTACTTCTTCACTATATACAACAGTAGTATATTTTTGTTCATCCAGTGATAAACTCTTCCTAATCTTCTTCGCTAAAGGACAATATTTTGTATTATTCAAAGTATCAATTTTAAATTTAGTACCATCTAATTTTTTTGCTGTACCCATAGACGAAATAATTTTAATATTATTTTTATAACAAAACTTTATAAGTTCAATTTTTACATCAACATCATCACAAGCATCAATAACGTAATCAAAATCATTATCTATAATTTCTTGTATATTTTCCTTAGTTAAAAAAATAGAAAATTTATTTACAATTACATTAGGATTAATTTGTATCACTCTTTTAGCAGCTTCATTAACCTTAAGTTCACCTATATTGTTTGATGTGGATATTATTTGCCTATTTAAGTTTGTAGGGTCAATTTTATCACCATCAATTAAAGTAATATTCATAACTCCAGATCTAACGAGTCCTTCTAAAACATAGCCACCCACTCCACCAATACCTACAATAGCAATTTTAATATTTTGTAATTTATTTAAATTTTCTTTTCCAATAAGACTTTCTAATCTATCTAAATTCATACCTACTCCAAATCATAAAAAAGCCCAAAGATACGACTGCCGTTTAAATAAATCTCGCCGTAGACGAGGTGGTAAGCAACATAATGCCATTAGGATTCTTAGTAAACTAAGCATTCAACACAGCACATTAATTATGCTCCCAAGAAAATTAAATAGTCGGTTTATTTGTTACGACAATCATTATCTTCAGGTAATTTTATTATATCATATATTTATAAAAAATATACTTAAAGCGTAAAATCTTTACATTATTCTTTTTTACTATAATAACTAATAATAGTATTTAAATTAACATTCTTAGTACTATTCATAATATTAACGTCCGCGCCTTTATATAACTCATTTAATTCAGTTATTAGCTTTTTCATTTCATTCCTTTTGCCCATATTCTTTTCAGTTACCTTGCATGCGCAATCGAGGAAAGTTAAATTATTATAGTTTACCCAAGATATAATATCTTTTTCTTTAACATAATACAAAGGTCTTATAAGTTTAATAGGTTTAAAGTTCACTGATGATAAAAATGGCATCATAGTTTTAAATTCGCCATTATAAATTATAGACATAAGTACTGTCTCAACAACATCATCAAAATGGTGTCCCAAAGCAATTTTATTACAACCTAATTTCATTGCTTCACTATATAAAGCCCCTCTTCTCTTTCTAGCACATAAATAACATATATCTTTTTCACCTTCTATTTGTTCAAAAATATCACTATTAAATATATATAAATTTAAATTAAGTTTGGTCGCATTATGATGAATTAAATTCAAATGTTTTTTTCTATATCCTGGATTCATCAAAATATAGCAAAGTTCAAAACTAATTTTGCCATGTTTCTGTAACTCTTCCATACATTTTGCTAGCAAAAAAGAATCTTTACCACCACTAATACAAACAGCAATTTTGTCACCATCTTCTATTAAATTAAATTCTTGAACAGCCTTAACAAAATTACGCCATATTTCTTTACGATATTTTGTAATAATGCTATTTTCTACCTTCTGCGACACTTTCTGCATATTTTCCCCTTTTTCTTAATTCTAATTTTACTCCGTCTTCTTTATCAGATAAATTAACAGATTCTATTCCACCCGTATTATCAAAAACATCAAAAAGAATATCTTCAAACATTTGATCTACAACTACATTAAGAGCTCTTGCTCCGGTTTTATATTTTAGTGCTTGTGTAGCTAGCCTTTCATATAAAACATCAGTTACTTCAAATTTTATACCTAACTTGGTCATCTCTTCACAATACTTGTTTAAAGGACTTAAAGCTGAGGTTTTTAAAATTTTAATAAAATCTTCCTTTTTAAGTTCATTCATTTGAACAATTGTTCTAAATCTTCCCATGAATTCTAACGGCATTCCAAATTTTTGGAAGTCTTCTATGCTAATTTCAGGATTAGTCATAACTGTATTATTTTCTCTAGAAAAGCCTATTGTTTTTTTCTCAGACATCTTATTATCTCTTAACTCAGTAAATGCACCACAGGCAACTATAGTTAGTTTAGAAGTATCAAAATTTATTTGTCCTTCTGCATATTGCAAAGGAAAAACACCACCTTCAATAATTGCAAGTAAACCTTTTAAAACATCACTTTTACTTACTGCACTATCACCATTATTTCCTGCCTTTTTATCAATTTCATCTAAAACCAAAATACTTCTTTCAGCAAGTTTTTGATTCATATTTGCATTTTCAAGTAAATTGTAAAGAATATCTTCTACATCCCCACCTTTATACCCTGATTCAGTATATTTTGTCATATCTTCAATCCACAAAGGAATACCTATTCTTTTACTAAGGGACCTAAGTATTTGAGTTTTTCCAACTCCTGATGGCCCATAAATCAAGATATTGCTTTTCATTTCTCTACCATCAAACATTAAATTTTTATATATAGCTGTAATTATCTTTTTAACTTGACTGTCTTGAGAAATTACTTCAGATTTTACGCCTTCGTATAAATCGCTTATTTTAATTAGTTGTTTTTCATCTTCTTCTGGTTGTAAAGATTTTGCATATTCTTCACCTAATTCATCAATGACTTTTTCTAACATTTCTCTTTCTTCTTTTAATCTTTCTATTTGTTCTGTCTTTGTGGGGAAAGTTATAATAAAGTCCTCTTCATCAATTTCATCTACATCACAAGTTTTAAACACATACTTCTTACTATCTACATCAAATGTTGCCATAATAATTTCTTTTCTTAATGCAGAAACATATTTTAATAATGAATTTTTTAAACTAAATCTTTTGTTTTGCTTAAAAATTATTGATAAATTGCGCACATGTCCAAACGATACACTTGTACCTAAATATGCACTATCATTTATATTTGGTAATACTGAGTTTGACATATAATCAAAAAATAAATCATTTTCTTTATCATATTCACCTATACACAAACACATAGGAAGAAATAATATTTTATCCTTAATATCAATTCTATTAAACATTATTGAACAGCTATAATTTAACATAATACCCCCTAAAATTTAATGCCTAATTCTTTTAATTGCTTATTATTAGCTTTGCTTGGAGCATTAGTCATCAAACATGATGCACTTTGTGTTTTAGGAAATGCAACGACATCTTTAATGTTATCAGTGCCACAAAGAATCATTGTAATTCTATCAAGGCCCGGAGCAATACCGCCATGAGGAGGTGCACCATACTTAAATGCTTCTAATAAATAGCCAAATTTTCTTTGAGCTTCTTCTTCACTTATACCTAATTTTTCAAAAACTTTACTCTGGATTTTCTTATCATGAATTCTTATACTTCCACTAGCTAACTCATAACCATTTAAAACAATATCGTAACTTCTAGCATAACAATTTTCTGGGTCATCTAAAGCATTAACATCTTTAGGCATTGTAAATGGATGATGTGCAGACACGTATCTATTCTCTTCTTCACTCCATTCAAACATAGGAAAATCAGTAATCCATAAGAAATTAAATTTATCTTTAGGAATAATGTTTAAATATCTTGCAACGTTTATTCTTAAAGAACCTAAAGCCTGTAAAACCCTATTCTTATCACCTGCAATAATAAATACAATATCGCCATCCTCTAATCCAAGATAATTCTTAATACTATCTTTTTCATTATCAGACAAAGAATTTGCAATATTACCTGTAAATTCATTATTATATTTAACGAAGAACAAATTATCGATTTTATAATTTTTTAAGTCAACAGCTAACTCATCAACTTTTTTTCTAGAAAACATTGCATCACTTTTTTTAGCAACAATCGCACCTATAAAATCTTTTTGTAACAAAGACAATTTATTTTCATGTAAAATATTAGTTATATCACTAATTAACATATCAAATCTAGTATCAGGTTTATCAGTACCATAATTATTAATTGCATCAGTATATGTCATTCTTCTAAAAGGAATTTCCAAATCAATGTTTTTAACATTTTTCATTATTTCTTTAAACATTCCCTCAACTACTCCAAAGATATCTTCCTCATTTACAAAAGACATTTCAATATCTATTTGAGTAAATTCAGGTTGTCTATCAGCTCTTAAATCTTCATCTCTAAAACATCTTGCAATTTGATAATATTTTTCAAAACCAGCAACCATTAATAGTTGTTTAAATAACTGAGGTGATTGCGGTAAAGCATAGAACGTTCCTTTTTGTATTCTAGAGGGAACCAAATAGTCTCTAGCGCCTTCAGGACTAGTAGCAGTTAATATAGGTGTTTCAACTTCAACAAAACCTAAATTATCTAAATATTTTCTTACACTTTGAGTTATTTTATGTCTAATCATTAAATAACTTTGTAACTCTTCTTTTCTTAAATCTAAATATCTATGTTTTAATCTCAATTCTTCACTGACATTATCACTTTTAATATCAAAAGGTAAAGGCATAGACGTATTTAAAATTTCGAGATTAACAACATCTATTTCAATTTCACCAGTAGGAATTTCACTGTTAGGATTACTTCTTTTAACAATAGTTCCTCTTACTTTTAAAACATACTCATTTTTTATCTCTAATGCTTTTTCATAATTAGCATTATCACTATTTACAACCAATTGTATAATTCCTGATCTATCTCTCAAATCAATAAAAATCAAATTCCCAAGTTTTCTTATCTTACTCGCCCAGCCATAAAGTTCTACAGTTTCACCAACATTTTTAGCACTTAGCTGAGTATTACTTATTTCTTTCATACATCCTCCTAATAATAAGTATTAAAGTATTCAATTATACTTTCATTTTTAACATTTATTTGTTCTTTTGTTTTATTATCTTTAATGGTTACATATCCACCGGCAATCTCATCTTCTCCTATTATAACGACAAAACTAGGATTTAATTCATCAACTAATTTCCATTGTTGTTTCATATTTTTGTTTTCATAACATATTTCAGATACATACCCATTACTTCTTAAATCATTATTTAATTTATAAGCAAATGCATCATTTGTTAAATTCATCACATAAATATCAATATCGTTTTCCACTTTAAATTCTTCATCACTTTCTAAAGCAGTAATAATTCTTTCAATTCCGATAGCAAAACCAACAGCAGTAGTATCTGGCCCATCTAACATACGAACTAAATTATCATATCTTCCACCACCGCATATAGTACTAGCTAAACCTAATCTTTCATCAGAAGATACTATTTCAAAAACAGTATGAGTATAATAATCAAGACCTCTCACTAATGTAGTATCAACTTCATAATCAATTTCTAACTCATTCAAGCTATCTTTAACACTATTAAAATAGTTTATACTATCTTCATTTAAATAATCAATTGTCTTTGGCGCATTTTTAATATAATCCCGACTTCCATCATATTTACAATCCAAAATACGAAGAGGATTTCTATTAAATCTGTCTTTGCATAAATCACATAAATTATCGTAATCTTTACTAATATATTCTTTTAAAATTTCTTTGTATTTATTTCTACTTTCATTATCACCTAATGTATTAATCTTAACCTTTAAATTTTTAATGCCAATTCCTTCTAAATATTTGTAAGCCATATAAATTATATCTGCATCCAAACACGGATTTTTTGCACCGATCACTTCAACTCCAAACTGAGTAAATTCTCTAAGTCTTCCACTTTGTGGCCTTTCATATCTAAAGCAAGAACCAAAATAATAATATTTTTTAAGTCTATTATAAGAATACTCTTTATTTTCAATATAACTTCTAACAATCCCAGCAGTAAATTCAGGTCTAAGAGTCATTTCTCTTCCACCTTTATCTACAAAGTCATAAGTTTCTTTATTGACAATATCAGTACTTTCGCCTACACCTCTTTTATACAAATTACTTGATTCAAAAGTAGGAACTTTTACATATTCAAAATTATTAAGTTTCATAAAGTCATGAGTATACAACTCAATGTTATTAAAAATCTTTCCTTTTTCTCCAAATAAATCAATTGTCCCCTTAGGCTTTTGTATCATAAAAATCACTCCTAAATTTCTTTTATTATAACACTCATCAAAATATAAGTAAATTTTTTTATATGTTTTCTCATATATTTAAATATGATTAAAAAGTTATTTAAAAACAAATTTTTTGCTTCAACATTTATTTTATTAACCGGGGGCTTTTTATCTAAATTTCTAGGATTTATTTTAAGAATAATTATTTCAAGATATTTAGGCACTGAAGGTTTAGGTTTATATAGCTTATTAATGCCTACTTTCTCCTTATTTATTGTAATTGCAACATTATCTTTTCCAATAGCTATTAGCAAATTAGTCGCAACGCCAAATAGAAGCAGTAAAAAAGTTATATTTTCAATTATACCTGTATCGCTACTATTTAATATTTTAACAATAGTTATATTATTCATTATTTCAAAACCACTTGCAACTATATTTTTAAAAGAAGAAAGACTTATCTATCCAATAATATGTATTGGCTTCACACTTCCTTTTATTGGCCTTTCAAGTATAATCAAAGGTTATTTTTGGGGTAAACAAAGAATGCTTCCTTATATTTTGTCAAATATAAGCGAGCAAATATTAAGGTTAGCAATATTAATAATATGTATTCCAAAATGTATAGAAATAAGCGTTGAACTCACAATATCTGTAATAATATTAGTAAATATATTAAGTGAAAGCTTTTCAGTTGTAGTAATGCTTCTTGGTCTACCTAAAGGAGTAAAAATACAAAAAGAAGATATAAAACCAAATAAAAGAGATATAAAAGATGTATTAAATATTAGCGTCCCATCAACTTCAAGTAAAATAATAGGCAGTTTAGCACACTTTTTTGAACCGATAATTTTAACAAATGTGCTATTATATGTTGGATATTCAAAAAACTTTATATTAACTGAATACGGAATTATAAATGGTTATGTACTAGGTTTACTACTTATTCCACAGTTTTTTACTCAATCAATTTCTACAGCATTAATACCAGAACTATCAAAGTATTTTTACATTGGAAATAAGAAAAAATGTATAACAAGAATTAAACAAATCGTTTCATTGAGCCTACTTATTGGATTAGTATCTACAATTATAATATATCTTTTTCCAAACTTTTTTTTAAATTTAATTTATAACACAAATTTAGGAGTAAATTACATAAAAGTATTAGCACCATTCATGTTAATGTATTTTATAGATATGCCATTATCAAATTCATTACAGGCACTAGATAAATCTAAAGAAAGTATGTATATAACAATAGGAAGTTCAGTAATTAAGCTTTTAATTATTTTTATCACGTCTTTCTTTAAAATCGGAATGTATTCACTTATCATATCAATTATAGTTAGTTTATTATTCAGTACATTATGTTATATAAAGACAATAAAAAAAGTTCTATATTAGAACCTCACCAAATCACTTTTTTTAATAATATATGCTTTTTGATTTTTATAAAATGCATAAAATATCTCATCAATAGATGTATTTTCTTTTCTAATCAATTCTTTAAGCCATTTGTCATCTTTTTTTAAATATCTTAAAGTATCATGTTGAATTATACCATCTAAAATTAAAGGAAACGGGTTCTCGCTTTTCATTCTTAAAAAATTATATTTAAATACACTCAAATTACCGTTATTCTCAAGTATAGCATATTCAACATCATTTATACTTTTTATATCCTTACTACGAAGATGGACTAATAAATCATCAAGAGTATACCTTTGTTTTACCATTTCCTTAAAATTAATTTTACCTTGATTAATTATAAGTGCTGGTTTACCTTCCATTATATTTCTAAACTTATTAAACTTTAAAGACATAAAAGCAGCAATCAATTCAAGAACAACTAAAATCATAATAGGAATAACAGTAAGCCATAAACTTTCTTCAATTTCTTCTATGCTTATAGCAACCAATTCAGCAATTAAAATACTTACAACCAAGTCTTGAATACTAAGTTGTCCCACTTCCCTTTTCCCCATTATTCTAAATATAATCAAAATAAATAAGTAGAAAAAGATAGTTCTATATATTACAACAAATAGTTCCATAAAATCACCTATAACTATTATGAGAACAATCATATTTTTTTAAACAATAAATACAATTAATATAGAAAGAAGGTTAAATAAATGCCAAATTATAAATACATTTTAAAAGGTTTTTTATATTTTATTGTTTCTTTATTAATAATACTTGTTTTAACTTCAACTCTTAATTATTTTGATGTAATTGGGTACAAAACGGTTTATATAATATCATTTATAGTTCTTATCATCGCGTCACTTTTTAGCGGATATTATCTTGCAAAACACAGCGAACAAAAAGGATATTTAATAGGTGCATTAATGGGAACTATAAATATATTTTTTCTAATTATATTATCACTAATATTTTCTAAATTATCTTTAATTAGTCTACTATATTATTTTATATTAATGCTTTCTAGTATAACAGGAGGAATATTTGGAATAAATCATAAAAAAAAATAAGTTAAAATTTTACTTATCTATAAATTCATATGTACTTATAACTATATATGAATTTTCATCAAAAGGTTCATTAGTATATGGATTAATAAATTCTTCTACATCCATTTTCTCATACAACACTTTTAATGTTGTATTTTCTTTTTCGCATTTATTTTCTTTAATACAAGTTTTAAAAGTACTAACAATTCTATCAATTTCATAATTATATTTTTTTTCTTTTTCTTCTTTTAATATATTTAAAATGGTTGCAACACAAATAATTATAATTAAACCAACAAGAGTTATTATTAATGCAATTTTCTTTTTATTCATTTTTATCTCCATAATATTTTAATTTAAATTCATCTCTAAATTCAACAAGAGTATCTGTTTCAATATTAGATCTAATATCTTCAATAAGTTTTGTTAAAAACCTTATATTATGTATTGATAAAAGTCTCGCTCCCAATGTTTCATCACTTGTAATTAAATGACGTATGTAAGCTTTAGTATGATTTTTACACGCGTAACAATCACAATCTTCCTCAATAGGTGAAAAGTCAGTTTTATACTTATTATTTCTTAAATTAATTTTACCACATCTAGTATAAGCGTTTCCGTGTCTAGCAAGCCTAGTAGGACTAACACAATCAAATATATCAACTCCACGCATCACACCTTCAATTAAATCTATTGGGTCACCTACTCCCATTAAATACCTAAGTTTATTTTCAGGTAAATAAGGTATAACGTAATCTATTGCTTTATACATAATTTCTTTACTTTCACCAACACTTACTCCACCAATACTATAACCATCAAAATCCATTTCCACAGTTTTAATTGCACTTTCGCGTCTCAAATCTTCAAATTCTCCGCCTTGGACAATTCCAAATAATGCTTGAGTATCACTTTTTTTATGAGCTTCTTTTCCTCTTTTAGCCCACCTAAGAGTTCTATTAATACTATTTTCCATATACTCATGAGTACAAGGATAAGGTGGACACTCATCAAAACTCATTGCAATGTCAGATGCAAGTTTATTTTGTATTTCAATACTTTTTTCAGGACTTAAAAACAATCTTTCTCCAGATAAATGATTTTTAAAATAAACTCCTTCTTCGTGAATATCCTTTTTATCGGCCAAACTAAAAACTTGATAGCCACCAGAATCAGTTAATATAGGTCCATTTTTATAATTCATAAATTCATGCAAACCACCAGCCATATGAACTACATCTTCACCAGGTCTAAGCCACAAATGATAAGTATTGCATAAAATAGTATCAGCTTTAACACTAATTATATCATCAGAACTAAGAGTCTTAACAGTAGCTTGAGTACCAACAGGCATAAACATAGGTGTTTTATGAACTCCCCATTTAGTCTTATATTCACCTAACCTAGCTTTAGTTTTACTATCTTTTTTTAGCACTTTAAACTCTAAATCCATATCAAATTCACCAAATATATAATACCAAAAATAAAACAATATTACAATTTCATAATATTGTTTATTTTTCATCTAATTTTTTACGAATTAAATTTAAAATTAAATCTTTTTCATTTATAGAATTAACTTTTGAAATTGATTTAAAGCCCGGAATCGCGTTTACTTCACAAATATAATATCCATCTTTGCCAACAAGTATATCCACGCCGCATATATCCAAATTTACTGCTTTTGCCGCTTGAACAGCTAAATTCTTTATTTCATCTTCTTTATCAAATTTAAGTGCTGATCCACCTTTTGCTAAATTACTTCTAAAGTCACCACTTGAACTTTTTCTAACTGCGCAGCCAACATATTCTCCGCCTAAAACGTAAGCTCTTATATCAAAGCCAAAACTTTCTTCGATAAACTCTTGAAATAATACTTTCCCCTGATACTTTAAAACTAATTCATTAAAATCAGTTTCATTATCTACTAAATGTACAAAAGTTCCTTGAGAGCCATAAATCCATTTTAAAATAAACTTTTTTCCTAATAATTTTGAAACATCTTCATATTTTATATTCATTACTGTTCTTTTAGGAACTATATAAACAGTTTTAGGCGTTTTAACACCAGAATTAGCTAACATTTGATGCGTTTTCATCTTATTTCTCGCATCAATCATAGATTGAACATTATTAAAAACTTTAACACCCAAAAGTTCAAACTGTCTAAATAAATATATCTCATAACGTCTAGAAATCGCAATTTTAGGCAATTCAGTCACTTCAACCCCATCATATAAAAGTTTATTTTCTTCACCACTTATCAAAGTGAATTTATGTATATTTTTAACTTCTAAATTTATTCCATATTCATCTTTTGCTTTTCTAACAATCTCATCAATATATCCACTTTCAATTTTCTTATTATATGAGTATTCCGAATAAAACAACCATGCATCAATTTTTTTCATCATTTTTCACCTCTTTTATGACTTTTTTAATTTTGTCATTTGGTAAAATAATCTTTGGATTTTTTTCATTAAAATCAATAATCAATAAATTAGAATTAAGGCTTTCTTTTATTAATTTACTATTATTATTTTGAAATGTTTCACTAAGTATTTTTTTCATTTTCTTAGTATGCTTTATATCTTTAACATCTTTTAACTTATCTGGAAATAATGCATTAATAATATCCCTAATTATACTTTCTAAAGATTTAGAAGATAAATGTGTCTTAATATTTCTTACTTCAACTAATTTCTTATTTAAATAGTTTACACTTATATATTTATCCGCAACATTTTTTTGAAATTCAAGATATTTTTTAAAGTCAAATTCATAATAACTTCTTTTATATATATTTTCTTCAAAATACTGACTTTTTTGATTAATAAGTAGCATTAACCTTTGATGAGACACTTCGATATTTTCAATATCAAACTGATTAAAATTTAAGTGTAATCCACAGTTATGTTCTTTATCAAAGCAAATACTTCCATCACTAAATTCAACTATTTTCATTAAATCCCTATATATTTTAACAGATTTCTTTATACTCATTGGATCTAAAACAATTTCAAATGAATAGTCACCTAATATAGTACCATCTTTAACAAAATAACCATTTTCACCAACAAGCTTTTTAATTTTTTTTAACATAGTTCTGATAAAAGAATATCTACCACGATCAAAATTAACTGCTATTTCAATTTCAAATCCAACATAATTAAATTTAACTGGTGGCAAAACCCTATCATAACCATAGTTAGGTTTAATTTCCAAAAGTTCATCATATCTTTCAACAAAATTAATATCTTCGCTCATAATTATCTCCCCTCAATATACTTAATAACACTAATTAGACTTTTAATTGTTTTATTAAAACTCTTTTTTCTCCTTTTCATTTTTCTAAAATTTTTATTAATTTCAAACTGAAATGCATAAATATTAGTTTCTTCACTAACGCATTTTGACAAAGCGTTATTAGATGCTTTATATTTCTTATCAATTAATATATTAGTAGAAAAATTATAGTAAAATATATTATATATATTTTCTAACAAATTGCAATCATTATTTATATTTTTCTTATCATTTGTACCTATTATTAAATCACTTTTAGCATCTACATATCCATGTATATCAATAAAGTATTTAATATTATTTTCTTTTATATATTGAATTAAAACATTTTTATATTCATTTTTAACATCAAAATTAGGGTCTTCCTTTGTAGGTTTATCAGTATATATTATGTGAGAATCAGTAAAATATTTTAATATTTTAACAATATTACTTGTATTATACTCATTACTTTTCACTTTTCCATCTCTAATGTGCTTATAAGCGTGTGGTGCTGAAATTAAAATATTGTTTTTTCCTTTAATAATTTTAAAATAATTATAATTACTCTTTTCATAACTATTTACTTTTTTGATTATTTTTTTATAATTATTGCTCAAATTAGTAATAAACATTGCATCACCAAAACTAAAAAATCTATAATTATAATCAATAGCTTCTTTATATGCATCCATAATAATCTCTTTACTAGATAATGCACTTACAAGCATAAGTAAAGTACTTTTTGGTAAATGAAAATTAGTAATTAATGCGTCGACTGCTTTATATTTATATCCTGGATAAATAAATATACTAGTTTCTTCTTTTGTTTTAGTAAACTCACCATATTTGCTAATATTGCTTTCCAATGTTCTAACACTTGTAGTACCAACACAAACGATTCTTCTCTTTCCACTTTTAGCTTTATTTAATTTATTAGCAACTTCTTCAGTTATTTCATACTCTTCTGAATGCATAACATGTTTAGTAACGTCTTCTACATTTACAGGCCTAAATGTGCCAAGTCCAACATGTAATGTAACATAAAGCACTTCTATTCCTTTATTCTCAATTTCTTTTAATATTTCGTTTGTAAAGTGCAACCCAGCAGTTGGTGCTGCAGCACTACCATTTATTTTAGAATAAACTGTATTGTATCTATCTTTGTCTTTAAGTTTTTCATGAATGTAAGGCGGTAATGGCATAGTACCTATTTTACTTATTATTTCTAAAAATACGCCTTTATAATCAAATTTAATATGAGTTATTCCTTCTTCTTTTATATCTATTACTGTTCCAGTTAATTCATTAGAAAATATTAATTTGGTTCCAATTTTTAATCTTTTTTGTTTTCGTGCCAAACACTCATAAACGTCTTTATCAATTTCCTTTAATAGCAATATTTCAATAGATGCTTTTGTATCTTCTTTTATAGCGTATATTCTAGATGGTATTACTTTTGTATTATTAAGTACTAAAACATCTCCCTTATTTAAATAATTTATTATATTAAAAAACTTCTCTTGAATAATTTCACCAGTAATTTTATCCAAAACTAAAAGCTTTGAAGAACTTCTATTCTCCAAAGGACTTTGAGCAATTAAATTTTCAGGCAAAAAATAATCAAAATCGTTTGTTTTCATTTTAACTCCTTTAAAAAACAAAGTTATTATACTTTGCTTTCTTATATATGTAAAGTTATTTTATATTGTTATAAGTATTTCTAATATCTTCTTCAGATTGTAAACCAACTTGTTCTGCAACAATTTTTCCATCTTTAACATAGACAAGTTTAGGAATACTCATTACTTTATATTCATTTGCTATATTTGGAAATTTATCAACGTTTACTTTTATAACACTTATGTCAGTCATATCTTCTAAAATTGGACTTAACATAGTGCAAGGTCCACACCAATCAGCATAAAAATCTATTAAATGCGTTCCTTCTTTGATTAATTCGTTTAAATTTTCTTTTTCTAAATGTATCATTTACTCCTCCTTATATTTTTCAATTAAACTATCTACACCATTAAAAGTCAACTTATTATTTTCTTTTAATTTTAAAATAGTATTTGAATCAACTACTTTATTTTCCATCATAATATCAAGTGCTGCATAATTAAATTCATCTATATTTTCTTCATTATAATCATCCTTCAAATTATATATCTCTTCTATAGTACCAGTAGTTTCGCTAACAATATTTGTTAAAACAAGTGAATGATTTAAAATAAAAGTTGCAACCTTTGAACTATAAATCGTATTCATAAAAAGAAATGGCTGACTAAGAACAAAAACCAATATAAATATTAGTACATACGCTTCCACAAAACCAACAATCGCACCTAATAGTTTAGAAATCATTCCAAGAATAATTGTTGCATTAAATACTTTTTCAATAAATCCAGACACTTTAATTAAAATACCTAGAGCTAGAGATAAAATTGCAACGGCTATTAAAAATGCTAATAATTCATAAAGTAATATATTTATTACAACTGCTCCATTTAATATATTGAAAAATGGTAAATATGTATACAATATAGTAGCAAGTGGGTTCTTTAAATAAAACGCAAGTATAAAAACTATTATAGTTCCAACTAATGTTACAGTACTTTTTATTACTCCACTTTTAAGTCCACCAAGAATTCCAATAATAAATAAAACGATTATAATTGAATCTAATAAATTCATTTTATCACTTCCTAGTCTAATTATATTATAAACAAAATTAAAAATAAACATAAAAAAAGAAGTTTAACACTTCTTTTTATTGTCTAACATATTTATGTTGAACTAGATAATCAATAATAAATTGCATTTTTTCTTCAGTTGATGCACCTGGATTTGTAACTTGATAATACTCTTCATAAGCATCAGCTAATACTCCAGCCAAATCGCTAGGTATTGCGTAGAACTTCAAGTAATATTCCATATTTTCAACATCAGTCATAATTGTATCTAATTTACCGTCCATGCCGTTTAATTTGGCTGTAATATTATCAATATTAGTATTTAATGTTCCTAATATATTATTATTTTCTTCAACAGTAGTCTTAATTTCAGCAAGTGATGTAGTGAAATCTTGTGTTCTTTGATTTAAAACACTATATCTACCTCTTTCATCAGAAGCTAAAGTTGCTAAATTTGTACCAAGATCTTTGATATCTTGTCTTATTACATTTTGTCTACCAACGGCATTTGATTCATATGTAGCTAATGAAGATTTTACATCATTTATTCCATTTATAACGTCATTTGTATTTTTAGATAATGAAGTTATAGAGCTAGAAATATCAGAAAGTGATGATTCTATTCTTGAATTAACTATACTTAAATTTCTAAATGAAACATTTACAGTTGATGTTAAATCATTTAATGAACCTTCAATTCTATTTGTTACTATACTCAAATTATTTAATGATGTCCTTGTTTGATTAGCATGAGTAGTTAATGTATTTTTAATTCCATTTGTTACTGTACTCAAATTATTTAATGATGTCTTTGTTTGATTAGCATGAGTGGTCAATGTATTTTTAATTCCATTTGTTACTGTACTCAAATTATTTAATGATGTCTTTGTTTGACTAGCATGAGTAGTTAATGTATCTTTAATTCCATTTGTTATTGTACTCAAATTATTTAATGATGTCTTTGTTTGATTAGCATGAGTAGTTAATGTATCTTTAATTCCATTTGTTACTATGCTTAAATTATTTAATGATGTTCTGTTTTCAACTATAAATGAATTTAAAGAACTTTGAACATTGTCAATTTTATCACTTAAGAATAATGTATTATTTGCATTATCCTCTAATATTGTCTTTTCTGCATTATCAATATTATTATTTATTGAATTCATGCTATTAGTAATCATATTACCCAAATGAGTTCTTGTATTATTTAAGTCAGTATGTATTGCATTCTGACTATTAGTAATCATATTACCTAAGTCTGTACGCAATGCATTTTCACTAGTTGTTACTACATTTGTTAAATAATCCCTTGTATTACTTAAATCTGTATGTAATGCATTCTGACTATTAGTAATCATATTACCTAAATGATTTCTTGTGTTATTTAAGTCAGTATGTATTGCATTTTGACTATTAGTAATCATATTACCTAAATGATTTCTTGTATTATCTAAGTCAGTATGTATTGCATTTTGACTATTAGATAAAGCAGTTAATAATGCAGATCTTGTATTATTAATATTATTATCCAAATTAGTATAATTAGTATTTATTAAAACTGTTAAAGCTTCTGATTTTTCAGTAAGACTTTTATCTAATAAATAATATTTTGAACTAATATTTGAATTAATGCTTGATTCAGAATCATTAATATTTTCAATAATTTCATTTTTTGAATCAGTTACAGCTTCATTTAATTCAGTAGTTTGTTTATTATTATTTTCATCTAATAATTCAATTTTATCAAGAACGTTAGGAATTGAATTACCATTGATATCAAATAACTTAGCAAGAGACAAACCAAGTAAAGTAAATAAAGCAACTAAAATTACAACTACTACTACAATTTGTAGTGTTTGATTTTTTTGTTTCTTATTTTTCATACCTCTACTCCCCTGTATACTTATTTAATTTTTTTATAAGAATTCTCATAAAAAATTTTATAATCTTCTATCATATCTTGAATATCATCAACCAATTTATTATTTCTAACAATATCATAATAGTTTTCTAGTTTAGAATCATCTAATTCTAATCTTTTAACAATATGAAATGCATAATCAGTTTCAATGACATCAGATATTGAGCCAGTACCCAAACCAACAACCACACTTTCAATATTCTCTAACAAGTCTCCTTTAGCATAATAATAAGTATTATTACCTTTTTCCTGAGCTTCTTCACTATATTTGATGATTAAATCTTCAAAATCAGCGCCATTTCTAGCTTCAGTTAAAATACTATTTGCCAAAGTTTCTTTTTGATTAATTATAGTATCACTTAAATCACTTCCAGTGCTAACATCTATTTTTGCTAGTACAATTTGTTGTATTTTAAGATATTTTTCAAAATACTCTTCTTTAGCACTTTCTTTTTTTTCAGTTGTTAAATCATTCTTTTTTCCACTACTATATAATTCTTCAAAAACTTTATCATATAACTTATTTATATAATAAAATTTATCATAAGCTGCTTCTGTAATGTTATTTTTTCTAAGTAGTTTTTTAAATTCAGACTTTCCACCAACATTACTAATAACTTCCTCTTTATTTTCGTCTAGGTCTTTATAATCCTCATCTGATAAAGAGATATTATTATCTTCTGCGATACGTTCTACTGCAGTTAATATTTTTAGTTCTTCAACAGCTTGTTGTTTAAGGTACTCACCAACAGTCATATTTAATGAAGTAATTTGTTCATCTAAAGTTGCATCAGGTATTTCATAACTTTCTTTACCAAAATAACTATACTTTAGATTGTATAATTGCATATTTAAATCCGCTTTTGTAAATTTAGTATCATCAATTGTTACAACAGTGAATCCAAGAGATATACTTAAATAAATTAAATAGAAGATTATTAGAACAATTAATCCACTAAGTATACCAAATATGTACTTGTGAGATTTAATAAAATTAAATATTTTTTTAAAAAAACCTTTAATATTAGATCCCACTTTTTTTGGTTCCTTTACCTCAATCACTCCTTCTTTTTTAGAATTTGTTCTAGTAGTTTTTTTAGTAGTAACTTTCTTAGTTGTAGTTTTACTACCTTTCGTAGCCATTCCAATTCCCCCTTTATCATTTGCTCAAGACAATACTATCTCAAGAAATAATGTCTTTTATTCTAGCATATTTTTATTTATTGTCAATCAAAATAATGCTTTTTGCATAGATAAAGGCACAAAAACTTGTTTTTACAAATTAAAAAGGTTCAATATATTATACGTTATATGTACAAATTAATTACACAAGAACAAATAATATGGATTTAAAAAATATAATTTGATAAAATAATTACAGGTGATTTATATGACTATCGTTTTTAAAGTAAGTGATAACGTCAAAGAAAAAATGATTGAGTATTACATGGACAAAAGGAAACCTAAAACACCGCCTTATGCTATATTTCAAGCAGTTGAAGCTGACACAGTAATTACACTTTATGAAAGTGGCAAAGCAATGTTTCAGGGAATAAGCGCTGATGTAGATGCTAATCTTTGGAAAGACATGGAAAAACACTTAAATAACATTGATATTGATTTTAATGAAAAACAAAAAGAAAAAGTAGATAAAACTTACTATTATTTAAATGCAATAGGTAGTGACGAAGTTGGAACTGGTGATTATTTTTTACCAATTGTCGTATGTGCAACATATGTTAAAAAAACTGATATTTCCTTTTTAGAAAAACTTAAAATTCAAGATTCTAAAAAAATGACTGATGATAAAATCAGAAGATGTGCACCTATTATAATGAACAAAATCCCGCATGAGTACATAATTATGACAAATAAAGAATATAACGCGACACATACAAGTGATAACATGAACAAAATAAAAGCAATTTTACATAATCAAGTATTATATAAAATGACAAATAAAGGTTTTTTGTACGATAAAGTTATAGTAGACCAATTTGCCTACCCTAGAAGTTATTACGGATATTTAAAAGACGTAAAAGATAAAGTAACGAATATTACATTTATTACAAAAGCAGAAGATAGAAACTTAAGTGTTGCCTGTGCGTCAGTTATAAGCAGATATGTTTTTTTAACTGAAATGGATAAACTAAATAAAAAATATAATATTATTTTTCCAAAAGGTGCTGGAATAAAAGTTGATGAAGTTGGAAAAGAACTTGTAAAAAAATATGGCAAAGACATACTTAATGAAATAAGTAAAGTTTCATTTAAAAATACAGAAAAGATTTTAAAAAGTTAGGATTTAATTATGAAATATTTGAATATAGATCAGTATACTGCATTAAATGAAACATTAGAAAGTTATACTAATGTTTATCTTAAAAATAGTTTTTATAGAGAAAATTTAAAGTTTTTTTTAGATAAAATCTACGAAATTGGCAATAGTGGAATTGAACGAATTCCTGTTAATTTTGAGAATCTTGATTATATATCTGTTAATGAAGGTATAAAATTAATATGTGAATATTTAAAAAACCTAAACCCTAAATATGAATGCGATTTTATGGAGAAACTTACTAATGGAACAATAGATTTTATTGAAGCTGATAATTTTAAGAAAGCTATAGAAAAAACAAAATTTCGTCCTGTTGTTTATGACGAAACTTTTCAACATACTGAAAGTGATTTACCCTCTTCACAGAATAGTTTTCAAAGTATAAATATTGGAATAAACAAATCATCTTATATACCTATAATATCATTATTACATGAATATATGCACAGTATTTTTAACAAAAATAGTGATGGAACTGTAAGTAATGATACAGATAATGACTTATGTGAATTTTTTGCAATATATTTTGAAAATGATTTTATTAATTACTTGAAAAGCAAAGATATTTCTTCTAACGATTTTAATATATTTAATACGCTAAGGTATAATTCAATTATAAATATTATAAATGGAATCTTCACATGCCAAACAATTCTGCTTTATTATAAACAGTCATATGATATAATAGATGACTATACAATAGAAATGATTCTAAAAGAAAATCCAATAATACAATCTGATGATATTTATGATATATGTTATAGTATAAATTCAATTGAATCGTTTCTTCCCGATTACACATATTTTTTAGGAGTACCATTAGCTCACTACTTTAGCTCTATGAAAGATAAAATAATAACGGAAAAACTTTTATCTATGTCTGGAAATTTGGATAAGTACACAGTCCCACAAGTTTTTCACGCAATTGGTTCAAGTATTACTGAAATTGAATCAATTGATTTTGGAAATATAATGTCAAATATAAAAAATGAAGTTATTGAAAATAAAACACTTAAAAACTAAAAAATTTCACATTTCTTAGTTTTTTTATCAAATTAAAATATACTTAGTATAATATGCCTATCAATTTTCTAATTCTTGTATTTTTTTATCAATTTTATCAATTAATATATCAATTTTTTCGGAATTCGTAAGTTCATTTGAAATACTATTTTTTTTATTTTTTAAAATAAAATCTTTAATATTGAAAATTTTTACATCATCATTGTTCAAAACAGGAAAAATATTTTCGTCTTTAATAACTCCTTTGTGAATTATATAATCATTAGTTTTAGTAATATCAATTATCATTTTAGAACAACTTGTACTAATCTCATACAAATTACATAATTTAGAAATGTATGGATCATATAAATTATATAAATATTTTAATGATCTTGTCATTAACACATAATATATGTTATTATGCGGTCCCATAGCCATTTTTTTAATTAGATTATTTAAATATTCAAATTCATCTAAGTTATCTAATATAAAATAATATTTTTTATGATTATCATAATTTAGTAAAATATTAATTATTTGAGTGATAAACATATTTAATATATAATGCGAAGCTCTTAAATTCTCATCATTTATTAAAAAGATTGCAGTCTTTTTATCAACAATATCGTCTGAATTAAATTCAGATTTATTTAAAAATTTTTTTATTAATATATTTGAATTAAATATTTGAATTTTTTCTTGAATAATAGCTAATATTCCCCTTTTAGTTTCAAGCGGAGCGTTAATTGCACCTGAAGCATATACATATGAAAAATCACTTTTACTTTTCAACTTAAAATATTGGCTAATAATATCTGATTTTCCATCAGAATCATTTATTTCATTTATCATTGCAGCTACACTATTTAAATTAATTGCATCTGTACTATCCTCAAATAATGCTAATATTAACCCAATAAATAAATTTGTCGCACTTTTAATCCAAAATGGATCAGAATCATTATTGTATGTATAAAATATATCATCAGCCAAATTTTCTAAGAATTTTAAAGATAAGTCAATTTTATTGTTTTTGTATAATTTATATGGATATTCAAGTGGATTCCAACCTAAACTTTTAGACATATTCTTAAAATTTATAATTATTACATTATAGTTATTCTTTATCAATTTATCGTAAAAACTATATATATACTCTTGTTTTGAATCCATAATAAATAAACTTTCGCCACTAGTAATAATATTATCGACAATTTCAAAAGACAAATTATGTGTTTTACCTGAATTAATTGCACCACATATGATCGAATTTTTATCACTATTTATTATTTTTTTTATAATTTCTTTCACTACCATACCTCCTTAAACTATCCATTGAATTTATTAATAAGAAATTATTACATTTATCATTTGTAATTTGGCATTCAATTTTCTTTAAATGCTCATATTTTCTTTTTAGTTCTATTATTAATTTTTTTAATTCATTTTCTTTATTTTTAAGAATTTCTAAATTCATCGCATTTTTATACATTTTTATTTCATCTAAAGTAAAATTTAAAAATTTTAATAGTTTAATTTGTTCACAATCTAATATATTATCATCACTATAATATCTATATTTTGTAAACTTATCAATCATATATGGCTTAAGTAGTCCTATTTGTTCATAATATCTTAGAGTTTTTGTAGATAATTTTACAAGTTTAGAAAATTCACTTATTTTGTACATTTTAACCAAGTAACAAGTTAACCTCCTTTCTTGTTAATGATAACATTACACTTAACTAGAAAGTCAATATTTTTTATTTTTCATATTGTAACTCATTTTCATAAAGTGTCTTATATATTTTGCACCTTTTTATCAGTTCTTTGTGATTACCTATATCAATTATTTTTCCTCCATCGATTACCATTATTTTATTACAATCTTTAATTGTAGATAACCTATGCGCTACTATAATTGTTGTATAATCTTGACTTATATTATTAATTGCTGTTTGTACTAACGTTTGAGTTTCATTATCTAATGCACTAGTTGCTTCATCAAATAGTAATATTTTACTTTTTTTTAGTAATGCCCTCGCAATTGCAAGTCTTTGTCTTTCGCCTCCGCTTAAATTAATACCGCCTTCACCTAGCAAAGTGTTATATTTCTTCGGCAATGTCATAATAAAGTCATGTATTTCACATATTTTACAAACATTTTCAATTTGTTTTTGACTTGCATCTACATTAGTCATAACTAAATTTTCTTTAATTGTTGTATTAAATATATATGGGTTTTGACTAATAACAGCTATATTTTTACGCAAAGTATACTTGTCTAGGTCGTTTATATTGTAGTCATCTAACAATATTTTTCCTTTGTCTATTTCAAACATTTTTGCTATTAGGTTAATGATTGTACTTTTTCCACTTCCGCTTTTGCCAACAATAGCTATAGTATCCTTTGGCATAATTTTAAAACTCATATCTTTAATAATTTGTTCTTTTTTATATGAAAAACTCACATTTTTAAATTCAATTTTTCCTTCAAGTTCTTCAATCCTTAGCATTCCATATGCTTCTTTTGAATATTTTTTTCCATCTATAATTTCAAAGATTCTACTTGCTACTAAAGAAAATTCTCTTATTTGTTTTTCACACCATGCTAAACTTATTATGCTTGAAAACAAGCGACTTTTATACATAAATATTATTGTAATTGTCGCTAATGTTATTACATTAAATTTATAAAGATAAATTCCTAATATCAATATTATAATTGAAAAAACATTCATACAAAAGTTCCTAATAAAATAGTAATTCATATCTTTATCTTCCATTTTTTTATTAAGATTATTCACTTTTTCAATATCTTTGTATGTCTTATTTTTAAAAAAATCATCTAAATTTAATAATTTTATATCTCTTATTCCTTTAACGGTTTCATTTATAATTCCCATGTTTTTTTCTTCTTCTAAAGATAACGTTTTTCTGTTATTTGTATAAATTAACATTGCCTTTTTTTCAATAATATAGATTAGTATAGTTCCAATTAAAGTGATAATACCTAAAACAATATTTAAATAAGATACATAAAAAATAACAAAAATATTTGATAAAATATCGGTGAAAGCTGCTCTAGCAGAATTAAAAGCACTAAAAATCAATATTGGATCATTATTTATTCGTGATAGAAATGTCCCAGAAGATTCATTATTAATATGCTCTGTTTTAATATCTATAAAACTATTTATTACATCTTTTTTAATATTCAAACACACACTATTTTGTATACGTATATATATCTTATTCATCATGACTTCAAACAATGAATTTAAATTTGTAATTAATAATAGTATTAAGCATAAAATAATTGCCAATTCCAATTTAGTGTTTATAACACTATCTAATGCATATCCAGCAAGCGCAGGCAAAAACGTGTAAATAAGTGAAATTATTACACTTAATACAACAAACCAAAATAATTTCCAGCGTACACACCAAAAATAAGGAATGCATTTTTTTATATAATATATATTATTTTTTTTCATAACAACATCTATTATAATTGTATCATATTAAATAATTACTAAACAATATATAATTTAATAAATATAAAATTTAAAAAAGCAAAATTTTTAGTTTTCTTTTGCTTTATTAGTAATTTCATAAATTATATTTAATGCTTCAAGTGGAGTCATTTCTAAAGGTTTCAATGTTTTAATATAATCTCTAAGTTCATCTTTTTTAGGTTCATCTAAATTCATACTTAATTGCTCTACATTAGATTTTGGAGTATCGCTTTCCAAATTTTTTAATATTTTATATGCATCTTCTATAACATCACTTGGTAAATCAGCCAATTTTGCAACATTTATACCATAACTTTTATCAACTGCTCCATCATTTATTTTATGCAAAAAGCGCACATCACCATCTTCTTCGTACACTTCTACATGAACATTTTTCACTGAATCATAACCATTATACATAGTAGTAAGTTCATGGTAATGTGTAGAAAAAAGCGTTTTGCATTTGATATTTTTAATAATATACTCAATTATAGCGCCAGCTAAACTCATACCATCATAAGTACTAGTACCACGACCTAATTCATCAAAAATTATCAATGACTTTTCAGTGGCATTTTTTAAAGCATTTGCACTTTCTTTCATTTCAACCATAAAAGTACTTTCACCACCAACTAAATCGTCACTCGCACCTATTCTTGTAAATATTTTATCAAAAATAGGTAAAGTTGCTTCCTTAGCAGGTACAAAAGAACCCATCTGTGCCATTATAACGATAACTGCTAAACTTCTCATATATGTACTCTTACCACTCATATTAGGCCCGGTTATGATTAGAACATTAGTATTTTTATCAAGAATAAAATCATTCTTTACATAATCATCTTTTATAACTTTCTCAACAACAGGATGTCTTCCATCAATTATTTTTATTACATTTTCATCGGTAATAACCGGACGAACATATCCATTTTCTTCACAAACAGTGCTCAATGACTGCATAACGTCTAAATATGCGAGTTCTTTACCAACTATTTGTAAATCTTTTATGTAGTCTTTTATTTTTTCTTTTATTTCAATAAACAAATCATACTCAAGTTTATTAATTTTATCTTCAGCATTTAAAATTAAATCTTCTTTTTCCTTTAATAAAGGTGTAATATATCTTTCACAGTTAGATATCGTTTGCTTACGAACATAACCAAATTCTTCTTTAATTTCCTTAACATTTCCTTTACTAATTTCTATATAATAACCAAAAACTTTATTATAACCTACTCTTAAATTTTTAATTCCCGTACGTTCTCTTTCTTCATTTTCAAATTGGCTTATAAAATCTTTACCATTTTTTCTTATATTTCTAAGTTCATCTAACTCAGCATTATAGCCAATTTTTATCACCCCACCTTCCTTAATTGTCAAAGGAGCATCAGGGTTAATTGATCTTTCAAGTAAATCTTCAAGTTCATGAAATTCTTGTAGTTCATTTAATTTAAGATTATTTAAAACTTTATTAATCATAGGAATTACATGAATACTATTTTTAAGTTGTAATAAATCTCTACCATTTAAATTAGAACAAACAACTTTACCAGTTAAACGTTCTAAATCATAAATTTCAAATAAATATTCTTGAAGTTCACTTTTTAGTAAAAATTCTTCATTAAATAATTCAATTAAATCTTGTCTCTTTTTTATTTCTTCTTTATCAACTAAAGGCATCAAAATATATTCTTTTAATAATCTACTACCCATTGCTGTTTTTGTTTTATCTAAAAGCCAAAGCAAACTATAAGTTCTATCTTTAGTACGCAATGTTTCAACTAATTCCAAGTTTTTAACGCACTCTTTATCTAATTCCAAATAATTTGAGTTATTTATAAATAAAACACTATTAAAATGAGTTAAATTTGTTTGTAAACTATTAGTAATATAAGTTAACAGTCTTCTAGTAGTATCTTTTAACTTTTCATCATCTAATTTACTCAAAATATTGCCATACTTATTTTCATCCACATCATCATAAATACTTATAAAAATATTATAAGTATTTTTTAATTTATGAATAAGTTCAACATTAAAGTTAGAACTAACAACTAATTCTTTTACATTCAAATTAACAAGTTCACTTACCAATTTATTTTCATTTTTAGGAACATAGGTAGCACAAATTTTGCCACTTAATAAATCAGCATAAGATAAAACATAAATATGAGTATAATCACTTAAAAAAGCAATATAGTTATAGTCCTTTTCATTTAAACTTTCAGAATTAGTAAGAGTTCCTTTACTCACTATTTGAGTAACTTCCCTTTTAACTAACCCTTTAGCCGTTTTAGGGTCTTCCACTTGTTCTGCAATGGCAACTTTATAACCTTTATCGATAAGTTTTTCCAAATAAACATTAACGGCATGATGAGGAACACCACACATTGGAACTCTTTCTTTTAGTCCCGCATTTTTTCCAGTTAAAGTTAACTCTAATTCATGAGAAGCAGTAATTGCATCTTCAAAAAACAATTCGTAAAAGTCCCCTAATCTATAGAATAACAAAACATCAGAATATTTATCTTTAGTTTTCATATATTCTCTCATCATAGGACTAAGTTCATCAATATTTACTTCTTCTCTTTTCATAACTACCTCTTATAATTCATTACTATCAATAACTATAGTTACTGGCCCATCATTATAAATTAGAACCTTCATATCTGCGCCAAAAATACCAGTTGCAGTTTTTATTCCTTTTTTAGAAATTGCTTCATTCATATATTCATAAAGTTTTTTAGCTTCATCTGGATTTAATGCTTGAGTAAAACTAGGTCTTCTACCCTTTTTAGTATTTGCATAAAGTGTAAACTGACTAATATTTAAAATCTCCCCATTTTCATCAATTAAGCTTTTATTCATAAGACCATTTTCATCTTCAAAGATTCTAAGATTAATTATTTTATCAATCATCTTATCAACTATTTTTTCATCATCGCCATTAGTAAAACCAACAAGTATTACTAAACCTTTATCAATTTCACCATTAATTTTACCATCTATAGTTACCTTACTATACTTACTTCTTTGTAACACAACTCTCATTTAGTAATTCCTCTTTCTATTTTATTAACAAACTTTAGACTTTGTAAATTAACGATTAACAAATTCAAAGTATTAATATCTTTTACTTTACATATAATCTCATAAAAGTCTCCATCTTTTGTTTTCTTTTTATAATTAATACTTACAATATTTACGTCAACTTTTGTAGCTGCAGTAATAATATCAATTAGTTTTTCATTAGACCCATCAATATAAATATGTATTGAAGTTGTGAATTTATCTTTTTGTTCATCATTCCAAGTTGCTTTTACAATTCTTTCACTATTTAAATCAACATTCGGGCAATTACTTCTATGTATAGTTATTCCATGACCTCTAGTAATAAAACCTACTATATCTTCACCATAAACAGGCATACAACAAGAAGCAATTGACGTTAGCAAGTCAGCATAACCAGCTATTAAAACACTTCCTTTGCCTTTAGTATTACCTGAATTATTTAATAATTTATCTAGGTCATGATTTTCTTTTGGTTCAAAACACTGAATTAACTTATTTACAACAATATTTGGACTATATTTAAGTGAAGAGATTCCCATATAAAGTTCTTCTTCATCATCAACTTTTAAAGATTTAATACATTCGCTCAGATAATCAGGTTTTAATAAATCACTAGGAGAATACTTTCTTTTTTTAATTTCATTTATTAAAAGTTCTTCACCCGTTTTAATTAGTCTTTCTTTATCTTGTTTATAAAAGAATGATTTAATTCTACTTTTTGCTTGATCAGTTTTTACAAAATCTAGCCATGACTTACTTGGACCTGTACCAGCCTGAGTTTTAAGCTCGACTATATCACTATCATGTAATTTATAATCAAGTTTTCTTATTTTCCCGTTTACAATCGCACTTACACAAGTGTTTCCTACTTCAGAATGTATTTTATAAGCAAAATCAATTGGAGTTGAACCAACAGGTAACTCAATAATATCTCCTTTAGGTGTAAAAACATATATCTCTTCTTTATTAAGATTAGTATCCAAATTATTAAAGAAATCTATGTTTCCTTCGATATCATTTAATTCAATCAAAGTTCTAAATGCCTCTAATTTATTTTCAACTTCACCTTTTTTAGATCCATCAGTTTTTTCTTTATAAGACCAGTGAGAAGCAACACCATGTTCAGCAATTTCATCCATTTCATGTGTTCTAACTTGTACTTCATACATTCTTCCGTTCACACCAAAAACAGTAGTATGTAAACTTTGATACATATTATTTTTTGGATTAGCTATGTAATCTTTAAATCTTTTAGGAATAGGTTTATATTTTGAATGAATTAACCCAATAACCAAATAACATTCCTCGGTTTTATCAACTAAAATTCTCAAACCCAATAAGTCATATATATCATTCCATTTTTTACCAGCAGCAAGTTTATTATAAATGCCTCTTACACTTTTAACCCTAGAAAGTATATCAAATTTTATATCGTGATCGTTCAAAAGTTCAATAATTTCTTCTTTCATCTCTTTTAAAGAACCTTCAAGCTCATTTTTATCCGCGCTGATTTTATCTAAAATTTCTTGATATTCAACAGGCTTTGAATACCTTAAGCATAAATCTTCAAGTTCACTTTTCATAGTTTTTATACCTAGTCTATGGGCTATTGGTATAAAAACATTAGTTGTTTCCTCAATAATTTCCTTTTTATGTTCATCATCATGAACGTACACTGTTCTAAGATTATCAAGCCTATCTGCAAGTTTAATGAACAAAGCTTTAGGGTTTTCAGATAATCCAACCACTATTCTCCTATATTTTTCAGTATCATTATCATGCTTAAAAGTTTTCTTTAAATGACTTAATTTAGTAATAGAAGAAAGAATAGTAGCCGTTTCTTCCCCAAAAAACAATTCAACTTCTTCTTTTGTCATTCTCTCCAAAGTTATTGCTTCATGTATTAATGCACTACCAATAGTAACATAATCCATTTTTAATTCTGCTAACATATAAGCAACTCTTATACTATGATTAATATAGTCTTCACCTGTTTTTCTTTTTAAACCATTATAAACTTCTTTTGCTTTTTCATAGTAAGAATCAACATTTAAAAGTTGTTCTTCACTTATATAACTACTTAATAACTGCCTTAATTCATCATAAGTATGATCTTTTTGCACTTTATTTTTTCTCCTTATCTATGAGTTAATTCCTTTTATACTTTTTTCTTCTGGACCATCATCGTATTCTTCTTTAGGTTTTAATCTATCTCTTTTTTCAAGTTTTATCCAAACATAAGGTGCGATAAACATAGAAGTAAATGTCCCAACTATAAGTCCAATTAATATTGCAATATTAAATTCCTTTATTTCTGTAGCTCCTAAAATAAGCAATACAACGACAGAAGTCAAAGTAGTTATAGTAGTTAATATGCTTCTTATAACTGCCTTAGATAAGCATTCATTTACTATAACTTCATCAGAAATACTCGCTTTATTTTCCTCTTTTTTCTTTTCCCTTATTAAATCAAATATTACGATTGTATCATTTATAGAATAACCAAGTATTGTAAGTATTGCTGCTATAAATATAAAGTTAATTTCAATATTAAATATAATAAATGCTGCTATTACAGAAGTAATATCAATACATAAAGCTACTAAACTAGCTATTCCATAGTTAAACTTAAATCTTATACTAACATAAATTAAAATACAAATTGCAGCAATAATAACAGATTTAATAGCATTTTCAGTTAAATCTTTCTTAACTACATTAGATATTACTGATATATCACTATTAACACTAATTTCATCAAATTCTTGTTTTAAACTTTTTATTTCATCCTCTGCCAATACTTCTTTAATCTTTATATCTACTTGTTCATCACTTGAAGTAGTATAATCACTTAATTCGTATTCACTAATTATTTCTTTTATTACACTTTCATCAATTGCATTATCACTTTTCAAAGTAATACTAGTTCCACCTGCAAAATCTATACCTAAATTTACTTTTTGAACAAAAGCAAACACAACTGCTATAATTATTACGACTAAATATACAAAAAGTAATTTAACTGAATGCTTAACAAAATTTCTAATTTTACTTTCTTTAACTCTTCCTATAAAAACTGATGTATTTAAATGTATAAAACCTTTTAAAATATATCTATTAATTAAAATCATCGTAATCATCGTTACTATAATTGTCAAAATTAACATTGACCCAAAACCTTTAACTGAACTTTCTCCAAACACAAATAATATAACAGCAACAATAAGTGTAGTAATATTTGCATCAATTAAAGAAACCAAACTTCTTTTATTAGCGTCAGTAAAAGCTTTATCCAACTTTTTACCATTAACTAGCTCATCTTTAATTTTTTCCAAAGTAACAATAGAACTATCTATAGCCATACCTACACCTAATATTAAAGCTGCAATTCCAGTCAAAGTCAAAACGCCATCTATAGCATTAAACATTGCCAAAACCAACAATGAATAAAATACTAAACAAATAGAACTAACAAATCCAGAAAGTCTATAAAAAATTGTCATAATTATAGTTATTATTACTAATGTAATCACGCCAGCCAAAGCAGCAATACGTAAAGTATCACTACCAAAAGACGCATCTACAGTTTTAGTACTAACCTCTTCTAATTTAGTAGGAAGACTACCAGAATTAATCAAATCTACTAATTCTTGTGCTTCTTCTTTTGTAAAATTACCTTCAATTACCACGTTACTACTAAATGCTTCTTTAACTGTCGCACTTGAAATACATGCAGCATTACTAGTACCACACTCTTCTTTAATACTTTCAAAACTATGTTTAGTTTCATCAAAATCAAGCCAAATAACAATTAACTGATCTTCACTTTTACTAACAGCACTAGTAACATGATAAAATGTATCATTATCTTTTATTTTAAGAGCCACAACAGGTCTTCCAGTCTCATTATAATCAAGGCTTGCTCCTGGTGAATCCAAAACATCTGCAGCCATTAATAACTCATCACTAGAATTTCTAAAAGTTAAAACAGCAGGAGTACTAAGTCTTTCCCTAGCTTCACTTTCATCTGTAATGCCCGGCAACTTAACACGTATCTTATCGCCTTCTACACTAATTTCAGGCTCACTAACACCCAAAGTATCAATTCTATTATTAATTGATTTATATGTAGCAGTTAGCATATCATCAGTTAACTCTTCATCCTCGTTTAACGGACTTACTTTATACAAAACCTCAAATCCACCTTTTAAATCTAAACCATAATTTATACTATTTATAACAGGCTTTACAGAAGCAACAATAACAACAGCCATCAATATTATAAATAAAATACTTGTCTTTAAATTACTTTTCATATTCAACTCCTATAATAAGTTCTCTTCTTCAGTCAATAATTCTCTATGACTATTTTTAAAAACTTTCATCATATAATCTTCAATTTTATATTTTTCCAAATGCATTATATCACTGACCATATCAAAAAGAGATAAATCCTTTGAATTAGCCCAGTCATTTTTAGATAAATAATTCCAAATATCTTCTTCTTTAATATAACTTAAACCCATTTTACATAATTCTAACTTTTTTGAATATAAAGCAGGTTTAATCCTATTATAAAGTTCATTCAGTGATTTTATTTCGTTTTCCATTGATAACACCAACATTATTTTACCACTTAAAGAGTCAAAAAAAAAGAAAAAAATGGAGGGATAATTCCCTCGCAATTTATATAAACGCCCATCGACGTACAATATATTGTATGACATATTGTTAAAATATTTACTATTATTTAAAATTTTAATTTTCAAAACGATATAAAAATAAAGAAATTTGGTAAATCTATAATTTACTTCAAAATTTTTGACACACTAAATAATATAATACCAGGAACAAAAAATTCTAAAGTTCTAGCTATTAAAAAAGTATAAAAAGGTGCTGAGTTTTCAATCTTATTATAATTAATAAAATCAAATACTATAAATATCAAAAAAACTACAAATAAAATTATAGATGCAAATAACGAAAACTTACGTATATTATCTTTAATAAAAATCACCTACTTAATTAATATATTTTGCTTTAGCGCATGCATTTAACTTTAAATCTATTTCATCTAAAAATTCATCTAAATATTTACTTTCTAAAATAACATAATTATATTCATAACCTTTTTCAACATACTTATCGCCAACATATAATTCATAATAAGTAGTATCACTTAAATCAGCAAAATCATTATTAGTTTCATCCAAAATTTTCATAACATCATAAGAATAAGAACCTTTAACTGATTTAGTATAAACTAGCATTGAATTACAATTCTGATTTGATCTACAAGCTTTATATTCAGTAAACAACTCATAAGTTCCGGCTTCATAAACTGTTAACTGAACTGGAATACATGCATTATTTTTTAGTGATATAGTAAAAATAACATCTCCAGGATTTTCAAGCGGTTCACTAGCCCCACTATAAATATCATCCTCACAACCAGTTATAAAAAGCGATATAATTAACAAAAGCAAACCAAATAAATACTTATTTTTCATTTTTTTCTCCTTTTTCTATATTAATTATAACATATTCCATAATAATACTTTTAATAATTATTTAAACATTAAATAATTTGACATCAAATTTATTATCACTAATTTTAAACAATATAGTACCATCCTTATCAGATCTATATATTATACTATTTTTTAAATTATCTAAAACTTCATTACTCGGGTGATTATACCTATTATTTTCACCCACACTTATTATTGCATATTTTGGATTAATTTCATCAATAAATTCTTTACTTGAACTACTCTTACTACCATGGTGTCCAACTTTCAAAACGTCTACATCACTTAAATCATAATTAGTAATTAAATTTTTTTCTACTTTTATTGAAGCATCTCCCATAAGTAAAAACTTTAAATTATTTATTACAACTAATAAAACCAAACTATTATCATTTTCATTATCATATAAAACACTATTAATATTATAAATTTTAACATTATCTATTTCTATAAAAGAATTACCAAATTTTTTATAGTTATCAAGTTTTTCATAATCTGTAACACCATCACTATTAATAAAACTTTGTTTTACATTCATATTTTCCGAAATACATCTAGCCTCTTTCGCATGATCCACGTCTCCATGAGTTACAAACATATAATCAATTTCTTTTGCGCCCAAACTTTTATAAAAAGGAATTAAAGTATCTTCACAAATTGAATAGTTTGTCCTTCTAACTGCCCACTCCTCTTTTTCATAATCTATTTTGCCACCAGTATCAATAATAATACTTTTTTTATTTTCAGTAAGAATAAACATTGAATCCCCTTGTCCTACATCTAAAAAGTAAAAATACGTATTTTTATCTAAAACAATGCTAAATTTTATAATTAAAATCAAAAGAAAATCCAAAACCAAAAATTTTAATTTTTTTGTTTTAAAAAGCAAAAATAAAAAAATATAATAAATAACTACACATATAAAAGTAATATTTCTTACTACAATAATTAATTTAAAATCATTTAAAAAGATAGATAAATGTTCCATAATTTCAACAAAAAAGTAAAATATATTTTGCATAAAAGGAAACATATAAGTAAATAAAGCAAGCGGAAAAATTATATAAGAAACAAATGGAACAAAAATAATATTATTAAAAATACTAAATAAATTAATTTCGCCATTTAAATTAATTATTATAGGTAAACTACTAATACAAGAAATAACGCCTATTAAAAATGAAACTTTAATAGCATTTTTACTTTTAAACAAAAAATTACTAACTATAAGAAAATAAGTAACTATATAAGATAATTGAAAACCTACATTATATATATCATTTGGTTTAAGTAATAGCGAAACAGCAAAAGTAACTATTAAAATATTTTCAGTCTTAACATTAAATTTCAAATATTTGTTTAATGCAACTAAAAAAAATAATATAGTTGCCCTTATAATAGATGGAGAATACCCAGTAATAAAAGCAAAAACTAATAAAAATGCAAAAACAATACATATCCTTTTAAACTCTTTTATCCTAAATATTTTTAGCAAATTCATTATTATAAGAGCAAAAATACCAACATGAAGACCACTTAAAGAAAAAAGATGCGTTATACCATTTTCTACATACATATCATTAATATCGCTACCAATATAATTAGTATTACCCAGTATAAAAGCATACATATAATTTGGATTTTTAAACAAACTAATCCGTTCATAAGCCTTATTTTTTACTACATAAAAAATATTATTACTTTGGCTTATTACTTTAATATTTTCAATTATAATAGAATTATTTATTCCACTTTTTTCTAAATAGTCCTTATAATTAAAGCCATTTGGAATAGTGCTATTACTTTGAATAACAACATTTCCCTTTATCTCTAGTAAAGAACCATATTTTATATTTTTTATTAAATACTGTTGTTCTTCAAAGCTACTTATATAATACGTTGCAATAACTTTTACATTAGAAACCTTTCCTTCAATTTTTAAATAGTCACCATCTATTTTAAACTCATCTACAAAAACTAAATAGTTATCGGAATCATTAAGATAAATTGAATGAGACATATTAATTCTAAAAATTGTAAAAATAATTATCAAAAAGAACAAGGCATAATAGAAATAATTATACTGTAATATAGTCTTTAATTTTTTCATATATAGATTCGCCTATACCGCTTACATTTTTAATATCTAGAATATTTTCAAAATCACCATTAGTATCTCTATACTCAATAATTGCTTTAGCCTTTGATTCACCTATTCCATCCAAAGACATCAACTCCACAACTGAAGCGGTATTTATATTTACCAAGCTAGAAGAAGATTCAATTTTTTCATTACTTTCGTTTTCATCAAATTGAACAATATCATCATTAATATCTATCTCATAATCATTTTTAATAGTAACATTTTCATAATCTTTTAGATAACTAGGAATTATAATAACAGTTTCATCTTTAAGTTTCTTACTTAAATTAACATTATCTGTAGTTGCCTCATCAGTAAAACCGCCTGCTATTTGAACTGCATCAATAACCCTATCACCACGTTGCATTTCATAAACTCCAGGATTATCTACTTCACCTTTAATATCAATAAAAATAGTTTCAACAGCAGCTTCTATTATCTCCTCTTTTTCTTCATTATCACTTAATGCAATAACTTCCGGTTCTACAGTTTTAACATCACTATTAAAACTAACATAAATAATAGAAAAAGACATGCAAACAAATAACAAAAGAAAACTATACATAAAATACTTTTGATGCTCATAAAAAAACAGCTTAAACCTTTCTAGAAACATATAACCTCCTTTCATAAAAAAACAAGTTTTAAAACTTGTTTCTAATATTATTATTACAAAAAATTAATCAAACTCTTTTATATTTTAGATAATTCTAATTTTCTTTTAGTAATTTTATTTTCAATAGCAACTCTTTCAACAATAAATATTGCAAAAATTAAATTCGATGTAAAACTTCCACCATAACTTAAAAACGGAACAGGAACACCAGTAAGAGGTATTAAAGCCAGAATGCCACAAAAATTAACGATTAAATGAAGCAAAATATATATAGCAACACCATAACAAATAATAGAATTTCTCAAATTATAAGACGTCTTAGAAATTAAAACGATTCTATATAAAATAAATATATACCCTAAAATCATTAGGACACCAAAAACAACGCCAAGTTCTTCAACAGCAATTGGAAAAATAAAATCAGTATGAGCTTCAGGTAAATACAAATACTTTTGCGTAGAATTACCTAAGCCTTTACCAAACAAACCGCCACCATTAATTGCAATAAAACCATTGCAAACTTGATACCCAGTTTTTTCAACATACCTAGTACAAGGCGCTTTAAAATTTAATCTACTTTGTTGCTCTTCAGTTAAAAAACTAGTGCCCGTTACCAAAAATACAATTACAGCTACTAAAGCACCACCAGCTAATATCTTAAGAGCTTTAGCAACAGTGTTATTTTTAAGAGGTATACTTAAAAAAGTAAAAAACACAATACCAGCAATAATAAGTGCAGTCCCTAAATCAGGTTGTGCGGCAGTAAGTCCAAATATTAAAATACCAACTGATATAGGAATTAAAAATCCATACTTTTTATCTTTTCTCTTGTCATACTCTCCAAAAAAAACACCCATATAAACAATTAAAATTGTTTTAGCAAACTCACTAGGTTGAACAGAAAAAAATCCTAAATCAATCCAACTTTTAACATTATTTACAACTGAACCATATAATAACAAAAACACTAATAAACCTATAATTACTGCTAATCCAAGAGGAACTAAAGCTTTATAAGCTTTAGTAGGTACTTTTAATATTACAAAAAATCCAATTAAATAACTTACAACTACAAAAACTGATTGTCTAATGAAAAAATAATATGGACTTTCACCATTTCTTAAAACTGCAGAAACACTTGAAGCAGACAATACCAAAAGGACACCAATTGCAGAATACAACAATAACATTAACAACAAAGGTTTATCTATTTTATTTAAAATGCTTTTACCTTTCATATTATCACATAATTATTGTATCATATTTTAAAAATCATTAAATAGTTTTTTTATAATTTGGGTTATTTTATTGTCAAAAAACATCGTATTCGCGTACATTATTATAGGTAGTAAAAGGAGGTTAGTTATGTATTATTATGGATATAGTGGTGGATACGGAAACACTAACCCATGTTGTTATTGTCCATCATATGGATACGGTAACGGCTATGGCTACGGATATGGTGCTGCAATCATATTAGTATTATTTATTCTTTTAGTAGTGGTATTTGGAGCCGGATTCATAAATTGTAATAATTAAAAAGGAAGAATTAAATCTTCCTTTTTAATTTTAAAACCAATTCATCATTAATATCATCTATTGATCTAATATTTCCATCTTTTACACATTCTATTACATCAAATCCATAAAGTTCTGATAGTTCTAAATATGCTTTTTCAGCATTAATTAAATGAGTTTCACTTCTTTCGTGTTCATCAAGTGCTTCTTCCCTACCGCTTTTTAAAATTAAACTATATTTATAAGGCATATGCAAAAAAATTGTAAAATCTGGTCTAGGTAACTCTAATAAACCATATTCTAAATCTTCTAACCATTTATACATTTTTTTTCTTTCCACTTCATCTTCAATCTTTCCACCTTGATGAGCCATATTAGATACAACATACCTATCTAAAAACACATTAAAACCCTCATTTAAATATTCTTTAACCTTGCCAATATTATATTCTCTATCAGCTGCATAATATAATGAAGCAACTTTTGGTGGCACATTTGCCGCACCTTCTGGAAAAACACATTCACTAATAGCTGGCTTACCTAAATAAGGTCCACCAACAATCTTACCAGTAGGGCTATTATAGTTTGGAAAACCAAAATAAATTGACTTTATATCTTCATCGTTTAACCTTTCAATAACTTTTTTAGTTTGAGTTTCTTTTCCAGAACAATCAGTTCCTTCTATCAATATAAGTTTTGCCATATCAATAATCTCCATTATATCTTTCTAATTAATTTTTTTCCTTCATTAAAACCGCAATCTGATGAACAATTAAAATCATAAAATGTACATCTTGCTCCATGAGTGTAATTGTTAATATCATTAGCTAAATGATTATTAGATACTTCTAAGACTTTTTTATATTTAAGTAAAGTCTCTCTAGTCTGCAACATGATTTCAAGCTGCGCCGAAGAGCATAACCTTTCCTTACATTTTAAAATAAAATCATCATACTTGCCAACTTCACTAATTAAAACAAGTTCTCCTTGCGGGGTAACATCTTTGACTACCGACATATCAGCTAACCATTCATCAGTCAAGATCTTATCATCAGCAATAATTGGCGGAACAAAATATTCTTTTTCATCTAACATTTCTAATTGATAATCCAAAGTTCTATGCCTTTGTGCTTGAGCATATTGAGCAAAAGAGCCTTTATATATTGTAGAATATACATCTCCAAAATACTCTTCTCTTTTTTCTAAATTTTTACCAAACATTGACAACGTTCTATGCTTTTCGTTATGCATTAATTGTGGCACTAAAACATTTAAATTATCTAATTCATTAACAAAATCAGTCATACTAACAATTAGCTTTGATTCAAAATTATTTGCATTTGCACTGTGTACATTTATATAATCTACCATCCAAGAAGCAATATAGTTTATTTGTCTCAAAGAAGTAGAATATATCATTTGAGTTGGCATAAAAACAGTTACTAAGTATCTAGCATTTTCCTGTGCTAATTTTTGTATTTTAGAATCACTAAAGATCTGCCCATAATTCTCTTTAATTTTAATTTTAAATATTTCAATCCATTTATTATATAATCGTTCCTCATCTTCAGTAATAATTGACTCAGCTTGTCTAGTAACTGGGGTATATCTTGCAGACTTTTCGCTTGTAGTATATTGATGTTCATTATTCAATATCATAGCCAAAATTTTAGGTAAGTTTTGAATATTAAAACTAATAGAAATGTGGTCATAAACACTATGATGCCCATTATTTAAAGTCATATCAACTCTTTTTAAAGTTTTTTCTAAAGGTTCGCTTTCCAAATGTGAAAAGCCTTCTTTATCATAACAAACTCCAGCAATTTTACCAGATAATTCAATAGCTTTTTTACTATCAAATGTCCCATCCTGTCTTAAAAAATGATTAGGCAATATACCTACTTTAATTTTTGTGTTTTCCATAAAATTTCCTCCTTCTCCCCACCTATTCTCTTACTATATTCATACTACCACAATAAACATCAATAAATCAATCTCATTTGCTATTTTCTTACTTTTTTGATAAAATACTTATCACTGGGGTGTAATATGTTAAAAGAATGTGATATTTTAGATGAAAAAGTAAAATTATTAAGAAAAAAAAGTGAAAAAGTTACTTTTCCATTATCTAAAGAAGATAAGAAATTAATAAATGATGCAATAGATTATTTAAGAAAAAGTCAAGATGAAGAATATGCAAAGAAATATGACATACGCGGAGGAATGGGCCTTGCTCTTGTACAATTAGGAGTATTAAAAAGAATATTTGTCATATCATACAAACACGAAGACGGTCACTTTGAAGAATATACAGTTATCAATCCAAAAATAATTAGTCATTCGGAAGAGTTAATATATGTAGAAGAAGGCGAAGGATGTTTAAGTGTCAACCGAGAAGTAGAAGGAATTGTACCTAGATACGCAAGAGTTACAGTAGAATATTATGATATCAATGGGCAAAAGACAGAAACAAGAGCCCGTGAGGAAATTGCCGTTGCATTTCAACATGAAATAGATCATTTAGATGGTATACTTTTTGTAGATAAAATAGACAAAAAAAATCCATTTAAAAACAAAGATATTATGAGACCAATTTAAGGTCTTTTTTTTATTTAAAATTTATTATATAATATTTAATATAAGGAGAATAGAAATGAAAAAAAATATATGGCGAATACTTTTTTGGGGATTAATACTTTTAATATGTTTAACATTAGGAACGGTTGGATATTTAGAAAATAGAAGAATAAACAATGAAGCTGAAGTATTTTTAAATAAAATAAAAACAATTCTAAATGATTCATATATAATAAATAAATATGAAGAATCAAATATAAAAATAGATATAAATGTAAAAGGAAATAAACTTACAATTACATTTAGTGGTTCAACTGAAAAGGACTATGTATATAATTTAAGAGATAATGTTTTAAGCACACAATATAATAAGAATGACACAACAGGAAGAGAAATGCTAATTGCAGTAACAGATTCAATTGCAGTGTTAAATGGAGAAAGCAGCAATCAAGTTTATTCAATATTTCAAAACAACAGTATAGATAATTACACATTTGATGAAGGAATAAAAATAACTTACAATATGAGCACAACAGATGTTATATTAAATACAAATGTTGCAGTAACGCCACACGTTACAGAAACTCAAATATCATATTTCTTATACGAAGATTTTTCAGAAGAAGAAAAAGAAAATTACAATTTAATTAAAGCAAAAGGAAACTTAATACTTATTAGAGAAAATGAAACAGAATTTGCATTAGCAGAAATAAATGCATTAAGTAGCGATGCAAAAGAAAGTTTAAAAAATATAATAATATATTTTTATGGTACTGAATATAGTAACAAACTTTCAAATGTAGATTTTGATAACAAAACAGATTATAAAGATGAACTAATTGAAATAATGTTTAACCCTGAAAAAAACGAATATGAAGTAAATAATATACCAAACAATTATGAATTCATAAGAGTTAAACTAAACATACAATAAAAAGACTTAATCATGAAATGCACCCTTGAAAGTAGGCATCAAAAAAAAGACTAGGATATTATGATGTGAACCCTATTTGGGAGACATTTAAGTAAAAAGACTTTTAAATTAAAAATCAAGGACGAACGAAGAGAGTT
>CALVOP010000004.1 GCA_944350345.1 uncultured Bacilli bacterium | reverse complement strand
TGTTCGCCCATTAAAACGGCACGCGAGCTGGGTTCAGAACGTCGTGAGACAGTTCGGTCCCTATCCGTCGTGGGCGCTGGAAAATTGAGAGGAGCTATCCTTAGTACGAGAGGACCGGGATGGACGTACCGATGGTGTATCTGTTGTCACGCCAGTGGCAGTGCAGAGTAGCTATGTACGGAAGGGATAACCGCTGAAAGCATCTAAGCGGGAAGCCCCCCTCAAGATGAGTTTTCCCTTTCTTTAAGAAATAAGATCCCTTGTAGACTACGAGGTTGATAGGTTAGAGGTGGAAGAATAGTGATATTTTGAGCTGACTAATACTAATAGATCGACAATTTAACTAATTTTAATTTGATTATTCACATTATCTTGTTTTGAAAGAACAAATATTGTATAATATAATAAATAAATTTTATTGGTGACGATAGCAAAGTGGATACACCTGTTCCCATCCCGAACACAGAAGTTAAGCACTTTAACGGCGAAGATAGTGTAAGCGAAAATAGCAAGTTGCCAATATTTTTTTATTTAATAAATTATTGATATAATACTTAATAATTGGTATAATTACTTATATGGCGTAATTGGTGAAGTGGTTAACACACCAGTTTGTGGCACTGGCATGCGTGGGTTCGATTCCCACATTACGCCCCACTAAAAAATAAAAGTCAATTAGACTTTTTTATTTTACAAAAATTTACACTTTATTAATTATCTTGCAAATATATTACTTTTGATATATACTAACATTAGAAGGTATGATATGAAAAAAGATAAAAAACTAGCAATAAAATTAATTAATGACAAATTAAACAAGAAAACATATTACACATTTGAAGAAATTTCATTGCAAACAGGCTATCATGTAAAATATTTATTTGAGCTACAAAAAAAGATAAAAGATGGAACAATAAAAGTAGAGCACGGAAACAAAAACAGAAAATCATATAATGCAGTAAGCGACGAAGAAAAAGAAAAGATAAAATACCTATACAGCAAATCTAGTGCAAGTATACGAAAGTTTGCAAAATTTTATAGTAAAAGGAGTTATTCATGCATATATAATATAATACATGAAAAAAAATAAAAATGGAAAAAGATATACTAGAAATTTTTTATAATGAGATAATTCCAGAGTCATCATTTGGAAAAGTGGAAGCTTTTTTTACCTTTAATATTGGATTTAACACATTAATCGAACAACAAAAAATAACTGAAAATAACATCAAAGTTCCACACACACTTATACCTACTTTAATAATAAAAGATAAAGATAAATTTAATAAATTACTTATAGAATATACTATAAAAGCTATTGAATTTTATGGTAATGTTATTTATGATACTGAATATGATAAAAATTCACCTGGTTATAAAAGCGAATATCTAAAAAGTATTATTTCACTTTTATGGAGCAATGCGACAAGTGAAGACTTTGCAAATCCATGTGAATATATTCAAAAGAGAATAAATTTTTTTAGTAAAGAAGATATTTTATTTGAAGACTTAAGCGTGGAAACAAGTATTGGCAATATTAAATATGAAATAAAAAAAGACGAAATATTTAATGAAACACCATACTACATTCAATTTGAAATTAATGGTAATCCAATGCCAGTAGTGAGATATGGAATAAGCAGCGATAAAGCATATATATATGCAATACAAAATTTAACAAAACTTACAAGAGACAAGAAGCTAAATCGCGCAATGTATAAAGTAAATGATGGATTAGATGTTAAAAGTGAATATACAGATAACATTGAACACCCAGAAAACTTGATAGGAATAACACCATCAACTTTAATATCAGCAACATTAGCTATCTCACTTTTTAAGAGAAATGGTATTAATCACATAGAAATCGTGCCTTATTTACCGGAAAGATGGAATGCAAAAGAAATTGCTTACTATAGAAGCAGTAAACGTCAAACTAATTCAGAAGAATATTTAACATTACAACATAATAAACATTTAGAAATTCAAAGAAACTTAACGGACAAATTCTTGAGAACTTTTAGAAGAATAGAATATCATTTTGAAGGAATTGAGATAACATCATATCCATTTGTTAACAGCGAAAATATGACAATGGAAATAGGAGATAATTTAAAAAGTAATAACCCATTACTATTAGAATTATATAACTCTTTAAATAAAGAATACAAAATGTAATATTTACATAAAAAATATTAAAAACATTGATAATAATTAAATAAAGTAATATAATTAAACATGTAAATAAAATAACTTATTAAGAGGAGTGGAGGGAACAGGCCCTGTGAAACCCAGCAACCTACTATAAAGTGTGGTGCTAATTCCTGCGGTATAATCCGAAAGATAAGATAAATATACGCTTAAGGAAAATACCTTAAGTTTTTTTCTTAATAAGTTAAAAAGGAGGTAATATGAAAAAATTATTTACATCAGAATCAGTTACTGAAGGACACCCAGATAAAGTAGCTGATCAAATATCAGATAGCATATTAGATGCTTATTTGAGCCAAGACGAAAATTCAAGAGTAGCATGTGAAACAGCAATATCATGTAAAGGCGTTTTAATTATGGGTGAAATAACAAGTAATGGAAAAGTAGACGTTGAAAAAGTAGCTAGAGACACAATTATAAATATCGGATATGACAAAGACGAATATGGATTTAATGGTAATACTTGCCCTATAAGAATAGAATTAAATAAACAATCCAGTGACATAGCATTAGGCGTTGATAACTCACTTGAAACTAAAGAAGGTGGAGAAGTAGAAAGAGGAGCAGGAGACCAAGGAATGATGTTTGGTTATGCGACAAATGAAACTGAAGAACTTATGCCGCTTCCTATATCTTTAGCACATAAACTAGCGAAAAGATTAACTGAAGTTAGAAAGAACAAAACATTACCATATTTAAGACCAGATGGAAAAACACAAGTAACAGTAGAATATGAAAATGATAAACCAGTAAGAATAAATACAATTGTAATATCAAATCAACACGATCCCGAAGTTTCACTCGAACAAATGAAAGACGATATAAAAAGAGAAGTTATAAAACCAGTTGTTCCAGAAAAATTAATAGATGATAAAACATTGATATATGTAAATCCGACAGGAAGATTTGTAATAGGTGGACCAGCAGGTGATTCAGGATTAACCGGAAGAAAAATAATTGTTGACACATATGGTGGAAGTTGCAGTCATGGTGGAGGAGCATTCAGCGGAAAAGATTATACAAAAGTAGATAGAAGCGCTGCGTACTACGCAAGATATGTTGCAAAAAACATAGTTGCTGCAGGATTAGCAGATAAATGTGAAATACAAGTATCATATGCAATAGGTGTTGCAAAACCAATATCTATTTATGTAAACACATATAACACATCAAAAATAGGTGAAGAAAAAATAGAAGAAATTATTAACAACGTATTTGACTTTAGACCTAGTAACATAATAAAAGAACTAGACTTAAAAAAGCCAATATACAAAAAAACTGCAGCATATGGTCACTTTGGTCAAAAAGACTTTAATTGGGAAAAAACAGACAAGGTAGAAGCAATAAAAAACTACATAAAATAGGAAGGAAAACTTCCTTTTTTTGATGTAAAAACATAGACAAGAAAAACACTAAGTGCTATAATACACTAGGTAAAAAAAGGGAAGTGAAAACATGCAAATTAGAAATGTAGCCATAATCGCACACGTTGACCATGGCAAGACTACATTAGTTGATCAATTACTAAAAGATTCAAAAACATTTAGAGAAAACGAAAAAGTAGAAGAAAGAGTAATGGATTCAAATGACATCGAAAGAGAAAGAGGAATAACAATACTTGCCAAAGCAACAGGATTATATTATGAAGACTATAAAATAAATATATTAGATACCCCTGGACACGCAGATTTTGGTGGTGAAGTAGAAAGAATTATGCACATGGTTGATGGTGTAATCTTATTAGTAGATGCTAAAGAAGGAACAATGCCACAAACCAGATTTGTTTTAAAAAAAGCATTAGACGCAAAATTAAAACCAATAGTAGTCATAAACAAAGTTGATAGAGAAAATTCAAGAATAGACGAAGTAATAGACGAAGTGCTAGACTTATTTATCGAATTAGGCGCAGATGAATCACAAGCTGATTTTCCAATAGTGTATGCTTCGGCACTAAATGGAACTTCAAGTTTAAGCCCTGATTTAAGCACACAAGAAAAGACAATGAAACCAATATTTGAAACAATAATTAAATATATACCAGAACCAAACAGAGATGAAAATAGTCCATTAATACTACAACCAGCACTTTTAGACTACAACGACTATGTCGGCAGAATAGGAATAGGAAGAATAAAGCAAGGAAAAATACATGTAGGAGAAAATGTTGTATGTGTAAGACTAGATGGAACAAAAAAAGAATTTAAAATACAAAAATTATACGGATTTGTTGGTCTAAAAAAAATAGAAATAGAATCAGCAGGTGCTGGAGAAATAGTTGGAGTAGCAGGGTTACCTGACATATCTGTATGGGAAACAATATGCGAAAAAGGAAATGAAGTACAAGAACCAATATTAACAATAGAAGAACCAACATTAAAAATGACTTTTGGAGTAAATACCAGTCCATTTGCAGGAAGAGAAGGAAGTTTATTAACAGCAAGAAAAATAGAAGAAAGGCTATTAAAAGAATTACAAAAAGACGTATCACTAAGAGTTGAACCAAACGATAGTGAAAGTTGGATAGTAAGTGGAAGAGGAGAATTACATCTTTCAATACTAATTGAAAACATGAGAAGAGAAGGTTTTGAATTACAAGTATCAAAACCAGAAGTAATAATTAAAGAAATAAATGGCAAAAAATACGAACCATGGGAAGATTTAGATATAGAATTGCCAACAGATTCAGTTGGAGCAGTAATAGAATCACTTGCAGCGCGCGGTGGGAACATGGAAAATATGACTAATACAGAAAATGGAACAAAACTAAAATACATAATTCCATCTAGAGGACTAATAGGATTTGTAAACGAATGTCTAATATTGACTAAAGGATACGGAATAATCAACCATGCATTTAAAGAATACATGCCATATGAAAGCATAGAAATTGGTAGCAGAAAACTAGGCGTTTTAGTATCAATGGAAAATGGAAAAGCAACTGCATACGGACTAGGAGCGTTAGAAGACAGAGGCGTAATGTTTATTGAACCAGGCGAAGAAGTATATGAAGGAATGATAGTTGGAGAAAACAATAGAGAAAACGACTTAGCAGTAAATGTTACAAAAGCAAAACAACTAACAAATACTAGAAGTGCATCAAAAGATCATACAGTAGTATTAAAAAGGCCAAGATTATTAACATTAGAAAAATGTTTAGACTACATAAACACAGATGAATTAGTAGAAGTAACACCAAAGAATTTTAGAATGAGAAAAAAAATATTAAACACAGAATTAAGAAAAAAAGAAGATGCAAAAAAACAAAAGTAAGATCTCAATTTATATTGAGATTTTTTAAATTTATTATAAAAAATTTATAGAATAAAAAAATCTTATTTGTTACAATAAATATGAGGTGGTAAAAATGAGCAAATTAGTACTTGGATTAGATGTTGGAATTGCTTCGGTAGGATGGGGAATTATTGATTACGAAACAAATAAAATAATAGCAAGTGGTGTTAGATTATTTAGTGAGAGAGATAAAAAACAAAATGAAACTAGAAGAAATAGTCGTTCATCAAGAAGATTAATTAGAAGAAGAGAACATAGATTAGAAAGGATTAAGAAAATTTTATTTGAAGATAAAATAATAACAGAGAATTTTATTCCATTAGAAAATCCTTATGAGATAAGAGTTAAAGGATTAAATAATAAACTTTCAAATGAGGAATTAGCAACAGCAATTTTACATATTGCAAAAAGAAGAGGTGTTTCAGGTAACTGGACAGTAGAAGAAAGCAAGAAAGCAGCAGCAGAAGAGGAAAGTTTAAAAAAAATATTAAATGAAAATAGAGAACAATTAAAAAATAAATATATATGTGAAATTCAATTAGAAAGATTAAAAAATGATGGTAAAGTAAGAGGAAATACAAATTGTTTCAATACCAGTGATTATTTAAAAGAATTAGATAAAATATTTGAAAATCAAGATATAAAAAAAGAAACAAAAGAAAAAATAAGAGAAATAGTGGAAGATAGAAGAGAATATTATGAAGGACCTGGAAATGAAAAATCTATAACTCCTTATGGAAGATTTATAATTAAAGATGGTAAAGTAATTGAGTTAAATTTTATTGAAAAAATGCGAGGAAACTGTAGTGTGTTTCCAGAAGAAAAGCGTGCTTCAAAAAATAGTTATGATGCCTGTCTTTACAATTTATTAAACGATTTAAACAATTTAACAATTGATGGAAAAACAATAGATACAAACATAAAAAAAATTATAATTAATGATTATATAAGCAAAAAAGGAAACATAACTATTAAACAATTATTAAAAGTTTTAAATGTTGATAATTCTTTATTAGTACATGGTTTTAGAATAAACAAAAGTGAAGAACCAATCATAACATCATTTGACGGTTACAAAAAAGTATTGAGCAAGGTTGAAAAAGAAAAATTAAATCCAATTGTATGTGAGGATAAAGAACTATTTAATCAAATTTCAGATATATTAACTTCATATAAAGGAATTGAAGAGAGAAAAGAAAAAATAAAAGAATTAAGTGGTAAATTAAATGATAAAGATTTAGAAATACTTGCAAATCTTACTGGTTTTACACAATACCATAGTTTGTCACACAAAGCATTAAAATTATTTATAAATGAGATGATAGAAACAAATTATAACCAAATGCAACTAATGCAAATAAATAATTGGTTTAACAAAAAAACTACTTCAAAAGGTCAAAAAAACATATCATTTAACGAGCAAGATATATTATCACCCGTAGCTAAGAGAAGCCATAAAGAAGCAATAAAAGTTTTAAATGCCGTAAGAAAAGAATATGGAGAACTAGACTCTATAGTAATAGAAATGGCTAGAGAAAAAAACAGTGAGGATAAAAAAGCAAAGATCAAAGAAATACAAAAATCAAATGAATTATTAAACCAAAAAGTTAAAGAAGTTTTAAATGGAAAACAAGTAAATTATCAAATACAATTAAAAATACGATTATATTTAGATCAAGAATGTAAAACAGCTTATACGGGGGAAATAATTGATTTAGACAAACTAGTTAATGACCCAACAGCATATGAAATCGATCATATAATTCCTTTGTCAATATCATTAGATGATTCATATAATAATAAAGTTCTTGTAACACATAAAGAAAATCAAGATAAAGGACAAAGAACACCATATGAATATTTCAAATCTGGAAAAATAAATGAAAATTACGAAAATTTTAAAGCAAGAATATTATCAAACAATAATATATCTAGGCGAAAAAAACAAAATTTATTTTTTGAAAGAGATATAAATCAATATGATGTTCGAAAAAAATTTATAAATCGTAATTTAGTTGATACAAGATATGCAACAAGAAGTCTTTTAAACAATATAACCAATTATTATAAAAACAATGAAATAGATACAAAAGTATACACAATAAATGGAAATATTACAAACCTGTTTAGAAAAAAGACAATATTGTCAAAAGATAGAGATAAAGATGCTACACATCACGCAATAGATGCTCTTATAATCGCTGGAATTAAGAAAATGAAATTAATGGACAATTTATTAAATTTAGAAATCAAAGATGACATCGTTTACGATAAAGAAACTGGAGAAGTAATGACGCTAGAAAATGAAAAAGATTTCTTTGATGAAGTATTTATGAATTTTCTAAGCTCGCTAAAAGAAGTACAACCGAAGTTTTCACATAAAATAGATTCAAAAGTAAATCGAGCATTATCAGATGAAACAATTTACAGTACAAGAAGAATAAATGATACTGAATATACTGTGGGAAAATACAAAAATATTTACGATAAAGATGGAGAAAAATTAGCAAAAGACATACGAAGTAACAAAGTAGAAAAATTATTAATATATAAAAACGATAAAAAATCATATGATATTATAAAATCAATAGTAGAAGAATATCCAAATGATGAAAATCCATTTGCAACATATTTTAAAGAACACAATGAATATATACGCAAATACTCTAAGAAAGGTAATGGAGCACCAATAATAAACATAAAATATATAGATGATAAAGTAGGAGAAAAAGTAATCGACTTGACTGATAAATTTACAAATTCAACTAGAAGAATAATAAAAAAACAATTAAACCCTTACAGAGTAGATATATATAAGACAGAAGATAATAAACATAAAATATTAGAGGTAAAACAAATTGATATTGCTTATAAAAATGGAAAAGCTTACATAGATAAAAATAAATATGAACAGTTAAAAAAAGATCACAATATAAATGAAAAAGACAAATTTATGTTTACCCTTTATAAGGACTCTATTATAAAAGTTGAAAATGAGTATATAAGATATGCCGGAATTCAAAATATAAAATTTGGGATTATATGTTATAAAACAATCGATCAATCAAAAACATATAGAAACGATAAAGAAGTTAGACAGCCTTACATCAACATAAAAAATGCAACAATTTTAGAAAAATATAATGTAGATGTACTTGGAAATATGCATAAAAGCGCAAATGAGACTTGCAAATTGGAGATAGAAATGATATGATAATATTGTGATTGAAAAATCACAGTATAGCAAAAGTTCTTAGGAACTATCAAAATAAGGCTTTATGCCGAAATCAAGACTCATTGTGAGTCTTTTTTGTTTATATGAGTTGGAGAATAGTATATGTTGAAAAATCAGATTATATAAGTAGTTACTTAGATAATTTGAAAATAAAAAAAGGTATTGATGAAATAAAAATACCTTTTAGTGATATAAATTCAATAATAATAGATAATAATCAAACAACAATTACCACAGGACTTATAAATAAATGTGTAGAATATAAAATAAATTTAGTAATATGCGATTACTTTCACTTGCCATCATCGATTTTACTACCATACTCAGGTAACTATCAAACTTCTTTGGTTTTATTTAATCAATTAAATTGGAAAAAAGAATCTAAAGAATATATTTGGAAAGAAATAGTAAAAGCTAAAATTTTTAATCAAAAAACAGTTTTAAGATTAACTCATAAATCTACAGAAATTATAGATTTGCTAGAAAAATATATGAATGAAGTAGGAGAAGGAGATGTAACTAACAGGGAAGGGCTTGCAGCAAAATCATATTTTAGAGAATTATTTGGTAAAGATTTTAACAGAAACGAAGATAATATAATAAATGCTTCACTAAACTATGGATATTCAATTATTAGAAGTCAGATTTGTAGAAGTTTAGTAGCTCGAGGATTAAACCCACATTTTGGTATATTTCATAAAGGTATAGGTAATGGTTTTAATTTAGCTGATGATTTAATTGAAGTATATAGACCAATAGTTGACCTATGGGTTTATAGAAATATTAATAATTATGATATTTTTAACAAAGACATCAGAATTAATTTAATAAACTTGACTACTAAAAAGATAAGATATGGTAATTCTAATATAACAATTATAAATTCAATTAATAGCTTTATTAATCAAATCATTGACTTTTTTGAAACAGGAATAATTTCCGAAATGGTCATTCCAAATGTGGAGTATAATGAATAGTTTTATGAGAATAATATTATTTTTTGACTTACCAATGATAACTGAAGATGATAAAAGAATTTACACACGATTTCGAAAACAGTTAGTACGTAATGGTTATATGATGTTACAATTTTCAGTATATTCTAAAATATGCACCAATAGAGAAGCAGCAGTTAATAACATTTTAAAAATAAAGAAAAATGTTCCAGAAAAGGGATCTATAAGAATATTATTAGTAACAGAAAAACAGTATTCAAAAATGGAAATTATACTTGGTGGAAAAAGCAGAATTGAGAATATATTAACAATAGATCCATTAATAATATGTTAGGAGGAATATGGATAAATTTACAATAATAAATGAAAATAATAAAATTAATATAATAATTGATAAAATAAAAATTTTTTATGGAAAAAATTATTCTCTAAAAAAACGAATTATTGCAAATTTAGAACAAGCACTTACTAAAAATAGTTCAAGTGAATATGCAAAGAATACTTACAAAGAAATAGATTTGAATATCAATGATCAAAAAATAAATACAAGCCAATTTGAAATATATAAAATAACATCAGATTTTGATATAGACTCTGATTTAAAATTGGGAACAAAATCTCTTTGTCAAAAATATTTAGAAAAAAAATTAGAAAATTTAGAATATAATGATTTATATAATACAATAAAAGAATTATTAAAAATATTCGACATGGAATATCTTTCAAATAATACTAATATGCAATTAAGTTTATCAAACTTAAACTTTCAAACTGGTGATTTAGAAATAAAACAATTTATAAAATTAATAAAACCTAAGTTAATAGAAAATGATTTAGAAAAGAATTATTTTGATTTAACCTATGAAGAATTGATAGAATACCAATTAAATATGATATATGAAATTGCCAAAGATAATGATAAAACACATATTATAATAATTGATACACATTTAACTAAAAATTTGTTTAATAAAATTTTAAATATTAATGAAGCGAATATAAAGTTTATAATTTTGCAAAATTTATATAATGACAACATAAAACTGGCTGATTATATTTTAATAAACAATAAAATTTTAGACTTAGCAGATGAAGAAAATATAAACACATTTATATTTGAAGAATTACCATTTCATTTAGAACCAAATGAAATCAATGAAATATTTATTGAATATTTAAAAAACAATAAAACATCTAAAGTTATTGAATTATTTAACGTTTTGTAAAATAAATATAAAAATATACACAAATTAATAAATAATTGATATAATTAATTTGAGGTTTTGGTACCCTAAGAATTTTTGCTATACTAATACGCTGATAAGGGAATAAGTGGAAAAGATACTGTTTTGGTACCCTAAGAATTTTTGCTATACTAATACGAATGAGTTATCCTTTAACACAATAACATTGTTTTGGTACCCTAAGAATTTTTGCTATACTAATACAGATTGCTGTTGTACTACTCAAAGAAGTATGTTTTGGTACCCTAAGAATTTTTGCTATACTAATACAAGACACTTGGAGAAGTGCCGGAAAACTACGTTTTGGTACCCTAAGAATTTTTGCTATACTAATACAAATGAGTAGATGTTATCTTTAATTTTCTCGTTTTGGTACCCTAAGAATTTTTGCTATACTAATACAGTTATCTTCATATCAGTAAAACCCAAATCGTTTTGGTACCCTAAGAATTTTTGCTATACTAATACTCACTCTAAAACCGAAGAAGATAGTTCCTTGTTTTGGTACCCTAAGAATTTTTGCTATACTAATACACTTGGTACATTGGTTGATATATAGGTTGTGTTTTGGTACCCTAAGAATTTTTGCTATACTAATACCGGAAACGGAGAAGTTATTACCACTAAAGCGTTTTGGTACCCTAAGAATTTTTGCTATACTAATACTGATTATTTAGCAACACGCAATATTAAATCGTTTTGGTACCCTAAGAATTTTTGCTATACTAATACTGATGTTAATTGGTCGTCAGTTGCCATATAGTTTTGGTACCCTAAGAATTTTTGCTATACTAATACAAGCCATAAAATCACTCTCCTATTTTAATTGTTTTGGTACCCTAAGAATTTTTGCTATACTAATACGACTTGTCAGGAATATCTTTCATTATTTCTGTTTTGGTACCCTAAGAATTTTTGCTATACTAATACAGGAACAATGATAGACCTAATGTTTGCACAGTTTTGGTACCCTAAGAATTTTTGCTATACTAATACCGTGCTTGCTGTATATATATTTGAGTATAGGTTTTGGTACCCTAAGAATTTTTGCTATACTAATACAAAATATCGAGGTTATGTTGCAGTTCAACTGTTTTGGTACCCTAAGAATTTTTGCTATACTAATACCGTGCTTGCTGTATATATATTTGAGTATAGGTTTTGGTACCCTAAGAATTTTTGCTATACTAATACAAAATATCGAGGTTATGTTGCAGTTCAACTGTTTTGGTACCCTAAGAATTTTTGCTAAAAAAATTTAATTTCTCGCTAAAAAAATACACATATGTTATACTTATTATATAGAGGCAGTTATGAAAAAAAATATTAAAATAATATTAATAACAATATTCACAATATTATCAGTTGCATTAATTTCATTTATCACATACAAATTACTTGATCCATACGTGATTAATATAGAAATAAGTGAAATAAATGAAAATAACAGAGTTGAACTTACTATAAATATCAAATCATTTTTTAATGATAAAATTTATTGTCAAATAACTGAAGAAAAACTTGATGAAAATAACTGGGTATTATCTAAAAATAACAAATGTAAATTTGAAGTAGATGCTGGAAACTATAAAATTTATTTAAAAAGAGGAAACAAAATAATAAATAAAACAACAACTAAAAAAGTAGAAATAAATAAAATTATATCTATCACACCAACAAAAGAAAAAATATATTTACCAGTAAATGGAAAAGAAAAATTGGAAGTAGAATTAATAACACTTGGAGATATAGACAAAACACTAACATATAAAGTAGAAGATGAAAATATTGCATACATAGAAAATGAAACTGTATATGCAAAAAAAGAAGGAAACACAAACATTATAATTACATCGGTAGATGGTAACGAAGCTAAAGTAGAATTAATTGTAACAAACTTAATAATAAAACAAGTTATAAACAATAAAAAAGCCAAATTAACTTGTCAACAATACACTGAAGAAGAAGCACACTTATTAGATGAAATACTATTTGATCGAGTAAATAGTGTAGGGTATGCAACAAGAGCAAGTGTAGTAGAAGCAGCTAGATTCTTAACGATGAGTTTACCAGTTAAAATACCATACTTTTTTGAAAATGGTAGATTAAATAATCACCCAGGTAGACCAAAAGCAGACGGAGAGGGAAGATATTACCATAAAGGCCTTTATTTAAGCACAGATAAAATAGAAGAAATAACTGCAATAAAAGCAGGGCCAGCAATCTGGGGATGTCCGTTGATGAATTACCAAACTGAAGCTGGATTTATTGGTGGAAGAAAATACCCGAATGGTTTAAGTTGTAGTGGTTTTATATCATGGGTATTATACAATGGTGGCTTTGATGTAGGAGATTCAGGTGCAGGAGACTTTACATATAGAGATGACGATTTATGTGATTTAGGAGAAAGAGTAGAATTAACTTATGATCTAATGACTTCTGGCAAAGTAAAAGTTGGAGATTTAATTGGAAGGGACGGCCACATAGCAATAATTGTAGGACTTGACGAAAATAATATCTATATTGCAGAAAGCTTAGCCGCTGGAGTAAATGTTGAAACATTCGAAAGATATAGAGGAGTTGTTGACAGCAATCTATATGGCTATATTATGTTAATGGATTCAGTATATAAAGAAGATGGAAAATTGACGACTATGTGGGATTTATAAGTAAAATCTATATTGATTAAATAAAACGGTTATGTTATTATTTAAATAGAAAATAAAGGAGTATTACTATGAGTGAATTAAATGATAATAAACCAGATTACAATGAACAAAGAGAAATTATAGAAAAAGAGAAATTGTATTTTGAACAGCCAAAAAAGAATAACAAAATAAAAAACATACTTTTAATAGTGTTGTTTCTTTGTCTTTTTGCTGGAGCCTCTGTTGCAGCTACATATTCAGTTTTAAACTATTTAGACTTAAAAAACAAAAATATGAATGCTGACAGAGATGGAGATGGCTGGCCTGATATGAATATCGACTTAGATGGAGATGGAGTATGTGACTTAAGTTGTGATACAGGTAAAGACGGTTTGCCAGATTTAAACATTCATTATGCTCATACATACCGTGCATTTTTTAACGTAGATACAGATGGAGACGGAAAACCAGATAAAAACCTAATAAATCAAGATACAAATGGCGATGGAATATGTGATATTAATTGTGATACAGATGGAGATGGACTTCCTGATGTAAATATTGATTTAGATGGAGACGGCATAGTAGATGTAAACATTGATACAAACGGGGATGGAAAGCCAGATATCAACATAGATTCATTAGGTGAAGGTAAACCAATTATTAATATAGACACAGACGGGGACGGAAAACCAGATACAAACATCGACACAAATGGAGACGGAAAACCAGATGTTAATATCTCATACGGAACAAATTATGATGAACCAATATTCAACTTAGATACAGATGGAGATGGAAAGCCAGATAAAAACCTAATAAATCAAGATACAGATGGGGATGGAGTATGTGATTTAAACTGCGATATGAATGGAGACAATTTTCCAGATAATAATGTGGATTTAGACGGAGATGGAAAAGCAGATATCAACATTGATTTAGACGGAGACGGATTAGCAGACATTAACATAGATACAGATGGAGACGGCTTGCCAGATGTCAACATAGATGTAGATGGAGACGGAAAACCAGATACAAATATAGACACAGACAACGATTTCAAAGCAGACATCAACATAGACTATGATAAAGATGGAAAACCAGATGTTAACATAGATACAGACGGAGATGGAAAACCAGATAAAAACTTAATAAATCAAGATACAGACGGAGACGGAGTATGTGATTTAAACTGTGATACAAACAATGATGGAAAAGCAGATATTAACATAGATATAGACGGAGATGGAATACCAGATATCAACATAGACCTAGATGGTAATGGAAGTGCAGACGTTAACATAGACACAGACGGAGATGGAAAAGCAGATACAAATTTAGTTGATTACGAATTCATAGTAAATCCTGGAAATTTAAATGAAATAAAATTAGAAACAGGAAAAACATATGACTTATCATTCATAGACGACGACAAACTAGTGAGCAACACTTTAGCACCAGGATGGAAAGGTACAAAAAAGTTTACAATTAAAAATGACACAGATCAAAAATTAGTATATAACATAATATGGACTGATATATATAATGACTTTACATGGGAAAACAGACTATACTACGGAATAACTAGAAATGGCACTGAAATTGTAAGTTTAAATAGTGGAAGAGTTCCATATCCTGTAAATGAGGGAGAAGCAATGTTATCAAACGTAGAAATAAATCCAGGAGAAGAACATAATTATGTTTTAACGTTTGAATTTAAAAATACGAATACTAATCAAGACATTGATAAAGGTAAAATGTTTTATACTAAATTGCAAGTTACAGGAATAAGTTAAGCAATTAAAAATGCTTAACTTTTTTTACAAAAAAATATAAAAAAAGACTTGATAAAATTAATAAGAATTGATATTATTGTTATTGTAAAGGAGGTAAACAAACTATGGATAACAACAAAGGACAAACAATATTCTTATCAGTAATAGGAATTGCAACATTATTAGTAGCAATAGTAGGAGCAACATTTGCATGGTTCTCAACAACAATCGATGGAGATGGAGCAAGTGCTAATATCACTACTGCTCAAGTTAGTGCACTAAGTTTAGAAGGAACAACTATTACAGGTACAAACGTATTACCTGGTTGGGAAAGTAACGATGCAACATTTACTATAAGTGGTACTGTAACTGGTGATGTAGAAGTTCCTTATACATGTACAATTACATCAAATAATACATTAACTGATTTAGAATACCGTGTTGGTGCTGCTGATGCTGGAGCTAGTACTGGTGGAGCATGGAAAACTGTTGGTACAAGTACTCAAATAGTTACTGGATCTATAACTGCAAGTAACTCTGAAGATGTATATAACATTGCGTTAAGATTCAAAGAAACAGGTGCAGACCAAAATACACAACAAAATAAAACTGCTACTGCAACTGTAACTTGTGCATTAGCTGGTGGAACTGTTTACTATAACTCAAGTAATCCAACAGGTGTAACTGATGAGCCTACAGCAGAATAAGCTAGTACACATAGTTAAGTTATGAAAGAGTAATAAGTAGGATTTCCTACTTTTTTCTTTGTAAAAATTTTTACAAAAAGTATTAAAAAAGACTTGATAAAATTAGTAAGAATTGATATTATTGTTATTGTAAAGGAGGTAAACGAACTATGGATAACAACAAAGGACAAACAATATTCTTATCAGTAATAGGAATTGCAACATTATTAGTAGCAATAGTAGGAGCAACATTTGCATGGTTCTCAACAACAATCGATGGAGATGGAGCAAGTGCTAATATTACTACTGCATCTATCAGTGCATTAACTCTTAACGGAACTCAAGTTGAAGGGGAAAATGTACTACCAGGATGGGAAAGTGCTGATGCAAATTTCACTGTAGCTGGTACTGTAAGTGGTGATGTATCAGTTCCATATAGTTGTAAAATTAATAAAGAAGGCGAAGTTACTGACTTAGAATTCCGTGTTAGTGCTGATGGTGCTGATGATAGTACTGGTGGTTCTTGGACTGCAATCGGAACAGATACAGAAGTTGTAACTGGAAATATCACAGCTAGTAATCCTTCAGACACATACCAAATTGCTGTTAGATTTAAAGAAACTGGTGAAGATCAAAATGCACAACAAGGTAAATCTGCTACAGCAACAGTAACATGTGAAATTACTGGCGGAACTGTTTACTATAACAATGCTAATCCTGGTGGAACAACAACTCGACCAAATTAATATAAAACAACACATAGTTGGATTACAAAAACTTAAGTAGGCTTGCCTACTTTTTTTATACTTGATAAAGTCATTAAAAATTGATATGATTAATATGATAAGGAGGTAAACAAACTATGGAAAACAACAAAGGACAAACAATATTCTTGTCAGTAATAGGAATTGCAACACTATTAGTAGCAATAGTAGGGGCAACATTTGCATGGTTCTCAACAACAATCAGTGGAGATGGAGCAAGCGCTAATATTACTACAGCATCTATCAGTGCATTACAATTAAATGGAACACAAGTTTCAGGTACAAATGTATTACCTGGATGGGAAAGCGCTGATGCAAGTTTTACAATTTCAGGTACTGTAACAGGAAGCGTATCAGTTCCATACACATGTGAAATCAATAAGACAGGTGATGTTTCAGATTTGGAATTCCGTGTGGGTGCTGATGGTGCCGATGATAGTTCAGCTGGAAGTTGGACTACAATCGGAACAAATACACAAGTTGTAAATGGAAACATCACAGCTAGCAATGGGTCAGATACATATAAAATTGCAATAAGATTCAAAGAAACTGGCGAAAATCAAAATACACAACAAGGCAAATCTGCATCTGCAGTTGTAACATGTAAAATTACAGGCGGAACAGTTTATTACAATGACGAAAATCCTGGTGGAACAACAACTTTGCCAACTGGAAACTAATATAAAACAACACATAGTTGGTTACAAAAACATGATATAAAGTAGGTTATCCTACTTTTTTCGTTTTTATAATGTCAATTTCCTAAAAAATATTGAAGTCAAGTAAAAATAATGATAATATATAAAGTAGGAGAATAGACATGGAAAAAGAGAATAATAAAAATAAAAAAATATACATTTTAATTGCTTTGTCTTTATGTACATTTGTAATAATGACTATTGGAACAACATTTTCATTTTTTACTTCCACAATACGTGGAAATGAAGATGCTGGAGAAGTTAAATTGGAAACTGCCGATTTACTTCTTGTTTACAATTCTAAAAAGGATATAGTAAAAGAAGATGCATTACCAGGTTGGGAAGACGAGATGATATTTGAGATTAGAAATACTACTGATGGAGAAAACATAGCTGGTAGTTATTCAATAAACTGGGAAATTGAAAAAAACGAAATAAAAAATAATGATTTAGTGTATACTATAGAGTGTGTAGCTACTAAAGATGGAAAAGAAGTTCCAGAAAGTAAGTACAATAAAGTTGTAAATATAACAAATGAATTAAATATGCCTACTACATCTTCTGAAATTGGTGATGGAATAATTAATTCGGGTGATATTCAAACATGTACAGTAAAAGTTAAATTTAAAGAGACAAATAGTGATCAAAATGATAATCAAGGAAAAAGTTTTTCTGGAAAAATAGTGGTTTTAGGAAATAAATATAGTTATGAAGGTGAATAACATGTCAAAAAAACGAAATAAATTTTTACAAGCTATTAACAAAATTTTAAAGTGGTTATCAACACTAATATTAGTCATACTTGTATTGATTGGAATAGTATTAATAGGAATATTTATAAGTGGTAAAGTGGCTCAGAGTAAAGGAAAAACTCCGCCAATAAGTTTATATACTATTATAAGCCCTAGTATGACGCCGAACATAAAAGTATATGATGTAGTAGTAGTTAAAACTACTGACACATCAGCATTACAAGTTGGAGATGTAATATCATTTTATTCAAATAATGTATACTTTGATGGAAAACCTATAACTCACAGAATAGTTGAAAAATATAATACTGAAGAAGGTATTAGTTACATAACAAAAGGCGATGCAAATGCTGTTGTTGATAATGAGTACGTTTATGAACAAAATATAGTAGGAAAAGTAATATTTAAAATACCGGCTTTAGGAAGAGTTCAATTCTTCTTAGCTAGTCAAGGAGGATGGTTCATAGCAATACTAATACCAGCTTTAGCAGTAATATCCTATGATATAGTAAAAATTGCAAAATTAGTCGCAGTAAAAAATAAAATTAACAGAATAAAAAAACAAGGGAAAGAAATCGGAGGAGAATAATTTAATTTTACATTAGTAAGAACTAAAAATATGTCTAAATAATGACATATTTTTTATGTTTTGGTATAATTAATATGATAAGGTGGTGATAAAATGAAAAAGACAATATTATTAGTATTTTTTGTTTTGTCACTTTTTCTTTTTATTCCCAAAATTTTTGCAAGTAAAATAGGAATAGTAAATGATAGTATAGGGATTAATTTTAGAAGTGCGCCTAATACAGGTGATAACGTAATAACGAAAATAAAATACAATACACAAGTAACAATTTTAGACGTTAATAAATACACTGGAACGGGATGCTCAGATGGATGGTACAAAGCAGAATATAACAACAAAGAAGGATATGTATGCAGTACTTATATAAGTATAATAGAAGACGAAATTGGAACAGTAACCGGTGGATATTTTGCCAAAGTAAATACTTCAAGTTATATAAGTGTAAGAAGTTTACCAAACGGAAATTCAACAAGACTAGATAAACTAATAACAGGAACACCAGTAAATATAATTTCAACACATCCAAAAGCAAGTGGTTGTTCTAGCAACTGGTTATATGTATCATATCACGATGGGAAGCAAGGCTATGTATGCGGTTCATACATAAGTACATACGAAGAATTAACATTAAACAGTAGCGAATACACTGAAGAAGAAAAAGCATATGCTGAAACATTATCAAAAAATGGATTTCCAGCAACATACATACCATATTTAATGAGAATGCACAGAGACCATCCAACTTGGAATTTTGTAGCCGTAAACAAAGGTTTAAATTGGAATGACGTAGTAAGCGGAGAACAAGGCAACAACAAAATTGAAAGCACGACGACAACTGAGTTAGAGTATTATATTGCAAGCGGGGCAGTAGGGACAGAAGGCGGAAATTGGTATATGACCAATAGTGCAGTCGATGCCTATTTCTTAGACCCTAGAAACTTTTTAAGCGACGTATTTATTTTCATGTTTGAAGATTTAACTTATGATTCAGAGTATCACACCGCAGAAGTACTAAAAACATTTTTTGGCTCATCATATTTATCAAGTGATGAATACATAGGATATTTTCTTGAAGCAGCAGAAAAGTATGACGTTAGTCCATTACACTTAGCAGCTAGAGTATACAAAGAAGGTGGGGCTAATGAAAGTTATGGAGCTATAACAGGAACGTATACAGGCTACTATGGAACATGTTTATTAACTGGATACTACAACTATTACAACATAGGCGCAAATTCATCTTGGATGGAAGGGTTGAAATATGCAGCTGGAGCTGAATGTGGGGGATCTAACACATTTGGGCGACCTTGGAAAACAAGAAAAGATGCAATTATAGGAGGAGCAAACTTCATTGCAACAAATTACATAAGCAGTGGCCAAAACACTCTATATTACCAAAAATTCAATACCGCTTCAGCACCATATTACACAAATCAATACATGACAAACATAATGGCGCCAACACAAGAAGGAGAAAGCATGTATGACACAATTGTAGAATTAAGTTTATTAGAAAATGCATATACATTTGAAATACCAGTTTATAACAACATGCCAGACTCAACAGGGTTACCAAATATAGCAAATACAGACAATTCATTAAAAAGCATAACGATTAACAACAAAGCCATAGATAACTTTGATACAGATGTTTTAGAATATAACTTTTATGTAACAAAAGATACTGACACAGCAATAATAAATGCAGTTACAAACGCAAGTACATCTACTGCAAAATACGAAACTAACGTTAAATTAAATGAAGAAAAGACAACAATAACGATTCTTGTAACCGCACAAAGTGGACATCAAAAAACATATACAGTGCATATAATTAAAGTAGAATCTGTAACAACAATAAACGATATCTTATCAAAATTGAGCGTAAAAGTAACAGATAACTATATGAAAAACATAAGCACAGGAACAAGTGCAAATTCATTAATTCTAAACATTAGACAAGCAGATCCAAATGCAAGCATAGTATACAAAAATGCCAACGGAGTAACAATATCCAACACTTCAAATTTTGCCACAGGACAAACATTACAAATAACAAGTTCAAATGGTGAAAGCAAAACATTCACAATAGTTGTAACAGGAGACGCTAACGGAGATGGTGAAATAACTATACTAGACTTATTAAAAGTACAAAAACATTTATTAAATTCAAGCAAACTAACAAATAGCTATCTACAAGCTGCTGACACCAATGCTGACAATTCAGTAACAATATTAGATTTATTAAGAATACAAAAACATTTATTAAATGAGATTAAATTATAAAAAAGGAGTGAAAAAATGTTAAAGAAAATAAGTATATTTATATTAGGAATAGTGCTAACATTTGGTGGAATTTTACAAGTAAATGCTTCAAGTGGAACAATTAGTGTTACAAGTTCAGCGAGCACAGTTGTAGTAGGAAACACATTTAAAGTAACAGTTAAAATCTCATCTTCTGCAGCTTTAGGAAGTTGGCAATACACAATAAGTTATGACTCAAATAAGGTAAAATTACAAAGTGGAACATCAAATGTAGTAGACTATGGTGATGGAACAACCAAATCAAAAAGTTACACATACACATTTAAAGCATTAAGTTCAGGAAGCACTAACATAACAGTAAAATCTTATCGAGCATATGCATGGGATGAAAGCCTAATGACTTTAACAGCAGGTTCAAAAACAGTTAAATTAATAACACAAGATGATTTAATTGCCTCTTATTCAAAAGATAATACCTTAAAATCCATTACAGTAGATGGATATGAACTAACTCCTACATTTAATGCAGAAACACTTGAATACACAGTTTCAGTTCCAAGTAATATAGAAAAAATAACATTAAATGCAGAAGTAAATGATAGGTCAGCGACACTTACTGGAACCGGAGAAAAAGAAGTAAGTGAAGGAGACAACATATTTGAACTATTAGTAACAGCAGAAAATGGAAGTCAAAGAAAATACAAAATAAATGTCAAAGTTGAAGATCCAAATCCAATAACAGTTGAAACAACAGACGGAAAAACAGGAACAATAGTCAAAAGAGCATCAACACTTACCAAACCAAATACATTTAACGAAACGACAATAAACATAAATGGTGAAGAAATACCCGCGTTTATAAGTGATATAACAAAGTTAACATTAGTTGGAATAAAAATTGAAGGAGAAGAAGAAATAAATCTCTATATATATGATGAGACCAATAACACCTACACCCCATACAAAGAACTAACATTTAATAATATAATAATTTATCCAAAAGAATATAATGAATATCCAGAGAACTATCAAAAATACGAAATTGAACTAAATGGAGAAAAACTAACAGGTTACAAAATAGATAAAAATAGTGACTTCTTTCTTATATATGGTTTAAACATAGAAACAGGAGAAGAAAACATATATAAAATTGACACTAAAGAAAACACAATATCTAGGTATACGGATGAAGAAACCATTTATCTAAATGGAACAATTAAAAATCTACAATTTATAATAATAGTACTAGGTGCAGAAAGCATACTGCTATTAATAATATTAATATGTGTATTGATAAGTAAAAATAAAAGTAAAAAATTATATAAAAAAATTATAAAAGACTACGAGAACAAACATAATAAAGAAAAAGAAGATGTGGACAAAAAAGAGAAAATAGAAGAATCAAAAGACAAGGAAGAACAAGAAGAAAATGAGAAAAAAGAAGAAATAAAAATAGAAAAAATAGAAGTAGAAGAAATTAATAAAAAGAAAAAGAAAAAATTATCAGATACACAAAAATTAAATAACATATAACGGCATTTGCCGTTTTTTGTTTACAAAATAGAAAATTATTGTTAAAATATAACACTTGAAAACAAAAGGGGGAAAAATGGGCATAAATAAGGAGATTACTAAGTGTATTATAGAAATAATAACTTTAATATTTTTAGTAATATTTACATATCCAGTTTTGCATATGATAGGAGAGAGTGAAGGAGCCAAAATTGCAGAATATTACGATAACTATGAAGCTAGTGATGTTACTTTATACTACGAAAAAAAAGCAGATTTAAATAACTTATATCCAGTGACCAATGAATACGCATTAAACAATTTAGATTATTCAATTATAAACGTAATAAATAACACCAAAGAAAATAAAAAGTACAGCCTTATGTTAATAGTAGAAAAAAATTCAACACTAAATACAAATTATTTAATGATAAATATAAATGGAAAAACATTAAAGTTAAGTGATTGTTATTACACAGAAAATGATTACATTACATACTTTTTAATTGATTCAAATACAATAGAAAAAAATACAATTAATTATAATAAAATTTACATATGGTTAAATAGTGATACACCCAATAGTGAACAAAATAAAAATTTAAATATAAATTTTGCTATCTTAGATAAAATTAATTCACTAAACAGTTGAAAAAGGGCTAATAATATTATAAAATAATAAATAGATGATATGGACTGGTGGTGTAATGTGAATTTGCGTGTTTTAATTAAAAGAGAAATTATGATTGCAAGTTTAACAATTATCCTAGTAACATTAGGGTTAATCGCTTTTTCATATTCGGTTTTTATGGATGTAGAAGAAGGGGGAACAAATGTTATAAACTTTGGTGATATAGCAATGTCTTTTTGCGCGGATTCGTCTTGTAATTCTTTAGTTCAAAATTTAGGCAATATAATTGGTACAGAAACAAATGAAGAGGGAGAATCAGTGCCGGTCAAGGTATATCCAATGAGTCAAACTGAAGGATTAAATACTACTCCATACAAATTTATTTTAGAAAATACAGGTGACTATGACTTATATGTAACAATAAAACTTGAACCAGATACGGAATTTATATTGAATACAGAATTTCCAGATTATTCTGATTATACAGAGACAGCATATAGCAACATAATGATTGGATTTGGAGAAGACGGTTTAAATCCAACAGTACAGTTATATTCAGCATTAACTGACTATAAATTAGCAAGTAATATTTTAATATCAGCAGGAGAACAAAAAATATTTAATTTATATGCATGGGTAAAAGAAGATGCGCCAAATACTGCTCAAGGTACATATTTTGTTACAAAAATAAGCGCAATTGGCGAATTTATTCCAAATAGTTAGGTGATATAAATGGAACAAAACGAAGTATATAATAAAGTAAAAGAATTTAAAAGGAAATATCCACGTACGATAGCTTGGAGGCTAAAGAAAAATTCCAAGGTAGTACAAATGCACTTAAATCCAGGAGAAAGAGTTTTATATGCGTTTTGTGGGCAAAAAAATGATAATCCTTTAGACATAATTACAACATGTGTAATTGCTGTAACAAACAAAAGGTTAGTTATTGGACAAAAAAGGGTAGTATTCGGGTATTTCTACTATTCAATAACGCCAGACTTATACAATGATTTACAAGTAAGAAATGGATTAATATGGGGAGATGTAATCATAGATACAGTCAAAGAAAAAGTACATTTATCAAATATTGACCCAAAAGGATTAATTGAAATAGAAACAGTGATAACAGAATTTATGATGAAAGAAAAGAAAAAATATCATATTAATGAAAATCAAAATAACTTGAATTAATCAAGTTATTTTTTTTCCAAAAGTTTTTTTGCTTCCTTAATTAACCTAATAATTTCTTTTTGAAAATTATCATTTACAACGGATAAATCATCATTCTTATTAACAACAAAAGGTTTACCAATAATCATAGCTAAATTTTTACTTCTAAATTTATAATTTCCATAGATACCACATGGAACTATTTTGGCGCCTGTTTTTTGTGCCATGCTAACTGCTCCAAATTTAAAATCCTGAATAATCTTATCAGTTTTATTTCTAGTACCCTCAGGAAAGATACCTATAGCACCACCGGAATTTAAAAAATTTAAAGCAGCCTTAGTTGCGTCGTCATCTTTTATTTGCCTATTAACAGGAATACATCCAGCAATTTTAAAAAACCAACTCACTTTTTTATCATCAAAATATTCCTTTTTAGCCATATACTTAACAACCCTTTTAGTACTAATTAACGGCATACATTGATCCATTAAATGTATGTGATTAGCGCATATCAGAATGGGCCCATCTTTAGGTATGTTCTCTTTCCCCATTATTTTAGGATTATAATACGCAATAAAGAGTGGTTTCAAAATACATCTTAGAAATCTAAACCCCAACATCTTATCGCTTTTCTTCTTTTCCATTTTTCCTCCTCACAATTTCATCATTAATTGTATTCATTAACATTTTATTATACTTATCAACATCTCTAGAAATTTCCAAAGGTTTCAAAAAAGTAATAGAAACACTTTTTTTAAAAAACTTATATTTTCCAAAAATAACAAAAGGAACAATAGGCGAATTTGTATCAACAGACAATTTAACCGCGCCATACTTAAATGGCATAATGTTATCTTTAGTTTTATTAATTGTACCTTCTGGAAAAATAGCAATTACTTTATCGCTATTGAGTACCATTTTAGCATATTTCATAGCATCAGGATTTTTTTTACTTCTATCAACAGGAATAGTACCCGCATTACCAAAAAACCAAGAACCAATTTTTTTACTATAAAGTTCTTTTTTGACAATAAAATGAGGTATCCTTTTAGACGCAGAAATAAGTAACAAGCAATCAAAAATATGAGTATGAGTGCCGGCTAAAATAACCCCACCATCATCAGGAATATTCTCTAACCCATTAAATTCAGCACGCAATATAAATTTAGACACAAATTTAATTAAAGGCCTTAAAATTTTTAAAACAATTACATTATCTTTCATAATACAATAATATTATAAAACATATAAAGATATTTTTCAAATTTAACCAAATCATAATATAGACATATAATACAAATGAAAGAGAGGGATTATATTTGAAAAAAATTTTTATAATTTCAATGTTAATAATTGCTAGTTTTATGTTAAGTGGTTGCGACGAAGATAAAAACATGACAGACATAACAGTCGCAGAAGTTACACACTCAGTGTTTTATGCACCATGGTACGTAGCAATTAATGAAGGTTATTTTGAAGAAGAAGGACTAAATATAGAAGTAATACTAACTTCCGGAGCAGATAAAGTAGGAAGTGCAGTATTATCAGGAGATGCACAAATAGGTTTAAGTGGATTAGAAGCAACACTTTATGTATATGATAATGGAGCAAAAGACTACTTAATATCTTTCGCAGCATTAACAAAAAGAGACGGACAATTTTTATTTGGCGACTGCAGCTTAAAAGACACATTTACTATTGAAGACTTAAAAGGCAAAAGTGTTTTAGTTGGTAGAACAGGTGGAATGCCAGCGATGGTATTTAATTATGGTTTGTATAAAAACGGATTATCAGATAAAGACGTAATATTAGATACATCAGTAGAATTTGCTTCACTAAGCGGGGCATATATAGGAAAACAAGCAGACTTTGTTAATTTGTTTGAACCAACAGCATTATCACTAGAAAAAGAAGGCTACGGATGCGTTTTAGCTTCAGTGGGCTTAATGAGTGGAGAAGTGCCATACACAGTATTTCATGCTAAAAAAAGTTATTTAGAAAATAATGAAGAAACAATTAAGAAATTTACAAAGGCAATAGATAAGGGGATAAAATACGTAATGGAACATGATGATAAAACAGTTGCCAAAAGCATATTAAATAGTTTTGCAGACACAAGTTTAGAAGACTTAACAGAAATTGTTAAAAGATATAGAGAAGCAGATTCCTGGTGGGAAAACACTTACATAAGTGAAGAAGCATACAATAACTTGATAGATTTAATGAAATACAATGATGCACTTGAAGTTGAAGTGGATTACAATACTATTGTAAGTAACAAATATAATGGATACACTAGTTCAAATTAAAAATTTAAACAAAATTTACGAGAGTTTAGATGGTAATGTAATAGCATTAAATGACATTAACTTTGATGTACGTAAAAATGAATTTCTAACAATTATAGGTTCATCCGGATGTGGTAAAAGCACAATATTAAACATATTAGATGGAATAGATAAAGACTATAACGGAAAAATTATACTTGATAAAGATATTAAAATAGGTTATATGTTACAAGAGGATGCCCTGTTTGAGTGGCTAACTGTTGAAGAAAATGCATTACTAGGTTTAAAAATATTAAAAAAATTAAATAAAGAAACAAAGAATTATACAATTAATTTATTAGATAAGTATGGTCTAAAAGATTTTAAAGATAAATATCCTAAAAGTTTATCTGGAGGAATGAGGCAAAGAGTTGCTTTAATTAGAACACTAGCTACAAAGCCTGACATTTTATTAATGGATGAACCATTTAGCGCACTTGATTATCAGACAAGGCTTCAGGTAAGTGATGATGTTTACAGGATTATAAAAGAAGAAAACACTACAGTAGTTATGGTTTCACACGATTTAGCAGAATCGATAAGCATGTCAGACAGAATAATAGTATTAAGTAAAAGACCAGGAAAAGTAAAAAAAATATATACAATAACCCTCACCAATAAATCAACACCGATTGAAAACAGAAAAGCTAAAGAATTTGCATATTACTATGATGCACTTTGGAAGGATTTAGATAAAAATGTCTGAATATCAAAGAAAACACAAAAGAAAAAAAAGGCTAATACTATTTACGCAGCTAGCAATCTTCATATTATTCATAACAGTTTGGGAATTATTAGCCAAACATGGTATGATTAACACATTTATAACCAGTTCGCCATCAAATATAATAAAAACAATAATAAACTTATATAACACAAATAATTTATTTAATCACATTTGGGTAACATTGTATGAAACAATACTTGCTTTTACATTAACATTAATTATATCAATATTAATATCAATAATATTGTACAAAAGTGACTTTTTAGCTAAAGTCATTGATCCATATTTAACTTTATTAAATAGTTTACCTAAAGTAGCGCTTGGACCAATATTAATAATTTGGATAGGCGCAAATGAAAAAAGTATAATAACAATGGGAATATTAATCACAATAATAGTAAGCATACAATCAATTTACAATGGTTTTAAAAATACTCCGCCTATCAAAATAAAACTCATGAAAACTTTTAATGCTAGTAACAGAGACATATTTCTAAAACTAGTTTTCCCACAAAACATAAGAACGATAGTTAACACACTAAAAATTAACACGGCATTATGTTTAGTAGGAATAATAATGGGAGAATTTTTAACTAGCAAAGCAGGAATAGGTTATTTAATATTATATGGTTCACAAGTGTTTAATTTAGATTTAGTCATGGCAGGAATATTTATTTTAATTATTCTATCAATATTAATTTATAAAATAATTACGTACATAGAAAAACGTTTAGAAAAATACTAAGCGTTTTTTTACTTCTCAAATTTTATTACTACTTCTTTCTCAGAATAATGATTTCCATCGATATACTTAACTGTTAAAGTAGCAGAGTCTCCTATACTTTTTTCATATAAAGCGTTACTTAAATCGCTAAAACTTTCAATCTCTTCGCCATCAATTTTAGTAATAATTTGTCCAATTTCCAAATCAGAATTAGCTGCATTACCATCTGGTAATATAGAAGAGATATAGAAACCTAAAGGAAAATTATAATTAATACCAGTATTTGTCATATATCCTTCTATCCCAATAGTAACACCATTACTATCCTCTTCGCCATTCATCAAATCAACAATCAAATCTTCAACATCACTAATAGGAATTGCAAATCCCATTCCTTCAATACTAGCTGATGAATAAATCCCACTAGAAGAATATTTAGCAGAATTAATTCCAACAACTTCACCTTTTGAATTTAGTAAAGCTCCACCACTATTACCACCATTAATTGCTGCATCTATTTGAATCATTTCATAAGTATAATCATCAATAGTAACCTCACGATTCAAAGCACTTACAACACCAGTTGTAACAGATTGACCATAACCCAAAGCATTTCCTATAGCAATAATACCATTTCCAACTTTTAGTTCATCACTACTGCCAATTGTAGCAATCTTTATAGAATCTATAGTATCATCATCCAAATCACTTAATGGAATAGAAATAACTGCCAAATCTTTACGTTCAGAAGTACCAACAATAGTTGCATCCACTGACTTTTCATTAATAAATTGAACAATTAATTCAGAAGAACCTTCAACGACATGATTATTTGTTAAAATATAAAGTTTATCATCAGATTTACTAATAATAATACCACTACCAGCACCTTCAGTATATTGCGATTGATTATTCCATTCAAACCAAGGACCATAATTACCAGTACTAATTAAAGTCTTTGATGTAATTGCAACAATAGAAGGCATTACATTTTCAACAATATCAGACACATCAGTTATATAAATACCATCAGAATTAAAATCAACAACTTCAGTATAGTTAAGTTGTATATCATCTTTATTAGTAACTTTATCCTTTAAAGAATCAAACAAATTAGAATCAAAAACCAACAAATAAGTTACAACAAAAATAAATAACACTAGAAAAATTATAATAGCAATCAAAATACGATTAGTCGTTTTAGATTTCTTATTATCATTATTAACAGTATTTTTCTTAATTACTTCAGAACCTTCAATTAAATTATTTTTTTTCATTATTACTCACTCCTTTAAAACATAAATATTATATTTTAGGAAGATTAAATAAAGATTAAAAAAAGTAAAAAAATTAATTTTTTACTTTAAAAGTTGAAATAAATGAAGTATAACCATTTTTACATTCCACATAAATTTTACCATTATGACTTAACACAATATTTTTAGCAATAGCTAAACCTAACCCAAATCTATTTTCATTTCTATTTCTTGAATTATCAGATTTATAAAATCTTTCAAAAATTTTATATTGTTCTTCCTTAGGTATTTTATCCCCTCGATTTTTAACAACCAATGAAATTTCATCTTTCTTTTTAATCAAATCAACAGTTATAGTAGACTTATCATAAGCATGTTTAATAGCATTATCAACTAAAATTTCTAATAACTGTTTCATCTCACTATCCACACACTTAAAATTAACATCTTGATCAATATGGTATTTGAGATTAAGCCCTTTATCATAAATTAAACTTTCAAAAGTCAAAACACTTTTTTCAACCAATTTAGATAAATCAATAACTGATAAAACTCTATTTTCATAAGAATTATCATACTTTGCAAGATTTAATAAATCTAATACAAGCTTATTCATTCGTTCTGTTTCAGACTTTATATTATCTAACCACTTTGTTTCCTTAGGATTTTTAGACAAACACTCAGCACTAGTCATAATAACAGAAAGTGGTGTTTTAAGTTCATGAGAAGCATCAAAAATAAATTGTTTCTGTTTTAAAAAAGCTTCTTCTACAGGCCTAATCAGCCAATTAGTCAACATTTTTACTATATATACAGTTAAAAGTTCTATTAGTACAAAAATCAGGCTAGATACTTGGGCAGATAATACTAACTTAGCATTAATATCTTCAATATTAATAATAATAAGTTCATTACGAGGATTCATTAACAACACATATTTAGCAGAAAAAAGGTCGATTTGTTCTAAACGAGAATAACTTTTATTATATTGTTTTGTAATATTTACAATATCTTCACTAGTTAAATCATCATCTGAATAATTATAAACAGAAGTTATATTCATATCACTATCAAATCTTATAACATAAACATCTAAATCCATAAACATCAACTCTTTATCATAAAAATCAGTTTGATAAAATGGTCTAGAAGTAATAGATTCGATTGTATCCACACTTTCTTTTAATCCATTAAATTCATTTATATATAAGATAACGTTATAAACAATTAAAATCATCAAAACAAAAATAGTTAGCATTGAAAACAACACTAAAAATATTTTATTTTTCAACTTTTTCATTTTTCACCTCTAATTTATAACCAAGACCCCTAATAGCTTTTATATTAACATTTGAACCAATTATATTTAACTTTTTTCTAATAAAAGAAATATAAGCTTCTAAATTATTTGAGATTGAATCATTATTAATTCCCCAAACTTTATCATATAAATTATCTTTAGTAACAATTTGATTAGAGTTTCTCATTAAATATTCTAATATTAGGAATTCTTTACACATAACCATTATAGAATCATTAGTTGTTTTACAGCTTAATTCTGCAGTTTTTAAATTCAAACTTAAATCAAATACTTCTAATAAATTACTTTCCGTTGCACCATTATTTTTTCTCAATTTAGAATTAACCCTAGCGACCAATTCTTCCAGATGAAAAGGTTTTGTCATATAATCATCTGCACCAATAGAAAATCCCTCTAGTTTATCTTCCAAACTATCTCTAGCAGTCAACATAATAATATTTGCTACAATATTATTTTCCTTTAATTTAGATAAGATAGTAAAACCATCTATTTTAGGAAGCATTACATCTAAGATTATCAAATCATAAATATCAGTCAAAGCATTATCAAGACCATCAACGCCATCAGTAGAAATATCAACATCATAATTTTCTTCTTTTAACCTAGTAGCAACTGCATCAGCAATATTAAACTCATCTTCAACAATAAGTATTCTCATAAAAAATTCCTTCCAAAACAATTATAACATCAAAATCAAATAAAACAAAAAAGGAAAATAAATATTTCCTTCTTCACGTTAAAATAATTATTCAGTTGGTAATCCAGGTATCTCTGGGTCAGCAGTAGAAGAGCTATCTTCTTCAGCAGAACCTTCATTAGTATTATCTTCAGTATTATTTTCAGTATCATCAGTTGTATTTTCATCTTCTGAAGTATCATCATCTACTATTGAACTATTATCATCGCCAGAACTTTGGTTATTATTTTCAATAACATAAATAGTCATAGAACTACCAACTCTCACAAGAAGCATTCCCTCATGCGCACTTTGACCAACGATTTTTCCGGTTGGATAAGCAGAGTTAAATAAATCTCCATCAGTAATATACTCAACATTAATTGTTATTCCATGATTAGTACCCCAACTTTTAGCTGATTCAACAGAATATCCATTTGAAAAATCAGGGAGCAGCGTAAGTTTACTTTCAGAATAAGACTTATCACCGATTATAGTTTTTTCATAAGGCTCATTAATAGAAAAATGAATCTCTTTAACAACTTCTTTTTCCTTTAAACCTAGGTTAACTTTCATAGCATTAACAATATCATTTAAACTACCCCTGTAATATTGGAAAGTATAAGAATATCCAGCAACAGAAGGTTCATAAGCATATAAACCATAACCTCTTAACCAAGTCTTTTGAATATTAATTACATTATTATCACTTGAAAATAACAATTTTTTACCAATTTCATAAAAAGATAACATCTCATCAGTAGTCATATTAGTATCAATATTTTTACTAACAACATCTAAGATTTCATAAAACTGATTTACATTTCTAATCGTCTTTGCCTTTTGCATAATTCCTTCAACTACAATTTGCTGATTCTGACCTCTTTGAAAATCACCTTGAAGAAAAGCTTTTCTATTTCTAGCGAGAACTAAAGCCTCTTCGCCATTTAAAGTTTGCCATCCAGATTCTATACAAATTTCGCCACCACGATCTGAATTATCTGTACAAATTTTATCTAAATAATCTGGTTCAGGGACATTAACTTCAATACCACCTAAAGCGTTTACTAAATCAACAACACCTTTAAAATTAATCTTAACATAATAATCAATATTAATACCTGTTAAATTTTGAACAGTTTTAACCATACAATTAGTGCCGCCCCAAGCAGCATGATTAATCTTTTGTACAGAACCACCACACGCCATTGTAACATAAGTATCTCTAGGGATGCTAAACATAGTAGCATTTAAAGTTTTTGGATCAAAAGTTATTAACATTATAGTATCGCCATTAAAAGAAGCATTTTCTGCTAAACCATCAACTTCAGAATCGACACCCAAAAGTAAAATAGTGAAAGGTTTATTTAAATCAACTTTAGCAGTAGAAATATCTTCTACCTCTGATTTTTCATATTCTTTTCCATATTCATAAATAGTAAAAACCTCATCTTCAATATTTTCATAACCTTCTACAGATTTAAAATTAGATTTATAATTTGCACTTACAAATATCAAATCAAGTTCACCTTGATACAAATCAAACATAAGAGTTAAAGTATCCGAATATTCAACAATTTCATTTTTATCGTCAAGATTAAATTTATCTATAACTTCATAAGGAAGAATATTACCTTCAATACCTTCTGTCGTTTCCTCATTATTATCAATAAGGCCAATCTTATAACCTTCTAAGTGTTCAATATCCATATCTTTATCCATGCTTACCAAAGCAGTTTTATGAGTAATTACAGTTTTATTCATATCATTTAGTTTATTATAAGCTGTAAAAATATACCAAGCACCAACTACAAATAAAACACTTAAAAGTAAAGAAATAACAGACAAAACTATAAATTTAATAGTTTTCATATTTTTAATTGACAAAATAAAAGTACCGACTATCAAATTAATAACACAAAGAAGTAAAACACTTCCCATAATTAAATAAAAAGTTTCTATCTTATTAAATAGCAAAATTGTATATATTAAACAACCAGTTGATAATATCAACAAAGTTATAAAAATAATTCCCAATATTTTAAAAATTAAAGTTTTTTTCCCCATTTTAATCACTTCCACTGATATACAATTATACATTAATATGATAAATTTAACAACCACAATTTAAAATTAATAGGCACAATTATCAATTGAAAACACAAATACTAATAAATTAACTATAAATATAGATAAAATGAAGAATATGTTATATAATAAAAAACAAGAGGTGCTGGATGAATATAGTAGTAAACGGACACAACATATTTTTAATAATTGCAGTATGTTTTATAAGTTCATTAATATTTGTATATATATCAAAGAAAATAGCAGAATATCTTGAAATATATGACATTCCAAATGAAAGAAAGGTTCATAAAAAACCAATACCTTTATTGGGCGGAATTGGAATATTTCTAAGTTTTTTACTTGGGTATATGCTTTTTGCACCAAAAAATGAACTAATGTTATCAATTTTAATTGCATCATTTCTAATAATATTATTAGGCATATTTGATGACATCAAACCAATAAAGGCAAGATATAAGATTATAATACACATATTAGTAGCAATTATAATAGTACTTTATGGAAATTTAAAACTAAATGATTTAACAATATTAGGCACACATATTAATTTTAATGGCTTTTCATCAATAATCACAATATTAATCATAGTAAGCACAATAAATGCAATAAATTTAATAGATGGATTAGATGGCCTATGTGCAGGAATTAGTTCAATATACTTTTTAACTATTGCAATAATTGCAATTATATTAAATAAATTTGGCGGGTTAGATATAATACTTTCATTAATAATGTTAGGTTCTACGTTAGGATTTTTGGTACACAATTTTCCACCTGCTAAAATATTTATGGGTGATACGGGTTCAACTTTTTTAGGTGTAATGATAAGTGTAATAATGTTGCTAGGATTTAAAACAGTAACAATTACATCATTAGTTATACCAGCATTAATATTAGCATTACCAATACTAGATACATTATTTGCAATCATTAGAAGAACAGTTAATAAAAAACCTATAGGAGCGCCAGACAAAAATCACATACATCATCAGCTTTTAAAAAGACATTTAGGAACAACAAAATCATTACTAATAATATATGGAGTAAACATAGTCTTCAGTGTAACTTCAATATTTTACGCATTAGGATATCATAAAGAAACAATTGTGTGTTACGTATTTTTAGTATTCATATTACTATTTTTAATATTTAAAACAAACATAATATTTAATAGAGAAAAAGGAGAAAAAAAGTAGTGAAAGTAGCAATTTTAGGTTCAGGGGCATATGGTTTAGCACTAGCAAGCAGACTCTTAATGAATAAAAACGATGTAGAGATGTGGACTTATTCAAAAGAAGAAAAGAAGCAACTTAAAGAAACAAGAATCAGTAATAAGTTGCCAGCGTACAAAATACCAAAAGAAATAAAAATCACAACGAGCATGAAAAAAGCAGTATATGACAGTAAAATAATAATAATAGCAGTACCCGCGTTTGCAGTAGATGATATAGCAAAACAACTAGCAAAATATATAAAACCAACACAACATATTCTAATAGCAACAAAAGGTATTGAACAAGACACATGCAAATTTTTAACAGACGTAGTATTAGACTATATTAATACTAATAGACTTGCAGTTATATCAGGGCCTACATTTGCAGTAGACATTATAAAAGACGTTCCCATTGGCTTATCACTTGGGACGACAAATGAATTAACTAAAAAAACAATTATGCAAGCATTTACTAATCCCAAAACTAAGTTAAGACCAACGCTAGATATAGTAGGTATAGAAATTTGTGGAGCGATAAAAAATGTAATGGCAATAGCTTCTGGAATGCTAGAAGGAATGAAAGTAGCTGATTCAACAAAAGCATTATTTTTAACTGAAGCGTTAAATGATATAAAAGAAATAATTGATGTGCTAGGCGGAAATAAAAAGACTATACTGTCTTTTGCTGGATTTGGAGATATTTTAATGACATGCACTAGCCCAAGTTCAAGAAACTTCACGTTTGGTAAAATACTAGGTTCAGGTAAAACAGAAGAAGCAAAAAAATATAGAGAAACAACAACTGTTGAAGGACTATACACATTGAAGTCAATCCAAAAATTATTACAAGATACAGGTGCTTGCATTCCAATTATTGATTTAATATATGAAATAATTTACAACGATAAAGATAAAGAAGAAATGTTAAAATTTTTAATAGAAAAATAGGTAGAATTATGAAAAAGTTAAATAATACAATTAAAACTAACATTACAACAATAATAGGAGTATTTTTAATAATATCTCCTTTTTTAGATTTATTTACATCCATTGGAATTAAGTACAACATTAACCAACTCACAATAGGAATAATAATCAGAGGATTATTTATGTTACTAATGATATATTATTCAATATTTTTAAAAGATAACAAAAAACAAACAATAATATTTTTATCAGTAATTTTTACCTATATAGCATTATTTTTAACAAAAACAATTTTAACCAATGGAAACATAACGTATGAAACAACAGTAATTTTTAAAACATTTTATTTTATTATATTATCAATAACATTTATAAATTTAGAAAAACCTATTGATATAAAATACTACATCGCATGTTTTACAACATACCTATTACTAGTTTTTATTCCCAACATTTTAAATATCGGATTTAATAGTTACGAAATAGCAAAAGTTGGTCAAGTTGGATGGTTTAATTCAGCAAATGAAATAAGCACGATTTTATCAATTTTAACACCGATACTTATAGCATATTTAATGACAAAGAAAAACAAAATCTTATCAGTCTTGTATCTAATAATAATACTAATAACATTTTTTAGCATAGGTACCAAAGTACCAATATTATCGTTAGCAATCATATGTGGGTTTTATTTTTTATACAGTTTATATAAACTAATAAGAAAAAAAGACACCAAAAAAATTACTTTTATACTAACTGGCCTTTTTATAATAATAATTTCTACAGCAATATTATTACCTAAAACAAGTTTTTACAAAAATATAAAAATACACTTAGAATATTTAGAAGTTGGTAACATAGTTAAAATATTTACAGATACCGAACTAATCGATCACTTTTTATTAGGATCTAGATTAAAATTACTCAGTCAAAACATAAAAACATATAAAGAAAGCGGCACTGTAGAAATACTCTTAGGCATAGGAGCCGAACATAGGCAAAGTGAAATGGATTTCTTTGATATCTTCATAAATTATGGAATAATAGGGTTTGCATTAATAGCAACAATACTAATAATTTTAATTATCAAACAGAAACCAAAATATACGACAAATACAAAATTAAGTTTACTATTAGCAATTACAATAGCATTTCTTTCAGGACATGTTTTAGTATCGCCAGCGGTTAGTATATTTATTCCATTATTATTATTTGACAAAAGTATGGTAAAATAAATATTGAGGAAGGCAAAATATGAAAAAAATCACGATAATTTCATTACACCTAAATTATGGTGGGATTGAAAAATACATATCAAGTTTATGTAAAATGCTACAAGACGAATACAAAATAAACTTGATAATAACATACAAAATGAATGAAAAACCATCATTTAATTTTAGCAATAAAATTGACATTAAATATTTAATAGATGGAAAACCAAACAAAGAAGAAATTAAACAAGCAATCAAACATAAAAACATAATAAAAATAATTAGTGAAGGTTTTAAATCAATAAAAATACTATTTTTAAAAAAAGTTAGAACTAAAAAAGCTATAAAAGAATTAAAAAGCGATTATGTAATAACCACAAGACTTTATGAAACAAAATTAGTAAATAAATATTTAAAAAATTCAAATATTAAAAAAATAGCAACAGAACATAATTACCCCACAAAAAAATACTTGAAAACATTATCTAAAAATTTAAAACACTACGACAAACTAATCGTTGTAAACGAAGAAATTAAAAGTTTATATAAAGAATACCTAGGAACAAAAGTAACAAACATACCAAACTTTATTGAACAAGAAAGCGAAGAACATTCAAAATTAAAAAATAAACAATTAATAGCAGTAGGAAGATTTGAATCAGAAAAAGGCTTTTTAGATTTAATAGACGTCATGAAACTAGTGACAAAAATAGACAAAGAAATAAAACTTACACTTATAGGTGATGGAAGCGAGAAAAAATTAATATTAGACAAAATTAATGAATGTGGATTAAAAGACAATATAAACTTAACAGGATATTTAAACTCAAAAGAAATAGAGTATCACATGTTAAACGCGAGCTTATATGTAATGACAAGCATAACTGAATCATTTGGCTTAGTACTATTAGAAGCAATGAATATGGGATTACCAATAATTTCATTTGACAGTGCATCAGGTCCCAAAGAATTATTAAAAAATGACAATGGAATATTAATAAAAAACAGAGACAAAAAAGAAATGGCTAACAAAATAATTGAACTATTAAATAACAAAAAAATATTAAAAGAATACCAACAAAAATCATTATCCAATATTAAAAACTACACATTAGAAAATACCAAAAAAAATTGGGAAAAACTATTTAATGAATTAGATAATAAAAGTAATAAAAAAGTATTATTCATATCAAGTACAGGAGGACATTTAAACGAATTATTGATGCTTAAAAGTATGTTTAATAAATATAATTATCAAATAATTACAGAAAATACTGAGTCGAGCAAAAACTTAAAAAAGAAATATGGACGCAAAAACACTCATTTTTTAATATATGGAACTAGAAAGAAAAAATTGATTTATCCATTTGTATTAACAATAAACACAATAATAAGCTTTATCTATTATCTAAGATTTAGACCTAAATACATAGTAACAACCGGAGCACATACTGCCGGACCAATATGTTGTATTGGCAAAATATACGGAAGCAAAATCATTTTTATTGAAACATTTGCAAACAGAAATACAAAATCAGCTACTGGAAAAATAGTTTATAAATTTGCAGATTTATTTATAGTACAGTGGAAAGAAATGAAAAAACAATACAAAGATTCCGTTTATGGGGGGTGGATATATTGATATTTATAACAGTAGGTTCACAGTTAACATTCGATAGGCTACTAAAAGCAGTGGACAAAGAAATAGAAGCAGGAAACATAAAAGACCAAGTGATAGTTCAAGGTGGAAAAACAAAATTCAAGTCAAAAAATATGAAAATTATAAAATTTTTAGAACTAGATGAATTTGATAAATATATTAAAGATGCCGATTTAATAATTTCACATGGTGGAGTAGGAAGTATAATAGATGCATTAAAATACAATAAAACAGTAATTGCAACACCAAGATTAAAAAAATATAAAGAAGCTTTAAACGATCACCAAATACAAATAATAGAAAACTTTGGAATAGAAGGATACATCATACCATTATTAGATTTAACAGAACTAAATTTAGCAATAGAAAAAGCAAAAACATTTAAACCTAAAAAATATAAAAGCAACACAGACAACATGGTAAAACTGATTGAAGACTTTATCGATAAGGAAGATTAATATGGAAAAAAAAGTTAGTATAATAATACCTGTTCATAACTCATCAAAATATTTGAAAAAATGCATTGATAGTGTACTCAAACAAACATATAAAAACATAGAAGTAATATGTATAGAAAACGGTAGTAAAGATAACAGTTTAAAAATCTTAAAACAATATAAAACAATAAAAACTTATTCATTAAAAGAAAGTGGAATTTCTTTAGCTAGAAACTATGGAATTAAAAAAGCAAAAGGAGAATATTTATACTTTTTAGATAGTGATGACTACATAAAAGAAAATTTAATTGAAAAACTAGTAAAAAAATTAGAAAAAGATAAATCAGATTTATGTTATGCAAAATATTATTCAGTATATGAAGAAGAAAATAAAAAAGAAAAAACAGAACTTTATACATTTGACATACTTAATAAAAAACAAATAATAACAAATTTACATAACATAAACTTAGGAGCCCCAAAATTATATAAAACAGAAATTATAACTAATAATAATATAATTTTTCCATTAAATACAAAATATGAAGACGTTTATTTCATATTAAAATACCTATATTTTTCAAATAAAATAAGTATGGTAAATGAATACTTATACTATTATCTAATTCACAGTAATAGTGAAACAACTACTATGGATTCAAGAGTATTTGACATACTAAAAATAATAAAATTATATGAAAAAATATATGACAAAGAAGAAATAGAAAATGTGACAGTAAAATTATTGACTACTTACACAATTAGACAAAGATATCAAAAGAATAATAAAATAAGAAACGAATTTATTGATGAAGCTTTTAATCATCTAAACAAAAACTATAAAAATTGGAAAAAATGCAATTATTTAAAAGAAAGAAATAAAATCAAAAGAACGATAGAAAAAAACAAAGTATTGACAAAAATATATTGTCACTTATATTGTAAAACGCATACAAACTAGGTATAATAATACTTAAGGGAGATAAAATGAAAGCAATAACAAATATTTATAATAATTTTAAAAAGTATTCATTCCTTATGAGTCAAATGATAATGAGAGACTTTAAAGTAAAATATAAAAGAAGTGTACTAGGCGTTGTTTGGAGTTTACTATACCCAGTATTGATGATGGCCGTTATGGCACTTGTATTTTCTAATATGTTTAAATTTAAAGTTGAAGGAGTAAATTATTTAGTCTATCTTTTATCCGGATTAGTAATTTTCAACTATTTTAATGAAGCAAGCACATCAGCAATGTCTTCAATAATAACTAATTTTCCACTAATTAACAAAGTATATATTCCAAAGTATATTTTCCCATTGTCAAAATGTCTTTTTGTAGGAATAAACTTTTTATTGACATTAATTCCACTTTTAATCATTATTTTATTCACAGGAAGTGGTGACACTAGATGTGTTATTAACATCTATTATTTATTAATTCCATATGCATTTATATGTATGTTTCTTTTTACAGTTGGTATGGGATTTTTACTTTCGGCAATGACCGTGTTTTTAAGAGACATTCTATATATATATGGTATTATAATGACTATATGGACTTATTTTACTCCGATTTTCTACGATATTTCAATGTTGCCAACAAACTTACAAGGATTTTTTCAATTAAATCCGTTATATCAGTTTATAACATTCGTTAGAACAATAATACTTTATAATGAAATTCCAAGCGCATCTAACATTATAATGTGTGGATTATTTGGCGTTGGATTCTTTATTATTGGTTCAATTTTCTTTAAAAAACAACAAGACAAATTTATATATTATGCATAAGGAGGATGAAATGATAAAAGTAGAAAACGTATCAATGAGATTTAATCTTGGAATAGATAGAGATTTTTCAATAAAAGAAGCATTTATAAGAACATTAACATTTCAAAAGCGAAGAAAAATACCTGAGTTTTGGGCATTAAAAGATGTTTCGTTTGAAGTTAACAAAGGCGAAGTGGTTGGAATAATCGGACAAAATGGTGCCGGTAAAAGCACACTTTTAAAAGTGGTAAGTGGTGTTATGAAGCCTACAAAAGGAAAAGTAACAGCAAATGGTGTTATTTCACCAATGATAGAATTAGGCGCTGGATTTGATATGGAACTGACAGCTAGAGAAAACATATTTTTAAACGGAGCAGTATTAGGTTATAGTAAGAAGTTTTTAGAAGAAAAGTTTGATGAAATAGTTGACTTTTCAGAACTTAAAGATTTCTTAGATGTACCACTAAAAAATTATTCTTCAGGTATGGTAGCAAAAATAGCGTTTTCAATAGCAACAGTAGTAAATCCAGAAATTCTTATTGTAGACGAAATACTATCTGTTGGAGACATAAAATTTCAAGAAAAAAGTAAAAACAAAATGTTGGAAATGATTAAAGGTGGAACTACTGTTCTTTTTGTATCACACTCATTAAAACAAATAGAAGAATTGTGTCAAAGAGTTATATGGCTTGACCATGGAAAAGTAAGAATGATAGGTGAATCAAAAGAAGTATGTAAAAAATATTATGAAGAAGAGATGGGAGAGAAGTTAAAAAATGAATAATGATATTTTTAAAGACAAAACACTATTAATTACAGGAGGTACTGGTTCTTTTGGAAACGCAGTATTGAAAAGATTTTTAAATACAAGTATAAAAGAAATAAGAATATTTTCAAGAGATGAAAAGAAACAAGAAGACATGCGTATTCAATATAAAAACGATAAAATTAAGTTTTATATAGGAAACGTGCGAGATTATAGAAGTGTGGAAGATGCAATGGATGGAGTTGACTATGTGTTTCATGCTGCAGCATTAAAACAAGTTCCATCTTGCGAATTTTTCCCAGTTGAAGCTGTGAAAACAAATGTATTAGGTACAGATAATGTCTTAGAAGCTGCCATAAATAAAGGAGTTAAAAAGGTTATAGTATTAAGTACAGATAAAGCCGCATATCCAATAAATGCAATGGGAATGAGTAAAGCATTAATGGAAAAAGTTGCCGTTGCAAAAGGTAGAAATATAAAAGAAGGCGGAACTATAATTTGCAGAACAAGATATGGAAATGTAATGGCTTCTAGAGGGAGCGTAATACCTTTGTTTTGTGAACAAATTAAAGAAGGACTACCCCTTACAGTTACAAATGGAAATATGACGAGATTTATGATGACTTTAGAAGATGCTGTAGATTTAGTTTTATATGCATTTGAGCATGGAAATCAAGGAGACTTATTTGTTCAAAAAGCCCCAGCCGCAACAATAGATACTTTGGCACAAGCTGTAAAAGAATTAAAAAACAGTGATGTGCCTATAAAATATATAGGAACTAGACATGGAGAAAAAGCCTATGAAGTTCTAGTTACAAAAGAAGAAATGCTTACAGCAGAAGACATGGGAGATTATTATAGAATCAAATCAGACAATAGAGACTTAAATTATCAAAAATATGAGTTAGAAGGAAATGAAAAATTTTCAATTATTCAAGAATATAATTCAGATAACACAACAAGATTAGACGTTGAAGGAATGAAAAAATTATTATTAAAATTAGATTTGTTCAAATAAGGAGGTAAAATGAAAATATTAGTATTAGGTTCAACTGGAATGCTAGGACATGTTGTTAGTCAATATTTTTTCGAAAAAGGGTGTGGTGTAATAAAAACCACAAGAAAAAATGATGATCCACTTTATTTTGATGTTGAAAAAAACATAAATCAAGTAGAAAAAATAATTGAAAGTACAAAACCAGACGTAGTTATAAATTGTATTGGAATATTAAATCAAAAAGCAGAAGACAATAAAACTTTAGCTGTTATAGCTAACAGTTTATTACCACATTACATAGATAAATTATCAGAAAAATATAGTTTTAAATTTATACACATAAGTACTGACTGTGTTTTTAGTGGTAACACAGGAAGTTATACTGAAGATAGTTTTCAAGACGCAACAAGTTTTTATGGTAGAAGTAAAGCATTAGGTGAAATAGACAATAACAGAAGTGTGACATTAAGAACATCTATAGTAGGACCTGATATTAATGAAAATGGAATTGGATTATTTAATTGGTTTATGAAACAAACTGGTGAAGTCCAAGGATTTACAAATGTTATTTGGACAGGTGTTACAACAATAGAATTGGCAAAACAAATAGAATTTACAATAAAAAATGATTTAAAAGGATTATATAATGTGGTTAATGGAGACGTTATAGATAAATATTCTTTATTGCAGTTATTTAAAGAAAAATTTAACAAAGAAATAGAAATAATTCCTAATGGAGAGCAAGTAAGTAAAAAAACTTTATTACCAAGTCAAAAATGTCATTTTGATATACCAAGTTATGAACAAATGATTGAAGAAATGAAAAATTGGATAATAGAACACAAAGAACTATACGGAGAAAAATATATAAGAAAAGAGGAAATGTATCTATGAAAGTAATGACTATAGTTGGTACTAGACCAGAGATAATAAAATTAGCTACTGTCATAAAAGAATTAGACAAATATGTAGAACACATTTTAGTTCATACTGGACAAAATTATGATTATGAATTAAATGAAGTATTTTTCAAAGACTTAAATTTAAGAGCACCTGATATTTATATGAATGCTGCTGGTGCAACTGCAGCAGAGACAATCGGAAATGTTATAAAAAAGACAGATGATTTAATTAAAGAACATAAGCCAGATGCAATACTTTTATATGGAGACACTAATTCGTGTTTATCAGTCATTTCTGCCAAAAGAAATAAGGTTCCGGTGTTTCATATGGAAGCAGGAAATAGATGCTTTGATGAAAGAGTACCAGAAGAAATAAATAGAAAAATAGTAGATCATTTAAGCGATATAAATATGACAATCACAGAACACGCCAGAAGGTATTTATTAAATGAAGGACTTAAACCTGAAACAGTATTCAAAATAGGATCTAGCATGAAAGAAGTTTATAGTCAAAATATGGAACAAATTGAAAAAAGTGATGTATTAGAAAGATTAAATTTAGAAAAAAACAAATATTTTGTTTTAAGTGCACATAGAGAAGAAAATGTAGACAATCCAAAAAATTTTGAGGCACTTATACATTCAATAAATGAAGTAGCGGAAAAATATAATATGCCAATTGTTTTTAGTGCTCATCCTAGAACACGAAAAAAAATAGAAGAAAATGGGTACAAATTTAACAAAAATGTTTTATATATGAAACCGTTAGGTTTTAATGATTATAACAAATTGCAAATGAATGCGTTTTGTGTTATTTCTGATAGTGGAACAATAACTGAAGAATCATCCTTATTAGGCTTTCCTGCAATTACAATAAGACAAGCACATGAAAGACCAGAGGGAATGGACGAAGGAACACTAATTATGAGTGGCGTTGATTCAGAAGACATATTAAAATCCATAGAAATAGTTACAAATGAACAAATTAAACCAAAAGTTGTTAGTGACTATGACACAAATTCAGTTTCAATAAAAGTAGTAAGAATAATAATGAGTTATGTAGGATACGTTAACAGAACAGTTTGGAGAAAGTATTAGAGGTGTTTTAAAATTATGAGAAAATTTAATCCGTTGGTTAGTATAGTTATACCTGTTTATAATGGAGAAAATTATTTGAAAGAAGCAATTGACAGCGCATTAGCACAAACGTATGAAAATATTGAAATAATAGTTGTCAATGATGGTTCAGTTGATAATACTGAATCAATTGCAAAATCTTATGGGAATAAAATAAAATATTTTAAGAAAAAAAATGGTGGGACATCTACCGCTCTTAATTTAGGAATAAAAAATATGAAAGGCGAATATTTTTCATGGTTAAGTCATGATGATATGTATTATCCAAATAAAATCAAACGACAAATTGAAGAACTATCAAAATTAAAAAATAGAAATACAATTATGATGACTGATTTAGATGGTATTAATGAAAAATATAAAAAAATATATAAAACTAATTACATTGAACACATAAATGAATACCCGCCTAGGGAAAAATCATTTTTACATCCAATAATTTATAATCAAACACATGGCTGCACTTTATTAATTCCTAAAAAATGCTTTGAAGAAGTTGGGTTATTTGATGAAAAACAATTGGTTGCACAAGATTTTGAGTTTTTCTATAGAGCTTTTTCAAAATTTCCACATAAATTAATTCCAGAAATTTTGGTTACAGCTAGAGATTCATCTAATAGACAAGGTAGAAGAAGCCATTCTAAAGGCGATGAAGAATATAGTGCATTATATATAAAAATGATAAATAATCTTACTGAGGAAGATTATAAATTATTAGCCCCTTCTAAAATTGAATTTTTTAAAGACATGAAAAACTTTTTTCATGAAGCGGGATATACTATTGCTTATAATTATATAATTAGTAGAATGATAAGCAATTTACAAATATCGTCAAATGATATTATTGGGAATAAATTTAATGGATATGATTTACATCTTTGTTTACGTAAAAACGGCATGGATTCAAAAATGCTAGTGCTAAATAAAGAATCTAACGATATAAATACCATAAAATATAATTTTCTTAAGCAAAATGCTACTAAAAATCTGTTGACCAAAACATTTTTTTTGGAGTCAGAAATTATACACATGCATTTAATACACAATATTATAGATTTAAATTATTTGCCAATAATTAGTAAGATAAAGCCCACAGTAATTACATTACATGATCCATTTTTCTTGGGTGGACACTGTGTACATCATTTTGATTGTGAAAAATGGAAAGAAATGTGTTATGATTGTCAATATTTAAATGAAGAGTTTCCATTAGAACATGATATTTCAAGTTTAAATTTTATTCTTAAGAAAGACAATATACAACGTTCAAATATTTTTGCTATAGTTTCTTCTAAATGGATGGAAAAACAAGTTAAACAATCTCCTATATGGAAAAATAAAAAAATTTATTTTCTCCCTTTTGGTATTAATCAAAATATATTCAAGCCTATTTCTAAATCAGAAATAATAAAAATAAAAAAAGACCTAAAAATAAATGTAAAAAATAGTGTTATTATGCTTAGGGCAGATGATGGAAAATTTAAAGGTTTAGATATTGTAAAAAACACATTAAACAAAATTGATGAAAAAAATATTTCTATTATAGTAGTAGGAAAAAAGAATTTATTAAATGAATTTAAAAATAAATTTGACATACATGAGTATGGATGGATAAAAGATGATCTTTTTTTAGCTAAACTATATCAAATATCAGATTTATTTTTAATGCCATCAAGACAAGAAACTTTTGGGCTTATGGCTATAGAAGCTATGAACTGTGAAACATTGGTTATAGCTCTTGATAGTCCTGGAAGTGCACTACCTGAAGTAATTAATTCACCTTCTGAAGGAATAGCAGTAAAAGAAGAAAAATATCCAGATACAGTCATTAAAATGCTAAAAAATAATTCTTTAAGAAATAATCTTGCAAAAAAATGTTATGAATTTGCAAAAGAAAATTATAATTTGGAAACTTATTTAGAAAAATTAACTAATATTTATTTAGAAATTATAGAATTTCATAAAAATAATGTGATGAATGTCGAATCAAAAGTTTTATTAAGTCAGTTGAAAAAAATAGAAAATACAGAATTAGATGAAAGCACATTAATGGCAACAAATAATAAGATTTTATATTTATATAGAAAACTACCAATTAATTTCAGAAAAAAAGTTAAAAGGATTTTAAGACTCAATGAAACATCCAAAAGTTAGTATAATAATACCAGTATATAATGGCTCTAATTATTTATCAGACGCGATAAAAAGTGCATTATCTCAAACATACAAAAATATTGAAATAATTGTAGTTAATGATGGTAGTAATGATAATGGTAAAACTAGAAAAATTGCTTTGTCTTATGGAACAAAAATTAAATATATAGAAAAAGAAAATGGCGGTGTTAGTTCTGCTTTAAATACTGGAATAAAAAACATGACAGGCAAATATTTTTCATGGTTAAGTCATGATGACATGTATTATCCAAATAAAGTAGAAGAGTCAATAAAATTTATAAAAAATGAAAAACAAATAGTTTACAGCGACTATGATTTACTATATCAAAAAAATTTAAAAATTATTAGACACAAATGTAAGAAATCAAAACTTAAATATGATTCACTAATTAACATTGATTTAAACGGAATAACTATGTTAATAAGTAAAACAAATCTTTTAAGTGTTGGGCTATTTGATGAAAAATTAAAATACACGCAGGATTATGACATGTGGTTTAAGTTATTAAAAAAATATGAATTTATACATATAAACAAAAGTTTAGCTATTTCTAGAATACATTCTGAACAAGATTCAAATAATATTTTGTCACAAAAAGAAGGAAAAAAATTTTGGCAAAAGGTAATATTTGAAATTATAGGTCAAAATATATATAATAAAAATAAATTATTATTAAAGGTAACTAATAATTTATATTGCGCATACCCTAATTTGATAAAAAAATTATTAACTACATTAAACTGTAATTTTGCAACAAAGTTATTAATTATTATAGAAATTTTAGTTTTGAAAATTAAGACTTTTATTAATCAAACAAACAAAGCATTTATTTACTTGGTTAATAATGGAATAAGAAAAACATTGTTTCAAATATATAATATGAAAGAAAAAGGTAAAAAATGAAAACAATAACTATTTTATGTGAACACTTAGATTTTGGTGGAATTGAAAGATATATATCGTTATTATGTAATATGCTTGAAAATAATTTTAAAATTTCTTTACTAGTAAAGTATAAATTTAATGAAAAGCCAGCATTTAAGTTTAGTAACAAAGTTTCCATACAATATATGTTTGAAGGTAATCCATATGATACATCTGCTAAAGTATTAATAAAAAATAAGAAATATATTAAATTATTTAAAGAGTTAGTTAGAAGAAATAAGATAAAACTTACTGCTAAAAAAAGATTTATAAAAAATATAAAAAAAATAAATACTGACTACATTATCACAACAAGAGTAAGTCAAAATGAAATAGTTAATAAGTATTTAAAAAATAAATGCATTATTAAAATTGCTACTGAACATAATTATCATAATAATAATGAAATATATATAAATAGGTTTATAAATTCAGTGAGTAATTTTGATTATGTAATTCATTGTACAAAGGAACTTTATGATTTTTATAAACCAATTATTAATGGACCTAAAAATATACTTATTCATAATCCTATTGAAATTAATAATTTTGAAAAAAGTAAACTTAATACTAAAAACATTATTTCAGTAGGTAGATTAAGTGAAGAAAAAGGATTTTTAGATTTAATTGATGTTATGAATGAAATCAATATATTAGATAACAAAGTGAGTTTAACAATATGTGGAGATGGCTATGAAAGAGAAAAAATTGAGAAGAAAATAAAAGAATTAAAAGTTAAAAATATTAAAATGACAGGTTTTTTAAACAGTGAAGAATTAAAAAAAGAATACTTAAATTCAAGCGTTTATGTAATGCCGTCCAAAAGTGAAGCATTTGGGTTAGTTTTATTAGAGGCAATGAATTATGGGGTGCCATGTGTAGCATTCGATAGTGCATCTGGAGCAAGGGAATTATTGAAAGACAACGTAGGTATATTAATCAAAAATAGAAATAAAAAAGTTATGGCTAAAGAAATAACTGATTTAATAAATGATGTAAATAAATTAAAACAGTATCAAAATAAATCATTAAAACAGGTGAAAAATTATTCAATTGATAAAATAAAAAGAGAATGGGAAAAATTATTGAATTAAATTTAGTTCAATAATTTTTTATTGAAAAAAAGTGCTAAATATGTTAAAGTACCAATCATGGAGGGTTTATGATAAAATTTATATGTTTTTTTCTACCAAGTTTTATTTCATTATTTATAGATATTAAATTAAATAAAATAAAGGTATTTAATTATGAATTAGTGATTAGATACTTTATATATAATTTTATTATTAATTTACTAGGTAATAGTGCCGTATATTTTATAAGTAGCGAAAAAAATTTTTATTATATGGAAAGTATTTTCACATATGAGTTTGTTTTTAAATACACGTGGATAACTTTAATTTTTGCGATAATTTTACCTATATTTTTAAAGATAATAGAAGACAACATAAAAGTCTATATTAAAATAAAAAGGAATAATGAAAAATAAAGTTATTAATTTAAGTCTAATTATTATTTTGTTTTTAACTATAGAAATTATTTTTGCTACAAAATGGACATTAGAAAATTTTGCGTTTTATTCTTTCGATCAAATTCTATATACTTTGACTAATTCAGTAGGAAATGCAAGTAAAAGCATAATAAATTCATTTATATTTTCGTGCATATTAATACCAATTTTTACATTATGCATAATATTAATAATTGCTACTTTGTTGCACAAAGTAACTACCAATTCGAAAACATTCATGATTATTGAGATAAAAAATTTTATATTTAAATTTAATATTATTAAATTTTTGTATAATTCATCTATAATATTACTTATTATTTTGTTTTTTGCATGTGTATATATGATTTTAAACAAGTTTTACATAATTGATTATATCAAGGGGAATTTTCAAAAATCAACTTTCTTTGAAGAAAACTATATTAACCCAGAAAATGTAAATATAAGTTTTAACGGAGAAAAGAAAAATTTAATATATATCTATTTAGAATCAATGGAAAGCACTTATACAAATTATGATAATGGTGGAGAGTTTGAAAAAAATTATATTCCTGAATTAACTGAGTTAGCTTATAACAATTTATATTTTTCGAATTCAGACAAACTGGGTGAGGCAGATTTTATTTCAGAATCAAGCTGGACGATAGCAGCAATGATATCACATACAGCTGGGATTCCTTTAAAATCAATTTCAAATGGAAATTATGAATATGAAAATTATGAAGTTTTTATGCCAGGAGTTTACTCATTAGGTGAAATTTTGAATGATAATGGATACAAAAATTATCTTATGGTGGGCTCAGATGCAACATTTGGCGGAAGGCGTAAATACTTTGAACAACACGGAAACTATGAAATTTTTGATTACTATACAGCAATAGAAGATAACGTTATATCTGAAGATTATTATGTTTTCTGGGGTTATGAAGATGCAATATTATTTGAATATGCTAAAGAAAAATTGACCGAAATTTCAAAACAAGATGGACCATTTAATTTTACACTTTTAACAGTTGATACACATACTCCAGATGGTTACGTTAGTGATTTTTGTGAAAACTTCGACGATAATGTATATTTAAATGCAATAAAATGTTCATCTGCTCAAACATATAATTTTATAAAATGGATTCAACAACAGGATTTTTATAGTGATACAATAATTATTATAACTGGAGATCATGTTAGCATGAACTCTTACACATTTAATGATATTGATTTAAACGATAGAAAAATATATAACACATTTATAAATGCGAAAAGTAGTAATTGTACAACTAATCGAGTGTTTACAACTATGGATATGTATCCGACTACGTTAGCAGCGTTGGGTGCGACTATAGAAGGAGAAAGATTAGGTTTAGGAACTAATTTATTTAGTTGTGAGCCAACATTAAGTGAGCAGTATGGAACAGATTATATAAATACTGAATTATTGAAATTCTCTACATATTATGTAGAATGTATTACAAATGGTAATTGTGACAAATAAATTTTAAGGTTTTATCAAAATATAGATAAAACTTTTTTTTTGCTGTATAATTAACCTAGGTGATGATATGAAAAACTATAAGATAATGGATGGGAATGAAGCCTGTATAACAGCCGCTTATTTATTTAGTGAAGTATGCGGTATATATCCAATAACTCCATCAAGTCCTATGGCAACTTTAGCTGATAAATGGGCAAGCACTGGTAAAACAAATATACTAGGTGGAAAAGTAAATGTAGTAGAAATGCAAAGCGAAGGAGGAGCTTCAGCTTTAGTTCACGGTTCATTACAAGCAGGAAGTCTAACTTCAACATTCACAGCATCACAAGGCTTATTATTAATGATACCTTCAATGTACAAAATCGCAGGAGAACTTCTACCCGCTGTCTTCCACGTAGCAGCAAGAAGTTTATCAACACATGCATTATCAATATTTGGCGATCATCAAGATATATATGCTACAAGAACAACTGGATTTGCAATGTTATCAAGCGTAAATGTACAAGATGCTTACTATTTAGCAATAATTTCTCATTTATCAGCAATAAAAGGAAGTGTACCATTTTTACATTTTTTTGATGGGTTTAGGACAAGTCACGAGTTAAATAAAATAAACATATTAAATGAAGAAACAATTAAAGAATTAATAGATTATAGTAAAATAAATGAATTTAGAAGCCGTTCTATTAACATAGGTAAAAACATAACTAGAGGAACATCACAAACTGAAGATGTATATTTTCAAAATACTGAAGCAAGAAATTTAAACTATATGGAGTTACCGGACATTGTAAATGATTACATGGAAAAACTTAATAATATTGCTGGGACAAGTTATGCACCTTTCGTATATCATGGCAATAAAAACGCAAAAAATATAATCATAGCTATGGGTTCAGTGAACGATACAATCAAAGAAGTAGTGGAAGATTTAAATAATAAAGGCGAAGAGGTTGGAGTTATTACTGTACACTTATACAGACCATTTAGTGTAAAATACTTGAAAAAAGTTTTACCAAAATCCGTAGAGAAAATAGCTGTACTTGACAGAACAAAAGAAGCAGGAAGTAACGGAGAACCACTATATTTAGATGTGGTTAATGCATTAAAAGGAGAAAATATAGAAATAGTAGGTGGACGTTATGGACTGTCAAGCAAAGACACAACTCCAGCTCAAATAAAAGCCGTATTTGACAATTTAAATAAATACAAAGTTATGAACAACTTTACAATTGGAATAACAGATGACGTTACAAATTTAAGTTTAATGATCCCAAATTACAATATAGAGAAAAAATGGAAAGAAATAAAAATATACGGATTTGGTTCAGATGGAATGGTCAGCGCATCAAAAAATATAATGAAAGTAATTGGCCAAAAAGATGGAAATTTTGTTCAAGGATACTTTGAATATGATTCTAAAAAAAGTAATGGTGTAACTATAAGTCATTTAAGAATAAGTGATGCACCTATCAATGCACCATATTATTTGACAAGTCCATCATTAATTGTTGTTTCAAAAGATTCGTATTTAACAAAATATAACTTATTAGAAAACATAAAACAAAACGGAATATTTTTATTAAATTCAAACAAAACAGATGAAGAATTAAATAAATATATTCCAAATAGCATAAAAGAACAAATATTAGACAAAAAATTAAGAGTATTTATCACAAATGCAGATGAATTAGCAAACAAATACAATTTAAACGGAAAAATTAATAATATTATATCAATATACGTCTTAAAAATGTTAGGATGCACAAGCGAAGACATTGAAAAATTTAAAGATCAAATTAAAAGTGTATATAAAGACAAAGGCGAAGAAGTAGTCAACAACAATATAAGTGCATTAGAAGAATCAACGTCAGTTTTAAGAGAACTAGATGTAAACAATTTAACTATAACAAAAGAACAAGAAGAAAAAGTAACGACACTAACTGATTACATGCTAAAAAGAAGAGGAAACTTATTAAAAGTATCTGATTTTCTCACTCACAAAGATGGCACATTTGAAGGTGGCACATCAAAAAGTGAGAAGAGAAAAGTTATGCAACTAGTACCAAAATGGAACAAAGAAAATTGCATTGAATGTAATGAGTGTGCTTTAGTTTGTCCACATGCAGTAATAAGACCTTTCTCTATGACCAAAGAAGAACTTAATAAAGTTGGATTAAGCGATGAAAAAGTATTAGCAAGTTTTGGAGAAGATGATAAATATTTTTATATAAGCGTTTCGGAAAGCAATTGCACCGGATGTGGATTATGTATAGACACATGTCCTGGAAAAGCAGGGAAAAAAGCATTATCATTTGGCAATTATAGTGATGAAGAAGACAAGTTATGTGACGAATTAACCGAAACAGTTGAAAATAAAACAATATTTAAAAAAGAAACTATAAAAGGTTTAGGATTTGTAAAACCAGTATTTGAATTTAATGGTGCTTGTGCTGGTTGCGGTGAAACACCATATATTAGAATACTTACTGAGTTATTTAAAGATGAAATTGTAATTGCTAATGCAACAGGATGTTCTTCAATTTATGGGGCGTCACTTCCATGTACACCTTATAGTATACCTTGGATAAGTTCATTATTTGAGGATAATGCAGAATTTGGTTTAGGACTTCATACATCATACAAAAACATACGTGAAAACTTAAAAAACACAATGTATAAAATTAAAGATGAAGTAAAACCAGAAATAAAAGATATTTATAAAGAATTTATTGATAATTTTAATGACAGTGCGAAAACATTAGAAATAAAAGAAAAATTATTAGAAAAAGAAACTAATGATGATATAAAGTCATTAATAGATTATATACCGTCTAGAAAAGTATGGATAATAGGTGGAGATGGATGGGCATACGATATTGGTTATGGAGGACTTGATCACGTTTTATGGTCTGGAGAAGATGTTAAAATCTTAGTTTTAGATACTGAAGTATATTCAAACACAGGCGGCCAAAAATCAAAATCAACCAAAACCAGTGCGGTTGCTGAATTTGCAGCAAAAGGAAAAACAACAAGTAAAAAAGACCTTTTCAAAGTTGCAATGGGAATTCCTAACGTTTATGTAGCATCTGTATGTTTAGGAGCTAATAAAATGCAAACTATAAAAGCGTTTAAAGAAGCTCATGAACATAATGGGCCATCAATTATTATTGCATACAGCCCATGTATTGAACACGGAATAAAAGGAGGTATGAGAAATGCATTAGAAGAAGAAAAATTTTTAGTTAATTCAGGATATAATATATTAATGAGATACAATGGTAAAAAGTTAATCGTTGATTCAAAAGAACCAGATTTCTCACTTTATGAAGAAGTTTTCAAAAGAGAATTAAGATATAAAAATTTAAAAGATTTAAACACTGAAGAATATATTAAATTATATGAACAAAATATTGATAATGCAAAGAAGAGATATCAGTATTACAAAAAAGTAGAAATGTTACAAGAAAAAGACTTGGATGATGAATAAATCCAAGTCTTTTTAACATAAAAAAGGATTGCCCCCCCTGAGAAGCAATCCGGAAAAAAGAATAAAAAGGGGTTGGCTAGTGTGATACTAGCACCAATTCGCCTAAAAGTGAATTGGTAAGTCTATATACTAAAGTAAAAAGGTACTTTTGTCAACAACTTTTTTAATATTTTTTTTACAAGGTCAAAGAAACATACAAATCCTCTTTTTTTTCATAAATTACTATTGAAAGGAGTGATAAAAATAGATTTAGATAATATTGAAAATAATGAAAACGAAAACACGACTTGTTGTACAGACAAGTGTGTAGAAATATATTGTTGTGGCGGAAAAACAGGACCAACGGGCCCAACAGGTCCGACTGGTCCAGCAGGAGATTGCGGCATAACAGGACCAACGGGGCCACAAGGAAGAACCGGTGATACTGGTTTGACAGGAGCAACCGGACCAACAGGAGCAACAGGACCAACAGGAGCAACCGGACCAACAGGAGCAACCGGACCAACAGGAGCAACAGGACCAACAGGAGCAACAGGACCAACAGGACCGACAGGAGTGACAGGACCAACAGGACCAACAGGAGCAACGGGACCAACAGGAGCAACAGGAGCAACGGGGCCAACAGGAGCAACAGGACCAGCTGGGCCAGGGGAAACTTTAGATAGCTATGCCATGGTACACGATTTATCAAATTCAACAGTACAATCACAAACACCAGTTTTATTTCAAAATACTAACATTGCTAACAAAATAGCCTACAATCCATTTACTGGAGAATTTGCAATTCCAGAAGAAGGAATATATATGATACACTGGTGGATAAATGCAAGGAATAAAAATAAAGGCGAGGAAGACTGTGTACCTAAATCATTAGGAGTAGAACTACATCAAGTATTACCGGAAGATGTTTTAATAGCGCATTCATCAACTCATAATAAAGTATCATGTTGTGACACAGGAACATTAAACGGAAATGCTATATTTAGGGCAACTTCTGGGTCAACATTTAGATTTATTAACTCATCAGATACTGATATAGATTTAGTGCCAAATGATTTATATTCAGCAGCTGTTTCAATAAATAGAATAAATTAACAAAATACCTCTCTTAAGAGGTATTTTATAATTATGCAAGTTGACAAACATATTTTCGTAATTTATAATTAATTTATGAATGACTTAGAAAATATAAAGGGAATAGGCAAAAAAACTATTGTTGAATTAAAAAATTTAGGAATTTATGGTGTGGATGACCTTGTCGAACATTACCCATACAAATACAATTTATTAAAACTTAATATAATAGATGAAGCGATTGATGGTGAAAATGTTATTATTGAAGGAATTGTAGCAAGTACTCCTTTATTACGTAGAATTAATTCCAGACTAAATATATTATTGTTTAAGGTCAATACAAATAGAAAATTAATAAACATTATCATATATAACCGAGCATATATCAAAAAAAATTTATTGTTAGGAAAAGAAATAACGATTTTTGGAAAATGGGATGAAAAAAGAAATACGATAACTGCAACTAATATCTTATTTAGCAAAATTGTTAATAATACATATGAAAGCATATATCACTTAACAAATGGAATAAGCAATAAAACGATGACAAAAATCATTAACAATGCCTTATTATTAAAACCTTCTTTTGATGACTATGTACCTGAATATTTAAATGAAAAATACAATTTTATATCAAAAGATGAAGCAATTAAAAAAATACATAATCCTAAAAATGAAAAAGACATTAAACAAGCAAGATTAAAATTGATATATGAAGAATTATTTAAACTTATGTTTAAAATGAATTATTTAAAATTAAAAATAAAATCAGATAATAACAAACCTAAAAAAAATGTTGATAAAAATATTGTTGATGATTTTATTCGAAGTTTACCATTCGAACTAACAAAAGATCAATTAGATGCTGTTAAAATAATATATGAAGATTTGTCAAGCAATCATAGAATGAATAGATTGTTACAAGGCGATGTCGGTAGCGGAAAAACTATTGTAGGAATAATTGCTGCTTATATAACATATTTAAGTGGAGGACAAACAGCATTAATGGCTCCCACAGAAATTTTAGCAAATCAACACTTTGAAAATATTAAAAATATACTTATAGAAACAAATATGAAAATAGAACTTTTAACGGGAAATACAAAAAAGAAAGACAGAGATGTAATATTAGAAAAACTTGAAAAAGGGCAAATAGATTTAATTATAGGAACACACGCATTATTGAATGAAAAACTTAAGTTTAGAAATTTAAGTTTAGTAATAACTGATGAACAACATAGATTTGGCGTGAACCAAAGAACACTACTAAATAAAAAGGGTGAAAATACAGATATTCTTTATATGTCAGCAACACCTATTCCAAGAACATATGCTTTAACGTTATATGGTGATATGGATATAACTAATATAAAAACAAAGCCTAAAGGAAGAAAAGAAATAAAAACAATAATAAAAGAAGAAAAAGAAATTAAAGACGTATTATATTTAATGCTTGAAGAAATAAAAAAAGGAAGACAAATCTATGTTGTATCTCCATTAATTGAAGAAAATGAAACTTTAGATTTAAAAACAGTTATTGAACTAAAAGAAAAAATGGACGTAGCGTTTAACAATAAAGTCAAAACAGAGATTTTACATGGAAAACTAAACAAAAAAGATAAAGATGATATAATGAACAACTTTATAAAAGGAGAAACAAAAATACTAATTTCTACGACTGTAATTGAAGTTGGCGTTGATGTAAAAAATGCAACGATGATAGTTGTTTTTAATGCAGATAGATTTGGTTTAGCAACATTACATCAATTAAGAGGAAGAATTGGAAGAAATGAATATGATTCTACATGTATTTTAATTGGCCCAAAAAATAATGAAAGATTGAAAGTTTTAAATGAAAGTAGTGACGGATTTTATATAACAGAAAAAGATTACGAAATGCGAAAAGAAGGAGATCTCTTTGGTGTAAAACAAAGTGGTGAAATGTTTTTTAAAATTGCGGATTTAAAAAGAGATTACAAAATTTTAATGCAAGCAAAGATTGATTCGGAAGAGTTTTTAAAAGAAAATATAACAAATGACTTTAAAAATTATCCTATTTATTATAAAATAGTAAAGGAAATTGAAAAGTTAAATTAAAGGAGTGAAATTATGGGAAGAGCACATGAAGTTAGAGCAGCATCAATGGCCAAGACAGCGGCAAGAAAATCAAAATTATATTCAATTTATGCAAAGGAAATTTACCAAGCAGCAAAAGGTAATCCTGATCCAGTAAATAATTTGCAATTAAGAAGAATTATTGAAAAAGCAAAAAGAGATGACGTTCCAGCAGATGTAATAAATAGAAATATTGATAAAGTAAAAAAAGGTGTTACAGAAGATTATGTAACATGTGAATATGAAGCATTTGGACCAGGAAGTAGTAATTTAATAATAAAATGCTTAACAGATAATAGTAATAGAACTATAAGCGAACTAAAAACCGTATTTAATAAATGTGGGGCAAAAATGGCTACACCAAACGCAGTAAGTTTTATGTATGAACATTTATCCGTTATAGGCGTAAAAGGTTTAGATGAAGAAACTATTATGGATGCATTAATTAATAATAATGTTGATGTAAATGACATTGAGGTAGAAAATGATATGACATTAGTATATGCAGCACCACAAGATTTAAACAATATGAAAACTGCGTTAGAAAGCGTAAAAAATGATATAGTGTTTGATGTAGATGAAATATCATATTTTCCAAAAGATACAGTTCAATTAGATGAAGAGCAAATGACAAAATTTCAAAAGTTATTAACAATGCTCGATGATTTAGATGATGTAAGTAACGTATATCACAATGTAAAAATGAATTAAAAAAGTAACGAATTCTAAACTCGTTACTTTTTTATAAATTAATTAATAATTATAAGCTTTTAATTCCATGTAACTTTCAGGATGTTTACATACAGGGCATACTTTCAAAGCATCTTTACCTCTATAAATATGACCACAATTTCTACAAATCCAAATTACTTCTTCATCTTTATGAAAAACTTTATCTGATTCAACATTACCAACTAATTTAAGATATCTTTCTTCGTGATTTTTTTCTATTTCTGCTACTTGTTCAAACAAAAATGCAATTTCATTAAATCCTTCTTCTCTTGCTACCTTAGCAAATTCAGCATACATTTCAGTCCATTCATAGTTTTCTCCAGATGCTGCATCTTTTAAGTTAGTTAGTGTATCTGGGATATCACCATCATGCAATTGTTTAAACCATAATTTTGCATGTTCTTTTTCATTATTTGCAGTTTCTTCGAAGATAGCTGCAATTTGTTCATAACCTTCTTTTTTTGCTTTACTAGCATAGTAAGTATATTTATTTCTTGCTTGACTTTCGCCAGCAAACGCAGTCATTAAGTTTTGTTCTGTTTTACTACCTTTTAATTCCATAATTTCACTCCTTTTCAATATAAAACTTATCATACTTTAGTAATAAATATTACCAATTTAAGTTTATCTACAAATTAATGTTTTGTCAATAACTTTAACCTAAAGTTACATCCAAAAACATCATTATTGAAAAACCTATAAGAGTGAATAAAGCCATTAAATTTTTCTTTTTATTAGATTGACTTTCTGGAATTAATTCTTGAACAACAACATAAATCATCGCACCTGCTGCAAAGCATAAAAAGTATGGTAGTAAATATTGTACTTTTATTACTAACAATGCACCTAGGACAGCAGAAATTGGTTCAACTATGCCACTTAATTGACCGTAAAAAAATGATTTTCCTCTAGAATACCCTTCTCTACGTAGTGGTACACTTACCGCAGTACCTTCAGGAAAATTTTGTAAACCAATTCCTAAAGCTAACATTAATGAAGAAGATAAGGTTGCACCTTCTAATCCGTATGCAAGAGAACCAAAAGCAACGCCTACAGCAAGTCCCTCCGGAATATTATGAAGAGTTATTGAAAAAATTAACATAAGTGATCTTTTAAAATTTGAAGAATCAGAATTATTTTTATTTTTTCTGAATTTTTTGTTTAATTTATCAAATAATTTATCACCTATAAAAAGTAAACCTCCGCCTAACATAAAACCAAGTACAGCAACCAATGAAGAGTTTAATTTTAAATTTTCAGCCATTTCTATACCTGGGGATAATAGTGACCAAAAAGAAGCTGCAATCATTACGCCAGCAGCAAAACCTAACATCGCATCCATAACGTTTTTGTTAATCTTTTTAAAAAAAATTACTAAACTTGCCCCTAGTGCAGTTATTCCCCAAGTAAAACAAGTTGCTAAAAAAGCTTGTAAAGCAAAAGGTAAAGTAACAAACCAATCAATCATAATAATCCTCCTACACAAGATATAATATGAGAAATTAATTAGAGTGTGAAAAAAGGGTGAATACAAAAAATAAGTTAAAACGTAATAATTTATCATTGTTATAATTTTAATATACTAATTTACATGGGCGGTATACTACGAATAAATTGTCTAAGTGTATTCATGACGTTGTTATTGCTAATATTTTGTAATAATTTTTATATAGAAACTTATTTAAATTTTTTATTAAAAAATAAATCTTATTATTTGTTTTTTTTGTTTAGAATTGCATATATATTTTATTTTATATTGAAATATTAATATTTGATATGTTCCTATTATTGTGATAATATTTAAGTGTGATTTGTATGATGATATGTGCTAATGGAATAAATTATAAATTAATTAAAGATTATAAGAATGCATTCAATGAAGAAGAATTTTTAAGTAAGTTTACGGACTATTTTTATGATTATGATTACATAGTTGGCGATATTTCTTATGGTAAGTTAAGGTTAAAAGGTTTTAATCTTAAGAATAATGGCAATTTTAATCCTATTAATGATTATAATAAGCTAGAAAAATATTTAATGGAAAATTGTTCTTATGATTGCAAATATTTTATATTAAAGAAAGAAAATGTTTGATAAAGAGAGTATTATGTGCTAAAATTATATTTGATAATAGGAGTGTGGATATGAAAAAGATAACTATTAAAAATATGGATGGCACGATGGAAGAAGTAGATTTAATAAATTCTTTTGGCATTGAAGATATTAATAAAAATTTTATTATTTTATCAAAAGGTGAAACTGCTGGTGAAAGCATGAGTAAAGTTTATGTTTCTGAAGTTATTGAAGAAACTCCAGGCGTGTATAAACTTATTGGTATAACTGATGAAACTGTTTGGGATAAAGTAAAACAAGCTATGAAAGAAATAGTGCAAGGAGGATAGTGTGATGAGAAATTTTAACTATAATACTGCTAATCAATCTGTTATTGACGGTTATAGAGTTATTGCCCTTAAAAATGTTGATATAGAAAGATTAGTTAATGCTGCTAATATGAAGGAGCCTGAAATTGTTGCTGGGCCTGAGACTGTTGTTGAGCCAGAGCCAACTGTTCAAAATGTTGCTAATACTCAAAATATACCTAATGAAATAACTCCTAATGAAGTGGTACAAAATGCCACTGGTATGGCTTATAATGAACCAGTGACTCCTGTTACGCCTGTTGCACCAGAAGTTACTAGTGTTAATGCTGGAGATATTAATATTCCAGATCCAGTGGTAACACCACAACCAACTGTTAGTCAATCTTATGATGTGCCTCAACAAGAACCAGTTGTAAATGATGGGAATATCTTTGATGCACCAGTTGTTAGGGAAAGTGTTGAACCACAATCTGCTGTGCAGCAAGAAATGGTTCAAGGTTCTATTGAGTCTGGTACAATTGATTTGGATGAATTTATGATTAAATCACAAGAAATATATGATAGAGCTAAGTCTGCTGTGGAAGATGTTTTAGTAAAATCTCAAAGGGAACAAATGAATTTGGCAATGCAAATGATGAAAAATATGCAACAGTTAAAAGCAGATAATGCAGCTTATTCTAATGCAATTGATCAAGTAGTTAATGATGAAAGTTTTAAAAAGGTAGCATAATTGATGGAAGAAAGTGTTAAACCTTCTCAAGAATGTTTGAATAAGATAGCTAAACTTCAAAAATTCGTTAGTATTAAAAATGAAGCATTAAGTGAAGCTTTTCAATTAGTTAATAAGTCTCAAAATGATGCAAAAGTTGCAGTGGAAAGACAAAAGGCTGCTGAAACTACTTTAAGTCAGGCAATTCAAAATTATAATGCTGATGCGGATGGCGGTAAAGCAGATGACTTTGCTTATAAGTTAAAAAATTAAAGACTTCGGTCTTTTTTTGTTTTTATGCAATATAATTTACTGGTGAATAATCGTGAAAAATGTTATTAATAATTTATATAAATTGTTTCCGAGTGAATTATATACTATAGATAATGGTTTTCGTTTTTTTGTTAACGATTATGAATATTTATTTTTATTATATAATGGGGAAGTAAGTAATTTAAATATTTTAGCTGATGTTTCTAATAGACTTTATTATAAAAAAGTTTATGTTGATACTTTTGTTCCAACTGTTCTTGGTAATCTGTTTGCTGAAGTGGATGGCGAAAATTATGCTTTATTGAGAATTAATTCATCTTTGAGAGATTATTATAATTTAAGTGATGTTTCTAAATTTAATTATTCACTTAGTAGTTATAGTTATAATTTGAATATTAAACCTTGGTATTTAGCTTGGAGTGACAAAGTGGATTTGCTTGAAAATACAATTGCTGATTTAAATAAAGAATATCCGTTATTGCAAGAGGTTTTCCCTTATTATATTGGTATGGCAGAAAACGCAATAAGTTATTGTAAAGATGCGTTTTTAAAAGAAAATGAGTTGTTGATAACTATAAATCATAACAGGGTGGGTGTTGATAATACTTTTTTATATTTATATAATCCTCTAACGTTTACTTTTGATTATGATGTTCGCGATATCGCAGAATATATAAAAAATAAATTTATTTTTCATTCTTTGGATTTTAGTGAAGTTGAAGAACTTTTAAATAATCATAAGTTTTCTAGGACAAGTTTGATGCTTCTCTTTGCTAGGCTGATGTATCCTACGTATTTTTTTGATTTGTGTAAACTTATTCTTGAAGAAGAAAAAGATGAAAGTGCGTTAGACAAGATTATTTTAAAGGCTGAAGAGTATGAGGATTTGCTAAATGATATATATTTACTTATTAGAAAATATTATGACATTCCTAAAATTGATTGGCTAATTAGAAAATTTTCTTAATAAAAAAATCTCTTTATTAAGAGATTTGATTTTTTAAATGGTCGGGAAGACAGGATTTGAACCTGCAACCACTCGGTCCCAAACCGAGTGCTCTACCAAATTGAGCCACTTCCCGTTTATGGCGTCCCCAAGAGGAGTCGAACCCCTAACCTTTTGATCCGTAGTCAAACGCTCTATCCAGTTGAGCTATGAGGACAACACTCTTAGGTTAAATTTGAATTGCACTAATATTATATACACATACAAATAAAAATTGCAAGTATTTTATAAAAAAACGTGATATAATGTATATGTGATTTATTTATGAGTAATATTAAAGTGGGAGACATTGTTAAAGGCCAGATAACTGGAATTACTGTTTATGGGGTTTTTGTTAGTTTGATGGATGATTATACAGGAATGGTACATATTTCCGAAGTTTCAAATAAGTTTATTAGAGATTTAAATAGTAAATTTAAAATAGGAGATATTATTAATGTTAAAGTTATGGAAATTGATGAAGATAAAAGTCAAGTAAAGTTGTCAATTAAACAAATTGATTATAATGTAGAGCCAACTTTATCAAAAATACCTGAAAATGGTGAAGGGTTTAAACCGCTTGAAGAAAATCTTCCTATTTGGACTAAAGAAAAAATGAAAGAATTGGTTGAAAAATAATGATAAAATTCGTTAGTTATGCTTGACATCAAAATACTAAAATGTTATATTTATAAACGTCAACAAGTGATGGGCGATTAGCTCAGTTGGTTAGAGCATCTGCCTTACAAGCAGAGGGTCGGGAGTTCGAGTCTCTCATCGCCCACCATTTATTTGCCGAAATAGCTCAATTGGTAGAGCAACTGACTTGTAATCAGTAGGTTACGGGTTCGATTCCTGTTTTCGGCACCATTTTTATGGGGAGATAGCGAAGTGGTCAAACGCGGCAGACTGTAAATCTGTTCTTTCGAGTTCCATGGTTCGAATCCATGTCTCCCCACCACTTAGATTATTGCCTCGTAGCCAAGTGGTAAGGCACAAGACTTTGACTCTTGCATTCGTTAGTTCGAATCTAACCGAGGCAACCACTTTTTAATTATGACCCGCTAGCTCAGTCGGTAGAGCATTTGACTTTTAATCAAAGGGTCTGGAGTTCGAATCTCCAGCGGGTCACCATTTTATTTATATTATTGATGCCTCGGTGGCGGAATAGGTAGACGCAAGGGACTTAAAATCCCTCGAGTATTAAAGCTCGTGCCGGTTCGACTCCGGCCCGAGGCACCAACTTTATGGAGGAATACCCAAGTCTGGTTGAAGGGACCGGTCTTGAAAACCGGGAGGTCGGGAAACCGGCGCAGGGGTTCGAATCCCTTTTCCTCCGCCATTAATGTAATATCGCGGGATGGAGCAGTCTGGTAGCTCGTCGGGCTCATAACCCGAAGGTCGTTGGTTCAAATCCAGCTCCCGCAACCAATGGTTCCGTGGTGTAGCGGTTATCACACTCGCCTGTCACGCGAGGGATCGCGGGTTCAATTCCCGTCGGAACCGCCATTTGGTTTCATAGCTCAGTCGGTAGAGCACAAGACTGAAAATCTTGGTGTCGTTGGTTCGATTCCAACTGAAACCACCATGACGTTTGTAAAGTCCATTTTTTAGGACTTTTTTAATTTATGATATTAGAATACTCTCTAGTAAGAGTATTGTTTTTTATAATTTTAAATAGGCAAAAAGTTTAGATTGTTGATAAAATTATCAAAAATCTAAACCTCCAATAGTATTTTAACATATTTTAGAAAAAATATAAACATTGATAATTTGAATGATGATTATGTTTACAGTGGTTTTTAAAAGCACTTCTATTTAAATTAAATATAATGTATAATTATTTTAGGTGTGAATTTAACTTGTTAATGAAAGGATTTAATTATGAAAAATAAGAAAAGTGTTAGTAAAGGGAAAAAAGTAGAAAAAAATAATAAGTGGTTAAAATATGTTGGGATTGTTTTAATAATAGTTTTGTTTTTTGCTATTTTATATTTTGTTTTGCATAAAAATTCTTATTCTGTTGTTATGATTGATGTTAATCCAAGTATTGAATTAACATTAAATAGCGATGATAGAATAGTTGATTATGAGGCTAATGATAGTGAGTCAGAAATGATTATTTCTGGTATGGATTTGGAAAATACTGATGTTGTTGTTGCTCTTAATGCGATAATTGGATCTATGATTAGAAATGGTTATATTGATGAGTTGTCAAATTCAGTATTAGTTTCGGTTCAAAATGCAGATGTTAATAAAAGTTTAGCTTTGGAAAATTTATTGGTAAAGGAAATTGATGATATTTTGAAAGATTCTAATATTGATGGCTCAGTTATTGGTCTTACTCTTAGTTCTTCAGATAGTTTAAATGGTGTAGCAGAAGCAAATGGTATTAGTCTTGGTAAAGCTAAATTAATAACGGCTTTAGTTCAGGTTAATAATTTATTAAATATTAATGATTTGGCTAAACTTACAATTAATGAACTTAATTTATTATTAGATACTTATACTTTGGATGTTGATAAGTTAGGTAGTGCAAGTAGTAAACAATATATTGGTGAAGATGAAGCTAAAAATATTGCTTTAACTCATGCTAATGTGTCTAATCCAACTATGTTGCATATAGAATTTGATTTGGATGATGGCGTTATGGTTTATGATGTTGAATTTTATTCTGATAATGTTGAATATGATTATGAGATAAATGCTGTTACTGGTACTATACTTGAGTATAATAAGGGATTTGAAAATGAATACGGTGATAATACTGTAAATTCTGGTGGTAATAGTTATATTTCTAAGGAAAAGGCTAAGCAAATAGCAATTGATCATGCTGGTGTTAACCCTACTTATGTAGAAGTTGAATTTGATTATGAAAATGGTATTGCTGTTTATGAAATAGAGTTTAAATATCAAAATTATGAATATGACTATGAGCTTGATGCTGTCAGTGGCGAAATTTATAAAAGTAAAAAAGAGTATGATTAATAATTTAGTAGATAATTCTTCACTATTATCTACTTTTTATTGTGTTTTTGTAAATGTTTTTGATAAAATTAGTGTAGGAGGTATACATGAAAAAATATCGTTGTTTAATTTGTGGATATATTTATGATGATTCGGCAGAAAGTGTAAAATTTGAAGATTTACCAGAAGATTGGAAATGTCCTATATGTGGAGCAACAAAAGATATGTTTGAAGAAGTTGGCGGAGAAGGTAATGAAGAAAAAACAACTAATGATGAAGCCGAAGAAGATCAACTGCGTGAATTAAATGTTGGTGAACTTGCATATATATGTTCTAATTTAGCTAAAAGTTGTGAAAAACAATATTTGTTTGAAGAAATGGAAATGTTTAAAAAATTATATGATTATTTTATTTCAAAATTGGAAATTAAGGATGGAAATATTGATAATGTTTTAGATAATGTAAATAATGATATTAAACTTTACGATGAAGCGATGAACATTGCTGATACTTTTAATGATAGTGGAGCCAAAAGAGTTATAACTTGGGGTAGTAAAACTACTAACATGATTAAATCATTATTAAATCGTTATCAAACAGGAGAAATATTTAATAGTAAAGTTTGGGTTTGTGATATATGTGGTTTCATATATATCGGAGAAGAGCCACCAGCTTTTTGTCCGGTTTGTAAAGTTCCTAATTCTAAAATATTGGAGGTAAAATAATATGGGAAAATGTCATGCTTATCGTAATACAAAGATATGTACAAAAGATTGTCTTTGCTTATTTGTTTGTCCTACTGGGGCAAGCAATAATGAAACTGGACAAATAGATTTTTCTAAGTGTATAGGTTGTGGTGCATGTGCAAATGCGTGTCCTTCTAAAGCAATTACAATGGTTCCTAATGAAATGCCAAAACAGCAAAAAAAGAATAGTGAAGTGATAAATGCATTGTCAAAAGTTGTTAATAATAAGATAGAAGAAATAAAAATTCTAAATAATTTGCTTTTAAAATCAGACAAAAAAGATTTGCCATTTATTAAAGCTTTAATTCATTCTAATAAAGTGATTATAGAAGACTTAATGCGCGAATCCGGCTATATGCTCCCTCAAAGTAAATATACTTTTGATTTATTAACTAAGTTATCTAAATTAAGTGATGAAAGTTTAAAAGATTTAGCTTTAGGTTTGTTAGATAAAATAAATTTTAATGAATAATATTTTGTGTTTTAAGGAGTTTTTTATGAAAAAGTGTAAAAACATTTTACTTTATTTTGTTGCTTTAATAACTATTTTAATAATTATTATACTATTAGCTGTTAGATTTATATTTTGGCGTGATGATACTGATAATAGTGAGACAGTAATTAATGAGGTGACTGTTGACTACTATGATTTAGAAGATAAATTGGAATTGAAAGATAGTTCTATTTATAAAACAGATATTCAACAAGAATTAGAGAAGTATGGTAACTATAGTTCTTCTGTTTTAAGATTTCAAAACAATTTGATTTATGGAAATTATCTTTCAAAAGAATTGATGAATATTGTTATGCTGACAAAAGGTGTTTGGATTTATGATGTTATTAGTAAAGATTTTGATTATTATGAATATCCTGATGGATATAGAATTTGGGATTTTTATGTTTTAAATGACTATATATATTATATTAAATTGGAACTTGATTTTGAAAGTGATTTGTACATGTGGGAGTTTATAAAATCTGATTTGAATTTTGAAAATAAGATTAATATTGAAAGTGGATGTGTGAAATCTTCGGTTGATTTTCCAAAATTAGAAGTTGATGACGTTACTGGTAAAGTGTATGTTTATTTTGTATCTGATGATATAAGATATAATGACGATATTTTAGTATCAAATGTTGGTGAATTTAAAATATGCGTTTTAGAAAATGATGAATTAATACCGTTAGTTACAAATAAATATGATTATACAAATGATACGGGAGTTTATCTATTTAATACAGCTAATACATTTAAGGTGTATAATAATGAACTAATATATTATGAGATTACTAATAATGACATTGGTACAGTTAAAGTTTTGGATTTACTGACTGACAAAACTAAAATTATTTATGATGATATTGATGTAAATGATTGGAATGTATCTGAGTTGTTTATTGGAAACGATCTTTACTATTTGACTCTATTGTCTAAAGATGATAAAAATAATGGAAAAATAATTAGTGTTTTGAAAGATGGAAGTGTTATTAATATAGTTAATTCTAAAGGAAGTAAAAAGTCTAGCATTCTTTCTAATGATTATTTTGTGATTGCTAGTCATGATACGTTTGCAATTTTTTCTGCTAGAAATGGATCATATAAATATAAATTAGGTTTGGATACAAATGATTATATGGAAAATACTTTGTCAGATGGTGATAATACAGTTATATTTAAAGATAGAGATGGTGATTATTATGTAGTTACTATAAATTAACCGTTGTAATTAATTAAAAGTATTTTTATAACTATAATAATGTTTTGTTGATTTATAGTTAATGCGAAACTTCACGATATTTAAATGGTTTTGTATAGACATAACTATTCTTTTGTGGTATTATTTATGCATAAATGTTTTGATTAGGACATGGTTAATCGTTGATTCTATGTAGCGAACTTGTGATGGTGTGAGACAAGTAAGATAAACTTTTAATTACTACCTATGAACAGGCTTCGAAAGAAGTTCCGGAATGTTTCCGTTATAATAATTAAGTTAAATAAAGGATGGTACCGTGCTTTGCACTCCTTGTACTGTCCTTTTTAATTTGGAGGAAGATATGATAAATATTAAAGAAGATGAAAAATTAAGTGTGTTAAATCATAGTTGTGCACATTTATTGGCTCAGGCTGTTAAGCATTTATATCCTAATGCTAAGTTTTGGGTTGGCCCAGTTATAGAAGATGGATTTTACTATGACATTGATTTGGGTGAAGATGTAGTAAAGGAAGAAGATTTAGATAAAATTGAAAAGGAAATGAAAAAGATTTCTAAAGATGGAAAAAGGATTTATAGGGAAGAAATTTCAAAAAATGAAGCTTTAGAAAAATTTAAAGATGATCCATATAAAATTGATTTAATAAGTAGAATGGATGAAAATAATACTATTATTAGTATGTATACTCAAGGTGATTTTACTGATTTATGTCGTGGGCCTCATGTTGAATCTGTTAAAGAAATTAAATATTTTAAGCTTCTTAAAGCAAGTGGCGCTTATTGGAAAAATGACGCAAATAATAAGATGCTTCAAAGAATTTATGGTATATGTTTTGATACTGAAGAGAAACTAAATGAATATTTGGATTTCTTAGAAGAGGCAAAAAAACGTGATCATAGGAAATTGGGTAAAGAACTTGATTTATTTATGATTAGTGATTTTGGACCTGGTTTTCCTTTTTGGTTGCCAAATGGCATGATAATTAGAAATATTCTTGAAAATTTTTGGTATGAGGAACATACGAAAGAAAATTATAAATTTATTAAAACTCCGACTATGTTAAGTAAAGAACTTTGGGAATTAAGTGGCCACTGGGCAAATTATAAAGATAATATGTATACTAGTGAAATTGATGGTAGAGAGTTTGCTATTAAACCTATGAATTGTCCGGGTGGAATGCTTGTTTATAAAAATAGTTTGCATTCTTATAGAGATTTGCCTCTTAGAGTTGGTGAATTGGGTCTTGTTCATAGACATGAAGCGAGTGGCGCATTAAGTGGATTATTTAGAGTAAGAACATTTACTCAAGATGATGCTCATATTTTTATGAAAGAAGAAGATATTGAAAGTGAAGTAATTAATTTAATTAAGTTTATAGATAGAATGTATGCAGTTTTTGGACTTAGTTATTCTATTGAACTTAGTACTAGACCACTTGATAAGTTTATTGGTGAAATTAGTGTTTGGGATAGGGCAGAAGAAGCTTTAAAAAATGCTGTTTTGAATGCCGGAAAAGAATATAAATTAAATCCAGGTGATGGGGCTTTCTATGGACCAAAACTAGATTTTAAAGTTTATGATTCTTTGGGTAGACAATGGCAATGCGGTACAATTCAATTGGATATGCAATTACCAAAAAGATTTGAATTATTCTATATAGATGAACATGGTGAAAAGCGTGAACCAATAATGCTTCATAGAGTTATTTATGGGTCTATTGAAAGATTTATTGGAATTTTGATAGAACATTATGCAGGTGCTTTTCCTTTGTGGTTAAGCCCAGTTCAAATAAATATTATTCCTGTTAATAATGCTTATCATTTAGATTATGCTTTAGATATAAAAAATAAGTTATTGGACTTGGGGTTAAGAGTTGAAGTGGATGATAGGGAAGAGAAACTTGGATATAAGATGAGGGAAAGTCAAACTAAGAAGATACCTATTACTTTGGTTTTAGGAGATAATGAAAAAGAAAGTAATTTTGTTAATGTTCGTAGGTATGGTGTGACTGAGACTGAAAATATTGTCTTTGATGAATTTGTTAAATTGGTTTTAGAAGCAGTTAAAAATAAATCTAAAAATATTTAAAAACAAGAAAATTTTATTTCTTGTTTTTTTGTAACTCGTAGCATTCTAGCGTATTTGATAAAACTTCGTAGACTGTCATAGGTCCTACGCCTCCTGGAACTGGTGTAATAGCTTTACATTTTTTGTAAACTGATTTATCCACGTCTCCAGAAATTTTTCCGTTTACCCTGTTAATTCCAACGTCTATTATTATACTATTTTTTGAAATCATTTCTTTTTTAATTAAATTGGGTTTGCCAACTGCTACAATAATTATATCCGCCTTTTTTGTGTGTTTTTTTAAATCTTTTGTTTTTGAATGGCATGTAGTAACTGTAGCGTTTTTGTTTAATAGTGCTAAAGTTAATGGTTTTCCAACTAAGTTGCTTCTTCCGATTATTGTGATATTTTTCCCTTCTATCTCTATTTTATTATATTCTAATAAATCTATGATTCCTTTTGCAGTGCATGGAATAATTCCTTTTTGATTTGAATAAAGTTTTGCAATGTTTGATTTTGTTAATCCATCTATGTCTTTTTTGTAATCTATTGTGTTTATAACTTTATTTTCTTCTATGTTTTTAGGTAGTGGTAATTGTACTAGTATTCCAGTTATATTTTTGTCTTTGTTTAATTTTGTAATTGTTTTTATTAATTCGTTTGTTGAAATTTTTTCAAAATGTAAATGTTGACATTCTATATTTACACTTTGGCATTCTTTTATTTTGTTTTTAATGTAAATTTTGCTTGCTTCATCATTTCCAACACTTATTACTGTTATGGTAATTTTTTCTTTTATTTTGTTTATTTTTTTTGTTAAATTTTCTTTTAGTTTATTTTTGCATTCAATTCCGCTTAATAATTTTGTCATAATTTTATCACCAATACAATTATACATTATATTGTTAAAAATTTGAATATTTGCTATAATTAATCATAAGGAGATAAGATATGACTGTTAAAAAGTTAAATATTAAAAAAGTAGTTATAGCTATAGTTTTAATTTTAATAATAATTTTAGTTATTGCTTTTGGTTTTAAGAAATATGTGGATGATAAAAAAGAAAAGGAAACTTATGAATATAAGTTTGGACAAATAGGTTACAGTTTAGATGAGATTTCTGTTTTAAAAGAAAAATTAGATAGTTCTCAATTGGATATTTTGTTAAATAAAGAATATGATTCAAAATATATAGAATTATTAAATGAGGAATATTTTGATTTTGATAAATTAGATCAGTATATGGAATATAGTAATAATAATAGTGGTGCTTCTATTGATAAAGTTATTGCTGTTGTTAATGTCGGTGCGAATAGGGATTGGTATGAAGATGTCGAAGAAACTGATGTTTCTAAAGGAAATTTGATGATCGTTAATAAGTTTTATGGGTTGCCTAGTGATTATGAACCTGAACTTGTGTTGGTTTCTAGTACGTATGCTTATGCAAATAAATATGTTAGTACTAGTATGTATGATGATTTGGTTGGTTTATTAGATGCTGCTAGGGATGATGGTTTTACTTTGGTAGTTACTCAAGGTTATAGAAGTTATGCTGACCAAGAAGAAACATATAATAATTATAAGAGTTCTTATAGCACTAGTGAGGCAGATGAATTTGTGGCTAGACCTGGGCATTCTGAATATCAAACTGGTCTTGGGGTTGATATTGAACCTTATAATAAAAAGGTAGAGGATGTTACAATGAGTGCTGAACATGAGTGGTTAATGAATAATGCTTATAAGTATGGTTTTATTTTAAGATATGAAAAAGATAAGGAAGATATTACTGGATTTGAAGCTAATGATTGGAGATTTAGATACGTTGGAAGGAATGCCGCACTTCAAATTCATGATAAGGGTTTGACTTTTGATGAATATTATGAATATTATGTTAAATAGGGGGATATATGAATAAAAAAGTTGTGGTTTTAGGTGGCGGGACTGGACTGTCTACTTTGTTGAAAGGTTTAAAAATGTTTCCTGTTGATATTACTGCTATTGTTTCCGTAAGCGATGATGGTAGGAGCACTGGCAAATTAAGAGACGAGTTTAATATTCCTGCTGTTGGAGATGTTAGACAAGTTTTAGTTGCTTTATCAGAAACTGAACCGTTGGTAGAAAAGTTGCTTAATTATAGGTTTAATACTACAAGTGATTTGAATGGGCATACTGTTGGGAATTTGCTTTTAACTGCTGCTTCAAATCTAACGGGTAATATGAGTGATGGGGTAAAGGCTTTGTCTAAGGTGCTTAATTTGAGAGGAAAAGTAGTACCTTTGACTGAAGATAATGTGACTTTGATGGGGAAAATGGAAGATAATTCTATTGTAGAAGGAGAGCATAATATTACTGAGTGTGATAAGAAAATAAAAGAAGTTTTTTACAAGGATACTCCAGAAATAAATTCTTTTGCTCTTAAAGCTATTAGAGATGCCAATTTAATAATTTTAAGTATGGGGAGTGTTTTTACTAGTATTATTCCTAATTTGATATGTAAAAGTGTAATAGATGAAATTGATAAATCTAATGCTAACGTTATTTATGTCTGTAATATGATGACGCAACCTGGGGAAACTGATGGTTTTAAAGTTAGTGATCATGTTAATTTATTAAATAGTTATTTGGGTATGAAAAAAATTCATACTGTTTTGGTTAATAACAAAAATATTCCCAAAAAATTGCTTGATAAATATTCTAGTGAAGAGCAAAAGGATCAAGTTATTGTTGATTTTGAAAATTTAGCTGATACTAAGGTTATAGCTTCTAATTTCTTTCAAATTCAAAATAATATGATTAGGCATGACTCTTTAAAGTTAGGGCTATCGATTTTTTCTTATTTACTTTCAGAAAAGTCTTGACATAATTATTTATAATATGGTACACTCTTTATGCTTGATTAATATCAAGTGCCTACTATTTTGGGGAATTAGCTCAGTTGGCTAGAGCACCTGCCTTGCACGCAGGGGGTCGCGGGTTCGAGCCCCACATTCTCCACCAAAATGATCGCAAAGCCCGTATTTATGGGCTTTTTTCATTGTTGAATATTTCAAATTACTTAAAAATTACTTAAATTTATTATTTGATTATTTCTGATTGACATTATTAATTAAATATAAATATATCTTTGAGCACATAAAAACGACTTTTGTTAAGTCGTTTAAATTTTTATTTGCAAGTATATCCGTCTAGTTGAGTTTCTTTAAAATCTTCTATGGTGATATTTGAAAGTGAGTATAAAGCGTCTTCTTTGTATGAACTTCCAAGTGTTTCTTTTATTTTTTCTCCATCTAATTCAGTATAATCAATTGTAGTTACAATTTTAACGGATGTGTCACTTTCTTCTTCAAATATTATATTATAACCGTCTACTTCATTTAATGATTCCGCTAATAATTGACTAAAATAAATAGATGTCCCAACAAAATCTGCGTCCATTTCTTCGATACTAGTTTGTTCAACCTTATTGACTATTTTGTCTACATAAGTTACTACCATAGTGGTTTTTGTGCTATACCCATCTTCACTTATTTCTGTTTTTGTACAAGTAAGCGTCCCAGAACTATTTCCACATCCAGTTACAAAAATCATTCCACAAGTTAATAAAATTATTAAGTATTTTTTCATTTTTTATCCTCATTTATCTAACATATTTATTAAAACATCAAATGTTTTAATCATATTTTGCTGTGCTTTTATAATATTAAACATTACATATTTTAAATTATAGTTTTTATATTATAAAATATATTACAATTATTATTTTACCATGTATATTTAAAAATACCAACTTATTTGAACTATCTTATTTTATTAAATAATTGCTGTTTTTAAATTATTTATAAAGATTTTTTATAAATGGTTTGATATAATTATATTGTAGTTTGTTAGGAGATTGTTGTATGAGTAAAAATAGAAAGATTATTCAACAAAAATTTGAGTATTATTTTAAAATTTCGGTATTTTGTTTGATATTAAGTTTTTTTATACTTACGGTGCCTTTGAGTTTAATAGTTATGGTTTGTTCATCTCTTATGGCTTTAAAATATTCTGTTAGTAAAAAGCAATTAATAACTTCTTTAGTACTTTATTATTGTTCATGGTTTTTATGCTTAATTATGTTAATACATACTGAAGATTCGCTTATTTATAATATTTTACTATCTTTATTTGTTTCTATAGTCCCTACATTAATTTTGTATTTTAAATCAAAAAAAAATATAAATAAAGCTTGTTTTAAAAATAGTTCAAATGAAAAATTGATTAATAATAAAGGGTTTTTAATTTATATTTCCATGGTTTTAATTTTGATAAATATTGTAGTTAATATTTTTAATTATATAAAGTGCGTGAATGAATATGAATATTGTCAAACTTTTAGTGATGATGGGAGAGAAATTAGAGAAAGTTTAGGAATCTGCCCACAGTATTGTTCATTAGCACATACTAGTTCAATTTATGATTTTTTAATAAACAATAGTTTATTAATTATAGGTGCAATTATATTAGTGATTTCATATGGTTTTAGTGGCAAAAATTCATTTAGCGAAGATAAATATGATAATTTAAAAAAATTAAAAGAATTATATGATAATGGTGCAATTACAAAAAATGAATATTTAAACGAAAAGAAAAAAATTTTGAAATAATTTGAAATAAATTATATTCTAATGTTGTTATAGAAAATTGGAAGTTTAAGTCATTTAAATCTTTGCGTTAATAATGTATTTAAAATATATCTTTGTATTGTTTATTAAGATATATTTTTTGTTTGTATCAATTTTTTCTATATATCCGTATTCGTATTTTAAAAATCCTTGTTTAAAATATTTTATTTCAATTTTTGTGTTATCGTGTATTGCTTCCTTTATATTGTAATTTATGCTTTCTGTTAAATCTTGCATCATTATTGGAAGAGGTTGTTTTGATTTTTTTTCTTCAAGTTTATCTATTATTTTACTCATTTCAGGAATTGTGTTAAATGGCTTCCATTTAATCATTTTGCGCATAAGATCACCTTATTCTTTATTATGCCCAGCTAAAGTGTTATTTCTCTTCTTAATAGTTGAATAATCTAATAAACTTGATGCTCTTAAAACTGCATTGTCACCAAATCTTTTGGCAATTTCGTCTAATCCTTTTATAAGTTTTTCGTTATTTTCTTGTTTTTCGTTTTCTTCAAATAGGTTTAGTTGTTTATATAACTTGTCTGAAATTTTTCCAACTGCGATTGATATTTTTCTTATTGGTAAATCTTCTACATAGCTTTCATATATGCTTATACATATTTTGTATAGTGTTTCTTCATCATCTGTTTCACTATCAAGTTTTTTTGAATGGCGGAAACCACCTCCTATAACCCTTGAATATGATATTCCAAATGATAATAACATACAATTTTTTTTGTTTTCTCTTAAACGTTTTGCTATTTTAGAACACATTTCTTTTATAATTAGTTTTGTTGTTTCTATGTTGTAGTCTTTGTATAGTATTTGACTTATTCCATAACTTTTGTTTTTTATTTCTTCTTTTTCACTTATTTTACTGAAATCAATACCGTTCGCGTGTAAATATAAGTCTTCTCCTAAAATTCCAAATCTTTTTTTGTAAAAATTTATGTCATATTTATTGATGTCTCCTAATTTATATATTCCTAATGAGTTTAATTTTTTCATTGTTTTTGTTCCTATTGACCATACTTTATCAAGTGGTGTTATATTCCATAATTTGGTTTGTATGTCTTCTTTTGTCCATTTTGCTATTCCGTTTTCATTGTGTTTTGATTCCACATCCATTGCGACTTTTGCCATAAATAAGTTTGGGCCTATTCCTGCGCTGCTTTTTATTTTTGTTTTATTAAATATATCTTCTTTTATTTTTAGTGCTAGTTCGTAATCTGTCATTTTATAAAGTTTTAAATAATCTGTTACATCTAAAAATACTTCGTCAATTGAATAAATGTGCATGTCATCTTTACTTACATAGTTTAAATATATTTCAATTATTTCTTTGCTTTTTTCTAAATATAATTTCATTCTTGGTTTTGCATATATGATTTTTATGTTTTTTGGCAATTCAAAAATTCGGCCTCTTGATTTTACTCCCATTTTTTTTAAATATGGGGTTACTGCTAGTGTAATCGCACCTTCACCTCTTGTTATGTCTGTTACTACAAGTGGGGTAGTATCAGGGTCTAGTCCCCGATTTACACATTCAACTGAAGCAAAAAAACTTTTTAAATCAATACAAATAATATTTCTTTCTTCCATATATAACACCAACTTTTGTTCGCTATAACTAGTATATAAAAAAAAGACTATTTAGTCAATTTCCAAATTATGTTAATTCGTATGTTAGTGTATTGATGTTGTATGTTTTATTGTTTGTTTTTACTGTTAATAAATTGTTTTTTAATTCACTTGTGATGTTGGTGTATTCGGTCATTTTGTCAATTATTAATAGGTCGTCTTCTTTGTAATCTATCAGCTTTAAAGTGTCATTTTCTATAACGAGTAAAAAGTCATCGTATGTTTTTATGTAGTCGTATGTTTTGTTTTCATATTTTTTTGTGTTTAGTGTTTTGTTGTTTACAAAGTCAAATGTTATTAAGGCATCATTATCTTTTATTATTGTTACACCATCTTTGAAGTAAATGTTTGTATTTATGTTGTGTAATACACAGTCATCGCATTCGTAATAACTTAGTAATGTGCTTGTATTACTTGTTTTATAAAAATTTATTCCTTCGCTTGTGTAATTGTATGTGTATGAATATTTAGTTATTGTATTTTGTTTTTCTATTTCTTTGATTTTGTTTATAAAATGAATTGGTATTATAATTAATGCAAATATTGCAAATGATATTGTTATTATTTTTTTCATGTTTTTATTATATTACGCTAGAAATTTTACTTCAATTGTTTAGACAAAGTATGACTTTTTTTTCGGTTTGTATTTATTATGAATGCTATAAATATTGTATAAGTTATTATGCTGCTTCCTCCGTAACTAATGTATGGTAAGGGTATTCCCATTATTGGTAATAGTCCTAGTGTCATTCCTATGTTTTGTATTTGACTAAATATTAACGTTATTATAACGCCGGTTATTAAATATTTTTCAACTGTTTTTGATGTGTTTATTATTTTGTTTATACTGATTAGATTAAATATTATTATTATGCATATTAGTGTTGCTACTCCTATAAGTCCGAAGTTGTTCGCGTATATTGGAAATATAAAGTCTGAGTATGCTTCTGGAATGTAAATAGGTGTATTTGTTAATCCTGTTCCTTTAAATCCACCGGTACCAATAGCTATTAAACTGTTTTCTAATTGCATTCCTTCACTTATTTGCCAATTTAATATTCTATCAATTCTGTAAAAAATTGAACTACTAAATATTTTTATGAGTATGTCTGGATAAAATATGTATGTCAGTATGAATGATGAAAAAAGTAATGTTATGAATGTTATTAGTATTATAATCCACCTGTTTCTAAGTGGACTTATGAATAATAGTGTTAACCATATTAAAATGTACATTATTACTGAACCGGTGTCTGGCTCTATGAATACTAGAAATGATGGTATTAAAGTTATTATTAGTGTTGTTATAATTAGTTTTAATTCTTCTTTTGTGTTTCTTTTGTTTTTAAAATGATATTTTTCTATTATTTCGCTTAGTAATAATATTAATGAGATTTTCATAAATTCTGAAGGTTGGAATGTTATTCCTCCTAGTGTAAGCCAACATTTTGATCCGTTTATTTCTTTTCCTATAAATAACGTTATTGTTAATAAAAATATTGACGTTATATAAGCTACTTTAGAATATTTTAGTATTTTTTCGTTTCCAATTATTATTAGAAATATCATTATTATAATTCCAGTTATTATTGATGTTATTTGTTTTATGTATAGATTGTTATAAGAAGTGCCAATGAGTACTGAAGCACTATAAATAGATAGTATACCTATACTAATCATAAATAAAAAACATGTTATTATTAGTATGTTGTAATTTTTTGTTTTCATAGTATTAGTATTTACATGTTTGTGTTATTTAGAACTATTTTTTATGTTTTTCATAAAATAACATAGGTGATTGATATGAATAAACTGCCTAAAGTTTATGTTAATAAAATAAGTAGTAAAAGTGTTAATAATGAAGAAGTTTTTTATTCTAAAAAGGGTAAAAGTATTTCTAAAACGTTAGATAGTTCTAGTGCTGTTAATAATTTATTGGTTCAAAAAAAGATAAATGATATTTTTAATTCTCCTAATTTTGTGTATAAGGTTAATGTTATTTTGACTTTGAAGGATGGAAAGAGGGAGGAAACTTTGATTGCTAAAACTAACGATGGTGTTTTAACAATTGATAATAAAGTTGTACCTATTAAAGATATATTACAAATTAGTGAAAAGTAGTAATAATTTAAATAAAATTAATGAGAGAATGATTTAGTTCTCTTATTTTTTACGTAAATTATTATACAATAATAACTATAATATTTAAAGTCTATTTTTTGTGTTAATGTAGAGATATAATTGATGTAATATTTAATTTGCTAAAAGGAGGTTTATAAAATGAAAATTTCAAAAAAAGATTTAGTAAAAGAAAACAAATATTTGAAAGATACTATTGCAGTAATTGAAGATATTATTTCTGAGAAAAATTCACACATAGAAAATCAAATTGAAAATGTAATTGAGACAAAAAAATATGTTTGGAAAAATAAGTCTATGTTTGATGAAACTGAAAGGCTTAGTGAAATGTGTAATGCAGAGGCAGAAGTTGATATATTAAATTTAAATATGAAAGAAGTTGATAAATTAAAAAAATCTTTAATAACACCATATTTTGGAAGAGTTGATTTTAAAAGTAAAGATTTTAAGGATTCAATATATATAGGAATTAATGGAATAGAAAAAGATTATAAATTTTATGTATTTGATTGGAGATCACCAATTGCAAGTTTATTTTATGATTATGAAATAGGAAGTGCTTTTTATGAAGCTCCTGTAGGAAAAATAAGTGGGGAAGTGACTTTAAAAAGACAATATAAAATAAAAAATAAAACTATAGAATATTGTTTTGATAGTACTATCAATATAAATGATGAATTTTTACAACAGATTTTGGCAAATTCTTCATCAGATAAAATGACTAATATTGTAAGTACAATACAAAAAGAGCAAAATGCTGTTATTAGAAATGTAAGTGATAAATATTTAGTTGTGCAAGGTATAGCAGGAAGCGGAAAAACATCAGTTGCTTTACACAGAATTGCATACCTTTTATATAAAAATAAGGATCTTAATTCTAAAAATGTTTTAATTTTTTCTCCTAATGAAATATTTTCGGAGTATATAATTGATGTTCTTCCAGAATTGGGCGAAGAAAATGTATTGCATACTACTTTTGATGAACTTGTAAATATGTATTTTAATGAATATGATAAAATTGAAAATTATTCTATGTTTCTTGAAAGGTGTTATAATAGAACGGATTTTAACGATGAATGTTTCGATTTAATAAAATATAAGTTGTCTAATAGTTTTATAAAATTGGTTGATGATTTTGTTGATGATTTTGTAAAAAATCTTAAATTTATAAAAAAATTATCAGTTAAAAATATAATATTAAATGATAATATTTTGAATAATCTTTTTCATAATAAATATAGAAATTTATGTTTAAATGATAGAATTGTATCGATTTCTGAATATCTTTGTATAACAAATCATTTATCACAAAAAAAATATAAAAAAGTGATAATGGAAAAATTATTTACTTTGTTAAATAATAAAATTAAAATTTCTGATATTTATTATAAAATCTTGGCATCAAAAAAATTTAAAGAGAAAAATTTACATGTAAAAATAAGTAATATGTGTAATATTGATATTTTATATTATGAAGATTTAATTCCGATGGTATATATTTATTTTAAAATATTTGGATATCCAATTAACTATACAATAAAGCATATTGTAATAGACGAAGCACAAGATTATTCATTATTGCAGTTTAAAATTTTAAAAAACATTTTTCCTAAAGCTTCTTTTACTATACTAGGTGATATTAATCAAACTATAAATCCATATTATGTTTATAATACTTTAAATGATATAAATAGTGTTTTTCATTCTATTAAGTACATTGAACTTTTAAAAAGTTATCGTTCAAGTAATAATATAATTAGTTATACAAATAAATTATTAAAATTAGAAAATATAGTATCTATTAGAAAAGAAAATTCATTACCAGTTATATTAAAACATGTGAATAATGATGAGTTAATTTCTACAATAATTGATGATATAAAATATATGAATTCAAATAATATTAATCGTATTGCAATAATTACAAAAACAAATGATGAAGCATTAAAATTATATAAAAAATTGAAAAATAATATTAGTAATTTAAGTATAATAAGTTATAATAATAAAAATATAATAAGTAATTTGGTTTTGTTGCCAGCCTATATTTCTAAAGGCTTAGAATTTGATGGCGTTATAGTTTATGAAAACGAAAATAATTTATATAGTGAAAGAGATATACATTTGTTTTATGTTGCTTGTACACGTGCTCAGCATTGTTTAATCGTTTATAATCATGCGGAAAAATTTTAATAATAATCCTTAAATTATAATGATTGTTTAAAAAAATAATGTTAAAGTATTTTATTCTTAAATTTTTGTGATAAACTTCTAATAATTAATAGTAAAATTATACCTATTAAAGATATATTACAAATTAGTGAAAAGTAGTTTTTATTTGTGATATAATACTTCTCGGGTGAAGGTTATGAATCTACCAAATATGATTGAAGCTAAAAAAAGGGATAAAAAAGAATTTAGTGTTTATAATTATGAGAATGTGGAGTGTGTTTTAAAAAATAAAAAATATTTTATTAGGACTTATGGCTGTCAAATGAATGAACATGATACTGAAAAGATTAAAGGAATTTTGGAATCAAATGGTTTTGTTGCATGCGAAAATTATGTTGATGCTGATGTTGTTATTATAAATACATGTGCGATTAGAGAAAATGCACATAATAAGGTTTTTGGCTTTTTGGGTCAACTTAAACATTTGAAAGAAACTAAAAAAGATTTGGTTATTGGTGTTTGTGGTTGTATGCCTCAGGAAGAAAGTGTTACTAATGAACTTAAAGATAAATATAAGTTTGTTAATTTTGTCTTTGGTACACATAATATAGAAGATGTTATAAAACTTATTAATGAGTCTGTTACTAGTGGTAAACAAAGTATTGAAGTTTTTAGTAAATATGGTGATGTTTGCGAGGGATTCCCTTTTAAAAGGAGTAATAATATAACTGCTTATGTTGATATTATTCTTGGTTGTGATAAATTTTGTACTTATTGTATTGTTCCTTATACTAGAGGCGCGCAGAGGAGTAGGAGTAAGGAAAGTATTGTTGAGGAAGTCGTTAATCTAAAAAAACAGGGCTTTAAAGAGGTTACTCTTTTGGGGCAAAATGTGAATGCATATGGAAAAGATATTTATGAAAATTATACTCTTGCTAATCTTTTGAAGGATGTTAGTGATACTGGTATTGAAAGAATACGCTTTGTTACTAGTCATCCATGGGATTTTACCGATGAAATGGTTTGTGCGATTAGAGATTTGCCTAATGTAATGCCTTATGTTCATTTGCCTGTTCAGTCTGGTAGTAATAGGATTCTTAAATTAATGGGGAGACGTTATACGAAGGAAAGTTATATTAGTCTTTATAATAAACTTAGAGGTATTGAAAGTGTTAGTATAACTACTGATATTATTGTTGGTTTTCCTGGGGAGACGGAAGAGGATTTTAATGAAACTCTTGACTTAGTTAATACGTGTAAGTTTGATGGCGCGTTTACTTTTGCTTATTCTCCTCGTGAAAATACTCCTGCTAGCATTATGAAAGATCAAGTTGATGAGGATGTAAAATTTGAAAGACTTAATAGGTTAAACGAAGTTATAAATAAATATAGTAATATAAGTAACTCTAAATACTTAGATAAAATAGTAAATGTTTTGGTTTTGGGTAAGAGTGAAAAAGGTGAAGATAAAGTTATGGGTTACACTGAAAATATGAAATTGGTTAATATTGTAGGTGGAGATGAGTTAATAGGTCAAATTGTAAAAGTTAGAATAACTGATGCTAAAAGTTTTAGTATGGATGGTGTAATATCTAAATAGGCTTAGGCACATAAATTAGTTTTTGTGCATAAATTAAACTAGGTGATATGTGTGAATAAATTTAAAGAAATTGTAACGAAGGCTATTGTTGGTAAAGGTAAAAAAACGTTTAGAAATAATTACGAGATTGCACTTGAAGATGAGGTTGATACTGTACTTGGCTGTTGGATTATAAATCATACAATGAGCGGCAAAAATAATAATGGTAAAGTTAAAATTAATGGTAGCTATGATGTTAATATTTGGTATAGTTATGATGGAAATACAAAAACTGATGTCGCTAGTAAAAGAATAAATTATGAACATAATGTTGATATAAATTTGAAGGATGTTGGTAATTTAAACGATAGTTCAGAGATAATAATAAGAAGTCTTAAAAATCCTACTTGTGTAGAAGTAAGTAGTGAAGATAATGTTATAAAGTATGTTGTTGAAAAGGAACTTGGTATTGAAATTATTGGTGATACTAAAGTAAAAATTGCAATTTATAATGATGAAGAAGAATATGAAACTTTAGATGATACTATGAGTGAAGAAGAACTTGATGAAGTTATAAGTGAAATAGATAATGTAAATGAAGATTATTTAAATTAGTTTTGTTAACAAAATATTTAATTTGAATATTTTGTTTTTTTAATAGAAAATTGTTAAAAAATTTATAAAATTATTTTATTGTGTTTTTTGAATATTAAGTATAATTAATAAATTGAAAAAACGTATAAATACTGATATAATTAGTGCTATGAATGAGGTGAATTTATGCCAAAAAGAGATATATTTATAGGCGGGGCTTGGCCTTATGCTAATTATTATTTACATGTGGGACATTTGGCTGCATTGTTACCTGGCGACATTCTTGCTAAATATTTTAGAGAGAATGGAGACGAGGTTATTTATGTTTCTGGGTCTGATTGCCATGGGACACCTATTACAGAAAGAGCAAGAAAAGAGGGTGTTAAGCCTAGTGAGATAGCAAATTTTTATCATAATGAATTTCTTAAAACATTTAAGAACGCCGGTTTTGAATATGATGAATATTCTTCGACTATGAACGAACATCATAAATCATATGTCATGGAGCAATTTAAAAGGATGTTGGACAATGGTTATGTTTATGAAAGAGAAGAGTTGCAAGATTATTGTGAAAAATGTAATAAATTTTTATCTGATAGAGAAATAATTGGAACTTGCCCATATTGTAGTGGTAAAAGTACAGGGGATCAGTGTGAAGAGTGTAATCATTCTTTAAATAGTACTGAAGTTCTAAATAAAAAGTGTATTGTTTGTGGTTCTAATACTGTTTGTAAAACTAATAAGCATTTGTATTTTGCTTTGACTAAATTTGAAAAGGTGTTGCAGGAATTGATTGATAAAAATAAAAATACATGGAGAAAGAATGCGATAGGAGAAGCACAAAAATACATAGATATGGGGCTTGTTGATCGTGCGGCTACTAGACAGATAGAATGGGGAGTTCCAGTTCCAGTTCCTGGTTATGAAGATAAAAGAATATATGTTTGGATTGAGGCAGTTTTGGGGTATTTATCAGTTGGTAGTAATGTTGCAGCTTCAAGACAAATTGATTTTGATAAGTTTATGTCTAATAGTAATGAAAATTTAAAAACTTACTATGTTCATGGAAAAGATAATATTCCTTTTCATACGATTATATATCCAGCTTTGATTAGCGCTATTAAAAATAATTATAGATTACCTGATTATATAGTATCTTCAGCTTATGTAAATTTGAATAATGAAAAAATGAGTAAGTCAAAAGGAAATTTAATAACAGTGAATGAATTATTAGAGCATTTTGATAGTGATACAATTAGATTTTATTTTGCATTTAAAGGCCCAGAAACAAATGATGTTAGTTGTTCTATAGAAGATATTGTGCAAACACATAATAAATTTTTAGTTGGAATGTTAGGTAATTTTGTAAATAGAAATTTATCTTTTATAGTTAAAAAATTTGATGGAATTATTAAAGAAACTGATGTTGATGAAAATATTAAAAATGAAACTATAGATGCTTATAAAGTAATAGGGGATTGTTTTGAAAAAGGTGAAATAAGAAATGCAACTATAAAAATAATAGAATATCTAAGTTTGGCTAATAAATATTATGATAGCAAAGAACCTTGGGTACAAGTAAAAGAAAATATAAATGAATTTAATAAAACAACGTACACCTGTGTTTATATGATGGCTAATATAGCAAATATGATTTATCCTATATTGCCTAATGGATCTGAAAAAATTAGAAAAATATTAAGTATTAATGATTTTGGATGGAAAGAGCAAGTTATTAATGGTAATATAAAGATTGAAAATTTACAATTGCTTTATAATAGAATTGAAGAAAACTAAAATATAAATGGTGTCAACTAATAATGGTTGACATTTATTTATATATATTGTAATATATTTTTAGTGTGAAAGGAGAATATTATGGTAAAATTAAGATTGAAAAGAACTGGATCAAAGAAAAAACCAAGTTATCGTATTGTGGCAGCTGATTCTAGAGATAAAAGAGATGGTAGTTTTATTGAACTAATTGGAACTTACTATCCATTAGAAGAATCTAATAAATATAATATTAATGAAGAAGTAGCTATTAAGTGGTTAAATATGGGAGCTATGCCAACTGATACTGTTAGAAGTATTTTTAGTCAAGTTGGGATTATGGAAAAGTTTCATAATAGTAAAAGAAAATAAATGTCTTTAGTAGAATATACTGAATACTTAGTTAAAAATTTAGTAAGTGATCCTGACATGATAAAAGTTAAAGATTTTGATACTGAGGAAGGATTAATTATTGAAGTTTTGGTTAATGAAAGTGATATGCCATCTGTAATTGGTAAGGGTGGAAAAGTAGCTAATTCTATTAAAACATTGATACAAACTAAAGCATTTTTAAGTGGAATAAAAAATGTTAAGATTAATATAGATTCTTTTTAAAGCAAAGCAAAATAAGGCTTTGCTTTTTTTAAAAATTTTTCTTTTAAAAAGGAACTTGAGTGGAAAAACAAGTAAAAAAGAAATAATTAATGTTATTATAATTTTAATATAATAATTTAAATGGAAAGTTAATACCTGGCCTTTCTTTTTGTATAGAAATTTTTATTTATTTTGTTTTGTTGTTTTATAATTAGAATTGACAATAACAAGTAGAAAAAGTATAATTTAACTATAGAATAAGGTGAACAGTTAATGTTGGTAAGGGTAATAGAATATTTAAAATTAAAAAGAAAAAGTAAAAGATTTATGTTTAGTTTTGTAGTATTTATGTTATCAATAATAACAGGTTTTTCTTATGCAATATTTATGATAAGTACGGATAAGTATAGAGTTAGCGAGATGTTCATAGCAAATTTGATGTATGGAATAAATATAAGTGATAGTGATAATACAAGTACTATAAGTGGTAAAGAAGTTACTGTAGGAGTAGGAACAACAGAAATTATAAATGTAACCTTAACTAGTTTAAATCCAGTGGATAGTAATTATAAATTACAATATAAAATTTTAAGTGGAACAGGGGACGTATATTATTCAGATAGAACAAACTGGATGCCTTATGGGTCAATTAGTAAAAGTAATGAAGGTGTGTATGTAAAGACAATAAAAATTGTTATAGAGAACACAGGGACAGGTAGTTTAACAGTAGAAATAGGAGCTAGTGGAGGATATGCTTATAATAGTGTAAATAGTGTGGCACTTATAAGTGGTTATACTGCAATAACAGAAGAAAAGACAACTGTAGTAGCTATAGGGGATGGAGAATTACTAAAAGAATTAGTAGAAAAAGATACATCATGTGATACTACAGAAAGTGGAGTATGTCTATATGGTGGAGAAAGTAAAAATAATTATGTTCAGTATCCGGAAAGCAGTAATAAGAGTGAAAATATATGGAGGATACTGGGGACTTATAATGTAGATGGAAAAGTAGTTGTAAAGATGATAAGTGAAACATCAACAACGAGCACATATACAAATGCAGTTCCAAATTTGAATAGTTTTTATAATGGTTTGGAAGATGTAAGTGATTATATACTTCCGACTAATAAGTTTTTGTGTACAGGAAGTAATATAAGTTGTGCTGCAAGTAGTAAGTTTAGCAATATAGGATTAATAAATGTGGATGAGTATAATAAGATAGGTGGAATAAATTCGTATTTGGGAAGTACAAGTTCATATTTTAGTATGACAGAAGCGAATAGTTTAGTAAGTAATATAACAAGTAGTGGAATAGAGGAAGTAAGTTTTAGTACAAGTAGTGGCTTAAGAGGAGTAGTTTATGTACAAGAAGATGTAAGAGCAACAGGAAGCGGGACAGCAAGTGATCCGTTTGTATTTACACCAAAAGGTGATGTTAATGTTATAGCATGGACTTTAAATGG
>CALVOP010000003.1 GCA_944350345.1 uncultured Bacilli bacterium | reverse complement strand
AAGGAAAAATAGTGAAACTTATATAACTATAATGAATGACAATATTGATAAATTAAAAAGAGAACTTTTGAAATAAGTTCTCTTTTTTTGGCAATTAACTATGTATAAATTTTAAGGTGTTGAAATTATTAAAAATAATAGAAATTAAAGAAAATTTTCCCCCAAAAAATGGCAATAAAAAAACGTTATATGGCATAACGAATATAAAAAAGACGACTCAAAATGGCAAACTAGATAACTCTAGCGTCATTTCAAATAAGTCGTCTTTTTATAGCGATAATATAACACAATCTAATGATAATGTCAAATTGCCATCTACTAGATATTCTATTCAAGAAAATCAAAATAACACACAAAATACAACTAATTTAAATTTATTAAAAAATAAAAGAATTTAATTATAGAGCAAATACAACTGAAAAACAATAAAATACATAACCATAATAACTGATAATATTAATATAATTTTTAAAACAAAGTATTTTCACGTTTAATATTGAGAACCTGATATGCTTTTTCAGTAGCTATTCTTCCTCGAGCAGTTCTCTTCAAATAACCCTCTTGAAGTAAAAATGGTTCAATAACATCTTCTATATTAGTGCTTTCTTCACCAATTGTTGAAGCAATACTATCTATTCCAACAGGTCCACCATTAAACTTATTAATAATACTACTCAAATATTCCAAATCAACCTTATCTAGCCCAGTATCATCCACTCCTAGCCTTTTTAAAGCTTTTAAAGTCACCTCTTCAGTAATAACACCATCACCTTCTACCAAAGCAAAGTCGGCAACTCTTTTTAATAATCTATTAGCTATTCTAGGAGTTTTTCTACTTCTCTTCGCAATTATCTCTGTAGCAGAATCTTCAATATTAACATCAAGTACACCAGCACTTCTTTTAACAATTTGTTTTAACTCATCTTCAGTATAATATTCAAGTTTACAAGTAATACCAAATCTATCTCTTAAAGGACTAGACAAATCCCCTGCTCTAGTAGTCGCACCAATTAAAGTAAAAGGAGGCAAATCAATTTTTATATTACGAGTTTGACCTTCATTACCAATAATAATATCCAATTGATAATCTTCCATAGCACTATACAAAACCTCTTCAATATATCTAGGCATCCTATGAATTTCATCGATAAACAAAACATCTCTAGGTTCAAGAGAAGAAAGAATTGCTGCTAAATCGCCCGTTTTCTCAATAGTTGGTCCATTTGCAGTTTTAATATCTACTCCAAGTTCATTGGCAATTATATGAGCCAAAGTCGTTTTACCAAGCCCGGGTGGTCCATATAACAAAACATGATCCAAAGTTTTATCTCTAAGTAAAGCAGCTTTAACAAAAACTTTAACATTTTCTTTTACTTCAGTTTGACCAATATATTCATCAAAATTAATCGGACGAATAGATTTATCATAGTTATCAGTTACTTGTTCTTCATAATCCAATATTTTATCCATAAAACCTCCTATTTTAACAATAATTTAAGTGCTTGTTTAACTTGTTCTTCAATAGATAAAGAACTATCCACATCTTTTATAATACGCTTTATATCATTATTTTTATAACCTAAACTCATAAGAACACTTATAAGTTCTTCATTAGTATCAGGTTCATCAGATTTACTCACTAACTTACCCTTTAAATCCAAAATAATCTGTTTAGCAAGTTTTTCACCAACTTTAGGAAACTTTTTCAAATAAAGCAAATTTTCCCTATCAATCGCATCAACAACACCACTTACAGTTCCAGTAGCAAGTATTGGCAACGCAACCTTTGGCCCTAAACCCTTAACACCAATCAGTTTCAAAAACAATTCCCTTTCTTCCAAAGTTTTAAAACCATAGAGACTATTTTCATCTTCCCTTATATAATTATACAAATAAATTTTTTCCACTTCATTTTCCTTAAAAACATAAGGATTAGGTGTAAAAACTTTATATCCAATACCATTATTACAAATTACCACATAATTAGATTCCAAAACAACTGTTGTTCCTTCAATAAAATCATACATTTTTATTCACTTCCTAATATATTATATCAAACAATAGTATGTATCACAACAAACTTTACACATATTTTTAAATTGGTAACAACAACCTAAGTACAAATTTCCACATTGGTAAATTATTACTAATATTAAGTCTTGGTATTTTATAATTATCATCAGTTAATCTAGCTTTTCTATGCTCTTTCCCAGGGCCAAAAGTAAAAGCCATTTCATACCCATTATCTTTTAACGCACGGATATATTCCGAATCATATTCACCATAAGGATAAGCAATATACTTAGTATCAATAATTCTTTTCATTTTATCACTATCACTTTTAACTACTTCATAGTTTTTCATTTCACGATTATGCAAATTAAAAGTATGTGAAGCAAACTCAATATTTGGGTATTCGTTTTTAATTTTTAAAATATCTTTTATATTCATATAGTTTGTGTTTTCTTTGTCATAATTTACACCTAAATAAAAAACAACGGCATTAAAATCATATTTTTTCAATAATTCAAAAGCATACTTATAATTATTATAGTAGCCATCATCAAATGTTATTAAAACCGCTCGGTTAGGTTTATCACATTTACCATTTTTCCAGCATAAGAATTGATCAAGAGTAAGAGTTTTATATCCTAGTTTCTTTAACAATTTTAATTGACGTTCAAATTTAGATACTTCAATTGTTAAATCATTATCACTTAAAAGTTCAACTGAGTGATAAGTTAAAATTGGAACCATTTTTCTGTTTTCATAATATATAATAAAAATTGAAACAAAAATCGATGCAAAAATAATTGCAAAAAAAACTAAAAGTACTTTTAATTTCATAGTAATCACCTATAACAAATTATAATGTTTTTTATACACTTTATCAAATTAAATAAAATTAAAATTAGGAATAAAATACAAAACCAATAATGCCCCAATTAACAAAAAAGGTCCAAAAGGAATTTCCTTTTCATCCTGCTTACTTAAAAAATAATAAACTAACGTCATAGAACATGAAATAACTAAAGATATAAGAGTTGGATAGAACCCCAAAGCAAGACCAATAAGCCCAAGCAATTTAACGTCTCCACCACCTAAACTTTCCCTTTTAAAAGATTTGTCACCTATTATTTTAATTAAAAACATCAATAAAAACATAACAATTCCACTTATTATTTTATAAAACATAAAATCCTTTTCAAAATAAACCAAAACTATTAAACTAATCAGACCTAAAATAACAACTCTATCACTCACATAATAATATTTAAAATCACTTACCATAGTAACACCTAAAACACTAATAAGAACCAAGGAAATAAAAAAAGTAATAGAAAATCCATATTTTAAATAAAAAACAATAAATAAAAAACTAGTTAAAACTTCAACAATAAAAGATAAACTATCAATTTTACTCTTACAATAAGCACATTTACCACGTAAAAACAGATAAGAAAAAACAGGTATATTCATATACCATTTAATTTCCTTTTTACAACTTTCACAGTAACTATTTGGTTTAGACAAAGGAATTTTATTAGGAATTCTATAACCCATACAAGCATAAAAACTTCCTAAAATTGCTCCTAAAACTCCTATAAAAATCACTATCAAAATTTTCATAAATCCCCCTATAATAACTGATTGTACATCTGGAATATTGGCAAAATAACAGCAATCAATATAAATCCAACCATAACTGCTAAAACAACTATCAAGAAAGGTTCTATAAACGTTTTCAATTTATCAGAAATATTAATTTCCTGAACTTTATAAAAATCACTAACTTTATCCAACATTTCTGAAATTTGCCCAGTACTTTCACCAGTAGTAATCATATAATATGCTATTTCAGGAACCGCCCAGTTATCTTTAAATGACATACTCATCTTATCACCACGTAACAAATTAGATATTGTGTCATACATTATCATTTTATAAATTTCATTATTAGTTATTTTACTAAGTAAATCTATACTATCAGTTAAAAGAACATTATTTTTATTTAAAACGGCAAACGTTTTAGCAAACAACGACATTTCATTATAAATTATCATCTTACCAACTATAGGTAAATGCATATAAATATATTGCATTGCCGTTTTAAATGCTTTAACGTTAGTATAAAGCACTTTATACAAAATAGATATTCCAATTACAAATAAAATTAAATATATATATTTTGCTTTTAACCATTCAGACGCACTTATGACGATTAATGTTAAACCACTTATTTTGACATCAATAGAATCATATATATCAACAAATTCAGGAATAATAACAATAAGAATAAAGCTTACAGCCACTACTGCAAATACCAAAATAATTGCTGGATAAGTCATAGCAGATATCAAAGCATCTTTAGTTTGTTGTTTTTCATTATAATAATTACTCATTTCATCTAAAGTGTTTTCAAGCTCACCAGTAAGTTCTGCCGCTTTTATCATATTAATTAATAGTCCAGGAAAAACACTTCCCTGTTTTTTCAAAGCCTCACTAAAACTTTCTCCCATAGTAAGCTCATAAGTAAGAGAATCATAGACTTTTTTATATCTCTTCTTTTTATCCTGTTGAGCAAGTATTTTCACAGCGTCAGTCAAAGGTATACCACTTTTAATATAAGTCGACAATTGAGTTAACCAAAAGATCAAATCTTTGTTGCGCATATTCTTTTGAAAATATTTACTCTCGCCATGTGCAAAATTAATAAACCAGTTCGTCTTAATCTCATAAACTTCATAGCCTTCATCAAGTAAATATGAATGTGTGTCTAATTTAGAAAAGGCACTAAAATATCCTTTTACAAGTTTTCCGTTTGAGTTCCTGGCCAAATATTGATAAGTTTGTTTTTTTTCGCTTCTTTCTGCATCTTTTCCAAACTTATCAATTAGCAAAACTTCTAAATCTCTATCTCTTTTATTTCTATAGTGTTTAACAATAGCCAAATTATTCCATTTTCTAACAAAATAACTTTTTATTTTATTCGGTATTTCTTTAAAAAAAGTAGTTGTCTTTTCAAAAGTAGTTTTAAATTTTTTACTTAAGTACTCAATAAAATCAGCTAATTTTCCAACTATATAAACTGGGAATTCATAAAAGCAAAACTTAATAGTCAAAGTTGACCCTTTACCAATTGCTTTTAATAACAAATAAATTTCAATACAAATAAACCTTAAAAAATATTTATAAGAGTATTTTCCAACAACATATAAAAGTTTACCAGTATATTTACAAACTATTAGTAAGCCATAACCAATATAACTAAATAACGAAATAAGTTTAGTTATAGTAAAATCAAAAAATCTAAACAAGCCTACACTAAAATACTTTAAAAGTAAAGCAATTTCCAAAAATATAAATTTTAAAGTTTTAAATAAACTTATAAAAAACATTTTTATAATACTATAGATGAAGTTAAAAATATTTTTAAATACTTTAGTGTTTCTCTTTTTCATTTATACTCCCTCTATTCTTATACTATTTAATTATAACATAGCCTTTAAAATTAAAAAAGATTTTTTTATGATATTAAACTAATTTTATTAAACACATAAAATATTATAGGTGAATATTATGTTTTCAAGTTTAAATATATCAAAAATTATAGGTAGTGTTAGCAAAGGAGTTTCACTTATAAATCAAGCTATACCGGTATACAAACAAGTGAAACCAATATATTCAAATGTAAAAGGCTTTTTTAATACTTTAAACACTGTTAAAAAAGAAGAAATAATTGAACAAAACAGAATTAATGAACAATTTAAAAGACCTGAAACAAATTATGTAACTAAAAAGAATGGTGAATCTAGAGGTTCTTTTGATTTAGACACTCTTACATTTTTTCAATAAAAAATTAGTTGTATTTATAATTTTTTATAACATCAACTAATTCTTTAATAGATTCACTTTTATCATAGAAATCTTTATATTTAGTTAATAAATAATTATTTTTTTCAATTAACAGTTCAACATTTTGATGATTTTTACCAAGTAAAACTTCTTCTCTTGTATATTTTGCATTGCCAATTTTAAATTCAATTAAATTATAATATTTTCCATTTTCTTTTATTATCTCTTCTTCTTTAATAGAATAACCCAAATTATTCATATTAATTCTTAAAATATCATGATTATTATTAGAAATAGTAATAATTTTTTTAAACTTTTTATCAGTTCTATCTAAAATTTTAAGAATAGTATAAGTTCCCATGCCAGCAAAAACCAATGTATCTATTTCTTCTAATTTTACATTATCTAGCCCATCACTTACTATAAATGTAATGTACTTATCAGTTTTCTCACTGCAAGCTTTTTCGTATGCATTTTTAACAATATTCTCTTTAATGTCTGATGCATAATTATGAATACCTCTTTTAGCAAGCAAACCACCTAACAATGCAGTGTCACAGCCGACATCTAAAACAATGTCGTTTGGAGATATTCTATTATTTATTGCTTCTAATCTAGTCAATCAAAAAATCCTTTAATCTTTTCGCACGTGATGGATGTCTAAGTTTTCTAAGCGCTTTTGCTTCAATTTGTCTAATTCTTTCACGAGTAACGCCAAACTTTTTACCAACTTCTTCCAAAGTATGACAAGAGCCATCAAGAAGCCCAAATCTAAGTTCTAGCACCTCTTCTTCTCTTTTAGTAAGAGTTTTAAGAACATCCCTTAATTCATCTTTCAAAATCTCATAAGTCGCATATTCTTCAGGACTCATAGTTCTTTCATCTGCTAAAAAGTCTCCCAAATGAGAATCATCTTCTTCACCAATAGGAGTTTCAAGTGAAACAGGATCTTGGCTTATCTTTTTAATTTCAACAATCTTATCTACACTAAGTCCCATTTTTTTAGCAAGTTCTTCATCACTTGGTTCCCTATTAAGTTCAAGAGTCATTTGTCTTTCAATTCTTGCCATTTTATTAATAGTTTCAACCATATGTACAGGAACTCTTATAGTCCTAGCTTGATCTGCTAAAGCACGAGTAATAGCTTGTCTAATCCACCAAGTAGCATAAGTACTAAACTTATAACCTTTATCGTAATCAAACTTTTCAACCGCTTTCATAAGACCAATATTACCTTCTTGAATCAAGTCAAGAAACAAAAGTCCACGCCCAACATACCTTTTTGCAATACTTACGACAAGCCTCAAGTTAGATTCAGCAAGCAATCTTTTAGCTTCTTCATCACCTTCAGCAACTCTTTTACTTAACTTTTGTTCTTCTTCCAAATTAAGCAAACTAATTTTACCTATTTCTTTAAGATACATCCTAACATTATCATTAACACTCATATCTTTTGATTCATTAGGAATATCAACAATTTCCAAATTTTCTTCTTCTAAATTAATTGCTTCTTCTTCATCTTCAGCTCTAACTTCAATTTGATTTTCAGTAAGGGTATTGTATAACTCATCAAGCGAGTTACTATCTAAATCCAAATCAATAGTTTTTTTAGCGATTTGTTCATAAGTTAAAAATCCATTTTCTTTACCATCTTTTACTAATTCTTGTACTCTTTCCTCAAAAGTTTTAATATTATTTACCATTCTAACACATCCTTTTTTATATTTTCTATTCTTTTAGCAATTTTAATCTTTTCCTCAATATCTAATGTTTCTTTCATCTTATTAGTTAATTTATTTATTTGTTTTTCCACTTCAAACTTTTTAATAGTTGTAAAATAGTCTTCAAGTTCTTCTTTAGAATATTCTTCACTTTGTTCAGTATTTAATACAATATCAAGGCTTTCTTTAAGCCAAGGCTTATTCATAACATATGTAATAAAATCAGCATAATCCCAGCCACCATTGATCTCTTTAAAATAAACGACTTCGTTTGCAAGTTTTTTCATATCATCATTGGGTAAAAATCCAAGATTCTTTTCATATTTTCTAATAACTTCTTTATTATTAAGCATTAAATATATTATTCTAATTTCACTTTTTCTATATTTATCATTTAAAATAATCTTTTTAGGTTTAGCGATTTCTTTAGGTTTTACTTCTTTAGTTGTAAGCTTAGATTTAATAGTTTCTAGACTAATATCAAATTCACTAGATAACTCTTTAGCTTTTATCTCTTTTAAAATATCATCATCTATTTCATTAATAGAAAGTATTGCTTCGTTTATATATTTAGCAAGTTCAACTGAATCATTCAAGTTTTTATTACTTTTTAAATAATGAAGTCTATAATCAATATAATTTACTCTATTATTATAAGCTTTGTGAAAAGCATCCGCTCCATCATTCATTATAAGTTCGTCAGTATCTTTATATCTATCAAAAACTATTACAGACGGGTTAATACCATTTTTAGATAACGTCTCACCAATTTGAAATGCAGCGAGTTTACCAGGATCATCATTATCCAAATTAAGAACTACATTTACATTTAGTTTTTTAATAACTTCTAACTGATCATTAGTAAAGCTTGTCCCCATTAAAGCCACAACATTTTTAACGCCTATTGAATAAAGACGAATTACCTCCATAAAGCCTTCACAAATAATTATCTCTTTCTTTCGTCTTATTTCTTCTAAAGCACTAAAATAGTTATAAAGAACATTTCCTTTTTTAAAAATAACAGTTTCCTTAGTATTAATATACTTAGGCGCATCACTATTATCATATTTTCTTCCACTATAGGCGACTACATTACCAAACAAATCTTTAATTGGAAACATAATTCTATTTAAAAACAAGTCAGCAATTTTACCATTATATTCATGAGACAAACCGATATCAATAAGTTTCTTTGAATCATATTTTTTTACCAACATTTTACTTAAAGAATCATTTAAACTAAGTCCAATATCAAAAGTCTTAATCATATCTTCAGTAATCTTTCTACTATTCAAATATTTTCTAGCTTCTTCACCAAGTGGAGAATTTAAATTATTTTTGTAAAAATTTGTACTAAGCTTATATATATCATAAAATTCACTATATTTAGAATTTTTTTGACTACTTTTAATATCTAAATGTATTCCAACCTTATCCCCAAGTTTTTTTAAAGCATCTACAAACCCAATGTTTTCATAGTTCATTACAAAAGTGAGAACATTACCACTCGCTCCACAAGTAAAACATCTATAAATTTGTTTTTCCCTACTAACTGACATACTAGGACTATGATCATCATGAAAAGGACAAACACCAAAATAATTTTTACCTTTAGGAACTAAATCAATATAACTACTTATAACGTCAACTATGTCATTAGATTTTCTAATTTTATTTACTGTTTCACTATCTATAAGAGCCATTTTACCTCCTACACTATTATATATACTCATAAAAAAAGCAAAACTCTTTTTTATTTTTGCTTAATTTTACACTTTTTTACATTTTTACTTATTTAATCTATTAAATCTCTTAAATTCATCACTATTTTCCAAATCAGTTTCATCTAACCTTTCAAGTAATTCTCTTTGTTCTCTAGTTAATTTACTAGGCAAAACTAGATTTAAAACTATAAATAAGTCTCCCATACGTCCAGTATGAACACTTTCTATTCCTTTTCCTTTTATCTTCAAAATATCTCCCGCTTGACTACCAGCAGGAATTTTTACGTCTATTAACCCGTATAAAGTTTTAACTTCCTTTTTACATCCTAAAATTAAATCAGTTATTGTTACAGGCATTTCTATAATTATATTATTATCTTCTCTTTTATATAATGGATGACTTTCTACATTAAATTCAATATATAAGTCCCCATTCTCTCCACCATTGTGCCCTGCTTCACCTTTACCAGATAATCTTATTTGTTCTCCAGTGTCAATTCCGGCAGGAACTTTAACAGAAATAGTTTTTCTCTTTCTAACCTTTCCTTTACCACGGCACTCATCACAAATAGTTTCATAAACTTTACCAGTTCCAGAACAATTAGAACAAGTAGTTTTAGAATTAATAACACCTAAAATTGTTCTAGTTTGTTCAACAACTACACCTGCACCATTACATACAGGACAAGTTTTAACACCATGGCCACCTACACCATCACAGTTTTTACAGTTTTCAGTTACATCTATAGTAATATCTTTATTTGTACCAAATGCAGCTTCTTCAAAAGTAATGTTCATTCTATATACTAAGTCATCGCCTTTTCTAGCTCTAGTTTTACTTTTCTTATTACCAAAGCCACCAAAGCCAAATGATGAAAAACCGCCACCGAACACTTCGTTCAATATATCATCAAAATTAAAATCACTAAAATCAAATCCACCAGAGAATCCTCCAGCACCACCAGCATTATTATTAAATGCAGAATGACCAAATTGATCATATTGACGCCTTTTTTCTTTATCACTTAAAACAGCATAAGCTTCTTGTGCTTCTTTAAACTTTTCAGCAGCATTTTCTTCTTTACTTACATCTGGATGATACTTTTTTGCTAGTTTTCTAAATGCACTTTTAATCTCATCATCTGTTGCATTCTTAGAAACACCTAAAACCTCATAATAGTCTTTCTTCATTTATTACTCCTTTTCTAAAATATTCAAGTACTCTTCAAATATTTTAAATGCACTTTCTAAAGTTTCTTTCTTAGTAATATCAATTCCTAATTTTTTAAGAATATTAAGCGGATAATCACTTCCACCACTACTTAAAAATTTAATATACTTTTCTTTAAAACCTTCTTCTTTAATAAGTTTATCACTTATAATTAATGAAACAATTAAACCAGTCGCGTATTTATATACATAAAAAGGTGTATAAAAATGTGGGATTCTTGCCCATTCATATTTTATTTCTTCATCAATTATAATGTTTTCGCCAAAATATTTTTTATTTAAATTATAATAAGTACTATTTAACTCCTCACTAGTTATACTAATACCATTATTATATTTATCATAAATGTCTCGTTCAAATTCAGCAAACATAGTTTGTCTAAATATTGTAGTTCTTATACTTTCAAGTAATTCAAAAACATATTTTTTTATTTCATTTTTATCTTTTGTATTATTAAGCATATATTTAGTTAAAAGCATTTCATTAACAGTTGATGCAATTTCTGCAAGAAATATTGGATAACTTGCATCACTATAATTATTACACTTATTTGAATAATATGAATGCATAGAATGTCCTAGTTCATGAATTAAAGTATCTACACTACTATAATCATTTTCATAATTAATGCTTAAATAAGGCAATGTATCATAACTACCCCACGAATAAGCACCACTTCTTTTACCTTTTTTAGGATAAACATCTACCCAACCACTTGCTATACCTTTTTTTAAGTCAGTAATATATGTTTTTCCAAGAGGTACCAAAGCATCATAAATCATTTCTAAGCACTTATCATAACTAACTTTTTTATTTTTAACTTTTAAAGGTTCAATGTACACATCATATATATGAAAATCTTTAGATTTAAGCATCTTTTTCTTTAAAGCTATATATCTATGTAATAAAGGCAAATTTTCATTAACTACTTTTATTAATAAATCATATAGTTCAGGTTTTATTTTATCTGAAAATAAACTTTTTTCTAAAGGACTATTAAACTTCTTAACATTTGATACAAAATAATGCTCTTTTATATCACCTAGATATAAATTAGATATTGTATTAATATGTTCTTTATAAAAATTATGCATACTCATAAAAGCACTCTTTCTAACTTTAGAAGACTTGCTTTTAATATATACTGAATAGTTAGACTGATTAAGTTCTACTACTTTACCTTTTTCATCTTTAATTGGTTCAAAATTAACATCAGCATTATTAAGAGCAGAATATGCTTCATCACATAGCCCCATTGCATTAGTAGCATTAGCAACAATCTTTTCTTCAGCCTTACTCAAAGTATGAGACTTGTATCTATAAGTTTGTTCAAGTGAAAAAGCATATTCACTTAACAAGTCATTTTCTTTAATATAGTTTTTAATAGTCTTATAGTCACATTCCATCATTTCAGGTAAAATAAAGGACAAATTATCAGAAATCTTTTCTCCCAAATTATTAACTTTTAAAGTCAAATTTTTAAACTTATCATTAGTCATATCACTATAGTAGTTTAAATAAGAATAAACATACAATTTTTCATATTTTCTATTAAGTGTTTCTTCTAATTTTAAAAATTCATATAAAGTTTTACTATTTTTAGTAATCTTCCCTTTATAACTAATAAGTTTATTAATTAATGATTCGCATTCACTAATTAATTTATCAAATTCTTTATTATTTTTAATAATTTTACTTAAATTCCAACTATTTTCCATAATTTGTCCTTTCATATTCAAAAGTTCTAGAAAATCTAGAACTTATTTTTCTTCATATTCAGCTTCTTTAACATTATCTGTTTTATCACTATTATTTTCAGTATTTTGACTAGCTTCTGCTGATTGTTTATTCATTTCTTCATAAACTCTTTGACTTAAAGCCATTGCTTTTTCAGTTAATTTATCTTTTTGAGTTTTAATTTCATCAATATTATTACCTTCTAATGCTTTTTTAGCACTTTCAATTAACTCTTCTATTTCTTTTTTCTCGTCTTCTTTAACTTTATCACCTAAGTCTTTTAAAGCTTTTTCAGTGCTAAATATCATTTGTTCAGTTTCATTTTTAACTTCTGCTTCTTCTTTCTTTTTAGCATCTGCTTCTTTATTAGCTTCAGCTTCTTTAACCATCTTATCGATTTCATCATCACTTAAATTAGAAGAAGACGTAATAGTAATAGCCTGTTCTTTATTAGTACCTAAGTCTTTAGCTTTAACATTTACTATTCCATTTGCATCTATATCAAATGATACTTCAATTTGAGGTACACCTCTTGGTGCTGGTGGTATATTAGTAAGTTGGAATCTTCCAAGTGTTTTATTATCAGCAGCCATTGGTCTTTCGCCTTGTAATACATGAATATCAACAGCAGGTTGATTATCAGCAGCAGTACTAAATACTTGACTCTTAGTAGTTGGAATTGTAGTATTTCTTGGAATTAAAACAGTCATAACATTTCCAAGAGTTTCAATACCTAAACTAAGTGGTGTAACGTCTAATAATACCAAGTCATCTACTTCACCAGTAAGAACTCCACCCTGAATAGCAGCACCCATAGCAACAACTTCATCTGGGTTAACTTCTTTACTTGGTTCTTTACCAGTTTCCTTTTTAACTAATTCTTGAACACATGGAATACGTGTTGATCCACCAACAAGTAATACCTTATCAAGTTCACTAGAACTCAATTTAGCTTCTTTTAAAGCATCTTGAACTTGTTTTTTAGTTGATTCAACTAAATCACTAATCAATTCTTCAAATTTAGCGCGTGTTAAACTCTTTTCTAAGTGTAAAGGTCCAGCACTACCTTGAGTTATAAATGGTAAGCTTATATTAGTTGTAACTGCACTAGACAAATCCTTTTTAGCTTTTTCAGCTGCATCTTTAAGTCTTTGTAATGCCATTTTATCTTGAGATAAATCAATACCATTTTCTTTCTTAAACTCACTAACTAGGTAATCAATAATTCTCTCATCAAAATCATCTCCACCTAATTTATTATTACCTGCAGTTGCAAGTACTTCATAAACACCGTCACCAATTTCAAGAACACTAACATCAAATGTTCCTCCACCTAAGTCATATACAAGAATTTTTTGATTTTTATCTTGTTTATCAATACCATATGCAATAGCAGCAGCAGTTGGTTCGTTTATAATTCTCTCAACTTCAAGTCCAGCAACTTTACCAGCATCTTTAGTTGCCTGTCTTTGAGCATCATTAAAATATGCTGGAACAGTAATAACTGCTTTTGTAACTTTATCATTTAAATATGCTTCTGCATCTTTCTTAAGTTTCATAAGTATCTGTGCACTTACTTCAACTGATGACACTTCTTTACCATTTACTTTAAACTTATGGTCAGTACCAATATATCTTTTATTACTTCTCACAACATCTGAAGAAGTAATTGCTTCATTTTTAGCAACAGTTCCAACTTTTATTTCACCATTTTTATATGAAACAACACTTGGAGTTGTTCTTTCTCCTTCAGCATTTGTAATAACGTTAGCTTTACCCCCTTCTAGTACAGCTACACAACTGTTAGTTGTACCTAAATCTATTCCTATAATTTTACTCATAATTTATCAATCCTTTCTTATTTATTAACTTTAACCATCGCTGGTCTAATTACTTTATCTTTATATTTATATCCTTTTTGTAATACTTCTAGTACTACATTAGCAGGTTTAGTTTTATCTTCTTCAACGAGCACTGCTTCAGCAATAGTTGGATCAAACTCTTTACCATCTACTTCTATTTCAGTAACTTCCAACTCAGAAAGCATATTAACTAAAGAAGTATAAATCATCTTAAACCCACTTAAGAACTTACTAACTTCATCACTTAAATCGTCATCATCCATACTAATCGCACGTTCAAAATTATCAACGACTTTTAATATTTCTTTAATGATATTTTCGCCTTCATATTTAAACAAAGTTTCGAGTTCTTTTTCACGTCTATTTTGATAATTCATAAATTCAGCTTGTAAACGAAGTAACTTGTCTTCTGTTTCTTTTAATTTTAAATCTTTTTCATCACAATGACATTCTTTACATTCACATTCTTTTTTAGAATTATCTTCACACTTACATTTCTTATTCTTAGTCTTTTCCATAACCTATCCTTTCTTCTCTAAGTTGTCTTTAATATACTCTAGCATTGTTACGACTTTACCGTATTCCATCCTTTTAGGTCCAATAACAGCAATAGACATATCTTCACCATTAAGTCTAATTTTAGTTTTAATTACAGTAACATTATCATCAAGTTCACTTTCTTTGCCAATATATATCTTAACCTCATCGTCTGTACCTTCAATTTTATTCACTACTTCTTTGCTTTCAAATTTACTTACAATGTTTTTAACATCGTCGACATTAGAAAATTCCGGTTGTTTTAATATATTAGCTTTACCACGCCATTTAACAGATTCTTTAGTTGCAAAATTACTGAATGCTTCATAAAATGCATTATATAAAACTTCGTAATTCTTAACATAGTTACCAATAATAGGTTTAATCTCAAATTCAAGTTTACTACTTACTTCATCAATAGGAGTTCCAACAAGCATTTTATTAAGTATTTCACTTGTTTTAGTAATTTCACCCATATCAACTCGTTCAGATAAATTAACTTGTTTATTTTCAACAATACCTTTATCAGTAATAACAATTGCAACAAGAGTTTCTTCAGTAATTGGTATAAGTTCAACTTTTTGTAAATTATTATCACTTGAAGCTTTACCAAGTACAACAGACGTGTAATTTGTAATATCACTAATAATTTCAAGACTCTTTTCAATGGCAGAACTCAAATTAAGTTCATTATTAGAAAATATAGTTTGAAGCTTTAACATATCTTCGCCACTTATTTTCTTTGGTTCCATCAAATAGTCTACATAGTATCTATAACCCTTTTCAGAAGGTATACGTCCAGAAGAGATATGTTGTTTTTCCAAGTACCCTAGTTCCTCCAAATTAAGCATATCATTTCTAATAGTAGCACTAGAACACTTAAACTTCTTACATAAACTTTTAGATCCAACTGGTCTAGCAGTTTTAATGTACTCTTCAACAATAGATTTCAAGATATTTTTTTGTCTATCTCCAATCATATTCTCTCCCCTTTAGCACTTATTATTCACAAGTGCTAAACATATTATAATATTATGCATTAGCAATGTCAATATGCAAGTGCTAATTTTATATCTAAAAAATCTGATTTAAAATATCAGATTTTAACTTTAACAAATTTTTAGTTTTGATATTAGTATTGACAATTACATGTTTTATTTCTCATAGTTTTCATATAAAACTTCACTTATTTTATTAAAATTTATCGTACCATAATTGTTGTAATAAATTTGATATTCATTAAAAGAATATTATAGGACACATTTTATTCGTGTTGTTAAATTAGCCATTGTTCAAATTTCTAATGCTAGTGATCACTTACGTTAAACACGTTAGCGTTGTTAACATTTTGGTTGCTTTGTTGAAACAAGCAAAAAAATTCCCTTTTATTAAAATAGTCCCAAAATTTAATTTAATGCAAAAATCACTTTCAAATGTGATTTTTGAAAGGAATTACCATAAATATTAGCATAGTTGTTTAATTTTCACTATTTGAACATGCAGTAGTAATATTTACTGTATATGGGTTGCTTGCCGTTCCATTTCCTCCAGATACCGTCACACATGATTTAAGCGAAATTACAGGTCTAACTGAAAAATAATCAAGATATACACCCGCATCCCTTATAGTTCCAATTTCAGATACTCCTATATAAAATACGCCTGCTCCGCTACCTTGTGTCCAATAATTATTCGGTGTCATTGTCCACCATGATGCCTCTGCATTTAAAGCATTTTGAACTAAATAATAATTAGAATTCCTGTTGTAAAATCCGCCACCAGCATAATATGCCTCATCTGCAGTTATTAATCCAATTGGATACGTTAGTTTTCCATTACCCGTGCTCGTACTTACTGTAAACCTATCACTTGCATTGCTGCATACATATGATGGTTGTGCATATTTATCAAACCTTGTGTGCGCACTATATAACATTTCTTCTGAACCAGTTGCGAACCAACTACCTTCTGTTACTGTTCTGTCATTACAATATATTGCAGTTTTACTTATATAATTATCATAACTATTTAGATTACTTACATACCAATTATCTACTATAGCTTTTACATTACTATTTGTACTTGTTCCATGTTGTTCCCCTACAGTATACATATATCCCACATACGAACTATTCTTATAATTGGTGTTGTATTCTGCGGCTAGTCTTATAAAACCTGCTGTATCTGTTGCACTTGTCCCTGCGTATATTAAACGTACACTATTATCTTCGTTTATTCTTACTATTCTCCAGTACTTATTAGCAAATTTTACATAGTTATTTGTAACAGTTCCCGCAAAATAATATGTTGTTTTACCGTTTTGCCCGCTTGCTTTATATATTGTGTTTCCATTATTACATGCTGTAATTATTGTACTATGTTTGCTTCTTATACTTACATTATTTATTTCGCTACTTGTTATATTATTTATTAAACTATACGCTTTTTAAATTCTAAAATATGAACTAGTATTTTTCAAATATGAGTTTACCATTATATTTTTTGTTTCTCAGCCACATTTATCAAACATATATCATTATATTTGTTAATATTTTTATAAGTAGAGTTTTTCACGTAAATAAACATTTATTAGTATTGTGTTTATACTTGGGTTGCCCGTGACTTCATAAAAATCTAATAAATTATCTGGGACATTAATTTACTTACTTCTTTGTGTCAAATAAGCTATCATAAAATAATCATGATATAAGACAACCCAAGTAATATATTTTATAATTATATTAAAATTTATTTTATCTAGCAATGATAACATATAATTTATATGCTTTTTCCATTGTAGACAAAGTTTATTATATAAACATTTAAATTTCTACATCAAACATTTTTACAGCATCCAGTTATTTTTTATACTTCTTCTTTTACTGTTATAACTAAGTATGGTTTCCCTCCACTACTTGCTGTTCTACTTATTCTCCAGTAGTTTGTTACATTTGAACTATATGGGCCTAGTACGTATCCATAATCTGGTAATCCATATTCCGTTAAATCTATCGCATTCCATCCTTCTACTGTGTCACTTCTATATACATACTTCCTTTTTGTAGATCCTACTCCACTATAATTATATCCTACTGTTGCCCACGCTTGTGACTTATAATTGCCTGTCGCTGTGTTATTATATTTATGATCTATACTAAATTGCCATGTTGCTTCATCTATTACATATATATATAATAGTATTTTTGTTATCTCTTTATTCTTGTATGGTTCGAGATCAAATAATATATTTATTGCATATGGTATTCCTGTTGATGACATTCCAACTCTTTCATGATCCGCTGCGTAATAGTTATTATACCAGTCACTTGTCCATTTATCATACCACCCTGCATTTGTACTTGTTGCTTGTACTGTATAAGTATTTGCCCCTAACCATCTTGCATATAATGTCGCATTTGCATTTCCTGTATATGATGCTCCTGGGGCATATGCTGTACCTGTTCCATCTGATTTCGTATTCCACTCTACAAATGTGTATCCACTTCTTGTCGGTTTTGTTGTAGGTAGTGTTAAAGTCACTCCATGTGTCTTTGTTACAGTTGTTGGCCCTCCTGTTCCTCCTCTAGCATTAAAGCTTATTGTATATGTTTTTGCTTTAAAGTTTACAATACATGACCTGTTACTTGTCACATTACTTACTGTTAATGTGTTTGTATTTTTATTGTAACTTCCTCCTGTACAATTGCTTAAACTACTATATTCGTATCCTGTTTTTACACTAAATGTAAATTTATGGCTTCCTCCATGACTTACTGATACTGAACTTGGAGCATTTACTGTTGCCATACTTGTATCATTTGTTGTTGCACTTACTCTTACTGTATTTTCTTCTAATATCTCATTTTCTACATTAGCACACCCATCCGCCAAGCTTACTGTATATGGATCACTTGCAGTTCCGCTTCCTCCAGAGGCAAGAACACAAGCTTTAAGAGAAATTACGGGACGCACGCCGTACGTGACGTAGACGTAGTTGCTGTCCAAGTAGCCAGTGCGAGTAGCCCCACCCACCATGAACACGAAAGCGGTGCTGTTGGGGCTACTCCAGAGGTCCGGACTCATTGTCCACCAGTAACGTGCTCCACTCGATGCGTTCTGGAATATATAATAGTTTGAGTTATTTGTTCCGTATAATCCCCCTGCGTAACTTATCTCATCTGCTGTTATTAGTCCTATTGGATATGTTAGCTTTCCGTTTCCTGTTGTCGTACTCGATGTAAATCTATCATTAGAATTACTACATGCAAATGTTGGTGTTTTATTTGTATTTAATCTTGTATATGCAGCATAGTAGAATGTACTTCCTGTTGCACTCCAGCTTCCACTTCCTACCGTCCTATCGTTACAGTATATTGCCGTCTTACTGATATACCCTGAATAACTATTCAAGTTACTTGTGTACCAGTTATCTAATACTGTCTTTATTGGACTATTCGTCCCTGTTCCATATTGCTGACTTTTTGTATACATATATCCCACATATGCACTATTATTATAACTTGAGTTATATGCTTGGCTCGTACTAATAAATGCAGCTGTATCTGTTGCACTTGTTCCTGCATATATTAATCGAACACTATTATCTTCATTTATTCTTACTATTCTCCAGTACTTATTAGCAAATTTTACATAGTTATTTGTTACAGACCCTGCAAAATAATATGTAGTTTTATTGTTTTGCCCGCTTGCTTTATATATTGTGTTTCCATTATTACTTGCTGTAAATATACTACTAAAGCTACTCCTTGTACTTACATTTGGATTATCTTCTAACACTTGCGCATATAATGGGCTTAGCGCTTTAAAGTTTACAGTACATGACCTGTTACTTGTTACATTACTTACTGTTAATTTATTTGTGCTTGTATTATAACTTCCTCCAGTACAATTGCTTAAACTACTATATTGGTATCCTGTTTTTACACTAAATGTGAATGTATGACTTCCCCCATGACTTACTGATACAGAACTTGGGGCACTTACTGTTGCATATGTTGTACTATTTGGTGCTGCACTTACTGTATATGTCTTTAATTTAAAGTTAACTTGACATGTTGTGTTGCTTGTTACATTACTTACTGTTACTGTGCTTCCACTTATACTTCCACTTACTCCGTTTGTACAACTTACTGTTGCTCCTGTTGTTGTATATCCTGTGCTTGCTGTTACAGTAAATGTCTTACTTGAGCCATGACTCACTGTTGCGCTCGTTGGACTTATTGTTCCTCCGCTTCCACTCATAGTAACTGTATATGTCTTGGCTTTGAAGTTTACCTGACATGTTGTATCACTTATTACATTACTTACTGTTAATTTATTTGTGCTTGTATCAAATACCCCATTACATCCACTTACACTTTCATACTCATATCCTGTTTTTACTGTGAATATAAATGTATGTGAACTTCCGTTATTTACTGATACTGATGCAGGGGCATTTACTGTTGCCATACTTGTATCATTTGTTGTTGCACTTACTGTATATGTCTTTGATGGTAATGTTACTGTACATGTTGTATTGCTCGTTACATTACTTACTGTTACTGTGCTTCCACTTATACTTCCACTTACTCCATTTGTACAACTTACTGTTGCTCCTGTTGTTGTATATCCTGTGCTTGCTGTTACAGTAAATGTCTTACTTGAGCCATGACTCACTGTTGCGCTCGTTGGACTTATTGTTCCACCACTTACATTCATATTTACTGTATGGTTGTTTGATTTAAAGTTAACTTGACATGTTGTATTACTCGTTACATTGCTTACTGTTAATTTATTTGTGTTTGTATCAAATACCCCATTACATCCTGTTACGCTTTCATATTCATATCCGTCTTTTACTGTAAGTGTAAATGTATGTGAACTTCCACTATTTATTATTACTGAACTTGGTGCATTGACTGAAGCCATGCTTGTATCATTTGTTGTTGCACTTACTCTTACTGTATTTTCTTCTAGTATCTCATTTTCTACATTAGCACATTCATCCGTCAAACTTACTGTATATGGATCACTTGCCGTTCCATCTCCTCCAGATGCGAGAACACAAGATTTCAGAGAAATTACGGGACGCACGCCGTACGTGTTGCTGACCCAGTCGTAGCTCAAGTAGCCAGTGTAAGAAGACCCACCCACGATGAACACGCGAGCGTAGTTGCCATTCCAGTAGCTCGGACTCATTGTCCACCACCACGATGCTCCACTCGATACGTTCTGGGCTATATAATAGTTTAAGTTAGTTGTTGCCCACAATCCACCTGCGTAGCTTATTTCGTCTGCTGTTATTAGTCCTATTGGATATGTTAGTTTTCCGTTTCCCGTACTTGTACTTGCTGTGAATTTGTCATTTGCATTACTACATACAAACGTTGGTGTTTTATTTATATATAATCTTGCATATGCAGCATAGTAGAATGTACTTCCTGTTGCACTCCATGTTCCACTTGCCACTGTTCTATCGTTACAGTATATTGCTGTCTTATTTATATATCCTGAGTAACTATTCAAGTTACTTGTGTACCAGTTATCTACTGTTGTTTTTATTGAGCTATTTGTTCCTGTTCCATATTGTTCGCTTGCCGTATACATATATCCTACATATGCACTATTATTATAGCTTGAGTTATATACTTGACTTGTACTTATAAATGCTGCTGTATCTGTTGCGCTTGTTCCTGCATATATTAGACGTACACTATTATCTTCGTTTATTCTTACTATCCTCCAGTACTTATCAGCAAATTTTACGTAATTATTTGTTACTTGTCCCGCAAAGTAGTATGTGTCTTTTCCGTCTTGGCCACTTGCTTTATATATTGTGTTTCCATTGTTACTCTCTGTAAATATTGTACTAAAATCTGTCCTTGTTTCTACATTTGGGTTATCTTCTAACACCTGTGCATACAAATATGCTTCCGTGTATTCGCTTTCTAATGCTTCTATTTCTATGCTTCCACTAAATGTTTTACCCATATCTGCACTTTGATCCACAATTGTATTTCCATATTCAAATGTAACTGTATACTCTTGTATAGTTTTTCCTGCAATAGCAACGCTTGAAATTATGTCATAATTTCCTGGAAGACTACTGCTTTTAACAGAGCTTTTACTTAATTTTCCCCCACCGTTTGTGCTATTAATTGTTATTGTTAAATTATCAATATTTACAAAAGTATTAACTAAGTTTTTCCATACTATTTTATAATATTTTTCTTCATTTGTTGTATTTTCTACTGTAAATGTTTTAGTCACACTCCAACCTGGTTGTATTGATAAATCATTCATTCCTAAAGTATCAGTATAAATTAACTTAAGTTCATCTGTGACTAATGTCACTTTTCCCTCTGTACTTTCAATTCTTGTACTAAAACAAGCATATGTTCCACATATACTTAAAATTAAACACAAAACTATTAAAACAATTATTAAATATAATCTATTTTTCACATGGCACCTACTCTAAATTAAATTATACTTTTTATTTTTCTTAATGTCAATTGCAATTACAGACATAAAATATTAACACTAATTTTCATTTGGAAGTTTATTTTATTCATAAAATTACTTTTACTCCAAAAATTTACTATTTTATATTGTTAGAATACAATTTTGTTTAGCAATTTATACATATAACATATTTGAAAAATGTTTTTTATATTTTATCAAAACTTAAAAAAATACAATAGATTAAAGTATTGTATTTTTTTAAGTTTAAAACATTAATTTTGCAAAATTTTTATTCTGTAGGACAAGTTATAGTGGCGATATCTTCATCTACATCTTTAATGTCGCCTATTTTAATTGCACTACTTGAATTATTAGTATAAGAATATTTACCATCTGTTACTATTATTTTAGTTATTTGACCTTCTGAATTAAACTCAATATCATAATAAACATCATCGTTACTTATGTTTAAAGTACTAGATGTTCCAGAACCACTAGAAGATTTACAATATGAAACTGATGTAGAACTAGCACTCGGTAATAATTGATCAGATACATATTGTTCTTCAGCTGCTCTATAAATAGATTGAACTTGTGTAATAAATGCACTTTCTCTTGAATCATTAAATAATTCTAGTACTTGTGGTAATGCCAATACTAACAATATAGATAATATTGCAATAACCGCAATTAATTCTACTAAAGTAAACCCTTTCTTACTGTTTTTCTTCATATAAATATACCATCCTTTCTTATTTTCTATCTGAGTAAATTATACCACTCTTTTTTTTATATAGTCAATATAAATATATAATACTATAATTAATTTACATTATATATTATAATTAATTGTTTTTTCTACAATTCTTTTAATATCTCTTTCATTAAATGGTTTAGTTAATAAATCTACTATCCCATATTGAAACGCCTTTTCTATTGTCTCTTTATCATCAACTCCAGTTATTATAGAAACTGGGATTTTTATAAATAATTGATTTTTAATAAAATAGTCTAATAACTCAAAACCATTTACGTTTGGCATATTTAAATCTATTAGTGCTGCTTTTATTTTTGTATTGTCCCTATTTTCTTCTAAAAATTTTATTGCCTCTGCTCCATCACTTGCTGTGTAGACTTCATAATCGTTATTAAATACTTTTTTTATAAATCTGCTTATCATGTCTGAATCATCTACAACGAGTATTGCTTTATCTTTTATAATAAAATCTGGTTTTTCTACCTGTTCTTTTTCTTTACCGAGGTAATCGTTAACTAAGTCAATTACTCTATGTGCCTCTTCCATAAGCTCATCGTAATGATCATATATGAACATGATGTCATTTGCTTTACTTTTCATCTCTTGTTGATATGCTAAATCTTGTAATTTTTCAAATCCTAAGTATCTAGCATCACTTTTTAATGAATGTACATATATTGCATAGTTAACCATATCAGCATTTTCTTTGCAGTGTTCTAAGTTTTTTAGTTTTTCATCTACTCCTTCTAAAAAATCAATCAATGTCGCATCATACATTTCCATGTCTCCAAATAATTCTAGGCTTTTATCAACATTAACTCCATTTTCTTTTAACTTGTTTACATCTCTCATAATACACTCACCTTTCATCCTAAATATTTTTTTAATATTTTTAGCATTTCTTTTCTATCAATTGGTTTTGCTAAGTACCCATCAAATCCTAAATTAATGTATTCTTCTTTCATACCAGTTAAAGCATTTGCTGTTAACATTATAACTGGAATTTTGAAATCTGGATCTGATTTTAAAATTTTGATAACATCTTTTCCACTCATTTTTGGCATCATATCGTCTAATAATATTAAATCATATTTGTTTCCTGTTTTTATCTTATCAATGCACGCTTGTCCACTCATTACATCTTCTATATCTAAATTATAATTTTTTAAAAGTCTTTTTGCAACTTTTATGTTTAGTTCGTTATCGTCAACTAATAGTATTTTTTTGTTTGCAAAATTTACGTTTATGTCAACTACTGTATTCATTTCTTTATTTTTTATTTCAGTTGTGTCTTTTACTATTAATTGATCTATATAGGCTATGAATTTACTTCCTTCACCATATGTACTTTGAACGACTATTTTTCCATGCATTAAGTCTAATAGTTTTTTTGTAATGGCTAGTCCAAGACCAGTTCCTTCTATAGTTATTTCGTCTTCTACTCCTAATCTTTCAAATTTTCCAAATAATTTGTCTATTTTGTCTTCCTTAATTCCTATTCCAGTGTCTTCTACGCTGAATATTAATCTTATTGCATCTCCTTTTATTATACTGCTTATGGTAAATGTTATTCTTCCATCGAGTGTATATTTTGCTGCATTTGTAAGTAGGTTTAGTATTACTTGCTTTACTCTTCCACTGTCACCATATAAATATTCTGGTATCGATTCGTCTTTTTTTACTATAAATTCAATCGGTTTGTCTCCTATTCTTGACTTTGTTAATGCTGCTAGTTCATCTATTATTTTATTAAAATTATACGGTGTATTAATTATTTCTAGTTTGTCTGCTTCTATTTTTGATATATCTAATATTCCATTTACTATTTCTAATAGGTTATCGCTTGCCATTAGTATGTCTTTGACTTCTTCTTTTATTTCACTTGGTACATTTTCTCTTGATAGTGTTTCGCTGAATCCTACTATAGCATTTAATGGCGTTCTTATTTCGTGTGACATGTTAGATAAAAAATCCGTTTTTGCACTGTTGGCTTTTTCTGCCCGATCTTTTGCTAAATTTAATTCTTTAATTAATTTTACATCAGGATTTTCTATAGTAAAGTACATTATTACACATATAAATGTTTCAAGTGCAGTTAAAACTAAAATACCTGGATATAATTTTTGTATTATAACACATATAATACTTAAAATCATAAATACAAAAAACGGCCAATACTTTTTATCTTTAAAGTTTTTTCTATCTTTAATTAAACAATAAATCCAAAATCCAAATATTACTATGGTTGATATATAAGTTACGTTTGCACTTGGACCGTATGAATATATAACATTATTGTCATTGTGGTAATAAAGAGGTAAAGCATATATTAAAAGCACAGATATCATATAAAATAATAATGCTATTTGTATTTCAAAAACATAACTTTTCTTATTTTTATTTACATTTTTAGATGAGATATAATAAATATATGCTGTTAAAAATACATGAAAACTAAACATTAATACAATTAATGTCTTTGAAACTATCATGTTTATAAATGGAATAATTTCATAATATTTAATTGTGAAGAAACATATTATTGCAGTTATAACAGTAAATAAATTAGTTAATATTATGTATTTGTATATATTTGTTTCAGTTGAATTTATTCTTTCTTTTATAAAAAAAGCGATGCAAATAGTGACTATATAAAATAAACTACATATAGTAAAGTAATTGTTAGTCATCTATTTCACCTCTTATTATATTTTTAGTATATCATAAATATTAAAAATTGCAAATATTTGTATTTTTTGTCAATAAAAAAAGTACGATGAAATCGCACTTTTTAAAATGTATTATTCGATAATTTCTGAAACTACACCAGCACCAACTGTACGTCCACCTTCTCTTATAGAGAATTTAGTTCCGTTTTCAAGAGCGATTGGTGTAATTAATTCAACTGTCATATCTACGTTGTCACCTGGCATTACCATTTCAGTTCCTTGTGGTAATTCGATTACACCAGTAACATCTGTAGTTCTGAAGTAGAATTGTGGTCTATAGTTACTGAAGAATGGAGTGTGTCTTCCGCCTTCTTCTTTAGACAATACATATACGCTTGCTTTAAATTTTTTGTGTGGAGTAACTGTTCCTGGTTTTGCAAGAACTTGTCCTCTTTCAACATCTTCACGGTTAATTCCACGAAGTAATACACCTGCATTATCTCCTGCTTCAGCATATTCAAGTTGTTTTCTGAACATTTCGATTCCTGTAACAACTGATTTTTGTGTTGGTTTAATTCCAACGATTTCAACTTCTTCGTTTAGATTTAGTCTTCCTCTTTCAACACGACCAGTAACAACTGTTCCACGTCCTGTGATTGTGAAAACGTCTTCTATACTCATTAAGAATGGTTTGTCAGTATCTCTTTGTGGAGTTTCAATCCAAGTATCAACTGCAGCCATTAATTCTCTTATAGATTTTTCTGCTTCAGGATCTCCTTCAAGTGCTTTTAATGCACTACCTCTTATAATTGGAGTGTTGTCTCCATCGAATTCATATTCAGTAAGTAAGTCTCTTACTTCCATTTCTACTAAATCTAGTAATTCTGGATCATCTACCATATCACATTTGTTGATGAAAACTACCATTCTTGGTACACCAACTTGACGTGATAATAAGATGTGCTCTCTTGTTTGAGGCATAGGTCCATCTGTTGCACTAACAACTAGAATTGCCCCGTCCATTTGTGCAGCACCTGTAATCATGTTTTTTACATAGTCTGCGTGTCCTGGACAGTCAACGTGAGCATAGTGTCTATTTTCAGTCTCATACTCAACGTGAGCAGTATTAATAGTTATACCTCTTTCCCTTTCTTCTGGTGCTTTATCGATATCAGCATAATCAACGAAATCACCAAAATATTTTGTAATTGCAGCTGTTAACGTTGTTTTACCATGGTCAACGTGTCCAATAGTACCAATATTAACATGTGGTTTTGAACGATCAAATTTTTCTCTTGCCATTTTTTAATTTCCTCCTTTTTTTAATTACATATATAATTTTATCTAATACTTCTAATTTTTGCAAGTATTATTATCATTTTTTTGATTACTGAACACTATTTCTTTTTATAATTTCTTCAGCAATATTTTTTGGTACTTCTTCGTAATGATCAAATATCATTTGGTGAGTACCTCTACCTTGTGTGTTACTTCTTAAACTTGTTGCATAACCGAACATTTCTGAAAGTGGAACCATTGCTCTTATCTCTAAGTCACGACCTCTACTTTCATTTCCAAGTGGTCTACCTCTTCTACTTGTAAGGTCTCCCATTACTGTTCCCATAAATTCTTCTGGTACAACTACACTTACGTTCATAATTGGTTCTAGTAGTACTGGTTTACATTTGTTTTTAGCTTCTTTAAGTGCCATGCTAGCGGCTATTTTAAATGCCATTTCTGATGAGTCGACGTCATGGTATGATCCATCAAATAATGTACATTTAACGTCTATCATAGGATATCCTGCTAATAGACCTCCTTGAAGTGCTTCTTGTAAACCTTTATCTACAACTCCTATGTATTCTCTAGGTACAACTCCACCTACAACCTCATCAACAAATTCGTAGCCTTTGTCTTTGTTTGGTTCAAATTTAACCCAAACGTGTCCGTATTGTCCACGTCCACCTGATTGTTTGATGTACTTTCCTTCACATTCTCCAGCTTGTGTTAATGTTTCTCTGTATGCAACTTGTGGTTTACCAATGTTTGCTTCTACATCAAATTCTCTTCTCATTCTATCAACTAATACTTCTAGATGTAGTTCTCCCATTCCAGCTATCAATGTTTGACCAGTTTCATGGTCTGTACTAGCTTTAAATGATGGGTCTTCTTTTGCTAATTTTTGTAATGCAATTCCCATTTTTTCTTGGTCATTTTTACTTTTTGGTTCAATTGCTAATTGAATAACAGGTTCAGGGAATTCCATTTTTTCTAGAATTACTTGATTATTTTCAGCACATAATGTGTCTCCTGTTGTGGTATCTTTTAATCCTACTGCAGCAGCGATTTCTCCTGCATATACTTCGCTAATTTCTTTTCTTTGGTTGGCATGCATTTGTAAAATACGTCCAATTCTTTCTTTTTCTCCTTTTGTAGAATTCATTACGTAACTTCCACTTTTTAATGTACCAGAATATACTCTAAAGAAAGTTAGGTTTCCTACAAATGGGTCGTTCATTACTTTAAATGCTAATGCACTGAATGGTTCAGAGTCACTTGCTTTTCTTTCGATTGGATTACCTTTCATATCTTCACCTTTAATTGCTTCAATATCAGTAGGTGCTGGTAAATAATCAAGTACTGCATCAAGTGCTAGTTTTACTCCAATGTTTCCTAATGCTGTTCCACACATTACAGGGAAGAATTCTACGCTTAAAACGCCTTTTCTGATTGCTTTTTTAAGTTCTTCAGCAGTAATTTCTTTTCCCTCTAAGTAGTTTTCCATTAATTCGTCATCAAAGTCTGCAACTGCTTCTATAAGTTCGTTTCTCTTTTCCATTACTTCGTCTTTTAAATCTTCTGGTATTTCTATTTCTTCTGGTTCTTCGTGTTGTTCACCATTATATTTGTAAGCTTTTAATGAAACTAAATCGATTATTCCATTGAAATTGTCTTCTGCTCCAATTGGCCACTCAATAGGTGCTGATTTTTCGCTTAATCTTTCTTTAATGCTGTTTAAACTGTATTTAAAATCTGCTCCCATTTTGTCCATTTTGTTAGCAAATATCATTCTTGGAACTTTCCATTCGTTTGCTTGTCTCCAAACTTGTTCAGTTTGTGTTTCAACACCAGCTTGAGCATCTATTAAAGCTATCGCTCCGTCTAATACCCTTAATGAACGCGCTACTTCTATTGTGAAGTCTACGTGCCCTGGTGTATCTATTATATTTAATCTATAACCTTTCCAATGTGCTGTAGTAGCTGCACTTGTAATAGTTATACCTCTCTCTTTTTCTTGTTCCATCCAGTCCATTTGAGATTCACCATCGTGAGTTTCTCCAATTTTATGTGTAATTCCTGTATGGAAAAGAACACGTTCAGTAAATGTAGTTTTTCCGGCATCAATATGTGCCATTATTCCTATATTACGAAGTTTGTCTAACGATACGTCACGCGCCATATATTTTCTCCCTTCTTACCATCTATAATGAGCATATGCTTTGTTAGCTTCTGCCATTTTGTGTGTATCTTCACGTTTTTTAACTGCACCACCTACTCCGTTTGAAGCATCAATTATTTCGTCAGCAAGGTTTTCTGCCATTCCTTTGCCATTTCTATTTTTTGCATATTGCACTAACCAACGTAATGTTAATGCTTGCTGTCTTTCTTTTCTTACTTCAACTGGTACTTGATAGTTACCTCCACCAATACGTCTACTTTTTATTTCTAGTGATGGCTTGATATTTTCAAATGCAAGTTCAAATACTTCCATTGGATCTTTACCAGTTTTTTCTTTTACAATATTAAATGCATCATATAATATTGTTTGTGCTGTTCCTTTTTTACCACCTATCATAATTCTATTTATTAGTTTTGTTACTACTTTTGAATTATAAATTGGATCTGGTAATACTTCTCTTATTTCTGCTCTTTTTTTACGCATTGTAATTCTCCTTTCTATTAATTACTTTTTGGTTTTTTAGTTCCGTATTTACTTCTACCTTGTCTTCTTGCATCTATACCAGCTGTATCTAATGTTCCACGTACAATGTGATAACGTACTCCAATTAGGTCTTTTACACGACCGCCTCTAATTAGTACTACACTGTGCTCTTGTAAATTGTGTCCTTCTCCTGGAATGTAGCATGTTACTTCGTAGTTATTACTTAATTTAACACGTGCATATTTTCTAAGTGCTGAGTTTGGTTTTTTTGGCGTTTTTGTTCCTACACGTGTACATACTCCACGTTTTTGTGGTGAAGCATAATTTGTTCTTTTTCTATCTTTAGTATTAAATCCCATTCCTAATACTGGACTTTTACTTTTTCTTACTTTTTGTCCTCTTTTCTTTCTAACTAATTGGTTAATTGTAGGCATATAATTTCTCCCTTCTTATACACACATCCTGGTGTATCATATTTTGTATTTTTATTAAGTTTTCTCGCGAAAACTCAAAGCAAAATAATCATACTACATTAATTATATTCAGTCAAGTATTTTTTTTGAGCAGTTTTTTTAATTAAATCTTTTTTTCTTTATAAATTTTATATATAAAGCTGACCCTACTATTCCCCTAACAACACATATTATTATAATTATATACGCTATGATAATATCATTTCTTTGTGGATTTTCCACTTTACCCAATGCTACAATTCCATAGGTACTTAAGTGTATAGTAGCAAAAGTCACATATCCATATTCTATTTTTGCACCTAATCTTTCAGCAATTTCTCTACTTTCATCTACATAAACTATTTGTAGGTTTTCAAATTTTTTAACTCATCTTTAAGTTTAATATTTATTAGATAATTTCCATTTTCTAACTTTACAACTAAATTATTTCCATCTAATAAATTTATATCATATAAATTTATTAGTGTTTCATTTGATTTTAATAAATCTTGAACACTCTTGATTTGCACTTCATCAGTTATTTCATCAATAACCAATTTGTATATAGTTAGTAATGCATTATCTTCACTTACTAAATATATTGTCCCGTTTTCATCTTGTTATCATGTTGCTTCTCCCTTTACAATTAAAAAGCATCCATTGTTTTAATGAACGCTTAAAATTTAAAATAAAGTCCAGCCTTTTTGTATGCTTTTGTTTGATGTTTTTCAATTGTATTTTTTGCTCGGTTTATTTCACTAATTAATGCCTTAATTTCTTTTTTTCGTTTTTCGTCTTTAGTTTTGTAAAATTCCACTTTTAAAATTTGCTCTCTAAGTTGTAAATCAAATAGTTCATCTTTATAACTCATTCTATCCCCTCAATTTCTTCTAAGGTATTTGGATTTTCGTTATATTCCTTTTTTAATTTTTGCATTTCGCTTCTTATGTGTATTATTCTTCTTTTTATTTCCAACTGTACCTCCTCATCCTTTGTTCTTTTGTAACTAGTTTCTAAAAGCCTCTTTTCTGTCACTAACATACTCATTTTGCCATCAAATGATGTTTTATCCATATTACCTCCTTAACCTTAATATTTGGTCTTCTAAAACGCCTTTACTATAATAAACTGCTTCTTCAAGTTCTACCGAACTATCCAAGAATTCATGATTGCTTTTAACATTATTCCACATATCTTGGATTCTTAATATTAGATCTTTATTCAAATGCTTTGCATCGACATCATCAATAGAAATACGTTTTCTATCTTTTAACATTTTTTGAAAATACATAGAAAATTTTTCATAATCATATTTACCATTATGCAATTTATATATATCATAAAAATCTTTAACTCTAAAAATTCTTCCAGACGCATTATTTTCAGCAACAATACAAACTTTTTCTGCTAAATACTCTTCATATGATGGAGTGTTAACATAAAATTCGTTATCTCCTAAAAATATTTTGGGAACTGGTTTATATTGAATTTCGTATAAGCAATTATAATTTGGCATAAAATCAATTCCAATTGAATGTTTAATACTATCAAACATACAATAAACTGAAAAATTATGAGTGCCATGAGATGTAACACGCGGTTCTCTATTAATTTGATATGTTATAAATGAACTTTGTCCGTTTAAAAATTCATATAAAAGGTTTAAAGCTGAAATTTCATTATTGCTTGCTAAATCAATATCAGTGACTGGCCTATACATTGTCCCTGAGTGAATTAATTGAGAAAAACTACCTTTAACAACGAAATTTCCATAATTTAGCCCAGATATACTTTCTAATAAATTTCTAGTAAAAAATGCATTATACGTACTATTAATTGAAATCCCCAATCTTTTTGATTCTTTTTTCAAATATGCTTTTAACTGATCACCATTTTTTAATTCCATAACCAATACCCCTTTTTATAAAAATGTATTATATCACATTAAACTTATTTTCTCAAGTTTTTGCTGACTAATTCTAGTGGTTCAGTAAGTTGTTTTATTCTCTCTATTATTCTTCTCGCTTTTATTTTATCAGTGCTATTAGTAGTGGTTTTAAGGTGCTCTTCTAATTCTTCTAAATTTAAGTTCGATGTAAAAAATGTTGGTAGACCATTGTCCATCCTGTATTGCAAAATTGTCCCTAATATTTCGTCTCTAGCCCATGCTGTATTATTTTCTGCGCCTATGTCGTCTAATAATAATACATCACATTCTATTATCTCTTTTAGTCTTTCTTCGTAATTTGTTTTAAATCCTTCTTTTAATGTTTTAAGTAGACTTGGATAGTATACGCTTATACATATTACTCCTTCTTTTCCTAATTCGTTTAATAATGCGTTGATTATGTAACTTTTTCCACTGCCAAACGATCCGTATAAATATAGTCCTTTTATTTTTTCTCCGTTTTTATAAGAATCTATAAATTTTTTCGCGTATTTTATTACTTCTATTCTTCTTTTATCATTTAAATATATGTCTTTCATTTTTGCTTCTCTTAAAAATTTGGGAGTTTCAAAAAATGTAACTGTATTTTTTATTTTAGATAGTTCTTTTTGATGTTTGCATGGAATGTATGAAAATACAAGTCCGTTATTTTGTTTTCCTGGATAGCTTACATAGCCAGTTACTCTGTTTTTGCAATGGCTAATTCCTTTACATCCGCTGCAATTATTAAGTTCACTAACTGTATTTTCTAGTTTTGTAGTATATTTTATTAATGTCTCTTCATCTACATCTAGTCTATTTACTAATTTAACAAATTTTTCGTCTTTTAATGCCAGCATAAAACTTTTTCTTAATGTTAGTGTTAAATCTTTCTTTTTGTATTTGTTCATATTACTTATTTTTTGCATTATTTAAACTCCTTTAATAGTTCTTCTAATTCCTTTTTTTCTTCTTCGCTCACTTCTTCTTTTTCTATCTCTTTGTTGAACCAAACAGGTGTTTTTTCTATTGTTTTTTTGCTTTTTGTTTTTTTCTTATGTTCTTTTTCAGCAAAATCCATGGCTTCACTTGCTGTTTCTACTCCACTTCGCTTCCATTGTCCTGCAATTGTATCTATATATGCTTTTACTAGTTTGTTGTTATTGGTTTTAAGTACATAATCTATTAGTACATTTACTACTGCTGGATTTAGTTTTAAGTCAACTAGCAGGTTTTCTAGTATGCTCATATCTCTGTCAGTTGGCCTAGCACCTTTATATTTTGCTCTTAAAAATTGGTAAGGACTTGTATTTTCGAATACTCTTATTAGTCTAGTACGATTTGTATTATCTGTTTTATTACTTTTTAAGTATTCGGGTTGACTTTTAAAAATTAAACTTGGTAATCTATTACTATTGTTAAATTGATAGTATTTTCTTACATTTTTTCTTAATGCTTCTTTTTCTATGCATCCTTTTTCATTTAAAGCTGTTTTTATTAAGTCTGCCATTGTTAGTGGGTCTAATTCGTATAAAAATCCTAAATTGATTATTAATTCTTTCATGCTTTTGTTTAAACATCTGCTGTTAAATATGCTTTTTGGAATACTTTTAATTATAATATCAAAATCAAAATCAAGTTCATAATTTAGTTTTAATGTTTCTTTTTTGATTATATTTTCTTCTATTTCAAGTGGTGTAAAACATTCACTTTTAAAACACATATCAAATGGGGATGTTATATCTGTGTAATTTTTAAAATCTATCTTTGGAACTTTAAAATAATTTATTAATCTATTGTATTCTTCTTTTCCTATATTGTTAAATAAAACCATATTAAATATTGGATGGTTAAAAAATTCATTTGGACTTATTGGACTATATAGTTCATAAATATAGCTATTTATGTCGTCTTCTTTTATATACGTTTTCATTAACCCAATTCCTTCAAGTTTCATTCTGGCTTCGGTTAGTTCTTTAATTCCTAATCCAGTGGTACTTATTAAGTGATGGTGCGAAAGTTCTCTAGTTATGTAATTATTTAGGCTTAACTCACTATATAACGTTTGATATAAAGTTATGCTGTTATTTCCTATAAGTGGCATATAAAGTATCGTTAAAACTAATTTATCAGTTTCGTTTAATATGCTTTTGTTTATTACTTGATATATGTCTAAAGGAGATAATTTTATATCTTTCATTCTACTCACCTAAAGTTTATTTTAAATGATAATTTATAAAAAGAAAAGATAAAAAAATAAAAATGAGTGATTATTGAAATCTACTCATTTGTTTCATTAATTGATTTACTTGTTTTTGACTAGGATTTCTTCCCATACCTCTCATAAGTGCTTTTATCATTTCTTCATTTACTGGCGGATTTTCTTTAAGTTGCTTTTTCATAATGTGCCTAGCTATTAAAAATCCAATTATTACACCTACTATTAATCCAATTAATATATATAGTATATCCATTAACATGTGTTGTCACCTCACTATCATTTTATCAATTTTATGTTGTTTTTACAAGTATTATTCTTTGCGATTATTTTGCTTCTACTAATATGTCTTTTATGTAGAAATAATCCATATTTATAAAATCACATACGAATAAATTGGGTATGTTTTTTACGTCTTTTAAGAATGATGGGTATTCTACATTGCTTTTTAATTTCATGTGACTGTTATTTATTATTAATTTGGTCGTTTCATTTTTAAAGAAATCGTTTAATAAATGTGTATTGTTAAAGCATGTGTAATTTAAATTGTCTTTGTTTATGTCTTTTATAAGTTTACTAAAGTTGCTTTTGTTTATGACTTTGCACAGTTTTTCAAATGTTTTGTATCCTAATACTATGTCGTCATTGTTCATTAAATATATGTTTTCTAACATTTTATATAGGTTGTAAGGTTTGGTTTTGGTTAATTCTACTATTTCTTTTTTTATTAAAAAAATATAATATATTCTCATAATATCACCATTACTAGAATACATTATATTCTTGTCATTCTTTGTCGTTTTCTGTTAGACTCTCTTCTAAATTGTAAATTGGTTCAAGAGATACTTTTAATGTTTGGTTTAGGTTTATTGTTTCTCCTATTTTTGACGTCATACTTTTTACGTAACCATATCCATCAAATGTTACTGATAACCCTATTAAGTTCGCAAATGATGTTACATCACTTCTCGACCAATTTGTCATATCTGGATATGTTTTGTTAGTCCCGTTTGTTAGTAGAAATATTTTGTCTTTCTCATTTATTGTGGTTCCTTTTTTAGGGTACTGATCTATTACTACGCTTCCGTCTCCTATTGCAATAACTTCGAAATCGTTGTTTTCTAAATCTTCTTTTGTTTCTTTAGTTATAGTGTTAATGAAACTATCTACTTCGTATGTCCCTTCTTCTTTTACTATATCAGTGCTAGTTATATTTAAATAAGTTGATACATCTTCTACTAGTGCTTTTACAGATTCTGGTAGTAGTGATGTGTCTGTTAGTCTTCTTACAACTGCATATACTATTATTTCTGGATCTTCATATGGAAATACTCCTGCAAAACTTCTTATGTTGTCATAATATCCTGTCATGTATCCACCGCTCGAGCTAGCTATCTGCGCGGTTCCTGTTTTTCCTGCTAAATTGACAAAATCTACTTTGTAACTTGTTCCTGTTGCTATGCTGTCTTCTGAATTTACTACTCCATTCATTAGTTCTAATACTTGTTTTATTGTTTCTGGACTTGCTACTTTTCTTACTTCTTCTCTTTTTCCTTCATATACTATTTCGTCTCCGTCCATAATTTTATCTACTATGTATGGCTTGATTACTGTTCCATTATTTGCTAATGATGTGAGTGCTTGTACCATTTGAATTGGTGTTACACTCATTCCTTGACCGAAAGCCGCATTGGCTACTTCAATGTCATATTTGAAATTTATGACACCTGTTTGTTCTTCGGGCAAATTTATTCCTGTTATTTTTCCGTATCCTAGTGATTCGTAAAAGTCTTTTAATTTGTCTCTTCCAAGTCTTTGTGCGAGTAATGTTGCGGCGACGTTACTGGAAGCATAGAATCCTCGATTGAATGATATTTTTCCCCATCCGTATGTGTTCCAATCTGTTACTTTGTCTTCTCCAATCGTCAACTGTCCACTATTATATAATTCTTCTCCATCATATAATCCGTTTTCTATTGCTGCCATAAAACTAAATATCTTCATTGTTGAACCTGGCTCGTATGTATATGATACGAATGGATCGTAATATGATTCGATGTCTTTTATGTTTGGATCAAAGCTTGGAGAAGAGCTTATTCCTAATATCTCTCCTGTTTTTGCATTTGTTATACTTATTGATGCCCAGTCAACACCGTATTCAGTTAATGTGTTCATCGCTTGTTCTATAAACATTTGAATGTTTGTATCTATTGTTAGGTATATGTCATTTCCGTCTTCTGCTTCTTCTATGAGTGGTTCAGTGTTTGCTATTTGGTATCCATACATATCTGATTGGTATTCTTTATAACCATTTTTACCAGTTAGTATCTCGTTATAGTATAGTTCAATTCCTAACTCTCCTATAACATTGTTTGATTCGTCTGTTTTTGCATATCCTATAGTATATGACAAGAAGTCGGCATTTGGATAGTATCTTTTTGTACTTTTTATAAAGTCTATTCCTGGCAAATCTAATGCTTCTATCTCTTCTTTTACTAGTTCCGTTAATCCTCTTCCACCTGGACCTAGTTCTACTTGGTATGCATCATAATTTAATAGTTCTAATATTCTTTCTTCTGTCATGTTTATTATGGGAGATAGTAATTTTGCTGTTTTTTCTTTGTCTACAACATGGTAGGGATTTTCTGGATCAGTTGTTCTTGATTCACTTAGGTACGCTATGACGGTATAACTATTTACGTTTTGGGCTAATATTTCTCCATTTGAATCATATATTGTTCCTCTATTAGCAACTATGGTTTCTTTTTTTGTATTCCTACTATCTGCAAATTCTTTGATATTTACTCCATCTACTACGGGGCTTAATCCTACATATACTAATTTAGCAATTATAAGTGCAAACAAAAAAACAACAACCATCAAAAAAACGCGATTTATTCTAATGGTTCTTGCTTTACTCATTTATTGCACCTCACTCTTCAATTACTCTAATGTTATCATTATTATACTCTAATCCGTATGCGTATGCAACACTTTGAATATTGTCAAGAGATGCTAATTCGTTTATTTTCATTTCTAAACTTGCATTTAAGTTTTCTTGCTTTTCTATCTTTGTTCTCATGCTTTCAACTTCAATGTTTGTTTTACTTAATAAGGCCATAGAAAAAGATTGACCTAAGACGTTTAAAACTATTAATAGTCCAATTAAAACATATAATACTTTTTCTCCTTTTAATGTAATTACTCTTTTTCTAGCCATTTTTATTCTCCTTTATATTTTTTCAATTACTCTTAGTTTTGCACTTCTACTTCTTCTATTTTCTTCTAATTCTTCTTCACTAGGAATAATTGGTTTTTTCGTTATTAATTTTGCTTTTTGATTTGTTTTTGTAGTTGGCAATTTTTTGCTAACTTCATCTTCTTCTGTTAGTTTTTTAAATACATTTTTTACTATTCTGTCTTCTAGTGAATGAAATGTTATTACTGATATTCTTCCTCCGCTATTTAATAGCGAAAATGCATCTAATAAAGCTTGTTCGAGTATTTCTAATTCTTGATTAACTTCAATTCTTATAGCTTGAAATACTTTTCTTGCTGGATGTGCACTATTTCTATATTTTTCTGGAACGCTTGACTTTATTATTTCTGCTAGTTCTAATGTAGTGTTTATTGGTCTATTTTTTATGATTTCTCTTGCTATATTTCTTGAATATTTTTCTTCTCCGTATTCGTAAAATATTTTTATAAGTTTTTCTAGATTATAATTATTTACTACATCGTAAGCGGTTAATTTTTGTCTTTTGTCCATTCTCATATCTAATGGTGCATCATTGTGGTAACTAAATCCTCTTTCTGTTTCATCTAGTTGTGGGCTACTTACTCCTAAGTCAAATAGTATCCCATCAACTTTTTCGTCGATGTATTCTTTCATATTTTTAAAATTTGTGTGAAAGATTTTAAAGTTACTGTTAATTTTATTTAGCTTTTCTGTGCTAAATTTTACTGCTTCTTCATCTTGATCAAAGGCGAAAAGGAACCCCTCTTTTTCTAACCTCCTTAGGATTTCACTAGAGTGACCTGCATAACCAAGTGTCGCATCTATGTATTTCCCATTACCTTTAATATTTAGTGATTCGATTGATTCGTTTAATAATACACTTATATGCATTTTTACTCCTGAGTAAATAGATTTTCTGCAATTTCACTAAACTGCTCTTCGTTGTCGTTTAGGAATTTGTTAAATTCTTCTTCATCCCAAACTTCAATTCGTTCATTTACGCCAATTATTACACATTTTTGTACTAAATTGGCGTAATGAACTAAAGGTGAGGTAATTAGGATTCGACCTTGTTTATCGAATTCACATTCAGTAGCGCCACTTAAAAAGAATCTTGAAAAATTTCTGGCATCCTTTTTAGTGAATGGAAGTGTTTGAAGTTTTTTGGTAATGTTTTCCCATTCGTTCATTGAATATATAAACAAACATTTATCTAATCCACGAGTAATTATAAACTTTTCTCCTAATTCGCACCTGAATTTTGATGGAATTATGAGTCTGCCTTTATCATCTATGTTATGATGAAACTCGCCTATAAACATTACCATTCCCCACTTTCTTCCACATCTTGCCACTATCTACCACTATATTACTATTTTTAGTTTTTATTGTAAATATTTTTTTGGCTTTTTTTGTTTTTTTTATTAAACTTTACATTTTTTATGACAAATAAAAAAATGCCTTTTAGGCATTCTCATCATTTAGTAATTTAAATCCATATAAATATATTTCTTTTAACTCTTCATCACTTATCTCTTCGTCTTGACTTAAGTAAAGAGAATATAAAATGTTGCCGTCTTTTACAAATACAACTAATGGTGTATATATTTTTTGGTAACCTGTATTTATGTACTCTCCAAAATCATTTTTTATAGCATATACTTCAGAAAATGATCCTAATTCACTCAAAAGTTTTTTGTAAAATTCGGTTGGTTCTTTTGTTATATTTATGTTTTTATTATCTACAAGTTCTATTTCTATTTCCTCTGCAGTTAAATCCACTTCGTAAATTGGTCTATAATCATTTATTACCGCCGCATTATATAAAATTCGTTTTGCTTCTTTTGCTTCTGTATCATCACTTGTAAATATTATTACTGCATCTTCAGTTAATATGTCAAATACTTCGCCTTTTACTTTTTTATATGATGTGTGTGAACTATTAAAACTAAGTAATAGGTTTTCATCTGTATTTCTTAAACTCTCAAAGTTTATGATTATTAACAAAAGAAAGATGGCAACAACTAGCATTGCCATTCCTTTTTTTCTATTTTTTTTCATGACTAATCACTAATTATTTAGTTGACTCCTTACTTCTTCAGCAAAGTTGTCATTTCTTTTTTCCATACCTTCGCCAACTTCATATCTAACTAATGCTACAATATCTGAATTATTTTTATCTAAATATTGTCTTATAGTTAAATCGCTGTCTTTGACAAAAGTTTGTAATACTAAACATACTTCAGCATAAAATTTTTCTAGTCTACCTGTTATTATTTTTTCAACAAATTCTTGAGGTTTTCCTTCGCTTAATGCTTGTTCTTTTAGTATGTTTTTTTCATGTTCTACTACTTCAGCAGGAACTGAGTCTTTGTCAATATATTCAGGACGCATTGCTGCTGCTTGCATTGCTACATCTTTTGCTACTTCTTCGCTCGCACCTTTTATTACAACTAATGATGAAATTTTTCCACCCATATGTAAGTATGCTCCAAAAGTTTCATCGTCATTTTTTGTTATTTTTTCAAATCTTCTTAAACTTAATTTTTCGCCAATCGTAGCTGTTTCATTTACTATTAAATCATTAATTGTAGTTCCATCAATGTTTAATTCTAATGCTTCTTCAACTGTTTTAACATCACTACTTAAAATTGCATTACCAATTTTGTCTACCATTGTTTTAAATTCATCATTTTTTGCTACGAAATCTGTTTCAGAATTAACTTCTATTACTACAGCGTTGTTACCATTTATATATATATTTGATAATCCTTCTGCAGCAATTCTATCTGCTTTTTTTGCAGCTTTGCTGATACCTTTTTCTCTTAAATAATCTATGCTTTTATCGATGTCTCCGTTGCATTCTACTAATGCTTTTTTGCAGTCCATCATTCCAGCACCTGTTATTTCTCTTAATTCTTTTACAAGACTAGCGTTTATCTCCATAATAGCACCTCTTTACTTTAATTTTTTTATTAATTCTTCTTTTTTCATTGATGAATAGCCTTTTATTCCTTTTTCTTTAGCTAATGCTTTTAATTCAGCTAATTTCATACTATCTAAGTCAACTTCTTCTTTTTCTGCTTTTACTTCTTCATTAACTATTTCTTCTTCAGTATTTTCTTTTGACTCAACTTCTTTTTCTATAACTTCTATTTCTACTTTATTTTCATTCTTTTTTGGCTTAATTTCACTATCTTCTGTTATATAGTCGTCAAGTGGTAAACCATTTGCTTCACAAACAGCATTTGCTAAAACTCCAAGTATTACTTTAACGCTTCTTACTGCATCATCGTTACCTGGTATTACAAAGTCTACATCGTCTGGGTCTGAGTTTGTATCAACTATTCCAAATACTGGAATTCCTAGTTTTCTTGCTTCTCTAATTGCATTTATTTCAACTCTTGGATCTACGATTACAACTGCTTGTGGTAATCTATTCATTTCTCTTATACCGCATAATATTTTATTAAGTTTGTCGTATTCTTTTTTAATCTTAGCTGCTTCTTTTTTTGGTAAAAGTTCTAATGTTCCTTTCTTTTCAAGTTCTTCAATTTCTGAAAGTCTATTGATTCTTTCTTTAATTGTTTTAAAGTTAGTAAGTGTTCCTCCTAACCAACGCTCAGTTACATAATATCCTTTGCATCTTTTTGCTTCTTCAATACTTGCTTCTTGAGCTTGTTTTTTTGTACCTACAAATAACACTTTTCCACCGTTTTGTGTGGCTTTAAATAATTCGGCGTATGCTTCTTCAAGTTTTTCAACTGTTTTTTGTAAGTCAATAATATAAATGTCGTCTCTTGATGTAAAAATGTACTCCTTCATTTTTGGATTCCATCTTTTTGTTTGATGTCCGAAATGAACACCTGCTTCTAATAAATAACTTTTTGACACTACTGCCATATAAATCTCTCCCTTCGTTATTACACCCTTTTATTTCTAAATATTTACACTCATATTCTATGAGCACTGGTAAATAAAATCCATAAAAGTGTTTATTTTTTAAAGCCAATTAGTATTTTAACATACTTTTTTTGAAAAGACAAATTATTTTTGCTTGACATTATTCCGTTGTCAAATGTTTGTAAAATAGATATTTCCTAAAAAATATAGTATAATTAGTTAGGTGGACTAAATGGCAATTAAGACTAAATCAATTTATAGTAACCGCGGAATGTGGCTTGAGAATATTATAAATGACGTTAATACTTATTATTTATCTAAGGATATTGCTGTTATTTATAAGAAGCCTACACCTATTAAAGTGCTTAATGTGTGTTATAGGAGTAAGAAGACTACTATAATCGATAAGGCTGTTTATGCTCATACGTCTACTCTAGATTATAATGGTATTTATAAAGGAAAATATATTGAATTTGATGCAAAGGAGTGTAAAAGTACAACTAGTTTTCCTCTTTCAAATATTAAAAAGCATCAGTTAAATCATATCGATAATATAATTAGGCATGGTGGAATTACTTTTTTAATAATCTTTATGAATAATGCGTTTTATTTGTTGGAAGGTAAAGTTCTTCTAGAATATATATATAATAATGATAGAAAAAGTATTCCATTTGAGTTTATACAAAGTAACGGACATAAAATTCCTGAAAAGTATTTTCCAAGAATTGATTATCTAAAAATTGTTGATGAATTAATAAGGAGTGAATTATGACAAGTTTAAAGAATAAAATTAATTTTAATAAGATTAGAAATAAAGGAAGTAAAATAAAAGCCAAACTTAAGGCTGATAAGGAAGAAAGAGAAAGCAAGAAAGTTAAGAAAACTAAAAAAGAAAAGAAAAAGAAAAATTCTAGAGTTGGTTATTATATTTTAATAGCAATAACTGGTTTGGCTATTCTTTTCTTGCTAGCTGTGATTGCATTTGGTGCTTATATTATTTTTAAGGCTCCTGCTTTTGATCCAGATAAGTTATATGAAAAAGAAGCGTCAATTATATATTTCTCTAATGGTGAAATAATGGCAACATTAGGTACTAGTGTTGGTGATGATACAGTTGAAAAACGTGAAAAGGTTACATATGATGAGTTAAGTCAAGTGTTCATTGATGCTTTAATTGCAACTGAAGACGCTAGATTTTTTCAGCATAATGGTTTTGACTTGTTTAGATTTTTGAAAGCATCTGTTGGTCAACTTATGGGTAATTCTGATGCAGGTGGGGCTTCTACTTTGACAATGCAAGTTGTTAAAAATACATGGACTGATAATGTCTCTACTGGTATTGAAGGTATAATAAGAAAATTTACTGATATTTATATGGCAGTATTTAAAGTTGAAAAGAATTATACTAAAAATGAAATTATTGAGTTTTACGTAAACGGACCTTTTTTAGGTAGCGGTGCTTTTGGTGTTGAGCAAGCTTCTCAAGTTTATTTTGGCAAAAGTGTTAGTGATTTATCTCTTCCTGAAGCTGCAATGATTGCTGGATTGTTCCAGGCTCCTACTGCATATGACCCTTATGTTTATCCTGATAATGCTGATGCTAGAAAAAATGTTGTTTTAAATTTGATGTTAAGACATGGTTATATAACTAAAGAAGAATGCGAAACAGCTAAAAGTACTCATATTAAAGATTTGTTAGTTAATTCTAGTGCTTCTTCTGTGAGTGAATATCAAGGAGCTGTTGATACTGTTGTTAAAGAAATAATAAATAAATATGATGTTAGTCCTTATGATGTTTCAATGGAAATTTATAGTACTATTGATAAAGGTAAACAAGATATTATTAATAAATTCTACAATGAAGAATTAGGTTATGAATTTAAAGATGAAAAAATACAAGTTGGTATAAGTATGCTAGATAATGATACTGGTGCGATGATAGCTGTCGGTGCTGGTAGAAATAAAGATCGTGCATTAGGATTTAACTATGCAACTGAAATAGATAGTCATCCTGGATCTACTGCTAAACCAATATTTGAATATGGACCAGGTATTGAATATTTAAAATGGTCTACTTATACTCCATTCTTTGATGAAAATGATGTAGCTTATTCAAGTGGTCAAGTTATTTCGAACTGGAATAGTCAGTACGAAGGACTAGTCACTTTAAAATATGCTTTATATAAGAGTAAAAATACTATTGCACTTCAAGCTTTCCAAGCAATAGATAATAATTTAAAATATGATTTTGCTACTTCTCTAGGTATTACTCCAGAAACAACTGATGGATATCTACACGAAGCCCATGCAGTTGGAGCATTTAATGGTGTTACTCCTTCCGAACTTGCCGGTGCTTATTCTGCGTTTGCTAATGGTGGATATTTCACTGAACCATATACTGTAACTAAAATTGTTTATAGAGATACTGGTGAAGTTGTAGAACCTAAACACAAGCGTGAAAAAGTAATGTCACCTCAAACGGCATATATGATAACTAACATACTATTTAATGTAACACCTTCAAGTGTAAGAGTAAGTGGTACACAGGTTGCAACTAAAACTGGCACAAGTAGTTATGATGATGAGGCTCTTAAAGAATATGGTGTTCCATCTAGCACAATACGTGACTCATGGGTAGCAACTTATAGTCCTGATTATACTTTATCATTCTGGTATGGTTATGATGAATTATATAGCGAATACTATAATACAATGGGTTCATCGTCAAGCAATAGAAATAAAATTCAAGGTGTACTTTTAAACAATTTATTTGAAAAAAATTCTAAGTTTACTAATCCAGGAGGTATAAGTTCTGTAAAAGTTGAACTTGAAACTATACCTGCTCAGTTGGCTAGTGAGTATACACCTGATGATTTAGTAGAAACACACTTGTTTATTAAGGGTACTGAACCATCTGAAGTTTCTCCTAGATTTGCTAAACTTTCTGATCCTACTGATTTAAATGTTATTGAAACTAGTAGTGGTGCTACTTTGAGCTGGACTTCTCCTGGTGTTCCAGAAGTTTCTACTGAAGAATATTTGAGAGATTACTTTAATACTAATTATGGAAAATATGCAGATAAATATTACAATTTGAGATTACAATACAACAATACATATATGGGTACTTTTGGATTTGATATTTATTTAAAAAATGGCGATACTTTGAAATATGTCGGATTTACAACTGATACAACTTATACTATTAGTAATACTTCAGGATATAATGAGGTTATGGTTAAAAGTGCATATAGTAAATTTAAGGATAATGCTAGTAATGGTATGACTAAAGCTATTACCGGTTCTGCTACTGAAGTTGATATTGAACTTTTAGCTCTAGAGGGTATTGGCAAAATTCATCCGACAATAAGTATAGGTGGTACTATTCCGGACGTCAGTGTAAATACGATTAAAGTAATTGTAAACGGGTTAGATGTTACTGAAACTATTGATAAAAGTACCATTACTATGACTATTAAAGATAGAGTTTCTAACGAAACGTTGAATAGTGTATCTGATATAGATACTTCTCAAAAAGGTTGGTATCAAATAACTTATCATGTTACATACTTGGGTGTTACTTATAGTAGTGAAGGTAGAAGCATTTATATAGAATAAAAGAGTTCATTTATTTGAACTCTTTTTATATGTACAAATTTGTTTGAATTTACAGTTATCACATAGCGGTTTCTTTGCTAAACAACGGTACCTGCCAAATAAAACTAATTGGTAATGTATTTTCGTCCATAATTCTTTTGGAAAAAATTTCATAAGTTTTTGTTCTATTTTTAAAACATCATCTTTTTCATCCGCTAGTCCAAGTCTTTTGCTTACTCTTGTCACATGTGTATCAACTGCTATGCATGGCTCATTATATAAAACTGCAAGCACAACGTTAGTGCTTTTTCTGCCTACTCCACTTAAACTTTCTAAATACTTTCTATCATTTGGTACGTATCCTATTTTTGATAATTCATTAACTATGTTTTTGAAATGTTTTGCTTTTTGTCTATACATACCAATGGTTTTTATTTTGTCTTCTATTTCTTTAATAGATAACTCGTTTAATTTTTCTAATGAATCATATTCTTTAAATAATTCTTTTGTCACCATGTTTACTCTTTTGTCCGTTGTCTGTGCACTTAACATCACTGCTAGTACTAATTCATAGTCTTTGTTAAACTCTAGTTCACATTTTGGATTAGGAATGTAATTATCTAAAATTTCTGATATTTCTTTACTATTCATCTTTTAGCCAATCATAATCAAATAAATCTTTAAAATCTTTTGTTTCTTCTAATGACTTATTTTTAATGCCTTTCTTTGTCCATTCATATAAAATACTGTTTATGTATTTTAAATTGGTTACTCCGTTTAACACAGCTTCTTTTAATGCACTTTTGATGGTTTCTTCGTCAATATTGCTATCTAACCATGTATTTATTGTTTCGTATTCTATTGGGCTTAATGTGCGTCCAAATTCGCTTTCAAATACTTCAAATATATCAGTTTCTTTTTTTTCTTCTTTTTTATTTAATATTAATTTATCATAGAATAAATCTAAACTTACTTCTTCTTCTATTGTAGTCCCATTTTTGTTAAGTTTTGTCTCAATTAAGCCTTTGTTAATTAGCGATGTATATATATTTAATACCTCTTCATCACCTAAATCTATGTATTTTTTTATGTTTTCTAAATCCAAATGGTTGTCTATATTTATAAAATATAAAATTAAAATGAATTCTTTTAAACTTATATCTAAATTACATATGTTTTTTAATACACTAGAATTAATTACAAAGCTTTTAGTTTTTAAAAATTCTTTTAATTCTTTCATAAATACTCCTTGACTTTTTCTATTAATTTTTCATGGTTATTTTCTATTTTACCATTTAAAATTTCAGTTTCAAGATTTTTAAGTATATTATTTATTGTTTTGGGAGTTGCATTTGTTATTTCTTGTATGTCTAAATAAGATATATTTATATCTTTTGTACTTTTTATTGGTAAATTGTTATAAATCTCATTAATTATTGCTTTGTCTATTCCTAATATGTCTCCAGCAATTATTGATAGGTATAAGCCATAATGATATATTGTTTCTTTGGAAATGTTTTTGTTATGTATTATTTCTTTTACTTTTTCTATTTCTTCACGTTCGTTTTTTGTAAATTGGTATTCTTCATCAACTTCTAGTTGAGCCCAAACGCCTACTATTGTTCCTGTTTCTACAAAATTATTTGACTTTATGCCCAAGTATTTCTCAATGTTATGTTCTTTTATAAAGTCAAAAAATGGTTTTATTTGTTCGTGCTTGAATAGTTTTTCTAGTTCTTCTTTTCTTTTCGAATAGCTTATTGTTTTTAATTTTTCTTTATTATTTAAAATATAATCATATAATGGTTTATCTAGTGTAAAATTATAAACTGTCATAAATCTTAAACTTCTAAGCATTCTTGTGGCGTCATCCTTAAGTTTTTGCTCAGTATTACCTACTACTTTTAATATCCTATTCTCTAAATCTTTTTTGGCGTTTAGTAAATCAATTATATTTGATTCTTTATCTAAGCATATTGTATTTATTGTAAAATCTCTTCTTAACAGATCTACTTTTAGACTTTTTGTATAATTTATTTTTGTAGGTTTATTATTTTTGTAATTTTCTTCCGTCCTAAACGTTGTAATGTCTATTGTGTTGTCCTCTAATGTTAGTTTTACTGTTCCATATTCTTCTATTACTTTTACATTGTTTTTAAAAATATCCAATACTTCTTTTGGTGTTGCTGATGTACATATATCTATATCACTTGTATTTATGCCTAAAAGTTTGTCACGAACAAAACCGCCTACTATATAGGCCTCATATCCATTATTATTAAGAACTTTTAATATATTAAAATATTTTTCTTTCATATATAAATATTATATTACATTTTAATTTAAAAAAAAAGCCAAATGGCTTTTTTAATTTAAAGCATCTTTTAGTTTGCTACCAGCTTTAAATGAAGCAACTGTTTTTGCAGGAATTTTTAATGGTTTTTTAGTTAAAGGATTAATACCTTCTCTAGCAGCTCTTTTTTTAGCAGAGAATGTACCAAAACCTACTAGTGATACTTTTTTTTCTTTTTTTAATCCAGTTTCAATCCCTTCTAATGTAGCTTCTAATGCTCTTGCGGCATCTGCTTTTGTTAAACCAGCTTTTGCAGCTATGAATTCAACTAATGCATTTTTTGTCATTCCTAATACCTCCATTATATTTTTTAAGCATATTTTATGCTTACATTTATCATTTTACTAAGTATATGCCTAAAAATCAAGTGATTTCACATATTTTTTACAGATTTTGCTTTCTTAAATTAAAAAACGTCTTTTTAAAGACGTTATTTTATAGATGATACAGCTACTGTAGCGGTAGATGCAGCAATTTGTAGTAATTCTTCTGCACTCATATTTGAACTTACTATGTAGTATTCCATTCCGTTTGTTGTCCAATTTAATGAAGTATCTGTCAATACTCCTACAATGTTCCCATATGTTACCAAATCTCCATTCACTGCTGTTACTTCTGTTTCTTCAGGCACTTGTGCAGTTTCCTCTATTATTATAAACGGTTTTTCTCCTGTATAAGTAAGTATTACTCTTTCGCTTGATTCGTTTGTTATTTTTTCTTCACTACTATATGTCGTGCCTGTCGGTACATACATTGGGTAAATTATATTTTCTATTGTTCCTGTTGTTTCAGTTTCTGTATCTACATCAGATTCTTGAATTATGTTACTTAGATTAAATATTTCTTTTGTGTTGTTTGCTTTTAAGTTTAGTTCGGTTACAACTAAAGTAATTTGGGCTACTCCTGCGTCATTAAATACTTCTACTTTTTCTAAATCCATATCTTTATTAAATGTTACTGACTGACTTACAAGATTACTATTGTTTGGATAATTTACACTGCTTTTTAATATTAATTTATCTCCCTCTTCTAGTAATTCTCTATTTGCATCGCTTTTTAAATCTGATAATAATGAATCTAAGATGTATGTTTGACTAGAGTTGTTTGGCCAATCACTTTGGAATTTGAAACTTTTATTTAAGGAAGGTGTTATTACATATACACCCTCATCATTTTTTAAGATTACTTGTTCATGTTCATTATTGGTATTAATTAAATTAACTTTATAATAGTCTCCTTTTAAATAAGATACATTTACTTCATAATTATATACGTCCTCATTGTTAATTATTTCCATAGTTCCAGTTAATGTATAATTGTCACTATTTGTCACTTTTGTTTCAAATTCTTTTAACACCTTTTCTGAATCAACCTTTCCACATCCAACAACTAAAATGCTACACAGTAATATAAATAATAATTTTTTCACTTTTCCTCCCCCATCATTAGTAAATTATATTTCTTCTAAAACACTTTATGAATAAAAGATGAAAATTTGTTTAAAATATAATTGAGGAGGAATAATATGGATATATTACAAAAGATATGTCTAGCTTTTACTATTATAGGTGCATTAAACTGGGGTCTTGTAGGTTTATTTGATTTCAACTTAGTATCTTCGCTGTTTGGCGCAGACAGCATGTTTACTAATTTAGTTTACGCTTTAGTAGGTTTAGCTGGTATTATAAATATAGGACTTCTTGTTAAACCATTTCATCCTGAAAAGTAAAACTGTAAGAATTAAATCTTACAGTTTTATTTTTATTCAATTATTATTTTTATATTTTGTGTCTTGCTTGTGTATGTTAATTTTAAGTCTTCTCCAGTTACGTATACAGGTACGGTATGCGTTCCTACTCCTAAGCCTTCTAGATCAACGTATGCTTTTATGTCGCTTTCTTCTAATTTATCTAGTAAACTTTGAACTCCACCTACTGATACAGTTACTTTTGTGTCTTCTTCTCTTTGTGCATTAACTTTTAGTCCATTGCCTAAGTTTTCAAATACTATAGGGATATTTTCAAACTCTTTTGATGTTTCTGTCTCCATTTTTACATTAATTGTAATTGATGTTTCACTTATACTTCTTGCTCCGTTTGGTTTATTTATAACTTTTTGATATGTTTTATCTTCATTTAATCCACTAACATCTATTTCTACTTCTATGTAATTTAATGCTGCGAGAATTTCTTCATCTGCGTAAACAGTTACTTGCCTTACACTACTTTCAATTGATTCTATTGCACTACCTGGTGCAACATCTCCTATTGGTACAATTTGTATTGGTACAACTTTACTTGGACTTGTTATCGTTACTGTTGCCGTTACTGTTTCTGGTATTATTTCGATATCAGAAAGTTCAGTGCCTTTCTCGTCATATGCAACAAGTTTGACGTTTTCAAGTGTATATGTCCCTGCTTGTGTAGCATTTAAAGAATTTACATCTATTAATGCTTTTACACTTGCCACTTTTGCAAGTTTTGTTTCGTGTGATTTTATTATTACTTCGTCTCTATCAAGTAAAACGTTGCTTACTACCAATGTTTGATCTAATTTGTCTGTATTTAATACATCTATTGAAAGTGTTCTTACTTCACTTACTTTTGGATATATAACTACTGTTACTTCCGAAGGACTTATTATGTAGTCTAGATTGTTTACTGGATTGTTATATTTTATGTTGACTTTATGTGTACCTACTCCATAGTCACTTAAATCTAAAGATAGTTTATGATCTCCTAATTGTTCGGCTAAATACAAATCCATTTTTCTGCCCATTAAAACTATATCTACATCTTCTGGCAATCCTTCGACTACATATGCTTCATCATTATATTCTACTTCTACTGGTTGATTTTCAAGTACTATTGACTCTGATGAAATTAAATTTATGACCCTGTTATCAATTAATAAAAATGTACAAAATGCTAATATAAGAGATAAATATAATAAGGTGTTAGGCTTATTTAAAAATTTTTCAAATGTGCCACTTTTTATATTTAGTTTGTCAGTTATTATATAAGCTAATTTACTAAGTGGTGTTATTATAAATTTGTCAAAAAATTCAATTATTGCTTTGAAAGCTCTTACAAATATGTTTGTTTTATTTTTCTTCTGCTTCTTCATTTGTCTCACCTTCGCTTTCAATTTCTTCTTCTAAATTAGCTTCTGCATCATAGAATGTCTCTTTCTTAGGTTGTAATTCGTTTATTAACATCATTCTCGCATCATCAACTGTAAGATTGTAATTTAATTCGCCATTTAATCCGATGCTTATTCTACCTGTCTCTTCACTGACAATTATTGCAATAGCATCTGTAATTTCCGAAATTCCTAATGCTGCGCGGTGTCTCGTACCTAGTCTTTTTGATATATTTGGATTCATACTTGTAGGTAATACACTTCCTGCACAAGTTATTCTATCTCCTTGAATAATTACAGCGCCATCATGTAAAGGGTTATTTGGAAAAAATATTGATATCAATAATTCGTTACTTATATCAGCATATAACTTTTGTGCTGGTTCTATGTATTGCTGTAAACTATAATCACGTTCAATAATCATCAATGCTCCTATTCTATTTTTCTTAAAATATTCAACGGCTTGCATTATTTCATATACAACTCTTTCTCTTTCATCTACTGTTAATACTTTATGTCTTCCTAATAATTGGCTGCGTCCTAGATTTTCTAAAACTGTTCTTATTTCTGGCTGAAATATTATTATAAGGGCTAGCGGTCCCCAAGCAATCACATATTCAAGTAATATTCCTACAGTGTTTAAATGCATCCAATCCGATACAAGTTTTAGTAAAACTATAATTATAACCCCTTTAAATATTAGTACTAATTTTACGTTGTTCTTTATTAATTTTAAAATGTAATAAAACATAAACCATACTATAGCAATATCTACTACTTCTGTAAATAAATTATATAAAGTTGATAATGACATTTTTAATTCAACTCCCTTTTCACTATAATTAATTATATAATAAAAAAGATATATTATCTATATCTTTTTATTTGTTTAACATTTTTATTGACGTTCAGTATTATTATTTTCATTTGGATTTATTTCAATATCCGTAGGTTTTTCTTTGCTGTTATCTGGCATTAATGGTTCATCATAGAATGATTCGGGCGCAGTTGGTATTACCGGTTCACTTTGCATTTCTATTGGTTCACCTATTGTTACACTTTGAGGTTCATTTGCTGAAAAATTTGTTTGTGCGGTTACATCTACATTTTGTAAAGTCTCCATCTGATTAGATTCTTCAATAGCTTGAGGTTCAGTTATGTTTTCAACTGGTGCTGTTGGTTCACTAGAAATATTATTTATTGTTTCAGCCACTGGAATATCATTTACTTCAAGTCCTGAAGCACTGTTTAAGTTTTCAACGTTATCGTTAACACTTTCTCCCTTAAATTCTTTACTTTTCTTTTTCTTTCCTTCAACTATAAAACCTATTAAAGCAAATAGTAGCACAACTGCGGCTACAAAAAACCATATATAATTTTCTGATAAAAAATCTAACATCTTTACTAGCCTCCTTATTATATTTTTATTTTAGCAAATTATCGTTAATTAATCAACTCATTTATTCTTCTGTATCATTATATTCTTCTTCAAGTGCTTCTATTCCTAATTCTTTACCAACTGGCTGTATTTGGATCCAGGTTACTCCATCATTTACTTCTATTTCTGTGCCATCCATATATTTGTAAATTGTTTGGCTACTTCTACTACCTTTTTCCCACGTTATTGGAACTGCATATCCATTTGATATATAATATCCTTCTCCACTACCAACATTATCTAAATCTTGTCTTCCAGTACTATCTATTGTTCTATTTTTTACTTGATAAGTAATTATGTTTTTTGTTGTATATTGTTCTCCTGTTATTGCATCAACATGTTTTTCGTCGTCCATACTTCTTAAATATAGTTTGTTTTTCGAATCATATTCATAGTATGTAGTTTGATAACTTGAATACTCTATACTAACTTTATCAGCTTTGACACTATTTTCTTTCTTACTCAAATCTACTTCTTTAGCGCTATAATTTAACAGTAAATCTGTTTCAGTTGTTGTTCTATATCCTTTTTCTTTTATTACTGTATTTATTCTTTCAATATTAGTAAATGATGTGTGTTCATATGCCTTATTTAATGTTTTGTCTCTCCAAAATCCATCTTCATCATATAATCCCTCTATATTATCTATATTATAACTTTCAATGTCTTCTAATGCTTGTGGGCTTCTTCCATGATGTACATATATTGCATCATTTTCCATTGCATAATCTAGAAAATAATGCCTTGCACTTCTAACGGAACCTATTTTTTCTGTGGCTGCATCTTTATATAAAGATAGTATTCTTGTTATTCCACCTTCAACAATTATTTCATAATTTAAAAATGCATCTTGCAGTCCTGCATGTGGCCATGCTGCATGGTTATTATTTATCATAACCGCGATTATTCTTGAATCACTTTCTTCATCTACTATTTGTAATTTTGGTTCTTCTTTTTCTTCATATTCACTTGTTCCTAAACCAAATATGTTATCTAATATGTTAAATTTAGAATTTATAAAACATAAACCTAGTATTATTAATATTATTACAATTATTGATATTATTATTTTTTTTGCTTTCATACGCTACCTACTTTCACTATAGAGTATACAACCTATTTTATTTTTTTTAAAGTAAAGTATTCTCTAAATATATAAAAAATGTAAAATATTTTACTTGTTTTTGCATAAAAAAAGTCCTTTATGGACTAAATAACAAATTGGTGGAGCTGACGAGTATCGAGCTCGTGTCCAAAGCGCAATTTCATTAATATTCTACAAGTTTAGTTGGTTTAGTATTTTTAAAAAACATTTATGGATTGCCAACTTCCAATGTTTTTCTAAGTCTATAAATTTCATCATTTAATATAGACATATAAATGATATAGTTTGCTTTTATGAACCCTTTACCTTAACTCGCAAACAAAGTTAAGAAAGAGCCACCGCGTACCTTAATTAGGCAAAAGCAGGTGCAAAATTATTTTGTTTTCCGTTTATTTAACGTTTTTGGATTTATAGTATCCCTACTACTTGCTATTAACAAAATCATCACTCTGTCGAAACAAAACAGCCCCATGTATTTGTAATTATAGCAAATATTTATGAATTATTCAAATTTTGTATTATTAAATTAAAAACTTGAATCTTATATATATTCAAGCTTTTATATTCTCTATAAATTTATTAAAAAGCTTAATTATTATTTTTCAATTTTTACAAATGTTTTCTTACCTTTTTGTAACACTATTTCTTTGTCAAGAGCAATATCGTATTTTTCATCAAATATTTTTTTATCGTTGATTTTGATTCCTCCTTGTACAACTAGTCGTTTTGCTTCACTTTTGGATGTTGCTATATTTATTTCTACTAATAGTTCAAGTATATTTATTTTTTCTTTACCAATTTTCATTGTAGGCATATTATTATATGTTCCACTAAAAATTTCTTCACTTGTTTTTTTAGCATTTTCTGCCTCTTTTTCTCCATGTAAAAATTTCACAATATTGTATGCCAATGCTTTTTGAGCTAATCTTTTCTCTGGTTCATCTTTTAAACTTTGTTCTAACTTTTCTATTTCTTCTTTTGGTAAAAATGTTAATTTTTTTAAGTAATCAATTACCATAACATCTTCACTATTTATAAAGTATTGGTACATTTTGTACGGACTTGTTTTTTCTTTATCTAACCATAAACTTTCACCTTTTTCAGTTTTTCCAAATTTGCTTCCGTCACTTTTAGTTACTAACGGCACTGTTAATCCATAACATTTTACTTTATCTCCATGTACTTTTCTTATTAATTCTAATCCTGATGTTATATTTCCCCATTGATCTTGTCCACCAATCTGTAATGTGCAATTGTATTTTTCGTATAGTTTTAAGAAATCTATGCTTTGTAATATCATATAAGAAAATTCTGTATATGTAATTCCTATATCTAATCTTCTTTTTACTGTATCTTTATTTATCATATAATTAATGTTGAAATGTTTCCCATAATCTCTTAAAAAATCAATTGCATTTATTTCTAATAACCAGTCTGCATTGTTAACTATTATAATGTCATCATGTAGAAAGTTGCTAACTTGTTTTTTTATACATTCTATGTTATGTTTTACTGCTTCTTTTGTTATCATTGGTCTTTCTATATTAGGCTTTGGATCTCCAATTAATCCTGTTCCTCCACCCGCGATAATAATGGGGGTATGCCCTGCATCTTTTAATCTTTTTACAGTTGCTATTACTGTTAAGAAGTGTCCAATATGTAAACTATCTCCTGTTGGGTCTACTCCTACATAAAAAATCATTCCACCTTCATTTAATTTATCAATTAGTTCTGGACTTGTTATATCATTTATTAGTCCTCTCCATTTTAAATCTTCATATAATTTCATTTTATCCTCCTTTAAATAATAAAAAAGATAGCACTAAAGGACGAATTTTTCCGTGGTACCACCTTATTTTTTTCTCATTCACTATAAAGCGTGACCTAATTAATCTCCAAAAATGTACATTTACAATATAACCGTATTAGTTTTCATCTCCCACTAACTTTCTGAAATCAGTTTATATTGCTATTCGTTTTTTTCATAGATTATTTTGTTGTTTTCTTTTTTGTTGTAGTTTTTTTAGGCTTAGTATCAGCACTTTCTAATTTAACAACTATATCTTTGGCTACTTGTAAAGCACGCAATCTTACTTCGTTAGTAACATCTTGTAAAACTGGTGTCCCTTTTTTTATTGCATATTGATATAATTCTTCTGCTTTCTTTTGGATTTTTTGTGCTTGATCTTTTGCGATATCCAATACTTTTTCTTTATCTAGTGTTGCTAACTCTTTTTTTAATTCATATACTCTATTTGTTATTTCTTCTTTTACTTCTTCTTTGTCAATGTTTTTCACATAATCTAGTACTTCATCTAATTTTGCCTTTAGTTTTGCTCTTGTTACACTTCCCTTATTAGGTGCAAATAACAATGCCAAACCTGCGCCTAACGCTGCTCCACAAATAAATTTCCCAAATCCTTTTCCTTTACTCATCAATTCCACTCTCCTTATTAAATTTCTTGAATATTTTAACTACTGCAGTAGTTAATGCTCCAATTATTGTTTCACTTATCGCTGACATTTTACCAGTTACAAAGTCTATGACGTTAAATACCTCACCAACTGATTCTAATTTTTCATTTACATCATCTAAAATTTTATCCACTTTATTCATAGTTGTTATTAATTTTATTCCTAATACTATTCCTATTATGAGTAAAATTATTAGCAAAAAGTAAATAACAATAGGTAGTGTTAATTGTAGCGCCTCCATTTTTATTCTCCTTCCTTATCTTCATACATTGAATCTATTAAGTTAAATAAATCATGTTCAAGTGTTTTGTCATCTGTATCTAATGATAAGTCGTTTTCTATTTTGATTTCTTCTTTTTCTTCTAATACTGGTGTTTGTTCTTCTTCTAATTCATATTCGTCTTTAATTTTTTCTTCTAAATCGCCAACTGATATGTTAGCATTTTCTTCTATTTCAGTTAATAATTCTTCTATGCTTTTACTATTATCGTCTTTTGGCTCTTCTTTAACTTTTTTGTCTACCTCATTATTTAGTTTTGTTAAAGTATTTTCTAATTCATCTTCAAGCGTTCCATAAGCTTTTCTTCTTACATAGTCATAATTAAATTCCGATTCACTTGGTCTTTTTGATGTTTCTATTTTTTCTTTTATTTCTTCTTTAGTATAATTTTTATCAAGGATTCCATATACTGGCGAAATGACAGGCGATGGAGTAAAAGTTTTTTCAGTATTCCTCTCCTTGTTAATAGTAGTATTTATGCTTGGTTTGTGAATTTCGTTAATTCTTTCAGTTACTATTTCAGATCTTTTTGTTGGTTCTCGTCTATCTAAATCTATCGTGTTAACTCTGCTTCTCGTTTGAATTGGCTCATCATCATCCTCATCAATAACTGGAAATTTGAATGTTGGTTCACTTTTAAATAATTCTCTTTCACTATATGTGTTTTCTATTTTTTCTTCTTTTTGAACCTGTATCTCTTCTATTCTTGGCTTCCTAATTTCTTCTTTTTTTTCTTCTCTAACTGTTGGTTCTTCTTTTACTTCAACAATTTCTTCATCATAAAATATGTTTTTAAGTTTTCCGATTAAACCCATTTTTTACACCTCTTTCTAATTAATAACATCTGGGTCAGGTATTTCATTTTCTTTGTCATAATCATCGTAATCTTCTAAATAATCTAAATATGTTTCTTCTTTCTCTTTAGGCCCTTCTAACTCAAATTTTTTTTCGTTAGTTCCTATTAGATTGTTTTGAACTAAATGATCAATTACATTATCATTGTAATTTATAGACGAAAGCAAAATACTAGAATATATTATTGATTCAATTATATCGTCTTCTTTAACTTTCACTTCTATTATAGCATAATTATACATTATTTTAAGATAAAAGTAATCATCTTTTTGAATAATATTTAAAAAACCATATTCTCCATTGTAGTTAAACTCTTGTATGTAATATGCATCTTTCTTTAGGCTGTATTGATTATTTACTTTATTGTAGTAGGCTAATACGTCTACATATAAGTAATATTTTTTTCCGTTATTTATATATTCATAATTGTTTCCATCACTTTTTAATAAATTAAAGTTTCTTGGTTTATAAAATCTATATCCAACTTCATAGGTGTTATATAATTCGTTATCTTGATTTAATACGTTATTAATTGCAGATTCAATACTTAATGTATTGATGCTCACGCTTGTACATCCTGTAATTAGAAATAGCCCGGTTATCAAGATAATTTTTTTTAGCATCACTTCACCCACTTCCATTTAAAATTATAACAAATATTTTGTAAAAGTTAAACTAATTTTATTACTTTTATGTAATTTATATTTTTACCTTTTTTTATAAATTTGTTTTCGTATTCTGTTTTGTATTTGCTTATGTAGTTTGTTGATTTCTTTATAGGTATGTATCCATTTCTTTTGTAACTTTTTATACTGTATTCAAATAGGTTATCATTATCTGTTTTTTGCTCGATTATTTTTATGTTTTTAAATATGCTTTTGTATTTATTTAAAAACACGTCACTTGTTAATCTTCTTTTTTCGTGTCTCTTTTTTGGCCATGGATCACTAAAGTTAAGATATAATTTACTTATTTCTTTATAAAATATTTCGTCTATATGTATTGCATCTGATAGAATGAATTTTATATTTGTAATTTTGTTTTTTTCTGCTTTTTTTATTGCAAATATTAAAACACTGGCGTATTTTTCTACGCCAATATAATTTATATTTGGGTTTGATAGGGCTTTTTCTATTATAAAGTCTCCTTTGCCTACACCTATTTCTAATTCAATTTTGTTTTTATTTTTAAATATGCTTTTGTATTTGCCTTTATAATTTGTTGGATTTTTTATTATGTAATCGTTTTTTGTCACAAATTCTTTAGCGCCTTTTATGTTTTTTAATCTCATTTTATATGACCTCATGTATATTTTAGCATTTTTCACATTTTTTAACAATAATCATATAATATGAGTGAAATAATGGAGGTAAACTATGAACAAGCGTGATATGTTTTATTCTAATTATAATGCTGGTGGATTTATAGACCAACCTATGCCAATTAATCAGAACTTTATGCCTAATCAAATGATGCCTAATATGATGATGCCAAACCAAATGATGCAAAACAGTTCTTTACCAAATCAAATGTATAATCAAAATATGATGTATCCTCAAATGGCTAACCAAATTTATGATTATGATATTGATGATAGGTTAACTAAACTTGAAAGACAAGTTAGAAATCTTGATACGAGAATATCTAAGTTAGAACAAGTTAAGGAAGAAGATATTACTTATAATAATACTATTATTTAAACCCTTATTGGGTTTTTTTGTATTTTTCAAAATATAAGTTGCTTATTGTTTTGCTTAATTTTTTGTTGCTACTAGATGTGTATGATGTTTTTCTATCGCTTATGTTTGGGCTTAATACTACAAAAGTTATTTCATCTGCTATTCCAACAAATGCTTTGCTTACTGTTTCAGTGTCTATTTTCCCGTCTCCATTTGTGTCAATAAAGCTTTGAGCTGTTCCTGTTTTTCCTATTGGATTGTATTTTAAATTTATGTATCCATACCCTGTTCCACCACTTTCCATTACCATTTTTAAGCCTTCTTTTACTCTTAAAAAGTCTTGCTCTTTTACGTTTACCCCGCCAACTACATTCCTTTTGTATTCGTATATGGTTTCTGTGTCATTTTTTATGTAGTTTGCTAAGTGTGGTGCAACTCTGGTGCCGTTATTATATATTGTTGAGATGTATTGAAACATTTGAATTGGTGTGTAGTTATCGTACTGTCCTATAGGAAAGTCTAATAAGCTTAATACGTATTCATCGTTTCCTTTAAAACCGGTGCTTTCATAAGGTAAATCTATACCTGTTTTTATTCCTAAACCTAATCCGTTAAAAATTTTTCTGTATGTTTCAAAACCGTTTTTGTCTAGTATTAGTGGTGCGTTATATCTGTAATTTCCTTTGCCAATTTTTATGGCTGTTACAAATTGATAGTAGTTTGATGAATACTTTAGTGCTTCTAGGTCATCAATTACTCCTAGATTTTTCCATGAACATTTTTCGTCAGTATTTTTTATTTTAATGCAGCCATCTGTTATTTTTTGTCCATATGTTATTGCACCTGTGCTATAACCTACTAAATGGCTTGCTCCTTTTATTGATGAACCTGGTGTTATCGCATCGGTAATTAAACCTAAACTGTTATCAATGAAATTATATTTTCCGTTGTATGTTATCATTTTACCGACAAATGCATAAATGCTTCCGTTGTATGCGTTTCCAATTATGATGTAGTTTTTATTAAAATATGTCGTGTTTGGCTCACCTTTTGTTTTTATCATTTGTTCTTCTACTATTTTTTCTATTTCAACTTGTAAATTTATGTCTATTGTGAGATATAAATCGTTTCCTTTTTCCATTTCTGTTACTGTCTCTCTTTTTCCATCGCTTGTTATTCTATAAGTGTATGGTGTTCCTTTTAAATATGATTCGTACTCTTCTTCTAAGTAACTTGTTCCTACTAAATCATTTCTAAAGTATCCTTGTTCTAAATATTGTTCTAAGTCTTCTTCTTGAATGCTGCCTACATTTCCTAATATGTTTTTTAGTGTGTCTCCGTACGGATATGTTCTTTCGTAAATGTAGTCTATATATAAGTTTGGTTCATTTTCTATGTATTTCATTTCTTCTTCTGTTACTTCTTTGTTTTTTATCATTTTGTCTTCGTATCTATAGCCTAAATTCATTATGTAGTATATGTATGCAGTCGTTTTTTCTTGTTCACTAAGTGAATTTATTTCTTCTTCTGTTATGTTATCTAGTATTATTTCTTTGTATTCTTGGTTTGTAATTTTTCTGTTTTCATATTGTTTTTTTACTTTTTCTGTTATTCTACCTAAAAGTTCTTCTTTATTAGTATTATAAATATATTCTTTTAACATGTTTTCGTTTACTTTTGTGTAATCGATTTTAATGTTTTCAGCTATTCTGGTTGCTAGTTTTATTTCTTCTTCATTTGTTAAATTTGTTTTTGTGTATTTTATTATAGGAATGCTTTCGTTTCCAACTAAAAGTATTCCATTTCTATCATATATGTTTCCTCGTGGTGCTTCGCTTCCTTTGTATATTTTGCTGGTTTTTATGTATAAAAGTTCTTCGTATTTTTCTTTATCTATTATCATTATTTTAAATGTGTAAAGTAGTATGAACGCAAAAATAATTATCATTGTAATGGAAATGAAATTTATTTTTAGTTTTATTAATTTGTTATCTGATAAATATTTTTTCATATTATTTAGTATTTCCAAAATTTAATAACATAAACTATATAGGAGGTATAATGAATAAAAGTGTAATTAAAAGATATGCAGCTAATGTTACAAAAAATGATATTGTTAGTTTTGCATATAAGGAAAATGTAATGGTAAGTGATGCAGAAGTTGATATTATCTTTAAGGCAATTCATTTTGATATAGATGTTTTGCTTGAGGATCCTATTGCTTATTTGGAAGACTATAAGGATAAGTTAAGTGATGAGGTTTATTTAAAGTTGTTAGAGTTTTATAATAAATATAAAAAGTTCATTTGAATTCTATGAACTTTTTTTCTCTAATTATTTTTATTTCTGTTTTGTACGGACTTTGGTCATTTATAAAAGGTGTTTCTAATATTTTAGGTACGCTTTCTAGTCTTTTATTATAAATTATATTTATAAGTGTTTGAAATCCAATGGTTCCGTATCCTATGTTTTCATGCCTATCTTTGTGAGTGCCTAAATTATTTTTGCTGTCATTTATGTGAATGCATTTTATTTTATCTATTCCTATTTTTTGATCGAATTCGTTTAAAAATTCGTCAAAATTGTTTAAGTCATATCCGGCATCGTTTATGTGGCATGTGTCTAAACATATATATACTTTGTCTTTATATATAACGTTTTCTAAAATGGTCTTAAGTTCGTCTATTGTTGATCCTACTTCTGTACCTTTCCCACTCATAAATTCAATTAGTATTTTTATGTTTTGATTTTCTTTTAGTGCTTCGTTTAATCCATTGGAAACGCTTAATAAAGCTTCTTCTTTTGCTACTTTCACATGACTGCCTGGGTGTAAAACTAAGTTGTTTATGCCTAAAGCTATGCATCTGTCTATTTCTTGTTTTAAAAAATCTATGTAAAACTGATATTTTCTTTCATCGCTGTTGTTGGCTAGGTTAATTATAAATGGAGCATGTATAATACATTTTTCTCTATCTATGTTGTGTTCTAGCATTATTTGATGTGCTTTGTCTGTAAGGCTTTTGTCTATTGGGAACCTTAATGTGCTTTGATTACTTCCTGTGTAAAACATGAAAACGTTAGCATCATTTTCTATTGCTGTTTGTACTACTCCTATGAGTTGTGTATCTTTATTAAAACTTACATGACTACCTATGTATAACATATTACCACCTATTACATTATACACGTTTTTGGTTGACTTAACTAGTGTTTTATGCTAAATTATTAGAGGAATTTAAGGAGGCATTTATGGCAAAAAATATATCAAATAGAAAGAATAATGTAGCAAATAATAGACCTTTTTCTTTGAAAGCTACTAAAAAAACTCAAAAAGTTAATTTGCAAACTGTTAAAATTGACGGTAAAAAAGTTAGATTATCTACTAAAGAAATTAAATCAGCTAAAAAAGCTGCATAAAAAAAAATCTGAAAATTTTCAGATTTTTTATTTTAGTAGTTCGTTTTCAATATTTGTTGTGCCTTCTATATACTTAACATTTTTTCCGTTTACTATTTTTATTAGTGTTACGCCATTTATCTTTATATCTTCTACTTTTTGCGCACTTGGATTGCCTTGTTCGCCAGCATATTTTGTGTTAAATCCATTTGACATATCTACTTTGTAAATTGGTAATGTCTCTTCTTCGTTACTATATCTGAATAGTATACTTGTCAAGTATTGGTTTGGATTTTCTGTAAAGTCATCAAATATTACATAGTATTCGGCATCAGGGCGATTAAATATTGTTCCAACAGTTGCATCTTCATAACTTATAATTATTTCACCTTTTTCTGGTTTAGTGTATCCTTCGTCAAATACTCCAAGTTTATTCATTAATATTGTTGCACCAAATACTATTAATACTACCACTCCAACACCTAGGGCAATTTTTATAAAGCTTAAAATTTCTCCGTCTAGTTTATTATTTTCTATTTTTTTTGTTTCTTTTTTTATTTGTTTTTTTATAACTTTTATGTTATTCTTTGTTTTTTTTGTTTTGTTATTTTTTTTGTTTGCCACTCTTAATCACCTACTTTTTATTATATCATATACTAGTTGAAATACAAATGAAATTATTTACTTATTTCTTAATTGTAAATATATAATTAATCCTAGTAATATGCTTTTGTATTCATTTTTGATTTTTAAGTTTTTAAGTATTTCTTTTGATTTATTAAAGTACTCGTTCATTTTATTGGTAGCATAATTTAATGCTCCACTTTTTGTAAATATGTCTTTTACTTTTGCTATTTCTTTTTGATTTAATTTTTCTTTTCCATAATATTTTAGTAGTTCTTTTTTATATTTGCCTTCAACTGTTGTGTATAATATGGTTTGTTTATATTCTTTGATGTCAGATATTGTTGATTTACCGAGTGCACTTTCTTCACTATATATACCTAATATGTCGTCTTTTATTTGAAAAGATATGCCGATGTTAAGTAAAAATTCTTCATATTTTTCATAAACACTTTGTTTTGTGTTTCCTAGAATTAATCCTAATGTAAATGGACCAATTATTGTGTAATAACTTGTTTTTAATTTGTATATGTCTAATACTTCTTTTTCTTTTGTTGAATTTCCTAGCTTGTATTCTTCTTTGTATGGCAAATATACGTCTAATATCTCTCCTTTTATTGTATTTATTACTATTTTGTTATAATAACTAAAAAGTTCTGTAAAGTTTTCGTTCTTACCATAGTTTTTTAATAATATTTCGTTTGTTTTAAAGAATCCATAGTCTCCTAAACATAATGCTAAAGAGTTTGCAATGTGTTTACTTTTTTCATCATTTTTTTTGAATTCGTCTATGTAATTTTCTGGAATTGTTTTTTCCCCTCTTCTAAGTGTTGCTTTATCTATTATGTCATCGTGTATTAAAATTGATGTTTGAAATAGTTCATATGCAATTATTAATGGCATTGGATTTGTGTCTTCTTCTCCTGTTATGTCATAGGCTAGGTTTATTAGCATTCCCCTTAAATTTTTTCCACCTTTGTTTGCAATTGCTAATTTTTTTATGGCATTTTTTATTATAAAATTATCTTTTTCATTTGAGTTTTTGTTATATTCTTTTATTGCCTTATCTATATTTTTTTTAGACTTTTGATAGTATAAATAAAAATCTAATAATGATTTTTGTTCTTTTGTTCCATTTAATAAACCTATGTTATCTTTATCGTTTAATTTCAATTCTTTTAACTCATTATAAAATTCTTCTAAACTTTTGTTATTGCAATCTATTATTTGTTTTATATCATGTTTTTTTATTTCTTTTTCTTCTTTTATTATGTATATCATTTTTTCTCCTTTTATTTATTATAACATGTATATTGACCATATGAATTATTTGTTTCTTATAAAACAAAAAAAGTAAACACATCATGTGTCTACTTTTATACTTTAGTTAAATATTTCTATTAGTTAAATTTTCTTTTTAAGTATAATGCAGTTCCAGCTAAACATACAATAGATAGAAGTCCAATAAATGCATAATTCATAATTCCATTATAGGTTTGAGGATTTTGTACTTCGGTTGTTGTTGCATTGTAACCTAAAACTGAATAAGTACTTAAGTGTGATGTTTCAAATGTAATATATCCGTCTTTTTCATTAGCATCTATTACTTCTTCTACTTTGCCTTCATCATTGATGTATGCGGCTTTATATGCATTATATTTGTTAGCCATATCTTCATCTACTTTAACTGATATAGTAAATTTACCGTTTTCCATTGGTATAACATTTTGTCCATCAGTTTTTGTTATAATATTTTAAATATTTTCAATATGATATCGTTTTTTAAACACTCAATATGATATCGTTTTTTTTAAATTTTCTTGAATTATTTAAAAAATTATTGTATAATCAATAGCGTTATGAGCTGGCTCCGTAGCTCAGCAGGATAGAGCAACGGCCTTCTAAGCCGTCGGTCGGACGTTCGAATCGTCTCGGAGTCGCCATATAGAAAAAAAGCGTTTTATACGCTTTATTTTTTTGCTTAATTCATTATTAAATTATCGTTTACATAAAATATTACTTCGTTAACGTCATAGTTATCTTTTACTGATAGGCTGATTGAATATTCTACTTCTTCTAATATGTTTTGGTTTATTAGTGAATCAAATATTTTATCATTAAAACTTAAATGCATCGCATCTTCTATTATTTCATATTCTTCTAGTTCTGCATTAGCATTTAGATAACTGCTTAAGTTACTTTGATATATTACATTGCTTTTTAACTCATCAATTATTACAGTTATTTTTTCTCTGTCATCATTAGTTACTTTAGTTACAGGTATATAATATGTTAAATCGCCATTATTTGATACGTAATAAATTGTAGTTTTTGTTAAACCATATAAGCTATTAAAGTCATAAAATTTATTTATGCCATAACTTCTGTCTAGTGGTATTGGTAATAGTTTATTTGAGTTAGGAAGTCTTTCTAATGTTTCTCCATTTATTTTGATGTATACTTTATTGATGTTGCTTTCGTTGGTTAATGTGTATACTATTGCTTCTATCATTTTTTCTTCGTCTTCTTGTCTTATGTTTTTTATGTTTTCATTAAAATTGATTGTTACAGTATTTTCTTCTACTTTTAAATCTAATATTTCTGTTCCTTCTGGAATAATTGGTTTAAATCCATTAGGAACTTCTTCTTGTTTTTGGCCATCTACTATTAAATATTCTATTTTTTCTTTTAAAATGTCTATTAATTCTGTTGAGTCTAAAGGTAATGTTACCATACTTACATAATCGTTTTGATCAACTAGATATACTTCATATATTTCATCTGGCTCTATATAGGTTATATTTTTTTCTATTTTTAGTTCTTCATTATTTGATGGAAATAGATAAATAAGCCCTATGATAAATAAAGCTGAAGTGGTAACAGCAAGTTTTCTTAGTCCAAGTTTTTTTAACATATACGCCTCCAGTTAATATTATTATTGAATATTTAAAAAAATGACTATAAAAGCCATTTTATAATTTTATTTCACCCAGTTTTAATAGTTCAATAACAGCACTTGCTCGACCTTTTACCCCTAGTTTTTGCATTGAATTTGATATGTGATTTCTAACTGTTTTTTCGCTAATAAATAATTCTTCTGCTATTTCTTTTGTAGATTTGTTTTTGATTAACAATTCAAATACTTCTTTTTCTCGTTTTGTTAATATATTATTCATTCTTTCCCTCACTTTCTAAGTATGGGTGTATACTTATTCCTAAAATATTTTATGTGAAAGTGAGTTTTGAGTGAGAGTTTATGCCTAATTGGTCTCAAATTTGATTGTTATATACATTTTTTCATCAAATTCGCCTTGGATGGTTCTCATTATGTCATTTGCTAGTTTTGAGTCATGTTCGCTTGAGTTGACCACTACTTTTATTTGATCGTTATTTATTTCTACGTAACTTTTAATTTTGTATGTGTCTAAAATTAATGTTTCAAGTTCTTCTTCTTTTCCTATGTTTAAATTTAGTAATTTTAATTCTTCAAATGCGTTGTTTTTTTCATCTGTAGTTGATGTTTCGTTTGTAAGTACTGATTCTAGTTCATCCATTTTTGTCGCTACTTCTTCGTCTCTCTCTACTCTTAGTGCTACTAACATGTCGCTTTCTTCTACGTCAACTGTTACTTCACTATTTACGTTTTTAGTTTCTTCGGTTTTTAGTAAGTCGTTAGGCATTGTTACATAATATACTCCTAATACTAGAACTAGACTTAGTAAGGTTACAAACCATAAGCTTTGCTTGTTTATCATAATAAAATCCTCCGTTTCAATAATATATATTTTATTAAGAGGATTTTATGAACAAATTATTTTATATACTCATTTTATTTTCCTTTATTAGACCTAATGCCACGTCCATTGACAAATTAGGATCGCATATAATGTCAGGGACTGTATTATAAAAATGAGCATAATCAATCGCTTTAAATTCATTGATTGGTGCTTCAATAGGAAAAGTCATTTTTAAGCCATGAATTTTAACATAGTCTTTTTTATATGCACCATTATATTCCTTATCACTTAACATTATTTCTAACGGTGTCATCCCAAAACCTTCGCCAAGCGTGGGTGTACCAATTAATGTTGCTAATGAGTTATCTTTGCAACATCTTGCAAACCCTTCTGCAGTAGAAAAAACTTTATTATCTACCAATAAATAGATAGAATATTTTTTGTTATCTGGATTCCCTTTTACTACATAACTGTGATCTTCATTTTGATTAGTAAATAAATTTCGGAATGAATTATTCACTATCAAGTCTTTATCACTTATAATTGGAAATAAAAGTTCAAAATATTCATCAGTTCCACCACCATTTCCCCTAATATCTATAATAATATTTTGAATATCATTTTCCATTAAACTTGTTTTTATATTTTTATAAGTATTTTGTTCTTTTTCCTTTACAAAGTGTACACGCGAAAAACTTGGAATTGTTATAATCATTGTTGAACCATTTACTTCATAAAATGTATTAGTTTTTGCGTCGTAAGCTTGTTTTTTTTCTTTTAAATCCAATGGTAATTCATCTAAATTTAATTTTTCTTCAACAGGTGTTATATGTAAATGTCCTAAATTTAATTTTCTCAATACTTCCACTTCTAACAAATCAGCAAATTCATCATCATTAGTAACAGATGAGACTTTTTTTAATAATTCGTCTAAATTAATAATGTTTTCTTGGCCAATATATTCAAAATAATACTTTTGAGATTGCATAATAATTTCATACAAAAATACCATTTTTTCCTTATATGTGGTCAATTTATGATATTCATCATTTAATTTCTTTTGTAATTGAACTCTGTCCATATACATTTCCTCCTTATATGAATTATAACATATTTAAAATAAAAAAAGGCATGTTTTTATGCCCTACTTGAATATTTTCCATCTCTTGTTGTTACAATTATTTCTTCACCTTCGCTTATAAACAAAGGAACTTTTAGTGTATATCCTGTTTCAATTGTTGCATCTTTTAATGCTCCACTCGTTGTATTACCTTTTACTGCTTGTTCGGTTTCAATAACTTTGTAAGAAATTTTTTCTGGTAAATCTATACCAATAATTTCTCCTTCAAAATTCATTACTAATACATTTAATCCTTCTTTTAAAAACTTTATTTCGTTTTCTAATTTGTCTTTATGTATTTCGATTTGTTCATATGTATTGTTATCCATAAATACATACATATCTCCTTGATTATATAAATATTGAAGTTCAGTTTTTGTAACATGTGCTTTTTCTATTTTTATTCCTGCGTTAAATGTAATATCTATTGTAGAGTTTGTTCTTAGATTTTTTAATTTAGTTCTAACAAATGCACTACCTTTTCCTGGTTTAACGTGTTGAAACTCTATTACTTGATAAACGTTTCCTTCGTATAAAATTGTCATTCCGTTTTTTATGTCATTTACATTTATCATTATTAATCAACCTTTCTTTCTTTATGTAGAGTTGTTTTATTACATTTTTTACAATATTTGTTTATTTCTAATTTTGCTTCAGTATTTTTTTTATTTTTACTAGTAACATATCCAATTGTTTTACATTCTGTACATTGTAATGCTACGCCTTCTCTATTTTCTTTTTTTGCCATTTCTATCCCTCCTTAAATCATATGTATTATATCACGTTTGTTTACTATTTCAAAGGATTTTATTCTTCTTTGTATATATTTCTTTTTAAATCTCTTTCTTTTATTGTTTGTCTTTTATCATATAGTTTTTTTCCTTTTGCTAAACCTAAAAGTATTTTTGCTTTTCCTTTTTTAAAGTATAGTTTTAATGGAACTAATGTGTATTTGTTTAATGTTATTTCTTTTTCTAATTTTTTTATTTCACTTTTGTGGAGTAATAGTTTTCTTTCTCGAGTTTCTTCATGATTAAAAATGTTTCCTTCTTCATATTTGGCTATAAACATGTTTATTAGGAATACTTCACCATTTTTTATTCTTCCGTATGAATCATTGAAGTTTGCTGAACCTTTTCTTATGCTTTTTATTTCTGTTCCTTTTAATTCTATTCCACATTCGTATTCGTCTATTATTATATAGTTGTATTTTGCTTTTCTATTGATTATTTCCATTTTTCACCTTTTTTACTAATGTAAAATCAACTGTTCTTTGCTCTTTACTTGCACCTATACATTCAACTCTTACTTTGTCTCCTAAACGAAATGCAATTTGTTTCTTTTTATTTACATATGCCATTAAATCTTCCCTAAATGTATAATAATCTTCTAATGTTTCTAGTTTTACTAGGCCGCTTATTAGATTATCTGTTTCTACAAAGAAACCATTTTTTAACATTCCGTCTATTACTGCATCGTATTCTTCTCCTATGTGTTCTTCCATGTATTCTGCTATTTTCATGTTATCTACTTCATGTTCACAATTGTCTGCTGTTCTTTCTGTTTCTGAGATGTGTTCTGTGATATAAGGCAGTGTTTGTCTTAGTGTTTCGTTAAATGTATTATCACTTTTTTTGAATATTGTTTCTCCTATTATGTAGTGTAATTCTAAGTCACTAAATCTTCTTATTGGTGAAGTAAAGTGTGTATAATCTGTACTTGCTATTCCAAAGTGACCTATATTTGTGGTGTCATATACTGCTTTTTGCATGCATCTTAACAGATGTTTATTTAACATTTCATATGCAGAACTATCTTCAAGTTGACTTAGAATATTTTGTATGTCTTTGGGTTTTATATTATTATAATCAATTTTTCCAACTATGTGGCATCCTAAGGTTGTAGCAAATTCTAAAAATTCTTTTATTTTTTTAGGTGCAGGCGTTCCATGTACTCTATAAATTGATGGAACATTATGCTCGGTCATTGTCCTACTTACACTTTCGTTTGCTACAACCATAAAGTTTTCAATTAATTCTTCTGCTAAATCTTGAACTCTTTTTTTAATGTCTATTACTTTTCCATTTTCATCAACTATTAGTTTTACTTCACTTGATATAAAATCTATTTCTCCACGGCGCGATTTATTTGCTTTTAATATTTTTGATAATTCATGCATTTGTAATAATGTTTCTTCATATGGTTTGTATTCTTCTTCACAATTTCCCTTTAATACTTTGTTAACACTTTCATAAGTCATTTTCTTCCTAGATTTTATTATACTTCTAAATAGGTCTTTGTGTACTACATTGCCTTCTTTATCTATTTCCATTTCTATGCTCATTGCGCATCTATCAACGTTTGGATTTAATGAACAGATTCCATTTGATAGTTCAATAGGTAGCATAGGTATTACTCTGTCAGCTAAATATACTGAATTTCCTCTTTCTAATGCTTCTTTTTTTAAAGCACTTCCTTCTTTTACATAGTAACTAACATCTGCAATATGAACTCCTAATAAATAGTTGCCGTTTGGTAATTTTTCTAAACTTATTGCATCATCTATATCTTTAGTGTCACTACCATCTATAGTAAATATTTCTTTGTCTCTTAGATCTCTTCTTCCTTCAAAGTCTTTCGGTAATACTGTTTTTGGCATTAACTTAGCTTCTTGTAACGTTTCTTCACTAAATTCATATGGAATGTCAAATTCTGCAACAATTTTTAATATATCAATGTCTGGGCTATTTTTGTGTCCAACTCTTGATTTTACTCTTGCATATATTGTGTTTCCTACTTCACTGACTACTTCTAATTTAACAATCTCTCCATCAAGTAAGCCTACTTCTTCGCCACTATCTAAAACCACTTTAAATGGTAAATCTGTTAGCATTTTTAATGAATAATTTCCATCATTGTCTACTAGTACCTCTGCTAATGCTCCTCCTAAACTTCTAGTTAAAACTTTTTTTACTTTTCCTTCATATAAATCTTTTCTATCTTTTGTCACTTCACATATAACTGTATCTCCATCAGTTGAGCCCCTAAGATTTTTTTTGTTTATAAATAAATCTCTTTCTGGAAGTAAAACATAACCATTTCCTGATTTTGTTATCTCTATTTTACCTTTTTTATATTTGCTTATTTCAAAAGGTATATAACAATTATTTTTTCCTAATACTATTTCACCTTCTTTTAGTAATTCATCTATTGAACTCAAAACTTCTTCTAATTCTTCTCTTGAATAGTCATCTTTTATAGTTCTCATTATTTTTATAGCATCAATACTTTTCTGTGAATTTTTTATTACCTGCAAAACTTTTTCTTTCAATTTATACCACCTATTTATATAATATCATAAATTAGCTCTTTTAAAAATAAATGTGTAAAAAAAAGACAGTTTTTATAATACTATCTTTTTTTTATTTCTTCGTTTAATAATTTTGCTGTTAATCCAGGATTAAATTTTCCCTGCGATGCTTTTAAAACTTGGCCTACTAAATAACCTACTATATTTGTTTTTCCGTTTTTGTAGTCATTTACTGCTTGTTCGTTTTCATCTAATACTTTTTGAATTAAACATATTATTTCTTCTTCGTTACTATTTTGAACAAAGCCTTTTTCTTTTATAATTTCTTCTGGACTTTTATTCTCTTCAAGTACTAATGTAAATACTTCTTTTGCTTGTTGTGAAGATATTTTTCCGTCTTTAACGCTCATACATATTTCTGTTAGCATTTTCGGTGTCATGTATATATCTTTTATTGTTATATCATTTTTATTTAAATAACCTAATAACCTTGTTGTAATCCAGTTTGAAGCTTCTTTTGGTTCACATTTTAGTTTTATGCATTCTTCAAAATAATCTGAAATGTTTTTTTCTTTTACTATTGTCTCAGCATCTTTTGTATTTATGTTGTATTCTTTTATGTATTTTTCTTTTCTTTCATTTGGTAACTCAGGAATTAATAAACGTATTTCTTCTAACCATTCTTGTTTTACTTTGAATTTTGGTATATTTGGTTCAATAAAATATTTGTAGTCTATTGCATCTACTTTACTTCTCATATACACTGTTTCTTGTTTTTCGTCATCCCATCTTCTCGTTTGTTGTTCCATTTCGTCATATGTTCCATTTTCTTTTGCTTCAATTTGTCTTTCTATTTCATAATTTATTGCATCTTTTACTGTTGAAAATGAGTTTACGTTTTTTATTTCTATCTTTGTTCCCCAGTTTTCTTCTTTTGTTTCATCTAAATTTTCATCCATTATGCTTACGTTTACATCACATCTTATTTGTCCTTTTTTTGAGTCTCCTTCACTGATACCCGTGTATTGATAAATACTTCTCATTGTTTCTAAAAATGATACCGCCTCTTCTGCATTTTTAAAGTCTGGATAAGTTACTAGTTCTAAAAGTGGGACTCCAGCACGATTATAGTCTATAGTAGATGTATTTTCTTTGTGATCTAAACTTGCTGCATCTTCTTCTAAATGTATGTTATTTATTCTTACTCTTTTTTGTTCTCCATTTGCATAATAATCTAGATAACCGTATATTCCTACTGGTGCTGGTTTTGTTTCTTGTGTTATTTGATAACCTTTTGGTAAATCTGGGTAGTAATAATTTTTTCTTTCAAAATATATGTACTCTGGTTGTTTACAGTTTAATATTATACTAGCCATTAATGCTTTTTTTACGGCTTCTTTGTTTACTACTGGTAATGTTCCAGGAAATGCCATGTCAACTGGTCTTACATTTTCATTTGGTGTCGTACTATAACTATTTTTAGCACTTGAAAATGCTTTTGTGTTCGTTCCTGTTATTTCACAGTGCATTTCTAAACCTATAAGTGCTTTATATTTCATCGTTATTCTCCTTTGCTATTTGATTTTTGTAATTCATTTTGTTTTCAATTTGATATGCAATATTAAGTACTTTTTCATCTTCATAACAATTTCCTGTTATATTAATGCCTACTGGTAAATTATTTATAAATCCGTTTGGTATTGTTATTGACGGAAAGCCACCAAAATTTCCGACTTGTAAATGTTCTTCTAAAACTTTAGTATTTTCATCAATTACATCATTTGAACCTGCAAGTAATGGTGCTGGCCCAGTTCCAACTGGCAAAATAATTGCGTCGTATTTTTGAAATGCTTTTTTCCATTCGTCTACTACTAATCTTCTTACTCTTTGTGCATTAAAGAAGTATCTATCTTTATTTTCTTTTTGTAATACGTATGATCCAATTATAAAACGTCTTTTTATTAGTGGCGAAAAGTTTTTAGTCCTATAATTTTTTATCATTTCGACATAATTTTTTCCTTCTTCTCGTGGTCCAAAAATTATTCCAGTTAGATTAGACATATTTGATGTAGCTTCAGCACATGATATGACAACATAAGTTGAGGCGATTGCATTTAAAAGTTTTTCATCTATGCTGATTTCTTCAACTTCTATTCCTATTTCTTTACATATGTTTAATGTATTTTTAAAATTTTCTAAATGTTTTTTTAATGTTTCATCTGCGTTTTTATAATATTCTATATTACATAATTCTTTTATATACGCTAGTTTTTTCCCATTTGCGTTTTCATAAAGTGATTTTGTTAAGTCAATCTTACTTGAATCCCAAGTTGTCATATCATTTTTATCTTTGCCTTTCATTGCATTTACTACTATTGCTGCATCTTCTACATTTCTAGTTAATACTCCACAGTGGTCTAAACTACTAGCAAAAGGAAATAATCCGTATCTTGATATCATTCCATATGTTGGTTTGTATCCTACTATTCCACAATAAGCTGCTGGTTTTCTAATTGAGTCTCCAGTATCACTTCCTGTAGCATAAGGATAAACCCCTGCAGCAACTGCGCATGCTGAACCTGCCGAAGATCCTGCACACATGTGTAAAGGATTCCATGGATTTTTTACTATACCAGTGTGGCCTGTTGTTCCTGTCCCACCCATTCCAAATTCGTCTAATACTGTTTTATTTACTATTATCGCACCTTTTTTTAATAGATTTTCTATGCTTGTCGCATTAAAAAATGGTATATAATCTCTTAATGTATTGCTAGAACCTGTGCTCAAAATTCCTTTTGTGCTATAGTTATCTTTTACCCCAAATGGAATTGCAGATATTAGTTCTTCTGTTACTTCTTTTGGCTCAACATTATCTAATATAGTTACAAATGCATTATATTTTTCTTGTATTTCACGGCTCTTTTTGATTGATTCATCTATTAATTCTTTCGAACTAACTTTTTTTTGAACTAGATCTTCATGTATTTCTTTTATGCTTTTGTCCATGTACGTCATTATTCCACCACCTTTGTAACTTCTATTTCTCTATCATTTACCTCGTCACAATTTTGTAATAATTCTTCTATTTTAATGCTTTCTTCTATTTCATCTTCTCTTAAATCTACTTCAGAGTCATCAAGACAAAATGACATCGGTTCGACTTGTTCAATGTTTGGTATTGTGTTTATTATGTCTATATTTTTATCAATTGTTTCAAATTCATTTAATACCATTTCACTTTCTTCATCTGTTAGTCCAATTAGTAATTTATCTGCGTAATCTTCTACCATTTCTTTTGTAAATTTGTTCATTTTTCCTCCTTGTAATAAAAAATATTTTATTTCTTAAGTAATTAAGAGATAAAATATTTTAATAATATAACTAAAATTTTATAATGTTTATAATTACTTAATTTTTCAATAAAATTATAAAATATTAGTTTTTTTGTGTCAACTATTGTGGACTATCAATATTTTTTTTATTTTGTCATTATTTCCGTTTTTGCTATAAAAGTATCCAATTACTGAAAAAGTTAGTGCTCCAATAAAATTAACAAATAAATCTTTTATTGTATCTATTAAGCCTATGTCAATATATCCACCGTATTTTTCTATCCAGTCTTCTCCGTTTACAATTAAACTTTCTATTTCTATGCTGTGAACTTTATTTAAATTGTTTTCATCAAATTTTACTGAATTTATTTTGTCTACAATGTAGTCTTTTTGCATGTCTGTGTTGAATGTTATGTCCATTCCAAATTCAAAGAATTCCCATAAAACACCTATTGTCATTGAAAAGCAAAATGAGACAATTGCAACAAAGATTGGTGACAACATTATTTTTATGTTTTCATTTTTATTTAATAGTTCTATTAGCGAAAGTCCGATTGCACCCATTATAAAACCGTTTATTGTATGTAGCATTGTGTCCCATCCTGGAATTCTTGTATAAAATGAGTTTAGTTCACCTAAAATTTCTGCACTAAATATAAATACTAATATTATTATTTCCAAATCATCTGGTATTTCTATTTTAAATTTTCTTTCTATTATAAATGGTACTAAAAATAGTAGTAATGTTAATATACACACAAATACGTTTTCATAGTTTCCTGTTAGTATGTTTCTTATAAGTATTAAAAATACTATTGCTCTCAATAATAAAAATATTTTTTTTGATTTTGTAATATCTTTTTTTGGCTTTTTCATAGATACTCCTTATTTTTCAAATTGTGCGTTATATAATTCGTAGTAAAAACCTTTTTGTTTTAATAAATTATTATGTGTTCCTTGTTCAATTATGTTTCCGTCTTTCATTACTAATATTAAATCTGCATTTTTTATTGTTGATAGTCTATGAGCAATTATAAAACTTGTCTTGTTTTGAGCTAATTTGTCCATTGCTTCTTGCACTAACTCTTCAGTTCTAGTATCAACATTACTAGTTGCTTCATCTAATATCAAAAATGGTGCGTTGTCAATCATTCCTCTTGCTATTGTAATAAGTTGTCTTTCTCCTGCAGAAACACTATCGTCATCATTTATAATTGTATCATATCCTTTTGACATCGTCTTTATTAAGTGGTGAATACCAACTTTCTTACATACTTTTTCTATTTCGTCTTGTTTTACGTTTTTGTTATTAAATACTATATTTTCTTTAATTGTTCCGTTAAATATCCATGTGTCTTGTAAAACCATTGTAAATAATTCATGTACGTTTTCTCTTGATATTTCTTTTGTTGATACTCCGTCAATTATTATATCTCCGTCTGTTATGTCATAAAATTTCATTAGTAAGTTTACCATTGTAGTTTTTCCTGCACCTGTTGGTCCGACTATGGCTATTTTTTGTCCCGGTTTTGCTTCTGCACTGAAGTTGTAAATTGTTGGTTTGTCATTTCCATCATATTTAAAGGTAATGTTTTTAAATTCTATGTTTCCTTTTACTTCTTCTTTGCTTAATTTTTTTACTATGTGGCTTTCGTCATCCATTTCTTTTTCGTCTAAAAATTCAAATACTCTTTCACTTGCTGCAGCTGTACTTTGTATTGATGTCATTGCTTGACCTATTTGAGATAATGGTGATGTAAATAGTCTAACATATACTATAAATGCAACGATTACTCCAAATGTTATTGTTCCATTTGATGCTAAAAGTGCCCCTACTATACATACGGCTACATATCCTAAGTTTCCTACAAAATGCATAATAGGCATCATTATACCAGATAAAAATTGACCTTTTTTGTTACAGTTGTATACTTTTTGGTTTAGTTGATCAAATTTGCTATTAGCATCTTTTTGTCCGTTATATGCTTTTACTACATTTATTCCTGAATATATTTCTTCAATGTGTGCGTTTAAATTTCCAATTTCAATTTGTCTTTGTATGAAGTATTTTTGTGATTTTATTAGTACTATGAACATTAGTATAAATCCTATGAAACTAGCAATTATTGCAGTAAATGCCATTACATAATTTGTTACAAACATCATTATTATTGTTCCTATGAATAATGTAAGTGAACTGACTAATGTGGCTAGTGAGTTATTCATTGATTGGGCTATCATATCTATGTCGTTCGTTACTCTTGATAAAATATCTCCTATTCTATGTTTATCAAAATATTTTAATGGTAACCTGTTTATTTTTGTACTTATATTTCTTCTTAATTTTCTTGCAAATTTGTTGGCAACATCAGTCATAGATATTGACTCTAAATATGTAAATGTTGCACTAAAAATGTATAATACTAGTAAATTTATTGTTATCATTTTTATTTGATCCCAGTTAACTTTATTACTCAATACTTTTGAAATGCTATCTGGCATTGATACAAGTTTTATCATAAGTTCACTAGAATCTGTAACATTTTGCATTAAATTTATGTATGTGATTTGATCTTCTGAACTAACTACTGTATCATCTATTGTTATTTCGTCAAATAGTGTTGCTTTGATACTGTCAGGATATTTAGACATGTCACTTATGTTGTTAATTAATTTTATTTTATCTTCAGTACTTATTAATGTTTCTTTATAAATTGATTCATCTAATATTATATTCAATACGTTGTTTGATAATGTTGTTAATCCGTTTATTTGACTACCATTTTCTTTAAAATTGTTAAATGCTTCTTTTTCGCTTTTACTTAATTCGTCGCTGTTTTTTATTTTGTCAATTTTTTCGTTTGTTATATTTAAACTTATTATGTTTCCAAAACTCTTATATATGTTTTCTTCTGTAGTTTCTGTTTTTATGTGTTCATTTAAAGTTTCTAAATTATCTGTATTTATTTGCAAAGCTTCTTGTATCTCATTTGTTAGTAAAGATAGTTTATCAGGGGCTACTATAGATAATATTGAACCGAGTATTGCTAATATTAATGAAAATGTTATTAAAAGTCTATATCCTTTTAGTTCTTTTACTAACCTTATTATTGTATTTTTGAAGTCTTTTGCTTTTTCATGACTTGAATTCATTCCTGGTCTTCCGTTCATTACAACTCACCTTCCGATAATTGTGATAAAGCTATCTGCTTGTATACTTTGCAGTTTTTTAATAGTTCTTTGTGTGTCCCCATTCCTACACATTTTCCATCTTCTAAAACTATTATTTTGTCTGCATGCATTATTGTTCCTATTCTTTGTGCGACTATTAATGTTGTTGCATTTTTTGTGTATTCTTTTAGTTCTTTTCTTAATTTAGCATCGGTTTTAAAGTCAAGTGCTGAAAATGTGTCGTCAAATATGTATATCTCTGGATCTCTTGCTACTGCTCTTGCAATAGATAGTCTTTGTTTTTGTCCACCACTGATGTTTGTTCCTCCTTGTGATATTTGTGTATCATATTTTTTAGGCATTTTGTTTACAAATTCTTTTGCTTGCGCGACTTTTATTGCTTCTTTTATTTTTTCTTCTGATTTTTTGCCTTTTCCGTCTTCTCCATACGACACATTTGATTTAATTGTTCCTTTAAATATTACTGCTTTTTGTGGTACATATCCTATTAGGTTGTGTAGTGATTCTTGTTCGTAATCTTTAACGTTTACTCCGTCTACTAAAACTTCTCCTTCTGTCACATCATAAAATCTTGGAACTAAATTTATTAATGTGCTTTTTCCACTTCCTGTTAATCCGATGAAAGCAACAGTTTCGCCTTGATTAGCAACAAAAGAAATGTTTTTTAATACGTATTCTTCTGCATTTGGGTATTTGAAGTTTACATTTTTAAATTCTACTTTTCCTTGTACGCCGTTTTTACCTATTTTTACTTTTCCGTCTTTTATTTTTATTTTTACATCTAGTACTTCATTTATTCTAGCTGCTGATACTTCTGCTCTTGGTAATATCATAAATATCATTGCTAACATTAAGAATGACATTATTACTTGCATAGCATATGATGAAAATACTACCATGTCTCCAAATAAAGTTATTTTATCTCCCATATTGGCTACATCTATAAGCCTTGCACCTACAAAATATATTCCTAAAGTTAAACAATACATTATTAGATACATAACTGGTGATAAGATACCAAATGTTTTTTGATTAAATAATTGTAATTTTGTTAATTTGTTGTTTACATTTTCAAATTTATCTTCTTGGTATTTTTCTGCATTGAAAGCTCTTACTACTCTTATTCCGGTTAAATTTTCTCTCATTACTCCGTTTATGTTATCTGTTAATTCTTGAACTTTTTTAAATCTAGGTAATACTACTATTATAAGTATGCCTATTGTAAATAATAATACTAATACTGCTATTCCGGTTAGTAAACTCCATTCCCAGTTTTTATTTAATATTTTTGTGACTGCCCATACAGCTGTTATGGGTGCTTTTATTAATAATTGCAATCCCATTGATATGAACATCTGAATTTGTGTTACATCGTTAGTTGTTCTAGTTATTAAGCTGCTTGTTTTAAATGATTTCACGTCATCCATAGACATATCTTCTACTTTATGAAATAAACTTTTTCTTAATTCTTTTGCTAAGCCAGCAGATATAGTCGCTGCTAAATATCCTACAAGAATTGAAAGAATTAAACTTCCTAGTGCACATAAAAGCATGTAGCCACCATTAATTAATATATCTTTTATTTCTGAATTTGGTGTTTGAACTAATACTGTAATGTTTGACATGTAGTCAGGCATTTTTAAATCTAGCCAAACTTGTAATGCTATTAAAATTACACTTATAACTACCATTATCCATTCAGTTCTTTTTTTTAATAGCTTTAACATTATATCACTTCTTTCTTATTACTTCTATTTTTTGATATTTTAAGCATAAAATTGTTAGTCTTTTGCCACAAGTCGGACATTTTGCGTGCTTTATTCCTCTTTTATAAGGTAAAGGTAATTTTAATATTGTTTTACATTTTCTACATTTTTTATATATGCAATCATCTTTAAAATATTTAAATATTTTGTTTTTAATATCTAAATATTTTTGATTTTCTTTTTTTCTTTGTATTATATTTTTTGACATAAATCTATAAAACATTATTAAAAATACTATTAAGTTTAATGCTTCTAAATATATGCTTCTAACAAATAAATTTATAATATATATTATAAAATATATAAAAAACATTAAATTAAATAAATTATCTATTCCATTTCTTTTTAATAGAAATTGTCTTATTTTTTCTCTCATTGTTTCATCCTCTTCATAGTTCATTATAGCAAATAAAATAAAAGTTAGTTTAAATTTGTTTAATTTTCACAAAACTTTTATTCTTTTATTTCAAAATAGTTTCCACTGTCTAAATAAAGTATTCCTTTTTTTCCTTCTAATTGTTTTTTTATTTCAATGTATTTTTTAAATTCATCTATTTTGTTAAGTGTAATGTATACAGTATTTTCATCGTTCATGTATAAAATAAAACGTTCTTCGTCGTATGTGGTTGGACTGTATTCTATTTCACTTATTTTGGTTATGACTTCGTAATCAACTTCGCTAAGTTTTTCAATTAGTTTGTCTTTTATATCGTCAACTACAAAATTTATTAGTGTTGGTATTCCGTTTATTTGATATGTTAAGTCTTCTTCTGTTTTATCTTCTAATATGTATTTTCCTGTGCTTCTTTCAACGAATAATATCTTTTTTTCTGTAACTTCTATTTCTAAAATCCCACCCCACTTTTTATGTATTTGAACATCTTTTATAATGTCAATGGTCTTTAATTTTTTTTCTAGACTTGTTTTTGTTGTTTTTATAAATGATGGATAGTTTTCTATTCCTGAGGCTTCTATAATTAATTCATCAGATAGGTAGTATGTTCCACTTATAATTATGTTTTTAATTGGCATTTTTAGTAGATAGTATATTCCAATAATTATGCATAGTAAAAAGAATATGAATAAGCTAAATTTTTTTATGTTAAATTTTCTTCTTTTTACTTTTTTTGTCATTTTACCTCCTATAAATTTTGTTTTATATAATTGTAAATTTTTGTGGATGAATCAATTTTTGTAATACTTTTTAGTTTGTCTTTGTATTCTAAGTATGTTTTTTTGTCATCTAAAATTTCTTTTATTGTTGATTTTAATGTTTCACTATTTAATTCAGTTTGTTCAAGCATTTTTGAAACTCCTTTTTTGTCTAAATCTAGCGCATTGTAATATTGGTGATTGTTTGCTACGTATGGGCTAGGTATTAGTATTGATGGTAAGTCGAGTGCAAGTATTTCACTTATAGTAGATGCACCAGCTCTCGATATTATTAAATCAGCTTGTTTCATTAAGCCTGAAAGATTTTCTAAATATGGCATTATTTTAGTGCTTTTTGGCACTTTTAGATTTTTAAAATTCTCGTATAATTTTTTCCCGGTTATGAATAAAATTTCTTTATCTTGTTCTTCGTATGTTTGTAAAAATTCTTTTAGTTTGTCATTTACTACACTGCTTCCCATACTTCCCATGACTATTAATATTAGTTTTTTGTCTTTTGTAAATCCTAACGTTGTTTTGTCTATTGGGCTAATGGTTTTTGCTCGTTCAGAACATGGGTTTCCAGTATAAATTGTATTTTTATTTTTAAAGTATTTTTTTGTTTCTTCAAATGATATAAATATTGCATCAGCATATTTTGATAGGTATTTGTTTACTTTACCTGGTATATAGTTTTGTTCATGTATGTATGTTTTTACTTTTAACTTTTTAGCAGCTATTATAACTGGCAAAGTAACATACCCACCAAATGCTATTACTGCATCAGGCTTAAACTCTTTTATTATGTTTTTTGATTGTTTTATTGATTTAAAAACACATTTTATGTTCTTAAAGTCTTTTATTATGTTTTTATTTAATCCATATATTTCTAAACTATTATACGGTATATTTAGTGATGGAATTAAATCACTTTCCATCCTGTCTTTTGTTCCTATGTATAAGTATTCGTTATGTTTATCTTTTTTTATTGTGTCTAATACTGCTAACGCTGGATATATGTGTCCACCTGTTCCTCCAGCAGTTAATATAATTCGCATGTAATCACATCCTATTAAAATTATATCATATTGTTTTTGATTATAGTATTGTTTTAAATAAAAAAAGAACTTTTTCAGTTCTTAAACGTCGAATACTTTGCATTCTTTAGTAGATAATTTTTCAGTTAATGTTTTTTTGAGTATTGAAAGTCCTTTTATTAAACTTAACGCTAAGACGTTTGTAAATATATATTTATAGTTAAATAGTATTCCATTAAATATATAATTTATCAATGTGATATTTGAAGACATTGTTGGATATAAGTAATAACAAATTATATCAATTGTTACACTCCAAATTAATATTGAAGCTATAGATAAAACTGTGTTTGCTTTGTTATTTTTAATTTTACTTATAAACAACGTTACTACTAAAAATGTAATAGCATTTACAATCGGAAAAGTTAGCCCTAAAGACAAATTGCTTCCAAATAACATATATGCAAGCCATGTTACTATAAATACTTTTGAAATTTTCTTGTTAGAAGATCCTCCTAACATTAATAAAGAATTAATCACTTGTATACCTCTCAATCCTAAATGTGTAAGTAGTACCATCTTTTATTTCGCAACTAGAAATACCCACTTGAGCATATTCATCATTTGTGTAATAGTTCCAGTAGTAATTGTCGCCTTCACTTATGTCTAGTATTGATGTTATATATTCTCCGTATTCACTATCTACAGTAATAACATTTAAGTCTTCAATATCTTTAATTGCTTCAGATAAATATTTTTCGTTTGTGCTAATTTCTTGATTGTATATTTCTTTTGCTTCTTTGTCATAAACATTTATGTTTATACTAATCATATTTTCATCTACTTTATCTGTTTTGTTACATGCACTGATGAATATTAGCATTGCAAATAAGAATATTACTTTGAATTTTTTCATGTTTAACACCTTTCGTTTTTTATTATATCATATTTTTAATGCTGTGCATTATTATTTTATATTTCATCAGTAAAATTGTTGTTTGTTTTGTAAAAGTTGTTTTCGTTTATTATTATACTCGATATATTTAAAAGCATATTTGCTATTGAACTTGCATTTTTTATTGTTTCTATAACTACATTGTATGAGTCTATTATCTTTGTTTCTTTTGAGTTTTCAAAGTTGTTTGATTTTACATTATAGATTGTATTATAATTTTCTTCTCTTATTTTGTTTTCTATTGTTTCGCTATTTAACCCCACACTTTCTATTAGTATTTCAAATGGCTTAGTTAGTGTTTGTTTTATTATTTTGTCTCCTTCGTTGTTTTCTTCTAGTTTGTCACTTATTTTTAATAAAGTTATCCCACCTCCTATTAATGCTCCTCCATTTAATGTGTTAATTGCACATAAGGCATCGTCAAATCTCATTTTCTTTTCTCTGATTTCTATTTCTGTTAAGCCTCCTACATAAATAATTGTTTTTCCATTTTTTAGTTTGTTAATTCTATTTTGTATAAATTCTTTATTAAAATCGTTTTTAGATTTTTAGAAAGTCTTTTTAAATATTTCGTTTTTGTATTTTAAACTGTTTAGTGTAAAGTAATATATTATTAGTTCTTTATCATTGTTTTCTGATAAATATACGTTAAATATTGTTTTGATTATTTCTTTTGTTAAATTATGTATTAATAAATTTACTGTTTTTTTGTCTATGTCATATGATATAACTTTGTCAAATAGATTATCTTTGTATCTGTTTTCTTCTATAATGGTTGTTGGTCTTTTGTTAACTTTAATTAGTCTTGCAATTAGATTTATTAAATCATTGAATGTCCCGTCGTAGGTGTAAATTATTTCTTCGTTCATTCAAAAAGCCTCATTTGTTCATAAGTTGGTTTGTTTTCTTCTGCTATCAAGCTTTTTTCTATAATTTTTTTATTAAAATTTTCTCTGTCAAAGTAGTATTTACCATCACATAAAATGAAATATTTTGCTCGTTTTGTTACTACTCCTATTTTTTTTAGGTCTTCATACTTTATTTTGAATTTTTGTCTACTCGATATTATTTTCTTTGCGCTTTTTGGGCCTATACCTGGTATTTTTAATAGTTCAAAGTAATCTACTTTATTTATTTCTTTTGGAAATTCGCACAGATTGTTTAGCGCCCATGTGATTTTTGGATCTAGTAATAGGTTAAAGTTTTTATTTTCTTGACTTAAAAGATTTTCAGGTTTGAATCCATAAAATCTCATTAGCCAATCTGCTTGATATAATCTATGTTCTTTTTTTAACGTTGGGATGGCTAGTGATGGCAATAATGGGCTTTTGTTTATTATGTCATAGTCGCTTTCATTTGTCGCTCCTATTATCATTTGTGTTGATTGGCCAGCCGGTACAAAATCTTTGTTTTTTTCTTTTTTAACTTGTTTCATTATGTTTGTCACATCTTTTTCATGTTTGCTTGGAGCTAAAAGCTGAATGCTTTGTTCTGATGGTAGTTCTATGTTGGCACTTAATCTATCTACTAGATTTCCTAGTTTTTTTTATTAAAGTTGGGCTTGCACCCGGTATTGCTTTTGCGTGAATGTAACCGTTAAAGTGGTATTTTTTTCTTAATAATTCAATTGTTTCTATCATTAATTGCATTGTGTAATCTGAATTTTTTATTACGGCTGAACTTAAGAATAATCCCTCTATATAGTTTCTTTTGTAAAAATTAATTGTTATATAACATATTTCTTCTGGTGTAAAAATCGCGCGTTTTATGTCGTTGCTTTTTCTATTTATGCAGTATTCACAGTTGTACATGCATGCATTTGTTAAAAGTATTTTTAAAAGTGATATGCATCTTCCATCACTTGAATATGAGTGGTATATGCCGTTTATTGCTGTGCTTCCAATTCCATTATTATTTTTTCTGTTACTTCCACTTGATGAACATGATGCATCATACTTTGGCACTGTCAGTTAATATTTTTAGTTTTTCCTCTAAATTCATAATAACCACCAATAATTATTTTAATATATATTTTTATTATTTCTAATTCCAATTTCTGGTTATTATTATGCTAAAAAGTTTTATTTTTAAACTTTTTTAATTGCTATTTTTTATGTTTAGTATTATTCCTATCATTGTTAAACTGGTGAGCAAACTGCTTCCACCATAACTTATAAATGGTAAGGTAACACCCGTTACAGGTAATATGCCTACAACTACCATTAAATTAAGTAATGTTTGAAAGATTAGCATAAATGATAATCCGAATGCTAAGTATTTTCCAAATAAGTCTGTTTGGTTTATACTGATTTTGATACTTCTATATAAGATTATTACAAATAATGTTGAAACTAGTAATACCCCCAAAATTCCAAACTCTTCACAAATTATTGAAAATATAAAATCTGTTTGTGGTTCTGGTAAATAAAAGTGTTTTTGTCTTGAGTTTAAAAATCCAAAACCTAGTAAGCCTCCGGGCCCAATTGCATATAAACTTTGTATTATTTGAAACCCACTTCCTAATGGATCGCTCCATGGATTTAAAAACGAAGTAATTCTTTTTAATCTGTATGGGGCAGCTATTATTAGCCCTATAATTCCTACTAAGCCTACTAATCCCAGTTTAATGAAAATTCCAAGTTTAGTGCCAGTTATGAATATTAATCCTATTAGTGACATTACTATTACCATTCCGGTTCCAAAATCAGGTTCTAGCATTATTAGACCAAAAAATATTACTATTATTAGTAGCGCTGGCCATATAAATTTTTTTGTTTCTTTTTTTTCTTTATCATTTTTGGATAAAAATTTTGAAATAAAAATTACTAAACCTATTTTTGATAGCTCGCTCGGTTGTATGCCTAGCGAACCTATCCCAAACCAACTTCTCGATCCGTTTCTTTCTATGCCAATCCCGGGGATAAGGACAAGCAATAATAATAAAAAGCAAACGCCTAATATGAGGTTTGCTTTTTTCTTATAAAAGTTATAGTCAATTTTCGAAATTATGTTAACTATTATTATGCCTATGATAAAAAATATGCTTTGATTTATAACGTACTTGTAGGCATTGTCGTATTTGTATTCAGCCCATATATAACTAGAACTGTATATCATTACTATACCAAAAATGCTAATTAATGTTACTGCTAAAGATAATATTTTATCTTTTTTCAATTATAAAACCCCCTTTTGTTTTATAACCATACTCCGTAGTAAACTGCGATCATTCCTAACATAAATCCAACTATCCAAAATAATTTTACTATATCTCTTTCTTCCCAACCTAATTGTTCAAAATGGTGGTGTAAAGGTGCCATTCTAAATATTTTTTTATTGAATTTTCTTATTGATATTATTTGTATTAGACTTGATAACGTTTCAGCAATGAACACTCCACCTATTAAAGCTAAACTTAACTCATGTTTTGACAATATTGCTATTGAAGCTAATGCTGCCCCAAGGCCAAGCGAACCGGTGTCACCCATAAAAACTTTAGCTGGATGTGTATTATATACCAAAAATCCTAATAAGGCTCCTACTAATATAAAGCAAAAAATTGCCATTTCTTGATATCCTTCTACCCATGAAGTTCCCCATGTAATAATACCAAAACTAACAAATGCAACTGCTGATAGTCCTGCTGCTAATCCGTCTTCTCCATCGGTAATGTTGACTGCATTTGAAGTTCCCACTAGTAAAAATAATATAAAAAGCCCATATGTCCATTTTAAATCTACACTAAAGTTGATTGATGTAATTTCTAAGAGTGTTTCTCCACCACTTCTCATATATATGTAAAAAAATACTAATGCTATGAATACCTGCGCTATTAATTTTTGTATTATACTAAGTCCATCATTATTGTGTCTTTTTATTTTTAAGTAATCATCTATGAATCCTAGCAATGAATATGAAATAAATACAAACATGACAATTAATAAGTTATATGAGAAATTTAAACTTCCTCTTAAATATAAAAGTATCATAGTTATTACTGTAGGAATTATAAATATTAACCCACCTATTGTTGGAGTACCTTCTTTTTCTAAATGTCGTTTTGTGATATATGTACTTATTACTTGTCCGAATTTAATCTTTTTTAATACTGGAATCATGAAATAGCCAAATATGACTGTAAGAAAAAATCCAATCATTAAACCTAAAACAGATTTTGCTAAAATTAACATAGAAATCTCTCCTCGTACATTAATTATACTCTTTTATGGCATAATTCCAAAGTATACTTTACTTTTAAGTGTCAATTTAACATTATCTTGACAATGCTGCCTTCTTTGATTCTAGCGCCTGCAGATGGTGAGGTGCTTATAACTTTGTCCCCTTGTCCTGAATATTCAATAGTAAATCCATTTAGTGCTTTTATTGCCTCTTTTTTTGTCATGTTAATTACATCTGGTACTGTTATATATTTTTGCTCGTACCATAAATATTCTCTAGGTAATCCACTTGTGTCTTCTTCTAAATCATATAAATTAATTATAGTTTTTAGAACATTTCCTGCTATAGGAGCAGCTACAGTTCCTCCGTATTGAGTTACTCCTTTTGCATTGTCTATCGCTATATAAATGACATATTCTGGATCATTTGCTGGCATAAAACCTATAAATGAAAGTACATAGTTTCCTACCATGTATCTTCCGTCACTTCCTACTTTTTGCGCTGTTCCAGTTTTTCCTCCAACTCTATAGTTTTCTATGTATGCATTTCTTCCACTTCCGTTTGCTACAACACTTTCTAGTACGTATTTTACTAAATCGCTTGTTTCTTTACTTATAACATTCTCTTTTTTTATAGTAGGTGTGTACTCTTCAACTATTGTAGATGTTTCTGGTTCACTAATTGATTTTACTATAAATGGTTGCATCATTGTTCCACCATTAACTATTGTGGAAACTGATTGTACTTGTTGTATAGTTGTCTATTAAATGAAACTTTCTACCCAAATTATCGGAGAATGTATTTATGCTTTCTCCTGTTTTAATATAAATATCTAGTTTTATCTTTTTATTCTCTTCTTTATAAACATAAATTCTATCAATTAGTTCATTAAAAACATCACTATAACATTTATTATCAGTTAAACAATTATCTAACATCTTTTTTAGTTCATTAATTTTATTTTCAATATAATTTTTATCTTGCTTATTATTTTGTAATTCGTTTAGTCTGTTTTGATTTGTGATTATATCTTCATTAATCAAATCTACCTGTTTTTTATAATCTTCTTTAGATAAATATTCTTCCATAACAAGTTCTAGTAATTTATCTTTTTTATTATTAAACATTAAAATTTTAGATTCGATATTTTTTATTTCAGCTTCATTATTATTCGTTTCTAAATAAATCTTACAATCATTTAATATGTCATCGAAAATATGCTTTCTTCGTTTCAATAATTTACCAAACATATCTTTAAAAACTATATCTAGTTCTTGTTCAAATACTCTAGGGTTAGAACAACCTTTTAAACTTTCTTTCCGGTATACTTGGCATTCCCAAACTGGATTATTTTTTCTTTTACCAGCCGATGATCTATGATAAGTTAAGTTGTGACATCCACAATAAATTTTTCCTGAATAAGTATATCTATTTTGAAATACTTTTTTATCGACTGCTCTGTTTGTAAAGCTGTCTTGCCTTTCCTTTAATTTTTTATTGGCTCTTTCCCATAAGTCTTTCGATACAATGGGTGGGACATTTTCATAGTCTTTATAAATAATCCAATCAGATTCATTTAATTTTTTCTTTTTCTTAGTACGATAATCTAATACTTTCGTTTTATGACCACAATAATATCCTTTATATTTTGGATTTTCGATAATTCTAGTTAGTATTGTTGTATCTATCCTTTTACCTTTTTTATTTTTATAACCTAATTCATATAAATACTTTGATACTTTAGATAAACCATCTGCGCTATTAGCATATCTATCAAAGATGATTTTAATCATTTCGGCTTGTTTCTCATCAATAACAAGTTTTCCTTTATCTTTTACATAACCATAGATGTTAGAACAACCTAATACAGTACCACTATCAATACTTCTTTTCATACCGAAAGATACTCTCTCTGATAGTTTTCTTACCTCGTCTTGAGCAATCGATGACATTATTGTAAGTCTAAGTTCAGAATCAGGTAATATAGTATTAATATTATCATTTAAAAAATAGACCCCAACACCATCTTGCAGTAATTCTTGAGTATATTTGATACTATCTAAAGTGCTTCTTGAAAACCTGGATATTTCTTTTGTTAATATTAAATCGAATTTATGCTTTTTAGCATCATCAATCATTCTTAAAAATTCTTCACGTTTATTGACTGATGTTCCACTAATACCCTCATCAATATATGAACCTATAAAACACCAGTTAGGAATTTTACTTATATAATCATTAAAGAAAGATATTTGTGCAGATAAGGAGTGCAACTGCTCATCTTTATCCGTTGATACTCTGGCATAAAAACATACTCTTAATTTTAATTCTTGCAAGGGAACACCTTTCATAATGTTATTCCTAACTGTATATAAGTCCATAGTAACGCCTCCTAAGTTAATATTTTGTAATTATCAATATTGTTTATATAATCATCATTAATTTTACTTTTTTCTAATGTGAGTTTATTCATTAATTTGTTAATACAAAAATTATACATTCCATCATCTATGACATTTTTTCTTTTTAAGTATTCAAGTAATTTGATACTTGTTTCTATTTCAATTATTCTAGATGGAATTTCATTTATTGTTCCCATATACTCTGTCCTTTCTTTTAAGTTTATTTTTATAAAAACTAAAAAAGAACTTAAGGTAATAAGTTCTACAAAA
>CALVOP010000002.1 GCA_944350345.1 uncultured Bacilli bacterium | reverse complement strand
TTACTTGTTATATTTTTATCCATTATATATTCTACGATAGGCACATCATAATCTTCTATTATTTCTCTATTGTATTCGTTTTTAAAATCAGATTTGTACTCTTTGTCCTGTTTTTTATAAGCTCTTATAGTCAAAATTATTAAGCCTATTATATAAAAGACAGAAATTGCAGTTACTGCTATTGTAATTGTTTTATAATATGCACGTTTACTATTAGCTTCATTTGCTCTTTCGGTTTCAACTTCTAAAATATAATCTAATGCATTAACGTTACTAGTTTTATTAGTACTTAGGTAGTCTTTAGGATAAACCATTCTTATATCGACAGCAGTATTTTTACTCAAATTATTGATGTTTGCTATTGCTCCATAGCTATATCCGTCTTCTTTATATATATCAACTTCACCATTTAATGGTCCATGTGCCCATACTCTTACTTCGCCGCTTGTCTTTTCTGGCAACTTTACTCTTATTTTCACACTGCTAATATCGTCATCAAATTCTTCACCAATAAAATTGTAATAAAGTTCTGCAACGTCGTTATGTAAAACTGCAACATCGTCTATTACATATTCTATATAAAATGCTGTCGTACTTTTGTATGTTTCATTAAACATTTTGATTGAAAGTCCAGTTGATAAATAACTTAATTCGTAAACTCCACTATCGCCTGAGTAACCATGTCCTTGATAAAATGTTGTTATATCGTTGTTAAAATTATCAAAATCATCGCTTTTATTATAATTTATCTTTCCAACTTTAATTAATTCAATATTACTTCCATTATAAATATCACTTTGATAAAATGATTCTTTTGTTCCATCAAAACTATTTAAGTTATAATTTTTATACACTAAATCTCTAATATAGCCATTAAAACTTCCATCTAACACAATAATTTCTTTAACGTTTAGATTTCCTTCTTTATCTAAATTTGCATCTATAAGTATTTCTTTAACGTCATAATTTACATCACTTACCGCATTGGCAATTGGTAAGCATATGAATAAACTTAGTAAAAATATAAATATCTTTTTCATTGTACATTTCCTTTCTTATTTCTTTTATTTACTTGTTCACTTCTAGATATTGCAAATTCATTATCTTTTACTTTTTTTGTTATCGTTGAACCGGCTGCTATAAACGTATTTTTTCCTATTTCTATAGGTGCGATTAAATTTGTGTTGCAACCTATAAATGAATTATCTTTTATTATCGTTTTATTTTTATTAACGCCGTCATAATTTGCAGTTATTACACCACAACCTATATTAACATTACTACCTATTTCAGCATCTCCAATGTACGATAAATGTGGTATTTTACTATTATTTTCAACTATTGATTTCTTTATTTCTACAAATGAACCAACTTTAATATTGTTATTTATTACATTATTTTCTCTTATATGTGCATATGGACCAATTACGTTATTATCTCCAATTTTGCTTTTAAAAATGTGAGAAGAATATATTTTGTTTTCTTTTCCTATTATACTATCAATTATATATGTTCCATTATAAATTACTGTGTCGTCTCCTATATATGTTGTACCTTCTATTACTACATTTGGATAAATAATTACGTTTTTGCCAAATCTTACATTTTTGTCTATGTAACAGCTTTTTTTATTAATAAACTTTGTCACATTATCACCTAAAATAATTATATTATATTAGATTTTTTTTGACAACAAAAAAAGAGTTACCTCTTTAATATTATAATTTTATTAGCGCCTACTTAACTATAGAAAATACTTTGTCTTTTAAAACAAAAATCTAAATATATTTATATAAAAACTTTTTGTTATCAGAAAAAATCAACCTTTGACTTATACTTACACATTCTTATTTTAAATCTTCCTTCTTTGAATAACAACATGTATATAATATATAAAAGCAAGAACAACCCCGACAATTAAAATAATAAATAGTACAATTAAACTATAATTTTTTTTAATACCACCTAGTTGTAAATAAATTGTATGATCAGTAGCTTCTTCTAAATCTCCTGACATAAAATGCCATTTATATGTATTATCATTTACCTCATGGGCATTAGTGTCAATTAATTCACGATTACTTTTTATAACAATTGAAACATCATCAAGTGGCGCTCCATATTGATCAAAATCAATAAAGCTTGATGTCTTTAAAGTTAAAATTTCATCTTCAATATTTACATCAACATTATCATAAAATAGAGTAACAATCGAATTTTTAGCCAAATCACTTATATCCCCTTGGCTAGAATAAAGATAACCAGTTCTATCAACACTTTCTGTAACAAACTCTTCTTCATAATTTGATTTTTTACTACGAATTTCTGCCACAACAACGTCCATAGAATTATCTTCATATTTAAGTTTATCTAATAAATAACTTTGTGAATTAAACAAAAACAAACTATCAGAATATTCCTCATCATTAATTAGCAAAGTATATTCAGCTTGACAACCAGAAATCAAAAAGATGGATATTACAAAAATTATAAATTTTTTCATATAATATAAATTATTAGTAAAAACTAATTTCCTTTCTTATAATTTTACAAATTTATGCGTACGGTCTAGTTACCATAATATACCAAGGATTTCCATTAGAATTTGGACTAAATTTATACGAAGGCTGAGACTCAATATGTACACCTTCTGAAGCAGAATGAAGTATTGATACAATTTCACCGTCTCTAACTGAAAGTACTATACCAACATGCAAAATACATTTCCACCTTTTACATCTATCCCCACAATTTTTACAAGTTCCGCTCTTATCATAACGACTTGTAAAAAATACATCTCCAGGCCTAATATCATTTTGTGCCACACATTTATTTTTAGTTTCATCAGCCTGACCAGCAGCAAATGAACTTTTTAAATAATCCGAATAAACATTACCAACAAAATCAGAACAGTCCATTTTTTTATAAGGAGTACCTATATACCTTCTAGCTTTAGTTTTTAAATTATTAACAGTTGCTTGATTGTATGAACTAGATGACACGTAACCTGTACAAGGTGAACCATAAGATAAAGAGGAACTGCTTCCGCTGCTTCCGCTACTGCTTCCATTACTTGTAGATCCATTTATATTGTCACTTACTTGATCTTCAAATTTATCTTGCTCTTCTTTGTTCTTTTCTGCCTCAATTTCAGCTAATAATTTGTCTTTCTCAGCAGCCTCTAAACTTGCAATATTTTCTAAATTTGCATTTTTCCAACACGAAGTATTTTCTAAATCATCTTGATCTAACAATATCATAATTGAATTAACTAATGGTAACACTAAAAAAACAGCTACCCCCAAAACAATCTTCTGCACCAAAGCACTCCATGTTACAGAAGTTATTTCACTTTTCATTAACTGACTAACTAAATGTATCATAGATGAAACAATAATTATTATTGGAGTAACTATACATATTATCTGTAAAAGTAACTTAATAAAATAAACTAATTTCATTAATCCTGAAGAATTACAAACAAAATCTAAAAAAAACATACTATTATCGAGAAAACAATCTCGAATACACCACCTTTCTCTTAATGGCACAATTACACAGTTAGCTTACATATACTATATAAAACTATTTTTGCATAACATATACAATCAACTATTATCTATACATTAATTTTAACATAAAAAAAGAAAAAATCCATAAAAATTTAGTTAAAATTCAATAACACTGTAAAAAATATATTTTTATGTTTTTTTCTCCTATCATTCACTTAGTAAAAGTCAACAAAACATTCCCTTTTCCTACTATTAAATCTCCCCGCCAGCAGCCATCTTCTATTATTTGTCTCTTATGGACTGTATTCAATTAATTTTTCTTCTTATTATTCTTTCTGCAAAAGTTAAAATATCTATATTTTATTTTTGTTACAATTAAAATGACACATAATTTATTACTTACAATATTAGTTCACCATCTACATTATATAATAAGTAACTATATGTGTCGATTTATCCTTTCGGACACTTTACTCTTCAATTTATATTTGTTTAAAATTTAACTTTAACTGCTTCTCTTGATTCATCATTTGCTTCAAAAAATGGTTCTTTTGTAAATTTAAACATTGAAGCGACAATATTACTTGGAAACATTTCAATTTTATTATTAAGTGTTAAAACTGTATCATTATAGAATTGTCTAGCACTTGCAATTTTATCTTCTGTGTCTTTTAAATCTGATTGTAAACTCATAAAATTTTGATTAGCTTTTAAATCTGGATATGCTTCACTTAAGGCAAAAAGTTTGGAAACAAAATTAGATAATTGATCATTTGCAGCCATCTCTTCTTCAGGTGTTTTTGCTACGTTAAATTTGTTTCTTGCTTCAATTACACCTTTTAATGTTTCTTGCTCATGACTAGCATATCCTTTTACAGTTTCTACTAAATTGGGTATTAAATCAAATCTTCTTTTTAATTGTACGTCTATCTGTGCCCATTGATCTTTTACCCTGTTTCTCATTCCAACTAATCCATTGTATGTTGCCACTATATATAGCACTATTAATACAATGACAACAATAATACCAATAATCCAATACATTTTCATTCCTCCTAAAATAATTATACTACTCGTTTCTCAATTTTGCATTATATTTTTCTGATATTTTACTTATTAAATTTTCAAAGTCTTTCATCACTTCTTCATCACTTAATGTTCTTTCTTCTGATTGATATGTTAAACTGAAAGCTAAACTTCTGAATTCTGTGCTGTCATACACGTCAAATACAATTACATTTTTAAGTATTTTGCTACTCATTTTATATATATCGTTTATTACTTCTCCTGCTACTATGTCTTTACTGAAGTTAAAACTCATATCTTTTTTTATACTTGGATATTTGCTAGGCGCAGTGTATTTAATTTTTGCTCCTCTGCTCTTGCTTAATTCATCTAAAGATATTTCAAATATATACGTCTCAGAATGTTTTAAACTTGGATGTAATTTTCCAATAAATCCTACTTTTTTATTATCTACAAGTATATCAGCTGTTATACCTTTGTGCGTGAATGGTGTATTTTCATTTCTAATGAATTTTATTCTATTTTTATATCCTAAGTATTCTAGTAATGTAATGATTATTCCTTTTAAGTAATAAAAATCTACTTTTGGTGTTTGTGTAAAATCACTTTTTAATATGTTTCCTTTTGCTAAGGCACATAATTTCATGTCTTCTTTAAATTCATCCATTTCTTTGTAGTAAACATTACTTATTTCATATATAAGTAAGTCATCATTGTGCCTTGATTCGTTGTAGTTTAATACATCAATTAAACTACTAACTAAATTTGTTCTTACATGTGTTCTATCATTGCTAATTGGTTTTAATAGTACTATGTTTTCTTTGTTTTCGTAATTATACAGTTCACTATTTTTTTTGCTTATTAGTGTATAAGTTCTTGTTTCATTAAATCCTAAGCTTTTCATTAGAGCACTTACATCTTTTCTATATTTTATTCTAGGCACATACCCTCCAGTAGTTAATTTAAGCGTTGGAAGTTTTGCTACTATTTTGTCGTATCCAAATAATCTTCCGACTTCTTCAATTATGTCTTCTTTGATGCTTATGTCTAGTCTTCTAGATGGTGCTGTAACATAGTATGTTTTATCCTTTGCTGTATATTCAAATTTTAATCTATTAAGTATGTCAATTACATCTTCATCTTCTATTTTTACTCCAATGACTTTATTAATATCTTCTAATGTTACTTCTATTACGTTTTTGGTTGTTTCTATTTTACTTATTGTTTTTTCATTTTTGCTTATCTTAGCATTTGCATATTTTTCTAATAAGTGACATGCACGTTTTAAAGCTAATAACGTATATTCTGGATTTATTCCAACTTCATATCTTAAACTTGCTTCGCTTCTTAAATCTAATTTGATGCTGGTTCTTCTAACTTTTAGTTTGTCAAAGATTGCACTTTCAATTAAGATGTTTTTTGTGTTTTCGTCTACGTCTGAATTAAGTCCACCCATTACTCCAGCTATACAAATTGGTTTGTCGCCGTCTGTTATTACGATGTCTTCACTATTTAGTTTTCTTTCTTGCTTATCTAGTGTTGTTATTACTTCCCCGTCTTTTGCCATTCTAACTAGTAATGTGCTACCTACTTTATCTGCGTCAAAGAAGTGAAGTGGTTGTCCAAATTCTAACATTATGTAGTTAGATATATCTACTACATTGTTTATTGGTCTCATTCCTGCGTTAGTAAGTCTTTGTTTAATAAATTCTGGACTTTCTTTTATTTCTACATTTTTGACTAACTTTGCATAGTATAATAAAACGTTTTCGGTTTCAACTTTTAAATCAATGTTTGTTTCAAAATCACTTTCAATATAATCTAACTCTGGTAATTTTACTTCTCTATTTAAAACTGCTCCAACTTCATAAGCAAATCCTATATGGTTTAGGCAATCGTTTTTTCTATTTGGGTTTAAATCTAATAAATATATTGAGTCTAAATTTAAATATTCTTTAGGACTATTTCCAACTATTGCATCATTAGGTAATTCATGTATCCCTTCGCTTTTTTCCTCTAAACCTAATTCTTCTAGTGAACAAAGCATTCCGTTACTACTTACGCCTCTGATAACACTTTGTTTTATTTCCATACCGTTTGGTAATTTTGCTCCTGGTAAACTAACTACAACTTTTATTCCACTTCTGGCATTGGGCGCTCCGCAAACTATTTGTTCAGTTTTCGGTCCTATATTTACTTCACATACTTTTAAATGATCACTGTTTTCGTGTGGTTTTGCATTTATAACTTCACCAACAACTATTTTATCAAAATTGATTTCACCAATTACTTCTTGTACGTTTACACCTGCATTTGTAATTTTGTCAGCTAATTCTTTTTTATCTACGTCATCAATTTTTACATAGTCGTTAATCCAGTTTGTGCTTATTTTCATTAGTTATCCCTCCTATTAAAGTCGTTCACTCTTAGGTCATTAGTATATAAAACTCTTATATCTCCAATTCCATATTTGAGCATTGTTAATCTGTCTATTCCAAAACCAAATGCAAATCCATTATATTTTTTTACGTCATAGCCACATCCTGTTAAAACGTTAGGATGAACCATTCCGGCACCTGCAACAGTAATCCATCCTGTGTTTTTACATAATTCGCATCCTTTTCCTCCACATTTAAAACAACTTATATCTAATTCAACGCTTGGTTCGGTAAATGGATAAAAACTTGGCCTAAACCTGCTTTCTACATTTCCAAATAATCTTCTCACGACTAAATCCATTGTTCCTTTTAAATCGGCTAAACTTATATTTTCATCTACTAGTAGTCCTTCCATTTGTGTAAATTGATGTGAGTGTGAAGCGTCATCATTATCACGTCTATATGTTTTTCCCGGACAAACTACTCTTATTGGACTTTTTTCAGTGTTTGCTAACATTGTTCTTATTTGAACTGGACTTGTTTGACTTCTTAAAAGCATTGTGTCTGTTATATAAAATGTATCTTGTTCATCTCTTGCTGGGTGTCCTATTGGTAAGTTTAACATTTCAAAATTGTATAAGTCACATTCTACTTCTGGGCCTTCTACAACTGTAAAACCAAGTGAAATAAATACTTCTTCAAGTTCTTCTATTACTTTTTCTATTGCGTTAGCACTTCCAATTTGTCTAAATGTGCCATTTAAACTTATATCTATTTTTTCACTTTCTAATTTTTCGTTTAGTTTTTGTTCTTCTAGTTCGTTTTTTACTTTTTCTAATTTATTTGATACTTCACTTTTAAATTCGTTTATAAGTTTTCCTAATTCTTTTACTTCGCTTTTTTCTACATTTTTTAATGAACTTAAGAAATTAGTAATTATTCCTTTTTTTCCTAGGTAGTTTATTCTTGTGTTTTCTAATTCTTCCAGTGATGTAATAGTTAATTTTTCAAATTCTTTTTTAGCTTTTTCTATGTTTTCTTTCATTTTTCCTCCCAAAAAAATAATCTTTATTCATAAGGACGGATTTAACCGCGGTACCACCTTAATTCATAAAGATTTATGCTTCTCATTAAAGTTAACGCCTTTTGTACGTCTTTTATTTTGATAGGCTGAATTTCATAAATATAATTTTATTAGTTTACACCTTCCACTAACTCTCTAGAAAAAATATATACCTACTACTTAAACCTTTAAAAGTAAGTTAATTATACAACATTTTACTTTATTTTACAATCTTTTTTATCGCTGGTCACTTATAGTTGCATTACTGTTATTTGCTTCTAATTCTGAAATTGGGTCATATGGAACTCCTGTAGTTGTTCCTGCTAGTAGTGCTATATCTACCGCATTTTCAGGTATTCCCCAAGAATTACCAGAAAATTCAAAGATTGCCTGATCTACTACGTAGCCTCGTGTATAAAAAGTTACGTTGTTCATTATAATTTCGGTTGATCCAGGATTTAAATAACCGGAATGCCTTAATGAGTAGAAAACGTTGTCTCTAACTAACAAATTTGTAGCATTACTTTGCGTTACAAAGCCGCGATTTACTACCCAAGTTGACGAATCTCCTGGTTGATTAGGTCCATAAATTTGACAATTTATTATTTGGTTGTTCGCCCCGGATACTTGTATAAATTCTACTGGATATGCCACGTTACTGGTTATAGTAAGTCCGTCAAGTGTGTTATTTCCAGTTAGTAAAAATGGAATTGTTGGTGCTTCAAGTTCAATAATCGACCCTGCTCTTCCTTTTATTGTAACATTATTACTTAAAACATACTGACTAGTAACTGGATATGTTCCACTTAAAACATTTATCACTCCATTTGGTTCAACTACGTTTAACGCTTCTTCTATAGTTTGAAATGGCTTTTCTTCACTCCCATCACCATTAGGTAATGCACTTGATTGCACATATAAATTGTATGGATTTGGTCCAACACTTCCGGTTGGTCCTGTTGCTCCTGTTGGGCCTATAGGTCCAGTTGCTCCATTGTTTAAATCTTCTTTATATATTAAATTTGAAAGTTCCATATAACCTTTATATCTCTTGAATTTGTTTCTTCGTCATAATGACCGATTAAAACTTTATCAATAAAGTCGCCAACAATTTCAACATTTAATTTATCTATATGTCTGTACTTCTTAAAAATATTCTTTTTTGATTTTAAACTTTCTTTCATAGTTGTAGTAGTAGCTATGTCTTTTTTTATTATCTTCATTCTTTCTTCTAATTTAGCAGTATCATCTTTATACTTATTCATTAGAATTAAAAATTCTTTTTCTGGTAGTATCCCAGAAGTACGATCTTCATATAGTCTTTGGAAATATGAACTTTTATTTTGTAATTCCTTATTAATATTATTTAATTCTTTTTCTAATGTTTTTAATTTATCTTTAAATAAATCTTGTTCTATTGTCTCATCTTTCTCATTGTTAAGACTTTCTTCATCATAAAACCTGTTAAGTAAAACATTAATCTTTTCTAATACCAAGTTATGTAATTCTTCTTCACGAAGATATTTTTTATTATCACAATTAGACCATTTATCATTCTTATCTTTACAACATAAATAACCAAATCCAGAATCTTGTTTTTTACCACACTTACAAAAAACTCTATTACAATTCATACAAAATACTTTATTATTAAAAGCATGCACTTCGCCATTTTCACAACTTCGTGATTTATCTTCTAATCTTTGTTGTATTGTATAAAATATAGTTTTATCAACAAGTCCTGTATGAGTATCATTTTTTCTTATTCTATCTTCTTCATCATTATAAACTAATGTGTGATTTTTATAACTTACTGTTGTTGTTTTAAACTGTACCATATTACCGATATAAACTTCGTCTTTTAATATACTTTTAATTGTTTGACTAGACCATTTTAATTTTCTTCTTATATTAATTTTAAAATCTAAATCAACATCAATATTATCAACAGCTTTTTTAATCATAACATAAAACTTTTCTTTGCTTACATTTTCTTTTAATGTGATTTCAAATTGATAACCGATTGTATGTGTTCTATCAAGTATATCTGTTTTAGTAGCAATACAAGTAGCAGTTTTAGGTATATCATCATCTTCATTTAATAATACAAAATCACTTTCATTAAACTTGTTAATATCTAAATTATCTTTTTCACTATAATAGATTTTAGTTTTATTTTGAGTATATCTTTTTAAAGTAATTTCACACTTATTATTAAATACTTTTTTATCAGTAGTTAAGTAGTTAAAACTAATAAGATTATTTAATATCTGTGTTTCATTATTTGTAAGATTGATACTAATAATATAATTTCCTGTTTTTTCTATATAGTCATAATCTAAATATTCTTTTAGTAAAGGTATTTGTAATTTGCTACCGTGCATTTTCTTATACTCAAACGGACTAGGTATTTTTTCTTTGTTTAAGTTATTAGCAATCTTTTCTAAACCGTCGCCTTTGTAATAATCATCAAAAATTCTTTTTACAACTTCTGCAGCTACCGGATCAGGTATTAAGTGATTATTATTTTCTGGATCTTTAATGTATCCATATTTTGAAAAACTTGCCGTGCACTCGCCAGCTTTTCGTTTTGACTTAAATGTTTCACGAATATTAAGTGAAGTATCTTCTAAATACCATTCATCTGTTAATCCTAATATTTGACTTGTTTTTTTAGTTTCTCTTTTAGTATTGTCAATTCTATCAACTGTTGTAAGAAATCTAACATTCCATTCGTGAAATAAGTTATGTATGTATTTTTCTATAAGTTCAGAATCTCTTGCGAACCTTGCTTGTGTTTTACATAAAACTATATCAACATTTCCAGCTTCACACTCAGCAATCATTTTGTTAAAGTTTGGACGTGAGCTATCAGCACCAGACCAATCTTCATCATTATAAACACCTACAATTTGCCAGCCTTCGTTTTCTGCATATTCCCTTAACATCAATTCTTGATTTTTGATACTCTTTGATATTTGTTCTTTTGTTAATTTATCACGATCTTCATCTGATAATCTTAAATATAACACCACCCTTATTAATGTTTTAATATCACTATTTTTTATACTTTGTAATTTACTCATAAAAATAACATCTCCTTATTTTTAATCATAAATCCAAGCAATAAAACAAATACTTAAATCAAATAATGAAGAATTTGAATTTAAAGATTATACATTAAATGAAATAAAAGAATTAAGAAAATTAGTAAATCATATGACTATATGATTATACAAAATAAAAATCACTAAAATCCCTTATAATTATTGGGAAAACTAGTGATTTTTTAGTTTATTAACTACAAAACTCGGGAATATGCAAAAAAATGTTTCAAAAAGAAGCATTTTTTCTTTTTTTAGTACCACAATACTAATTGTTGGATAAAAATTAATTGTTGGATAAAAATTATAGAAGTTGTGTTATAATTATAATATCGGAGGTTGTAATTATGAATGATAACTTTGAAGATATTATTAATGAAAATATAAAAATAGAAAGAAATAATATCCCTTTCAAAATAACTCAATTAAAATTAACTAATTATTATTGGAATTCAGGAGACATTGATGTTGGTATGCCAGTATCTACAAGTATTGAATTAAATTGTAAATACAATTTTGAAAAAGATATGCTTGATTGGTATAAGAAAGTATCTCATACATATTTAAGTTTTGAAAATTGCCACGAAGAAACTACTGATAGTTATACAGAAGAATTAATAAATGCAAGTAAAATAATATCAAGATTAGAAGAAATTGATTTGAGAAACTTTAAAAACAATTATTTTACAGATGAAAATCCAGACAGATTTACTCATTGGGAAATAGATTATAATACATACTTTAAAATAGTTGGAACTTACGATCAAGAATTAGAAGTTTTTAAAAAGTTTAGCGATCTGCTTAACTTTAAAGAAATTATGGAAGCTGAAATTAAAAAAGTTGATCAGAAACTTAATCAACAATAATTTAAACTGAGGTAAAAATGGAATTAATGGAGTTATATAATCAAGTTCAGAATCCTATTGAAGATCCAAAAGTAATTGAAAAATTAATCAAGGCTTACGCAAATAGTTCAAAAGGACTTGGTGGATTTTACGGACAATTAACAAAAACTGTTGAAAAAGAACATACAGAAGGCAGACATTATACAGCTGACGCAGACCGTTTTTATTCAATGATGTTTAATAAATGGAAAAATAGTATTGTAGCATTAACAAGAGAACAATTTGCAGAATTATATAAAAATGGTAGCTACGGACAAGATTTTATAAAAATGAGAAATTTTTTAAAAACTGTTCCTGATGTTAAAACAAAACAAGAAGCCAATGATATTTTCTTTGGAAAATATAATGATAAAGAATTAGAAGATGCTTTGGATAAATATAGATGGACTGCTTTTGGTGGCTCAAGCGGTTGGGTACACGTTTGTTCTAGAACTGTTACTGCTAAACAAGACAAATACCCAAATGTAGAACATAGATTATACCTAGACACAGAATCATTAGATACATATAAAATGATAACTTATTTAGTAGAAAAATGTGATGAACATCATCTACCATACTATTTTAAATTTGATCAATGGGGAAATAGAGATGATACCGTTGTAATTTATTCATCAACAGAAAATTTAACAAAGTATGTAGAAATTTTACAAGAAATAAAAAAAGAACACCCAGATTTAGTTGCAAGAGCAAAAGAACCACCAGTATTAACTGGAAAAATAGACGGTTGGATTGGATATGGATCTGAGCCTAGTAGAACACCAGACGGACAAAATCATTCTTTTAATGAAATAAGATCAAATGCCATTGAACCAGCTATTGCTAAAACAACAAAAAAATGGATAATGGATCACAGAACTATGCAAATTACTTATCAAGGACAAAAACTATCATTTCAAGATTATATTGCAATGAAATCAACAGAAAGAATGATTGAACAATTAGAAAGACGATTTAATTATAATGAAGAAAATGACAAAAAAGCGGCCCAAAAAACAGGAAAAACATATAATCAAACTGATGTTGTTGCTAGACTAGGATATACATTACAAGATGTTAGATCATCTGTGTTTAAAGATAATGTTTATAAAGTTATTCGCGCTCAAATGGGAACTTATTTGCCAAGTATTTGTAATGGAACTTACAGAGATATGACTGCAATTAAAATGAATGTTAGAAATGGAAAACAAATTTATTTTAGCGGGTCTGATTTAGAAGAAATTATAAGAGGATTATCTGTTAATATTTCAAAAAATGATCCAAACTTTGCAAAAGAAGTACATTCAGCAATTATAGCAAACGCAAGACAATATGGAATTGATACTGATAAATTCTGTTTTGATATAAAAGCAAGGGAAAGAATGAGACTTGTTGAAGCACAAATGCAAGCTAAACAACAAAGCCAACCAACAATACAAGAACAAAAAGTAGTACAACCTACTAAACCAGTACAGCAACCACAACAAGTTGAAACAATAAAAAAAGAAACTAATATAGATTTAGCTAATTTAGACGTTCAAACTTTACCAGAGACAATTAATCCAGCGCTTATGGAAAGAAAGATGAAATTGCCAAACGGAGCTGAAATCTCTGCACGTCAATATATTCAAGAAATAGTTTATCCACAACTTCCTAAAAATGGTATAGTTATATTAAACAATGGTGCACCATTACCAGCTAAACAATTTATTGAAGAATGTGTAATGTTTGAATGCCAAGAAAAATACAATGGTGATTTCCCAAGATATATGGCCGAAAGAACAAGAAACAATATGGGTGTTATTTCTATTCAAAGCAATGATGAATTACATCAAATTAATCCGGTAGAAATAACAGAATATATTAATCCAGCATTATTAGAAATGAGAATGAAATTACCAAATGGAGCCGAAATCTCTGCGCGTCAATATATTCAAGAAGTTTATGCGCCACATATTCCAGCAAACGGACGCGTAATGTTAAGTAATGGAGCTGAAATTTCTGCTATACAATATATTGAAGAAGTTTTATTATGGGAAGGACAATCAAAATATAATGGTGATATAAACCAAATATTATATAATACCACTAAACGTAATAAAGGTATTGTAAATGCTGATCCGCAAAAAATTCAAGAAACATTATTACAATTAAGAAAGCAAGCAACAGACTATACACAACAATCAACAGAAACTTTTGGCAGAAAAGGAAGATAAAAAATAAAATAACCAATTCAAATGAAAAGGTTATTTTTTTTACTTTATAAGGAATTATTTAACTTGAATCTATGATTATTCTATTTGAAGATATAAACAATCGTTCAGTTGCACCAGTTGGTCCCGGTACTAAACAAATCGGAATGTTTTGTGTGTACGCATTTATTTTATTTTTATTACAGTTCATATTTTCTCTCTTTATAATATATGACATTAAAATGTGTTAAATGTGTTACAAATTAAAAAACTTTAACAAAAATAAAGTCTTTTAATATAATATTATATGAATAAATTAAATGAGTTTAAAAACATTTATAAATCTAATAAACCTTTATTTAATACAATGATATTTTTTATTATGATTTTTTTAATAGTTTGGCAAATAATATTTACTTTGATTATGCCAACTAGAATAAATATTATAATATTGCTAATTCTTATATCAAGTTTGATTGCTTTCTACTTTAAAAATACCGGCAGTTATTAGATTGTTTGTTAAATAAATATAATCTAATATTTTTTTTGCATTTCTAACACTATTAATCATATTATCTTTTATTTCTATTTTATCTGGAATACTAATTAGTACACAAAATAATTTTATTTCTTCATCACTAAGTTTAAAATTATTATTATATTCTTTTAAAAGAGTTTTAAAATTATATTTATTATATTCTCTTTTATAAAATTTATATAAATCAAGTATAGGTGTATCAACCACTGAATAATCCCAATTTAATAAATACCCCTTATCTCCTCTTATAAAATGACTAGTCCTTAAATTATTATGCACAATACTTACTCTTTCAGTATCTTTGTTTTGCACTAATTTATACCAACTATTTATTTCACGTTCGGCATACATAAGTGCACTTATAATAATTGAATAATTTCTAGCTATTAAGTATTCATAAGGTGACATATATTCTTTTCTATCTATTTTTAATATTAATTTTTCATAATAGTTTTTTAAATAATCTATATTATTTATTATTTTGTAATGAATTTCTTTGTATTTTTTTCTACTTACATCTTTAAAATAAGTAGTTCTAAAATGTAGGTCTGCAACTGTTTTTATTAGTTCTTTGCCCTTTTCATCTTCAGTAGTGTAAACACTTTCAATGTATTCGTATCTTAACTCATCTTCATTTTCATCTATTACTTTTGGATAACTATTAAAGCCCTTTAATGCTAAATAATCATATAACTCTGATAAATCTTTTTTCTTCTTTTTAATAACGCATTTACTATCTTCTTCTACTATAATTTTAGCTTTACCTTTGTACTTTATCATTCTTCATGTTTAAAATATGGTATAACAATTTTATCTCCAATACTGTATACTTCTTCTTTGTTATATTCTTTTATATCATCTATTCTTACATTATATTTCATAGCTATACTATCTATTGTTTCATCACTTTTCATTATATGTATCTTGTAAGTTATGTAGTTATCTGGCATATTAAATTTTTTACTAAAGTCTTCAATTTCTTGTTTTACTTCTTCTTTTACAATGTCTTTTTGTTCGCTTATCTCTTCTTCATCTTCTTCTACTTCATCTAGCATTTCGTCAATTGAAGTTATTTCTTCCTCTTTCATTTCGCTTTCTATTTTTACTTCTTCGTAATGCATTCCTAATTTCATTTTTAAGTGTAATATATCTTTATCTATTTCATATGTGTAGTCATCCATTACTAAATTAACACTTTCTTTTTTAATTCTTTCACTAAGTGCGATTGCAAAAGGTATATTATATAAAAATTCTTCATGTTTTACACTTGCTTCAGTCATTTTATATTCACCACTTACATGAAATTCTCCTTCAATCACATCATCTAAGACTTTATACTCGTGCGTTACATTTAGTTCAGTCATTTCTTGAATTGTAGTTTTAAATATAATATCTTTTTTGAATTCGATTGTTTCTTTCAAAATAAAACACTCCTTTCAGTTAAATATATGAAGTGTTTTATTTTTTATAACTATTATTTGAATATGCATTTATATATTTCTTTGTAATTCTTCACAGGAATAAACCTTATTTTACTTTTTATATCTTCATCTAATTCTAAAGAATCTTTTTCATTTTCCTTAGGTATAAATATAGTCTCTATTCCATTTCTAATCGCTGCAAGACTTTTTTCTTTTAATCCACCAATGGGCAAAATATCTCCATTTAATGTTATTTCACCTGTCATACTTATATTACTACTAATACTTTTGTTTTTAATATAACTAAGTAATGCAGTAACTATCAAGCTGCCCGCAGAAGGTCCTTCTTTAGGAACGGCTGTTTCCCTAAAATTGATGTGGTAAGTTTTATTTTTAAATACATCATTTTTTAAATTAAAATAAACTAAATTGCTTTTAATATATCCTGTTGCCACTTTTATACTTTCTTCCATTACTTTTCCTAATGAACCAGTATACACAAACTCTTCTTTACCAGGATAACTAGATACTTCAACTTCTATTGTTGCCCCTCCATAAGGTGTGTATGCTATTCCTGTTATAAAACCTTTAGGCATTGTTTTATGTTTTAAATTATTACTATATTTTGGACTTTTTAGATATGTATATATATTTTTAATTGTAACATTTTTAACTAATTCTTTATTATTCATTTTAGAATCTGTAATAATTTTTCTAATTATTTTATTTATTAATTTATCTAATTCTCTTACTCCACTTTCTTTGGTATAAGAATTTATTATTTCGTTTATGCTTTTTTCATCAAATGTTATTTCATCTTTTTTAAGTCCTGAATTTATAAGTGCGTTAGGTATTAAATAATTTGTGGCAATGTTTAATTTTTCATTATCTGTGTATCCGGCTATTTCTATTATTTCAAGCCTGTCTCTTAGTACGGGTGGAATACTAGTCAAATCATTTGCTGTACATATAAAAAATACTTCACTTAAATCAATTCCTTCTTCTATGTAATTATCTACAAATGACTTATTTTGTTTACTATCTAATACATCAAGTAAAGTACTCGCTGGGTCCCCGCGATAGTCTTTGGTAAGTTTGTCTATTTCGTCAAGCAATATAACTGGATTTTTAGTACCACATTTTACAAATGAATTAATTATTTTACCAGGACTACTTCCTATATATGTTTTCCTGTGGCCAATTAATTCAGCTGGATCACTTATACCTCCCAAACTAATTTTACTAAAACTTCTATTCAAACTATTAGCAATACTTTCAGCAAATGTTGTTTTTCCAACTCCTGGAGGTCCAACTAAACAAATTATTGGACTAACAGCATTTTTGTTGTTTTCTTTAACCGCAATATATTCAATAATTCTATTTTTAATATCAACAAGGCCATAATGACTTTTATCTAAACTTTTTAATATTTTATTTAAGTCTTTTTCATCTTTACTTCTATTGTTCCAAGGCAAACTTAGCAAGGTGTCTATATAATTTTTAATAACCGCTAATTCTGGGCTTACCTCTGGTGTTCTTTCATATTTTAATACTTCATTATCTAATTTATTTTTAATATGAGTAGGTAGTTTTAATAAGTTCATCTTTTCTTGAATGCTTTCTATCGTTTCAGTTTTACTATCTTTCTCACCAAGTTCATTTTTAATTAATTTGATTTTTTCTTTTAAAACAAATTCTTTTTGACTATCTTCAAGTTTTTGCTTTAGTTCTAGTTCAATTTTATTTTCTAATTCTACAACTGCTTTTTCAATACTTATTTCTTTAATTAACTGTTTTGCTCTCGATATATAATCAGTATTTAACATAAACATCAATTTTTTTTCAAAACTTAATGGTAAAAAACTAGTAATCATATCAGTTAATTTATCTAAATTAGTTATCCCTTTAATTTGGCTCAAAATTGAATTAGATATGTAGGGGTTTATACTTATATATTTATCAAGCTCATTTATCAATGTTCTTAATAATGCAGTTTCTTCTATTTCATCTACTTCTAAAACTGGTATGCTTGCAACTATACTTTCAAGTACATCTTTTTGATTTGAATAATTTACATAACTATATACTTTTACGCGTTTTTTACCTATAATCACTACGCGTGTAGCACCATTTGGTAAGACTATTTTGCTTTTTATTATTCCAACTACACCAATTTTAGGTAAATCATCAATACAAGGATTCTCTTCGAGAACATTTAAAGGAGTTACAATTAAAATTTCATTATTATGATATTCCCTAGCAATATCAATAACTTTCTTACTAATATCATTATTCAGTTCGATTCTAGCTTCTTGATGAGGAAGTAAAACTAATCCTTTTAAAAGAATAACAGGCAAATTACTTTTAATCATAACTCTCCTCCTCACTTGATTTTTTATTATAAATTATATTTAAAATTATGTCTACAATAAAATTTTTTTTCATCAAAAAAAATCTAAATATTATTAGATTTTTTTAATTTAAGTAATAAGAATTAATATTTTATACTTCTTCTTTTACTGTTATAACTAAGTATGGTTTCCCTCCACTACCTACTGTTCTACTTATTCTCCAATAATTTGTAACACTCGAGCTCTTTGGCCCTAATACATATCCATAATCTGGTAATCCATACTCCGTTAAATCTATCGCATTCCATCCTACCACTGTATCATTCCTATGTACATCTACTCTCTTTGTGTATCCTACTCCACTACTATTATATCCTACTGTTGCCCACGCTTGTGCTGCTGAAGCTCCTGTTGCCGTGTTATTATATTTATGATCTATACTAAATTGCCATGATGCTTCATTTAATACATTTATATATAATAGTATTTTTGTTACCTCTTTATCCCTGTATGGTTCAAGGTTAAATAATATATTTATTGCATATGATGTCCCTCCTGGTATTCCTGATGCAGTTCTTCCTACTCGTTCATGGCTCATTTCGTAATAATTATTATACCAGTTACTTGTCCAACTACTATACTGCCCTGAATTTGTACTTGTTGCTTGTATTGTATAAGTATTTGACCCTAACCACCTTGCATATAGTGTCGCATTTGCATTACCTGTATATGATGCTCCTGGGGCATATGCTGTACCTGTTCCATCTGATTTTGTATTCCACTCTGCAAATGTGTATCCACTTCTTGTCGGTTTTGTTGTAGGTAACGTTAAAGTCACTCCATGTGTCTTTGATACAGTTGTTGGTCCCCCTGTTCCTCCTCTAGCATTAAAAGTTATTGTATATGTTTTTGCTTTAAAGTTTACAGTACATGACCTGTTGCTTGTTACATTACTTACTGTTAATTTGTTTGTACTTTTATTGTAACTTCCTCCTGTACAATTACTTAAACTACTATATTCATATCCTGTTTTTACACTAAATGTAAATGTATGACTTCCTCCATGACTTACCGATACTGAACTTGGGGCACTTACTGTTGCATATGTTGTACTATTTGGTGCTGCACTTACTGTATATGTCTTTGATGGTAATGTTACTGTACATGTTGTGTTGCTTGTTACATTACTTACTGTTACTGTGCTTCCACTTATACCTCCACTTACTCCGTTTGTACAACTTACTGTTGTTGTATACCCTGTACTTGCGGTTACAGTAAATGTTTTACTTGAGCCATGACTCACTGTTGCGCTCGTTGGACTTATTGTTCCGCCACTTACATTCATATTTACTGTATGGTTGTTTGATTTAAAGTTTACTTGACATGTTGTATTACTCGTTACATTACTTACTGTTAACTGATTTGTGTTTGTATCAAATACCCCATTACATCCACTTACACTTTCATACTCGTATCCACTATTTACTGTAAGTGTAAATGTATGAGAGCTCCCACTATTTATCGTTACTGAACTTGGCGCATTCACTGTCGCCATACTTGCATCATTTGTTGTTGCGCTTACTCTTACTGTATTCTCTTCTAGTATCTCATTTTCTACATTAGCGCATCCCTCAGCCAAGCTTACTATATACGGATCACTCGCCGTTCCACTTCCTCCAGAGGCAATAACACAAGCTTTCAATGAAATTACAGGGCGCACGCCGTATGTGTTGTTGGTCCAGTCGTAGCTCAAGTAGCCAGTGTAAGAAGACCCACCCACGATGAACACGCGAGCGTAGTTGCCATTCCAGTAGCTCGGACTCATTGTCCACCACCACGATGCTCCACTCGATACGTTCTGGGCTATATAATAGTTTAAGTTAGTTGTTGCCCACAATCCACCTGCGTAGCTTATTTCGTCTGCTGTTATTAGTCCTATTGGATATGTTAGTTTTCCGTTTCCCGTACTTGTACTTGCTGTGAATTTGTCATTTGCATTACTACATACAAACGTTGGTGTTTTATTTATATATAATCTTGCATATGCAGCATAGTAGAATGTACTTCCTGTTGCACTCCATGTTCCACTTGCCACTGTTCTATCGTTACAGTATATTGCTGTCTTATTTATATATCCTGAGTAACTATTCAAGTTACTTGTGTACCAGTTATCTACTGTTGTTTTTATTGAGCTATTTGTTCCTGTTCCATATTGTTCGCTTGCCGTATACATATATCCTACATATGCACTATTATTATAGCTTGAGTTATATACTTGACTTGTACTTATAAATGCTGCAGTATCATCTGCACTTGTTCCTGCATATATTAAGCGTACACTATTATCTTCGTTTATTCTTACTATTCTCCAGTACTTATTTGCAAATTTTACATAGTTATTTGTTACTTGTCCAGCGAAGTAGTATGTTGTCTTGTTATCTTGTCCTGTTGCACTATATATTGTGTTTCCATTATTACTTTCTGTAAATATTGTACTAAAGTCTGTCCTTGTACTTACATTCGGGTTGTCCTCCAATATTTTTTCATATAAATATGGTGTATATTCTATAAAATTTATTGTACAATTTGTAACTGCAGAAACATTACTTAATTCTAATTTCCACGTATCATTATTCCATACTCCTGTTATTCCATTTGTACATGTTACACTTTCTCCCTTATACCCTTCCCCTTTTTGAGGAAAATTTATATTTATATTTTCGCCCTCAACAGTAAATGCTATCATTTGATTTTTACTTTCATCTACTTTTTTTTCATTTATTTTTTCCCTATCATCATTTTTAAACAAAACCAAAATGAAAGAAGCAAAACTAATTATTACTAATAAAGTTACAACAAATAAATAAAATTTTCCTTTTTTCATAATAATTACTCCTACTATATTTATATTAATAATATTATAAACCATTTTTATTAATGCTGTCAATAATCCCATAAAAAAATAAAAAATATAAATTGAAATATTAAGCACCCGCACATTTTATTACCTAAAATATAAGTTTTTATATATTTGATATTATCATATTTGAACTTTTATAGTAAAACATAGCTCTTGGATAATTATTTATCCAATTTTCTATTTTGTTTATAAAATCTTTTGATATATTATCTATTGACGTTCCCTTCGGTATCCATCTTCGTATTAATCTATTATTATTTTCATTACTTCCTCGTTCTCCAGAACAATATGGATGAGCATAATATATTTCAGTTCTATTTCTTTTTCTTAAGCAAGATTTTTCCATACCTTTATAATCCATAAATTCCATGCCATTATCAAATGTTATTGTTTTAAATTTATCATAAAATCTTTTTCCATATTTTCATTTAGCTCAACAACTATAATTTTAGGAGATTTTTTATTTTCAACTATTTCCTTTTCAATTTGTTTAACTAAATTTATGTCTTGATCTAATTTTAACGAAGGTCCTTTTCCAGTCATTTTGTATTCATACTTTCCTTGTGCTATCCTTGCACTATATTCTTCTAAATCTTCCCACAAATAGCCCTTTACAATTACTTTTCCTCGTTTTATTTCCCTTCTTATTGTTCTTTCACTTTTATGTAATAACTCAGTGATTTCTTTTTTACTTCTTTTGTCACAGTTATACCAAGTTTCAATCATTGTTCTTTCTGTGAAAGTTAAATGTTTATATATTTGATTTATTTTTGCTATAATTTAAATGACACATATTTATTACCTCCAATGTTTGTCCATCACTTACATTGTATCATAGGTAACAATATGTGTCTTTTTTTATTTCCTTTTCGGACACTTAACTTTTCAATTTATAAAATGTTTGCTTTTTTAATTTTTATATTGTAATATATTAAGTGTTGTGGTAATATATAGTCACGGATCTTTAGCTCAGTTGGTTAGAGCATCCGGCTCATAACCGGGCGGTCGCAGGTTCGAGTCCTGCAAGATCCACCACTATGTAATTTAAGTAGTTGTTAAAACTACCTTTTTAACGCAGGTGTGGCGAAATTGGCAGACGCACTAGACTTAGGATCTAGCGCCTTACGGCGTGCAGGTTCAACTCCTGTCACCTGCACCAAATTTATTAATAAATAAAATCAAAACTAGTAAGATTAAAAAACAAATATTTAATGCGAAAAGAAAGTAAAAGCAGACACCTTTATTAATATGTTTCTCGTTTATAATCAAAATAAAAACGAGATTTTTAAATGTTTAAAAATAAATAAAACATTATAAATAATATAAAAGAAAACGAATTCTTAATTAGAACTGTCTTTAATGAATAAATATTACAATGTTTTAAAGTCAAGAAAAAAATTATAAATAAAATTAAAAGGATTGCTTTTATAAAATTACAATTTACAATCCTTTAACTATAAATTAAATATAAAGCCTGTATTATTTAAAGACATAGTTAATTTATAATAAACAATAAAACTTTATACAATTATAATAATAATACGAAATGCCTAATTAGTTCATTCTTTAAAAATTAACATAAAACTATCGAAAATAAATTCCAATAAATACGTTAAAACAGGCATAGAAATTATTTGTTTTCTAATCTGCTTAATAAATCAATTTTAAACATTTCTTTTTGAGCATTAGCTTTAGAAATCATTATACCTTTATATGCAGTCAATTCAGATTTATGACCATCCATCAAAATATCCTTTGGTTCAAGTAAATTTAACATTACAGTATTTTGTGAATAATAAACAGTATAATTTAATTTAACTTCACCATAAACTTTAACAAATAAATTATCGGTTGGGAGTTTTAACTCATAAGTCTCAGTTTGTTCATGCTTATTTATACTAACCAATTCTCCCACAAATTCTCCACTTCTCAATTTAGGATAAAAATCAAAAATCAATTTCTTATAAGCAACCATGTTATATTTTTTTAAACTTCTCTCTAATTTCTTATAATAATTTTCATCTAAATAATCTAATAAATATCTACCTTTCATTTTTACCTTCCCCCTAATTACTATGGTAATTATAACATAAATTGATAAAAATGTCAAAAAATATAATTAATATTATAATTTTTTAGCCTAATTATCCAATAATATCATGTATATTAATTTGTGAAATTATCTCAAAATTATACATTGGCTCACTTAAGCAAAAAAGTTAAAAAACTTTATTAAGAATGAATCAATTAAAAAACATATAGACACAAAAATTAGTGAAATTGTAATTCTTGCCTATATTTTTATTATTTTTATGATCTTATTGGTAACAACTTAACTAAAGAAAATAATCTATCTTTTAAAACAAAAATCTAAATATATTTATATAAAAACTTTTTGTTATCAGAAAAAATCAACCTTTGACTTATACTTACACATTCTTATTTTAAATCTTCCTTCTTTGAATAACAACATGTATATAATATATAAAAGCAAGAACAACCCCGACAATTAAAATAATAAATAGTACAATTAAACTATAATTTTTTTTAATACCACCTAGTTGTAAATAAATTGTATGATCAGTAGCTTCTTCTAAATCTCCTGACATAAAATGCCATTTATATGTATTATCATTTACCTCATGGGCATTAGTGTCAATTAATTCACGATTACTTTTTATAACAATTGAAACATCATCAAGTGGCGCTCCATATTGATCAAAATCAATAAAGCTTGATGTCTTTAAAGTTAAAATTTCATCTTCAATATTTACATCAACATTATCATAAAATAGAGTAACAATCGAATTTTTAGCCAAATCACTTATATCCCCTTGGCTAGAATAAAGATAACCAGTTCTATCAACACTTTCTGTAACAAACTCTTCTTCATAATTTGATTTTTTACTACGAATTTCTGCCACAACAACGTCCATAGAATTATCTTCATATTTAAGTTTATCTAATAAATAACTTTGTGAATTAAACAAAAACAAACTATCAGAATATTCCTCATCATTAATTAGCAAAGTATATTCAGCTTGACAACCAGAAATCAAAAAGATGGATATTACAAAAATTATAATTTTTTTCATATAATATAAATTATTAGTAAAAACTAATTTCCTTTCTTATAATTTTACAAATTTATGCGTACGGCCTAGTTACCATAATATACCAAGAATTTCCATTAGAATTTGGGCTATACCTATATGATGGACTTGTTTGAATATGTACTCCCTTAGAAGCAGAGTGAATTATTGACACAATTTTATCGCCTCTAACTGTAAGTACTATGCCAACATGCAGAATACATTTCCACCTTTTACATCTATCTCCACAATGATTGCAAACGCCTCTAGTATCATAGCAACTAGTAAAAAACACATCTCCTGGCCTAATATCATCTCGTGCAACACATTTATTTTTAGTTTCATTAGCCTGACCAGCAGCATATGAACTTTCTAAATAATCCGAATAAACATTACCAACAAAATCAGAACAATCCATTTTTTTATAAGGAGTACCTATGTACGTTTTAGCTTTATTAATTAAATTATTAACAGTTGCTTGATTGTATGAACTAGATGACACGTAACCTGTACAAGGTGAACCATAAGACAAAGATGAACTACTTCCACTGCTGCTTCCACTGCTGCTTCCACTGCTGCTTCCACTGCTGCTTCCACTGCTGCTTCCACTACTGCTTCCACTGCTGCTTCCACTACTGCTTCCACTACTGCTTCCATTACTTGTAGATCCATTTATATTGTCACTTACTTGATCTTCAAATTTATCTTGCTCTTCTTTGTTCTTTTCTGCCTCAATTTCAGCTAATAATTTGTCTTTCTCAGCAGCCTCTAAACTTGCAATATTTTCTAAATTTGCATTTTTCCAACACGAAGTATTTTCTAAATCATCTTGATCTAACAATATCATAATTGAATTAACTAATGGTAACACTAAAAAAACAGCTACCCCCAAAACAATCTTCTGCACCAAAGCACTCCATGTTACAGAAGTTATTTCACTTTTCATTAACTGACTAACTAAATGTATCATAGATGAAACAATAATTATTATTGGAGTAACTATACATATTATCTGTAAAAGTAACTTAATAAAATAAACTAATTTCATTAATCCTGAAGAATTACAAACAAAATCTAAAAAAAACATACTATTATCGAGAAAACAATCTCGAATACACCACCTTTCTCTTAATGGCACAATTACACAGTTAGCTTACATATACTATATAAAACTATTTTTGCATAACATATACAATTAACTATTATCTATACATTAATTTTAACATAAAAAAAGAAAAAATCCATAAAAATTTATTTAAAATTCAATAACACTGTAAAAATTAGTACAAACTAATAATAAAAAGAAGACTAAATAAATCTTCTTTTTTGTCTATGTTTTAAAGTTATCTCATCAGTAGATAAAAAATATTCAAGTGTTCCCTCTTCAAACATTTTTTTTAATCCAACAAAATCAGGTTTTACTCCTTTTGTATAAGGCAACTCTTTTACAAAAAAGTATTGCAATGCCACATCTCTTTCAGGCAAATTTTCTAAATTCATTTTTTTCAATTCTTCTTCTATAAGAGTCAAATTTTTAGTATTATCATCATTTAATTTAACAAATGCCGAAGGAATTTCGCCATTTTCATAACCATTATCTGATAAACCAATTACCATTACTTCACTTACTGAATCATGACTTGCTATAACTTCTTCGATATTACTAGGAAAAACATTATGTCCATCGGGCCTTATAATACTTCTTTTCTTTCTCCCAACTATTTTTAACAGCCCTTCCTCATTTATAATAGCATAGTCACCGGTATTAACCCATTTCAAACCATTATTATCAGTTTTTATTGCATTAACTTCTTCATTAGAATAGCCGTTCATTATAATAGGCCCAGAACAATACAAACTACCTTGTTCATTATATGAAAGCTCATTACCGTTTTCATCTACTACTTTCATATTACATTTAGGTAATGGAATCCCTACATAGCCTTCTTCATGACACCTATCAAACCAATTATAAGCAAAAGCACTAGCTAATTCAGTCATACCGTACCCAAGCTGTATTCTAGCACTACTGGCATGACTCTTTAAAAATCTGTTTACCTTTCTTTCACTACTCAAAGTCATAGGTGCCCCACCAGCAATTGCACTATGAAGGTGAGATAAATCTGCCATCTTTAATTTTTCACTTTCAGGTAAGCGCTCATAAAATTTAGGTACACCGCACATATGATTAGGCCTATATTTTAAAAGCAAATCATCTAACATATCTTCTTTAAATCCAGGAACCAAAATCACTTCCATACCTCTAGACATAGACGTAATAGTCCCGCAAACAAGTCCATAACTTAAAAACATTGGCATAATATTTAAAAAAGTATCCCCCACTCTAAGCCTTTCTAAACAATTACCCTGCAAAAATATCTGTGCATTAATAGCGCCCGCACTCATCATAGCTGCTTTTTGAACACCAGTAGTTCCGCCAGTATATTCTAAAACAGCAAGCCTATTTGGATCGTAATCTCTATTTATAATTTTAAGCTCTTGTGCTTTGCCTTTTTCTATAAAAGATTTATAAGTCATGAATTTTCCATTTTTAGGCATGACAGGTTTAGGACTTTTAAGCAAATCAATAACATCCTTTGCTTCTTTTGCAATATTTAAACCAAAAGGTAATGAATCATTAGCAGAAAGTCTTAAAACAGGTATATCTAATTCTTCAAATAACGGTTTTAATTTAGGATAAGCAACATCAATAGACGCAATTAATTTAGTATTTGTACTAGTTATATACTTTTTAATACTATTTAAATCAACTCTAGGATCTACTAAATTAGCTACAGCACCAAGTTCTGTAGCCGCATAAAATAAATACTCACTTTCAAGTAATGTCGGAGTTAAAAAAGTAATAACATCTCCTTTTTCTATTCCCTGCGCCATCAAAGCGTAAATGCATTTAAAAATCTCAGCAAAATAATCATTATAAGTTAATTTCCTTCCATAATAATTCCTAGCAACCAAATTTAACCTGTTTTTATTAAACTGCATTACTGATGATAATATAGTCTGATTAGGTATATTTATATTAAGTTGTTTTTTTGAATAAAATTTTTCCCAAACTTTTTCTTCAGATGGTTTTTTAGACATAATATATTCCTCCGTAAAAATTACTAATATTTTAACATTTACCCTATTATTTGTCAAAAATAATGTGAACTTTTAAAAAATAATGAGAAGAATTTTATATCTAATTTGCTAAAATAAAACCAAAAAATAGGAAATACTCCTTATAAATATTACGTTTTAAAAGTTTTAAAAAGCTAAATATGTTTGTTCAAAAAAATAATCTTGATAACTGCAAATAAAAAATCTAAATAGTTAATATTATATTTTTGAGCAAGTATTTACAAATTATTTATATAATAATTGTATATTATCCACATAAAAACGACTTTAAACAAAGTCGCTTTTACTTACTATTTTATTTTTTTACCCAATTTTTTCCTTCAGTAAACCTATTGATTAACATTGATGTTGCTGTGTTTCCTACAACATTAACGGCAGTTGCCGGTGCATCAATAACTATCCCAATCGTTGCAATTATTGCAAACGCTCCAACCGGAAAATTGTATAAACTAACTATTAGCATCTCGCCAATCAAACCGCCACCAGGAATACCCGACATTACCATCCCGCTCAAGATTGCTATTAAAATTGCTATTGCAAATGTTCCAATACCACCAAATGACTCGCCAAATACAGTAAACAAAAATGCTATTTTTAAAATTGCTCCCATTACACTACCATGCATATTCATAGTGGTTCCTATCGGTAAACAGACCTCTCTTACATCTTCTCTAACACCAATGTTTTTTGCTGCTTCTAGATTGCTAGGTAAACTAGCTAAACTCGACTGAGTTGCAAGAGCTGTCGCAGTTGGTGTTAACACATTTTTGTAAAACAATTTAATCCCTTTTATTCCACCCGCTACATAAGCGTATATAGTGTAAAAAACTAAAAAATATATAATTCCAACAACGGTATATAAAATAAATGCTTTTATGTAACCCTCTAGTAACGCTGCCCCAAACACACTAACTAATGATGCAAAGTAAGCACAAAGGCCAAATGGTGCGTAATACATAATGTACTTTACAACTTTCATCATGGCTTGACTTGCAATACTTAGCATTTCTGCTAATTTTTTTCCTTTCTCCCCTAATGTACTTATTCCAATTCCAACCAATATAGTGAATACAATTAATGGTAGCATATTACTTCTGCTTAATAACTCGCTGAAGTCTGTTACAGTCAATGCTGCGACAATTTTTTCACCAATATTAGTAGCCTCTACAGCCTCTCCCGCTTCAACAGTAATATTTGTACCTACAGCCGGATCATAAATTATAGTTGCAATAAGCATAACTACAGCTGAAATAGCACATGTAACAAAAAACACTGAAAACATTCTTCCCATTATTTTTCCCAATCTTCTTATATTAACCATGTTAGCAATTGAACTGGCAATTGTTACAAAAACTAATGGGACAACTATTGTAAACATTAAATTTAAAAAAATGTCTCCAAACGGTTTTATTGCTTTTGCAAAATTAGGTGCATATATTCCAATAAATGTACCAATTACAATTGCTATAAGTACTGTGATTGGAAACAAATATTTTTTTAAAATTATTTTCATACTATCCCCCTTTGTATTAATTATATTTTCATTATAAAAAAATATTATTTTTTCTTGTATTATTAGAAAACATTAAAACATCATAATTCACAAAAATACGTAAAAAAATATATAAAAAAATTCACAATCATGTGAATTAATTTTCTTCTTTAATTTTTATAACTTCTTTTCCTTTATAGTAACCGCATTTAGTACAAGCTCTATGAGAAGCGATTGGTGCACCGCATTGTTTACATGTAACAACAGTTGGCGCGTCCTTTTTTAAATGAGTTCTACGTTGACGTTTTGCTGTCTTACTTACTCTTCTAAAAGGAACAGCAAACATTTGTAAATTCAATTTCATCTTCTTTCCTCCATATCTAATAGTTCTTTTAAATTACTCAATGGTGAATCATTTTCTATTTTATTTAATGACCAACCATCACCTTCAATAATAGTTTCCTTTTCTTCTTTTACTACACGAAGGGGAACCTCTAATACTATATTTTCCCACACAATTGGAAGAATATCAAGTGTATTTTGCAAGATTTTGCAAGATTCCTCATCATCTTCATCACTATCTATTATACTGTTAAATTGTATATTTACTGGATATTCAATTTCTTCTAAAGTTACGGAATCTTCTAATGTCATATTTGTTTTTATTTCCATAGTTAAATCTATGCTATAATCACTTATTTTTGTAATCTTTCCGTTTACTTTAACACTAGATAACTTTTTGATACTTGTATTTTTTAATTTTTCTAAAGAAAAATTAAAAATTTTGTCAAAATAAATAGTAGATTTTATTCCGTTAAATAAAGGATTTAAATCAATTATCAACTTTTTCACCTCGATTACATTATACTATATTTTTATATTTTTTCATATATTGTTGTAAAAAATATTTTATGATAAAATATTTTTTTATGGAGGATATTCATGCAAATTTTAGTAAGCGATTATGATGGAACTTTGAATCCCTTTTATTTTAAACCACTTTTCAATAAAAATATAGATGGAATTAAAGAATTTAAGGCAAACGGAAACTTGTTTGTAATTTCAACAGCGAGAAAACCTAAGCACATTTTAAATGAGATTCATAATTATTCTATTCCATATGATTATCTCATTTGTAGTAATGGCAATATAATATTAGATAATAATGGTTATGCCGTTTATATAAATGGTTTAACAGAATCTGAAATTTTTTTATATTTAGATATTATTGAGTTTTTATATGGAATTAAAAATATTGGGTATTACGATTTTGAAGGAAATTTAACTTTTGATACACCTTATAGTGTTAGAGTAGATACAAATAAATTTATAAAATCAAGTAGTTTAAAAGATTTAGAATTTGGAATGAAAATAAGTATATTTTTAAAAAAAATAAGTTTTTTTCATCAGTCTAATAAAAGAGCTGGCTTGCTAGCGCTATTAAAAAAACTAAAATTGTCAGTTAAAAATCTTAATATTTATTCTATTGGTAACTCTATAAATGACATTGAAATGTTAAAAGAATTTAATGGATACAAAGTTCCATACTCTAATCCTTATTTATTATTTTATCGCCATATACCCATGGTAGATAGCGTATATACATTAACTAAAAAACTACAACATTATAATAAATAACTATAAATATAGTTATTTATTAATAATTTCATTTTTTTAAATTAAACTTTTTAATGTAAATTATATTTACTTTCTTGGAATCAATCTTTTAACAAATTCATCAACATCAATGTCATCAGTGTTCGCACATTCTACACTTGAAATAAAATCACCAAAATTGTAATCTTTTTTTTGCTCATAAATACCAGAGTAATTAATTAAATATTGACGTTCAAAAGGATGTTTAAGTTCATTTGCTTTTGTAGCCAATGTGACAGCATTGCCTAATTCTAATGCCCTTTCATTTAATAAAAATTCACTGGCACATTTAGCATTAAAATATTTTTTTGACTCATTTATTATTCTAGCTCCTTCTAATGCTATGCCGGATTTTATTGCACCCTCATCCATTAAAACTTGGCTCGCATATTGGGAATTAAATTCGTTATCGGATTCATTTATTGTTTTTGCACCATCTAATGCTATGCCGGATTTTATTGCATCTTCATTTGTTAAAACTTGGCTTGCATATTTGGCATTAAAATATTCTTTTGACTCATTTATTATTTTTGCCCCTTCTAAAGAAATACCAGATCTTACCGCACTTTCATCCGTTAAAACTTGGCTCGCATATTTAGCATTAAAATATTTTTTTGACTCATTTATTATTTTTGCCCCTTCTAGAGCTATACCAGACCTTACTGCACCCTCATCCATTAAAACTTGGCTCGCATATTTGGCATTAAAATATTCTTTTGACTCATTTACTATTCTAGCACCTTCTAATACAATCCCTGCTTCAATTAATCTTTTACTTAACAAAACATCTGCAGTTACACAAAAATGCTTAGCATTTCTTAAAATCATAATTATTTCGCGAAGATTATAATTTGCTAATGGATACAGTTCAATTATATTAACATATTCATTTAATTCCATTAAATTTACACTAGCTAATAAATCTAATATATTTTCATCCAAATTTAATACTTTTAATAATTCTTCTTCTGCAACCCCAATTTGTTCAAGACCTTGTAACAATAATAAAAATTTATCTTTTTTCATGCTATCTTCACTTTCTTGTTTCCATATTATACATTAAATTGTTTTCAAAATCAATTTTTATTTTTTAATTAAATTTTAAACTTTTTTAATAAAAAATACAATAATTATTAAAATGTGTTAAAATTATTTTGGGAGAAATAATATGAAAATTGGAATAATTGTTGAATATAATCCATTTCATAATGGACATATTTATCAAATTAATGAAATTAAAAAAATATATAAAGACTGTTCTATTGTAGTAGTAATGAGTTCTACTATTACTATGCGTGGAGAAATTAGTTTGTTAAACAAGTGGCAGAAAACCAATGTTGCTCTTAATAATGGCGTTGACTTAGTTATTGAACTACCTTCAGTTTTTTGTCAAAGCGCTGATACTTTCGCTTTTAACGCAGTAAAATTGTTAAATGAAATTGGTATAGATATAATAGTTTTTGGCAGTGAATCTGATAATATTTCAAAATTGATTGAAGTAGCTAAAGTTCAACTTAATAATAAAAAGTTTGATAACTTAGTAAAAACAAATATGAATAAGGGTCTTAATTATCCTACTAGTCTTTCAAATGCAATTTATAATTTGACTGGTTTAAATGTAAATACTCCTAATGACATTTTGGCAGTTTCTTATATAAAAAGTGTATTAGAAATAAATGATAAAATAATTATTAAATCTATAAAACGCTCTAATGATTATAATGATTTAGTAAGCGATTCTGATATTGTAAGTGCATCAAATATTAGGAATAAATATTTAAATAATTTGGATTTTAAAAATTCTGTGCCTACTGAAACATATAATTATTTGAAACAAAATAATTTTGATTTTAATTTGTTATTTAATTTAATAAAATATAATATTTTGATTAACAAGGATGATCTATCTAAATTTCATTTAGTAGATGAATCTATTTGTAGTCGTTTATACAATTCTGCTTTGACTAGTAGTAATTTAAACGAACTCATTTTAAATGTTAAAACTAAAAGATATACTTATAATAGAATTAGTAGAATTTTGTTATTTATTTTGTTTAATGTAACTAAGACAGAAGCTAATAATTTTAAACTAGAATATATTCGTGTTTTGGGTATGAATAAAAAAGGTAAAGAGATATTAAAAAGTGCTAAAAAACTTTCTTCTTTACCTATATTAACAAAATTTAAAAATGGTTATAAATTGCTTAATTATGAACTTAAGATAACAACAATCTATTCTATGATTTTAAACAATCCTGAACTTATTAGAGATGAGTATAAAAGTAAAGTTATTATTAAATAGTGTCTTTTGGAGCATAACTTACCGTAACATACTTTATTCTTTCATCTTTTTTTAATTCTGTTTTTATTTTATTCTCAATTCTATATGATTCTTTTATAGTCATTTTAGGACTAACAAATAAATCTATAATTACGTTTTCATAGTGTCCGTATTTTAGTATTGTTAGTCTTTTTATACTTATTTTTTTATCTTTTAAAATAATATTTTTTAGTATTTCTTGTCTATTTGTATTTGTATCTATTTCTCCTATTACACTTTGTATGTTTCTTATAAATAATTGTATACCAATTTTTATTGTTAAAATGCCTATGATTACACTTCCAATAATATCATAATTTATTATTTTATTGTTTGGATTTATTAAACTTAATGCAATAAATACTAATGCAAACATTGAACTGTATGCATCGTATCTGCTTTCTGTTCCGTTTGTTATTAATATAGAGTTATTCAATTTCTTTCCTTTTTTTAATAAGTAATTACTTAATATAAGTTTCACAAGTATACAGAAGAATAATATTATTAAAGCAATTGCATTTGTATCATTATTCGTGGTTTTAAATGAATTTATTACACATGTAATTCCTAACAATACTATAAAAACACTCATAAGCATACTAGCTACATATTCAATTTTTCCGTGCCCAAAAGGGTGTTCTTTGTCAGGTTTCTTCTTTGCTAACTTTGTGCCTATTATTCCAATTATATCTGTACACATGTCAGATAAACAGTGTATTCCATCACTTATTAATGTTTTTGAATTCGTAAAAAAACCACCTATCACTTTTATAATTCCTAGTGATAAGTTAGTTATTAAACTTACAAGAAGTTCTTTGCTTGTCATATTACACCTACTTTGCGTTGTACCAGTTATCTCCAAATTCTACTTCTACTTTTAATGGTACATCTAAATTATATGCGTTTTCCATAAGTTCAGTTACTATTTTTTCTACTTTTTCTTTTTCTTCTTTTACTACATTGAATACTAATTCATCGTGTATTTGTAATATCATCGTGCTTTTTAATTTGTTTTCTTTAAAATATTTATATACATCAATCATTGCTTTTTTTATTATATCTGCACTACTGCCTTGTATTGGTGTATTTAATGCCATTCTTTCTCCCATACTTCTAATCATATAGTTTGTATTTCTTAATTCGTCTAAATATCTAATTCTACCAAACATTGTCTTTACATAATATTTTTCATATGCTTCTTTTTTTATGTTATCCATATACTCTTTTACACCTGGATACATCTTTAAATATTTTTCAATAAATTTTTTTGCTTCATTTGGATTTATTTCTAGGTTTTCTCCTAATCCATATCCACTTATTCCATAAACTATTCCAAAAATTACTGCCTTTGCTGTTCTTCTCATACTTTTGCTTACTGATTCAATCGGTACTCCATATATATCACTTGCAACTTTTGTATGAATGTCTTCGTGGTTTAAAAAAGCATTTTTAAGGTTTTCACATTTTGATATATGTGCTAGAACTCTAAGTTCTATTTGAGAATAGTCACTAGTCATTATTAATGAACCACCTTCAGGTAAAAAAGCTTTTCTTATTAATTTTCCTTCTTCTGTTCTTACTGGTATGTTTTGCAAATTTGGTTCAGTTGAACTTAATCGGCCAGTTCTTGCAATTGTTTGTTTGAATATTGTGTGTATCTTTCCATCTTCTAATATGTAATTACTAAGTCCTTCTAAATATGTACTATAAAGTTTTGTCATCTCCCTATATTCTAGTATTAAATTTATAATTGGATGTATATCCGCTAGTTTTACAAGTACATCATGGCTTGTGGAGTAGCCTGTTTTACCTTTTTTCTTATTATAAGGTAAGTTTAATTTTTCAAAAAGTATTTCTCCCAATTGTTTAGGTGAACTTATATTGAACTCGGTTCCTGCATAGTTGTATATTTTATCTTTTACTATATTTATTTTTATAGATATTTCTTCTTTCATTTCATCTAGTATTTTTTTACTTACTCTCACACCATTTTCTTCAATATTTGCTAATACTTCAATTAATGGCATTTCTATTTCATCAAAAAGTTTTTCTAATTCAAATTTTTTTAATTCAGTTTTTAAATCTTCGACTATTTCATAAATAAATTTGCTTTTTAAAACTATGTCTTTTACTAAATTGTTTTTTCTAATGTCACTTAAATAATTTATATTATATCCGTATGTATTTGATACGTAGCTTATATCATCATTTACGTTTTTGTTTAGTAGGTAAAGAGCTATCATGGTGTCAAATTTAACATGTGTTAAATCTATATCAAGTTTTTTTAATGCTACCATACTTTTTTTAAGGTCATATGTATAAGCTGCATATTTAAAGATGTCTTTGTTTTTTATAATTTCTTCTTTAGTTAAATAATAATTTTTTGTTCCGTCATAAATGGATAAGCCTATTATTTCTCCTATATGGTAGTTGTCATTAGTAAGTTCTAGATAAAATGCAAATGGTTTATCAATTTTTAGAACGTCACTATATTGAATTTCATCATTGCTTTCTTTTTGAACAGAAGATGTAGATTCTTTAAGTTTTTTTATTAGTGAGTTAAATTCTAGTTCTTCATATATTTTTATTAAATCTAGCGTATTATAGCTATCTATTTTTAAGTCCTCAAATGTGTATGGAACGGGAACTTCTCTATATATTGTTGCAAGTTCTTTTGAAAAAAAAGCATTGTCTTTGTCTTCAATTAGTTTGTCTTTCGTCTTTCCTTTAACTGTATCAATTTTATCGTATAAATTTTCTAATGACTCGTATTCTTTTATTAAATTTATTGCGGTTTTTTCACCAATTCCTTTTACCCCAGGTATGTTATCGCTTGCATCTCCCATTAATGCTTTTAAGTCTATCATTTTGATTGGTTCGACTCCATAGTATTCTTTAAATGTATCTGTATTCATTAAAATGTAGTCTTTTTGTTTGAGCAATTTAACGTTTACATCATCACTGATGAGTTGTAGTAAATCTTTATCACTACTAATAATTGTTGCATCGTAATTTCTATCTTCATCTGCAAGTCGTGCGTATGTTCCGATTATGTCATCTGCTTCATAATTATCTACTTCTAAATATTTTATTCCCATATTTTCTAATACCATTTTTGCATATGGAAATTGAAGTAATAAATCTTCAGGCGTTTTAATTCTTCCATCCTTATATTCTTTATATTTTTCATGACGAAAGTTTTTTCCTTTATCAAAAGCAACTAACATATATTCTGGTTTTTCTTCTAAGATTATTTTATTTATCATATTTACAAAACCAAATATAGCATTAGTTGGAAACCCATTACTATTTTTCATTAAATTTCCATTATATGCTGTTGCATAATAACTTCTAAATAAAAGATTGTTTCCGTCTACAAGTATTGCTCGTTTCACATTATCACCTTCTAAAAGTATACCATTTATGTTTCCAAATTAAAAGTGCCTGTTAGCACTTGTTTTTAAAAAAATTGTATGCATCTTTCTTGTCTTCTTCAAAAGTTATTCCAGTCCATTTTGCACTAGTTTTTATTACTCTAACTTTATATTCGTTTTTTACACTTGATATAAATTCTGTTAATCGTAATTCGTCTTTTAGATATTCTTTATTTTTTATTGCTTTTTCTACATATTCTTTTATTTCTTTTTTTATTGGTTCTTTGAATATGTAAAATCCCATATTAACTAGTGTGTTTTTATCTAAAATATTTTCATTATTGTCTTTTATAATATTATTAGAATTTACTATACCAATTGTTTCTTTTATATTTATAGAACACTTATTATTTTTAATTATTATCCCACGGTTAACCGGGCCATTAGTACTTAAAACATTTTTCAATTTATAAGCAACTACTGCTATATTTTCATTTCTTTTTTCTAGGAACTTTTTAGCTTTTTCAAATACACTTTTTTCATAATAATCATCGGCATTTATTACAATAAAGTCACCGTTAATTTTATCTAAAACAGAATATAAAGTATACAAATTTCCTATCGTTTTGTTTTTAAAATTACTCGTATATAATTTTGCCTTCTTTGAATATTTTTCTTTCATTTTGTCTTCTAATTCTTTATTAGTCACTATAATTACGTCGTTTATTTGACACTTTGCTGCGTTTTTCATATTGTAATCAATTATTGTATTATTATTATATATTTCTTCTAGTTGTTTTGGTCTGCCGAATCTTTTAGACTTTCCTGCAGCTAATATTATTAATTGCATTTTTCACCTCAAATATTACTAAACAAATCCAAACTTAATTGTGAACTTTCAGGTAATTCAGCAAATACACCTAATCCGCGCATTTTATCAATTAAAGTTTGAGAAACTTTACCTCTATACTGCACATCTTCGATACTAACAAATGGTTTTATATTTCTTTCTTCAACTAACTTTTTAGCAGCAGTATCACCCATTCCATCTAATACAGTAAATGGTGGATAAAGACCATCTTTGTTTTCATTTAGTACAAACATCGTAGCATCACTTTTAGTTAGTGATATATTTTCAAATTTAAATCCTCTAAGTACCATTTCTTTTGATACTTCAAGTGTACTTTTTACTGCTTCTTCTTTAACTGATGCATCAAATCCTTTTTCTTCAATTTCTTTTATTCTAGAGTCTAATTTACTAATTCCACCAAGCATAGCTTCGATATCAAAATCACTTTTTCTGATTGATAAAAATACTCGATAGTAATTGATTGGATGATGTACTTTAAACCAAGCAACTCTAAAACTATTAGTTACATATGCTGCAGCATGCGCTTTGGGAAACATATATTTGATTTTTTCGCAACTATTTATGTACCAATCTGGTACATTTGCACCTTTTAATATCTTTTTATGTTCTTCCCACGTGTCTGGCTCTTTAGCAGTTTTACCTTTACGTATAAATTCACTTATTTTAAATGCTTTACCTTTGTCAATCCCACATTTTATTAAATAAATCATTATGTCATCACGACATCCTATTACTTCGTCAAATGTACATGTTCCACTTAAAAGTAAATCTCTTGCGTTTCCTGCCCATACATCTGTTCCATGAGCTAACCCGGCAATTTTGATTAAATCTGCAAATTTTGTTGGTTTGATTTCGGTAAGCATTTTTATTGCAAAGTTAGTCCCAAATTCTGGAACTCCCCATGTTCCAGTTGGACAACCTAATTCTTCTGCAGTTACACCCAAAGCTTTAGGACTTGTAAATAACGACAACACATCTCTATCATCAAGAGGGATATCATCTATATTAATTTTAACATCATCACATAAATATTTTAATACTGTTGGATCATCGTGTCCTAATATATCAAGTTTTAATACATTTTCTTCTATGTCATGGAATTCAAAGTGAGTTGTATACCAGTTTGCTTCTGGGTTTTCCGCAGGATACTGGTATGGTGTAAAGTCAAAAACGTCTTTGCATGCCGGAATTACTATTATTCCCCCAGGATGCTGCCCACTTGTCCTTTTAATTTTTGTTATTCCTCCAGCAAGTCTTTCGATTTCCGGCCTTCTCATTGTTATTCCTTTTTCTTCCATATATGCTTTAACAAAACCATATGCTGTTTTTTCAGCTATCGTGCTTACTGTACCTGCTCTGTAAACGTTCTGTTCTCCAAATAATACTTTTGTGTATTCATGAGCCCTTGCTTGATACTCACCACTAAAATTAAGATCAATATCTGGCGTTTTGTCTGCATTAAATCCTAAGAATGTTTCAAATGGTATGTCTTGTCCATCTTTTTTCATCTTAGTTCCACATTCACAGATTCTATCTGGCATATCAAAGCCACTCCCATATTTTATTGATAGGCTTTCTCCATCTAATTCAAAAATACTTTTTTTACAATTTGGACATACGTAATGAGGAGGTAATGGATTAACTTCTGTTATATTCATAAATGTTGCAACAAGACTACTTCCTACACTACCACGACTACCAACCATATAACCGTGCTCGTTACTGTTTTGTACTAATTTTTGCGCAATTAAATACATTACATCATATCCACCACTTATAATTCCACCAACCTCTTTATCAAGGCGAGTTTCTATGATTTCAGGTAAATTTTCTCCATATGTTTTTCTTGCGTTTCCATATACCATATCTCTAACTATATTAGCACTGTTTTCCATTTTTGGCGGATATAAGTCTTTTTTAATAACTTCTATTTCTTCTGGTATATCAGCTATCATATTACTATTTTTAACGACGATTTCATATGCTTTTTCTTTACCTAAAAATTCAAATTCTTTTAACATTTCATTTGTTGTCATCAAATAAGCATTTGGAATGTGCTTTATACTTGGTTTATTAAGCGGGTGAAATCCTCCGCCAGATTGTTTTTGTGCTACTAGTATTTCTCTATATATATTATCTTCTGGATCAAGTGTATGTACATCTCCAGTAGCAACAACAGGTTTACCAATTTTATCCGCAGCTTTTATAATCTTTTTCATCGTTTCCTTTAATTCAAATGGATTAGTAAATTCGCCACTTTCAATTAAAAAGTCACATATACTTGGTGGATTTAATTCGATAAAATCATAAAGTTCCATGGCATTAATTAATTCATCTTCTCCTTGAGTTTTTGCAAGATTGAATATTTCTCCGTTTACACATCCACTTCCAACTAGTATCCCTTCTTTTAATTCAATTAGTTTACTCTTTGGCATCCTTGGCGTTTTATAGAAGTAATCTGTGTTTGCATAACTTATTATTCTAAATAAGTTTTTAAGACCATCATTATTTTTTGCAAAAATTGTTATGTGATATGGTTTGTTATTTTTTATTGCAGTTGTTTTATCGACCAAATTGTTTAAATCTTTTATTAATTTAAAACTTGAATCTAGTGAAGATATCATTTTATATAGTACTTTTGCAGTTGCTTCCGCATCGTAGTCAGCACGGTGATGTCCTTCTTCATCAAATTCGATATTCCATCTTTTCACAAGCGCACTTAAACTATGCCTATGCATATCTGGGCTCAAGACTTTACTTAATTCCATAGTGTCTAATACCGTGTTTTCAAAAGTCCCTAAATTGTATTTTCTATAAGCACTGTTAAGGAACGAAACATCAAATCTAGCATTTTGAGCAACCATTGGACAATTTCCAAACCATTTGATAAAATCACTAACAACTTCTTTTTCGCTTCTTTTATCTATTAACATATCATCAGTTATATGAGTGAGTTCAATTATTTCATTTCTCAATTTAACGTTAGGATTTATTAGTTCATCAAATCTATCAATTATTTCACCATTTTGCATTTTTACTGCGCCTATTTCAATTATTGTGTCAAATTCAGCATTAAATCCAGTTGTTTCAAAGTCAAAAACTACATATGGACTATTTTTTAGATCTTCTTCAGTTTCTTTATTTATAATTTTAAATTCATCGTCTACTAAATATATTTCAGCACCAAATAAAACTTTTATATCGCCTTTATTTTTATATAATTTAGGAAATGCTTGTACACTGTTTTTATCAGTAACGCCTACTGCGCGATGATTAAAATCGCCAATTTTTTTAAGAAGCTTATCCCATCTAATGAGTCCATCCATTTGGCTCATAACGGTATGGACATGTAATTCAACTCTTTTTTCTTTAGCATCATCTGTTCTCTTTTCACTTTTTCTATCCACACTCATTATATCTCTTACATTAAACACCAAATCATTTGTATATGTATCGTGTTTTACATACCCACGCATTTTATACCAAGAACTAATTTTAATGTTTGCTCTTATCTTATCAATAACATCTTTCTCTTTAGTAAATATTTTTGCGTAAATTGAATCACTATAATCACTTATTTTAAAAGTAAAAATAGTAAAACCACTATTAGTTTCTTTTTCTTCCATGCCAAAAACAAACACTTCTAATGTTACATCGTTTACTTCTGCAATTATGCTCTTTAATGTAACGGGTTTGCTTTTGATTGGGTTTCCAAATATTACTTCGTTAGACTTTTTTTCTTCTATTTTTATAACTTCATTACTCTTGAATAATTCTTTTACTTCTTTTTGTACTTCTTCACTGATTATAGGTTCAATTTCTATGTTAAAAAATCCTAGACTTTGTAAAAATTTTTTTAGTTCTTCTTTTAAGTTATTTATCTTATCTTCTTCTATTTTATTTAATACTTTTATTATTATTTTATTATTATCTATTACGATGTCCTCTTCTTTCATGCCATTTAACATTGGATATTTTTCTTTTAATATATCAAAGTAATAATTAAAATATTCATTAAATGTATTATTTTCTTCTTCAAATGAAAAATAAAAATATACTTTTTTTACATTTTTAATTTTTTTACTCTTTAAAATTAATTCTTTATATATTTTTAAAGGTATCATTTTTTTTATTCTAATGTAAATCGTCCAACTTTTGTTTTCATTTGATACTTTTACATTAGTAATTTTTGCATCAAAAAAACATGAATAGTTTTCTTCATTTAATTCAATAAGTTTTAAAAATCTTTCAAGTTTACTATCCATGTTTATCACCACTTTAATTATACAATTTACAAACATTATAATCAATTATAATTTTAGTTTTCTGCACTTGAGCACGCACTAGGTAACTCTACTGTATATGGATCACTTGCCGTTCCACTTCCTCCAGAGGCAAGAACACAAGATTTCAGAGAAATTACGGGACGCACGCCGTACGCGTTGATGACGCCGCCGTTGCTCAAGTAGCCAGTGTTAGAAGACCCACCCACGACGAACACGCTAGCGTAGCCGCTGCTATTCCAGTTGATCGGACTCATTGTCCACCACCACGATGCTCCACTTGATGCGTTCTGGGCTATATAATAGTTTGAGTTATTTGTTGCCCATAATCCTCCTGCATAACTTATTTCATCTGCTGTGATCATTCCTATTGGATATGTTAATTTACCATTTCCTGTACTTGTACTTGCTGTAAATCTATCATTAGAATTACCACATACAAATGTTGGTGTTTTATTTGTTTGTAGTCTTGTATATGCTCTATAGTAGAATGTGTTTCCTGTTGCACTCCATGTTCCACTTCCTACTCTCCTATCGTTACAGTATATCGCTGTCTTACTTATATATCCTGAGTAACTATTTAAGTTACTTACATACCAGTTATCTACTACTGTTTTTATTGGACTATTTGTATTAGTTCCATATTGTTGACTTGCTGTGTACATATATCCTACATATGCACTATTATTAGAGCTTGAGTTATATGCTTGGCTTGTACTTATAAATGCTGCAGTATCTGTTGCGCTTGTCCCTGCATATATAAGCCTTACACTATTATCCTCGTTTATTCTTACTATCCTCCAGTAGTATCCTCCAAAACTAACATAATTGTTCGTAACAGTCCCTGCAAAGTAATATGTTGTTTTATTATCTTGACCTGTCGCTCTATATATTGTATTTCCATTATTACTTGTTGTAAATGCCATGCTAAAATCTGTTCTTTCACTTACATTCGGGTTATCTTTCAAAATAGTACTATATAAATATGGAATATATTCTTTGAAATTAACTTGACATGTTGTACTACTTGTTACATTGCTTACTGTTAATTTATTTGTGCTTGTATCATATGTTCCATTACATCCTGTTACACTTTCATATTCATACCCATCTTTTACTGTAAATGTAAATGTATGACTGCTTCCACTATTTATTATTACTGAACTTGGCGCATTTACTGTTGCCATACTTGCATCATTTGTTGTTGCGCTCACTCTTACTGTATTTTCTTCTAGTATCTCATCTTCTACATTAGCACATTCATCCGTCAAGCTTACTGTATATGGATCACTTGCCGTTCCACTTCCTCCAGAGTATAGCACACAAGATTTCAGAGAAATTACGGGACGCACGCCGAGCGCGTCGTCGACGTACCAGCGGTCCAAGTTACCAGTGTCAACAGACCCACCCACGCTGAACACGAAAGAGTTCCGGCCAAGCCAGTTGTACGGACTCATTGTCCACCAGTAACCTGCTCCACTCGATGCGTTCTGGGCTATATAATAGTTTGAGTTATTTGTTTCCCATAATCCTCCTGCATAACTTATTTCGTCTGCTGTGATCAGTCCTATTGGATATGTTAGTTTTCCGTTTCCTGTTGTTGTACTTGCTGTAAACCTATCATTTGCATTACTACATACAAACGTTGGTGTTTTATTTGTATATAGTCTTTCTCTTGCCGCATAGTCAAAACTACTTCCTGTTGCACTCCATGTTCCACTTGCCACTGTTCTATCGTTACAGTATATTGCTGTCTTACTTATATATCCTGAGTAACTATTCAAGTTACTACTGTACCAATTATCTATTGTTGTTTTTATACTACTATTTGTTCCCGTTCCATATTGCTCGCTTGCTGTATACATATACCCTATATATGAACTATTATCATAACTTGAGTTATATGCTTGATAAATATTTATAAATGCCGCTGTATCTGTTGCACTTGTTCCTGCATATATGAGTCTTACACTATTATCTTCGTTTATTCTTACTATCCTCCAGTAGTATCCTCCAAAACTAACATAATTGTTCGTAACAGTCCCTGCAAAATAATATGTATCTTTTCCGTCTTGGCCACTTGCTTTATATATTGTGTTTCCATTGTTACTTTCTGTAAATACTATGCTAAAATCTGTTCTTTCACTTACATTTGGATTGTCTTCTAGTATCTGTGCATACAAATATGCTTCCGTGTATTCGCTTTCTAATGCTTCTATTTCTATGCTTCCACTAAATGTTTTACCCATATCTGCACTTTGATCTTCTTCTCTATATGCATATTCAAAAGTTACAGTATATTCTTGTACTGTCTTACCTGCTATTGTAACTCCTGGAATTATATCATAATTTCCTGGGGTGCTACTACTTTGTATTGGTGTCTTTTCTAAATTCCCTCCACCATTTGTACTTGTTATTGTTATTGTTAAATCTTCTGTATTTACAAATGTATTTATTAAATCTTTCCATACTATTTTATAATATCTTTCTTCATTTGATGTATTTTCTACTGTAAATGTTTTTGTCAATTTCCATCCTGGTTCTATATTTGGCTCATTTATTGTTAATGTATCAGTGTATATTAATTTTAATTCTCCTGTTGTTACTACTACTTGAGCTCCATTTCCTTCTACTCTTGTACTAAACCACGCATACGTACCACTTATTATCATTATTACTAACAATGTTGTAACCGTTATTATTATTTTTACTCTATTTTTCATATGACACCTACTCTAAGATAAATTATACTTTTAGTGTGAAACATTGTCAATTGAAATTAAAAAATGATAGAGTAAATATGATTATCTTATGATAATGTCTTAAGTGTTATCTTTTGAAAATGTCTCAATTTAAGATATAATAAGTCGCCGAGGTGACTTAATGAGAAGGGCTGAATTAAGAATGAATAAAAAAAATATGATGTTATCAAAGAACTAGTAGATCATAACAGTAATAAAAATAACGCTGCTATTAAACTTAATTTATCTAGAAGACAAATTAATTGTCTAATAATTAAATATAAGGAAAATGGAAAATATGCTTTTATTCATGGCAACCGCTTAAAAAAGCTTATGAATATATTAGATAAATTTATTTCCGAAGATATTATACTACTTTATAAGACAAAATACTATGATTTTAAATTTAATTATTTTAAAGATGAATGAAAATATAAATGTATCATATGATTTCATTTATAAAACTCTAACCAAAGAAGGTATTTTATATCCTAAAGCCAGAAAGAAAACAAAACGAAAATATGCTAAGCAAAAGCTTTTAAAAGAAAAGAAAATTAATAATGGTATGTCTAACGATGAAATTGAAATTATAGTTAATCATGAAATTGTTTTAGAAGATTCTCATCCACGTGGGAAAAATTTAAATACTTTGGTGAAATTATTGAACAAGACGGTTCTATTCATCAATGGTTTGGTAATTTTAAAACTTGTTTACATCTTGCAATAGACAAAGCTACTTCTACTATTGTTGGAGCATATTTTGATAAAGCAGAAACATTAAATGGTTATTATAATGTTTTATATCAAATACTTACTAATCATGGTATTCCTTGTAAGTTTTTAGCTAACAATCGTACTGTATTTAATTATATATCCTTAAACCCAAATAAAAGAACTAGTGATAAAGATGTTTTAACTCAATATGGATATGCTTGTTCGATTTTAAACACTGATTTAAAAACTACTAGTGTTTCACAATCTAAAGGTACTATCGAAAGAACTAATTAAACTTTTCAAGGAAGGGAAATTCAAAAATTAAAATTTGAATGTATAATGGATATTTAACAAATACTTTTATTCCAAATTTTAATAATCGTTTTGCTTTAAATTATAAGCAATATTCTAATGCTTACGAAAAATCTCCTTCTAAAGAAAAAAATTAATTATAATTTAGCTATTTTAAGTACTAAAAAATTGACAATGGCAATTCTATTAAATTTAAAAATAGCCACCATCAACTATATAATAAAAAAAACTAAATTACAATGTTTTAACCCTTGTACTGAATGTCTAGTTATTAAAGCTTTTTATGAAACTATATTAGCACCATTGTTGAAAATGTATATACTTTAAAAGAAGTAAATATACGTAAAAAATATCACTTGAATTAGATCAAATTATAACTAAAATTTTTAAAGAAACAAATGTTTTTATACTTTCCATATCGCACCCTTAGAAAGCTGCTTTTTTTAAAAACAAATTGAAAAAGCACATACTAATCAAGTATATGCTTAACTCTTATATTTAATTTTTTTTAAGGTATTTTCAAAAGCTACTGACATAATAATATTTTTTTCACTTAACTTAATTTCATACATATTATTAGGTACATAATTTCCTTTTAGTATAACTCTTATATAGTTGGTTGTATAACCATACGAATAATTGTTTTTTGCTTCTTCCACTAATACTTTTAATGTTTTTCCTATAAATTTTTCTTTATATTCATTTTCTAATACATTAGAAAGAGTCAAAAATTTATCAACTCTTATTTTTTTTGTTTTTTCATCAATTTCTTCATTAAGTTCACATGCTTTTGTTCCATCTCTTTTTGAATATGGAAATACATGTATTTTTGAAAAACCTATTTCTTTGCAAAATTCATAGCTTTCTATAAATTCTTTTTCACTTTCTCCGTTAAATCCAACTATTAAATCTGTTGTAATTGAAATGTCTTTTCGTGCATCGCGTATTTTTTCTATTTTTTCTTTAAAATATTTTTTATCATATCTCCTATTCATTAGTTTTAGAACTTTATCACTTCCACTTTGTAGTGGTATGTGTAAGTGACTTACAAGTTTACTTTCTTTTTTTATTAAATCTATTATATCATCGTTTATTTCTACTACTTCTATTGAAGATATTCTTATTCTTTCTAATTTTTTTATTTTTACAAGTTCTTTTAATAAATCATATAGTGTTTTTCCATTACAGTTATATTGTCCTGTATGTATTCCGGTTAATACTATTTCTTTATGTCCATTATCTACTAAGTAATTTACTTCTTCTATTATTTTGTCAAAATCTTTGCTTCTCACTCTTCCTCTTACGTATGGAATTATGCAATATGAACAAAAGTTATTACACCCGTCTTCTATTTTTACAAATGCTCGTGTGTGTGAAGTGTATTTTTTTATTTCCATATCTTCAAACTCGACGTTGTTCATGTCGTATATTTTTATTATTTTTTGTCTATTTTTAATGTACTCTTTAATATAATTTATTATTTTACTTTTATCTTTGTTTCCAATTATAATATCAGCGTATTCTACGATTCCATTTACGTATTGTACGTAACAACCCATCACAACAATAATTGCATTTGGAAAAAGTCTTCTATATCTTTTTATCATTTTTTTGCTTTTTTTATCGCTTGTATTTGTTACAGTGCATGTATTTATTATAATTATGTCAGGTTTTTCCTCATTAAAAATAAAGCCTTCTTTATCTAAAAGACTTTTTATATATTCGCTTTCATAGTTATTAACTTTGCATCCTAATGTATAAATATAGTATCTCATAAATTTGCCCGAAATTCTTTCAATATTCTTAAAAATTCTTCTTCTTTATAGTATGGTCTTGTTATTTCTGAACTTTCTCCTTTATTTACTGGAGATACTCTAGTTATTTTTATTCCCGGAATGCTTTCATCTTTTGATGCAAGAACTGTTCCGCTTGCTTTTTCTAGTAATTCTTCATAGCTTATTATTGCCTTTTCTTCTTGCTCTTCTTCATAATTTTTTGTTATTTCATCATCTAATACTATTTTCCCAGTCTCTATATCACTTTTCCTCTTCGATAATTCATCATAACTTATTATGGCTTTTTCTTCTTGTTCTTTCTCATATTCTTCTATATGTTCGTATTCTTTGTCTTTTACTTTACTTAAGTCATCTACAATTTCTTTAAGTTCCTGAGTTTTTTCTAAAACGTCGTCTGATACAACAAATTCATTATTATCAAGTTCTTCATTGTTAAAGTTAAATTGTGATTGTACTAAAATTGGCTTTTCTATTTCTTTTTTTTCTTTAACTTCTTTTATCTCTTCTTGTTCTTCTTCATATTCATTAAATGAACTCGTTATTTGTAATTTAATTAAGTATATTATTATTGAAGCGATTATTATCATTAATACTGCTATAAAAATGATAAAGTATTCTCCGTGTAAAACTATTTCAACAAAATCATTCCAATTACTCATTTTATTACCTCACTAACTTAAATAATTGATAATGGACATTAAATAAATTATTACGGTTTCAGTTCTTAAAACCATACTTCCTAAACTTGTTTTTACAAATCCTTTTTCAACTAATTTATTTTCTTCTTCTTCAGTTATTCCACCTTCTGGTCCGAATAACAAATTTATTGTATCATATACATTATCTGTATTTAATGTTTGTTTTATTGGCTTTACATTGTTTTTGTCAAGTGAACACAAAATATTTACATTACTTAACAACTCTATCGTGTCAACTGCTTGTACTTTGTGAACGATTGGTATTTGTAGTTGTCTACTTTGTTCTGCGGCTTCTTTTGCTATTCTTGACCATCTAGTTATTTTTTTATCTTCCATTTCACTTTTTAATTTGTATTTACATCTTAGAAATTGTACTGGAATAAAATCGGTTACTCCCATTTCTGTTCCTTTTTCTATTATGAAACTCATTTTTTCTTCTTGTAGTATTGGAATATATGCCGTTATTTTTCTGCTGTTATTTTTTTCTTTAATTATATTTTTTATTTTTGTAATTAATAAATTATCAGTAAATTCACAGTTATACATCGTATTGTTATAAACAACTAACACTTCATCTTTTGGTTTAAATCTCATTACATTTTTTATGTGATTTTCATCAGTTTTATTTAGTATTAATTCGTCATATTTTTTATCTACAGCAAAATATTGTTGCATTCTTACCCCCTTAATGTAACTATAGTAATCCCGTCATTTAAGTTGTCAATTTTATATTCTAACACTCTTTTGTCATTTTTTAAATACTCATGTATTACTTTTTTTAGTATTCCCGTGCCTTTTCCATGAATTAATACTATTTTTTTGTTTTTTAATTTGATATTATCGTTAATAAATTCGTTAACTAAAACAAGAGAAGTCATCGAGTCTTCTCCATGTAAATCTATTTGTGGTAATATTTTTATAAATGGATCATCTATTTTTGTCATATACTTTGTACACTTCTTCCACATTCGGTATGCTTAATCTAGAGCCTATCTTTTTAACTGATAAACCAGCCGTTATATTAGCTATTTTTAAGCATTTTTCTAATGGTAGTTGTTTGCTTAATCCGTATATAAATGCTCCATGAAATATGTCTCCAGCTCCAGTAGTGTCTTTTGCTTCTACTTTGAGACCTGTCATTACTTTTATTTTTCCGTCTATTTTGTATAAACATCCTTTTTCTTCTAAAGTTACTACTATATTGCATTTGAATTTGTTTTCTAATGTTTCAAAAATGCTTTTTAAACTGTTATTATCATTATAATTAAATCTTTCTTTAGCAACTGTTTCAGCAAAACCTTTTGAACATATTAAGTAGTCAACCATTTTACATAATTCAAGTAATTCGTCTGTTATTCTTCCTGCATCTATTACTTTAATTGCATTAGGAAACTTTTCAAACGCTTTTTTGCTTGCTTCATAAAAGTGTCCGTCGACATGTATTATATCAGGTTCGATGTTATATTCAACTGGTTTTAATTCAGGTCTTTTTTTTGCATAATTGAATAATGTTCTACTACCATTTTTTTCATTTACTAATATAAAACTTATCGTTGTATCTTCTTCTCCACTAACTTCTACTAAACTTGTATCTACATTTACATTTTTGTATTCTTCTAATATTTTTTCTCCGAATGTATCTTTTCCAACCATTCCTTGATAATATGTGGTTACTCCCCATTTTCCTAAAAGATAGGCAGCGTTTCCTGCTGGGCCACCTCCACATTCATATTTTTTGTCAACTCTGTATTTTGTGTTTTCTTTTGGATATTCGCTAACAGGTAACGTAATGTCATAGCTTGAATGCCCAATACATAATACTTTCATTTACATCCCTTCTATTCTTTTTATATTTTATCATATAAAAATAGAAATAAAAAGTGTTCTAAATAAAAAGTCATTTAAATTTGAATAAAAAAACTACCCTAAGGTAGTTTATGCAACTTTAACTATCTTCACTTTATAAATGCCATCAGGAGATGAAACTTCCACAGTGCTCCCTACTTTTTGATTTAATATTGCAGCTGCAATAGGACTTTCATTAGATATTTTGTTATTAAATGGATCTGCTTCTTGACTTCCCACTATTTTATATTCTTCAACGTCATTTTCTCCATCATATTGCAATTGAACTGTACTACCGACATTTACAACATTTTTATCAATATTTTCTTCGTTGATTATTGTTGCATTTTCTAATGTGTATTCTAGTTCTCTTATTCTTGCCTCTAAGGCTTCTTGATCGCTACGAGCTTGATCATACTCTGAATTTTCAGATAAATCCCCTAAAGCACGAGCATCTTTCAAAGTTTGCATAACTTCTTGTCTTTTATCTATTTTTAAATAATTTAATTCATTCTCTAAATCTAAATATCCTTGGCTTGTTAAGAATATTTCTTTCTTTTTCATGTCTTCAATCCCTTCCTCACTGAGTCATAATGATACTACTTTTTAATATGAAAGTCAAGATAATTTAATCCTCATAATATCAAACCTTTGTACTTTTTTCGGTGTTTTAATAAATAATGTTTCTTGTGGATGTTTTGCTGATTCTACACTTTCGCCTTCTTCATTTATTATTTCTTCTACTACAAAACTAAATACTTCTGTATTTGGGCCAAACACCTCTACTTCATCACCAACTTTGAAATTGTTTCTTTGTTCAATAGTCATTATATTAGTATCTTCATTATAGTCTTTTATATACGCTAAAAAGTCTTGATTACTTACTTCTTCTCTTCCTGTAAAGTATTGTTCATTTACTCCCGGCGTTTTATCGTAAAAATGAACAGCACTTTCTCTATTAGCGCATCTATTTAATACTTTTTTATAATAGTTTAGTATTTCTTCAGTTAGTGTATTATCTAGTGTATGTTTTACTATCATTTTATATGCATTTACAACTGTAGCTATGTAGTATACGCTTCTCATTCTTCCTTCAATCTTAAATGAGTCTATCCCTATGTTAACCATATCTGGTATATAATCAGACATGTTTAAGTCTTTACTACATATTGAAAATTCATTGTTATATCCTGCATCAAAACTAAATCTACATACTTGACTACATCCCCCTCGATTTGAGTCTCTTAATGTGACATAGTTTGATAGTACACATCTTCCACTGTAACTTGTACACATCGCTCCATGTATAAATATTTCTAGTTCTATATTGCAATTTTTCTTTATATCTATTATGTCTTCTCTGCTACATTCTCTTGCTAATACTACTCTTGTTGCCCCTAGATTTTTCCAAAATTTTACTGTTTCTACATTTGTAGAACTTTCTTGTGTTGAAATATGTATTTCGGGTTTTAACTTTAATTCTTTAATTCTTTTTATAACTGCATAGTCACTTACTATAAATGCATCTACTCCTATATTATCTAACTCTTTTAAGTAGTCATCTAAATTTTTTAAATCTTCGTTGTGAAATAACATGTTTACTGTTATATACACTTTTTTATTATATGAATGTGCAAAAGAAATTGCTTCTTTTATATCACTTAAACTAAAATTATTTGCATTTGCTCTTAAACTGTAGTCATATCCGCCTATGTATACAGCATCTGCTCCATATCTTATTGCCCATTTAAGTCTTTCTAAGTCTCCAGCCGGGCTTAATATCTCACATTTTTTCATCTTTTTTCACCTTGTATCCTATTTCATTAAGTAAAAAATAATTATCTGTATCTAAATTTATATTTCCACTTTTGTAGTTTTTCAATATTTCTTTTATTTCTTCATCTTTCATATTATTAATGTTTATAATAAAATAGTCATAATTTATCTCTTTTTGATATGAAGAAGCACTAAATATTTTTTTATTAAATATGACTGATGAGCCATTTTCTTCTTTTATTATGAGTTCATGATTGCTTACTTTTTCTTTTATGTTTAGTTTTTTTGTTTCTTCTTTTATGTTGAAATTTAGTATGTAATTTGTAATTAGTTTTCTTTTTGAATATAATAACATGTTTCTATTTATTAAAAAATAATATAGTTCTGATTCAGTTTTATCTTTTATTTCTTTTAACTCATTTATTGTTAACTCGTTACTTATAACACATTTTTTGTATCCTAATGTGTTTAGATAGTTTACGCTTTCATAGTTATTTAATATGTGGTTTTGATATATGATTGTTTGTTCTTTTGAAATTATGTTTGTTAAACCCATATCTTCTATAAAGTATGCTTTTATGTTCTTTATTTGATTTATGACTTTTTTAATCTCTTTTATTTCTTTACTATGTAAAAATTTGTTAATTATTACATAAACATTTGTCTTTTTTGCTAATTCATTTATCTCGTCAACGCTAAAATAGTAATCAAAGCCAATTGAGTAATTTTTTAATGGTAAAATTATTCCAAAAAAATCAAAAAAGTAATTTTCATAATTACTTTTGGGTATTAATAAATATTTCATTATTTCACTTCCTTTGACAAACAGCTAATCCGTCTCCCTCATCAACAATTTCTATGTAAAATTCGCCTTCTTGTGTTTTTAAGTATTCTAAAAAGTCTTCTATCTTTTCTACTAATTGTCTTAAATTTTTACTTGAAATTGTCTCACTTTTACCAACTAATCCATGAAAATTTATGTTATCTATTATTATAAAACCATTATTAAGTAAATTCTTTTTATATTTTTCAAAAAAGTGTGTGTTTTTTCCTTTTGCGGCATCTATAACTATTAGGTTATATTTCTCAACTATATCAAGTGTTAATGCATCGTTAAATATTAAATCTATTTGTTCGTGCATTTCTAATGCGTTTATGTTTTTTGTAGCCATCATAAATCTTTCTGCATCTTTTTCTATTGTTGTAACGTGTACTTTATCACTTACACTTGCCATTTGTGCTGCACTATAGCCTACTGCCGTGCCTATTTCTAATATTTTGTTTAAGTTGAATAGTTTTATTCTTCTTTTTATATATTCTATTGCGCCATCTTGCATAATCGGTATGTTGTTTTCTATTGCATTTTTCTTTAACTCATTTATTGTCATTTTTCCTCCTTAAAAGCAAGTTAAGTATTTGTTTACATAACTAACATGTTCAGAATAATTTTTAGAAAAATATGTTTTTGGATTTTCACTACAAACATCAGCCATGAAATAATAGTAATCACTTTCTGCAGGATATATTGCTGCTTTTATACTTTCTTCTCCTGGGTTATTGCCTGGCCCTGGTGGAAAACCCGCATACATGTATGTGTTATATGGTGAATCAGTGTCTTTATCCGCTTGTGTATATGTTAATTTCCATTCTCCTATTGCATATCCTAATGTCGCACAGCTTTCAAACTTCATGTTTGCTTCTAGTCTATTATAAAATACACTTGCAACTAGTGGCCTATCTTCATCTAGTGTTGCTTCTTTTTCAATAATACTTGCCATTGTAAGTAGTTCATGTACAGTATATTCGCTTTTTTCAATATCTTCTTTGTATTTGTTTAGGACTCTTTCAGTTTCTTTTAACATTGTGTTTATTATGTCTTCGATTGTTCCATCAGGGTTTACAAAATAAGTATTTGGAAATAAGTAGCCTTCTAAACTGTAATATACGTCTTCATCTAAAACATCCTCCGTTATGAACCAGTATTTTTCTATTAAACTTTTAGTGTATTCTTCATTTTTTAACTTTTCTTTTATTTCATCTTCTGTTATGTTTGTGTTGCTTGATACTATTTCTATGAAGTCAATTATTTCAAAACCTTCAGGGAAAGTTAAACTTACTTCTTCACCACTCCTATAATTTGTTCCACTTAGTACTTTTATTATTTCTATACTTCCCATTGAATCATTAATTGTATATGTTCCAGCTTTGAATTCAACATTGTTTCCAGATAATTTCACATAAAGTTTTGTAAATAATTCGCTACGGATTATGTTTTTTTCTTCTAAATCTTTAAATACTTCATAAGGTGTCATTCCACTTTCTATTGTGTACTCTATATCACTTTTAGATTTCCCAACTGGGCTTAACATAAAAAAGAATAATGATATTACGAATAATATGAAAATGATAATTAGCATAATTAATGAAATTACTAATCTTTTCACATTTAATTTTCTTCTTACCATTCAATACCCCTCACTTTTGGAAATTGTTTAACATACACATTAAAAATTGAAATTCCTTCTTGTCTACATTTGTATACTTGCCGTCAATATCAATTTTTATTGCATATGCTTTTTTTTCTTCATTTTTTTCTATATCATCTGTATAAACTATTATATTTTTTCCAATTTCACTGCATTGAGCAGCTAAAATAACTCTATATGTTTTCTTTTTACCATTTTTACTTTTTAAAGTTATCGTATTGTTTTCCATTATTTACTCCCATATTTTTCATTTATTTATATTACTAGTCTCATTACCATATTTATTATAACTAACTGCTTTTATTTATTTTATCTAAGTATGAGTCTAAAATAATTGTTGCACTTACTGCATCTATTACTTTTTTTCTCTTTTTTCCTTTGGTATTTACTAACATCTTGTTTGCCTCTACAGTTGTTAGTCTTTCGTCTATAAGTATTATTTCACAGCCAAAATTTTTCTTTAAAATTTCCGCAAAATTTAATACTTCCTGGCTTTTATCGCTTAAACTTCCATTTAAATTTAAAGGATTTCCCATCACAATGTGGGTTATTTTATACTCATCTATTATTTTTTTTAGTTCTTCTATTATATTTTCTTTTTTGTTTAAAATGCAAACAGGATAAGCGAACGTATTTTTTTCGTCGCTGATACTTATCCCCATGTGTAAACCATAATCTATTCCTAAATATCTCATTTTATATACTCTTTTAGCATTAATTCTATTAAACTATTTCTATCTAATTTTTGAATTTTACTTCTGCACTCTTTATAACTAGAAATGTATCCTGGATCCCCACTTATTAGATATCCAACTATTTGTTTAATAGCATTGTAACCTCTTTCTTCTAAGTCATCACATATTTCTCTTAATGTTTCTTTTGTGTGTTCATTTAGTACAACTTCGCTATTAAAAACAGTAGTATCGTTCATTTAATCACTTCCTTTGATAATTTTATCAAAATTTCATATTACTTTCAACTTGTTTAATCTATAAATCTGTGTTAAAATAACTATTAGTTTGGTTCCTTAGCTCAGTTGGTAGAGCAACAGACTCTTAATCTGTGGGTCCAGGGTTCGAGCCCCTGAGGAATCACCAAAAAGTATTTTAAAAAGTCTAGAGTTTTATTTTTCTAGACTTTTTTCTTCAACTGCACTTCCTTTTAAAGTATTTAAATTTCCAGTTAATTGATTTAATACTTCGTTTAATCCAGGTATATCTAATGTTTCTCCTTTGTATGCTTTATAAATTGAAAATATATTGAATATACTGATTAGAATTGAAATAGTTATTATCATATTATTTCCATTTGTTGTCAAATATCTTGGTATTTCTTGACAACTTCCCCATGCGCATACTTCGTTACTTGAAAATAATAGATATATTATTCCAAATAATATTAGTTGTATAACATAAATTAAAAATGCAATTACGGAGTGTTTTTTTACTAGAACACTTTTCTTCTCAGCAAAAAATATTATTAATGGTATTACCCAACAAAACCATCTTGTAACTTCAAAGTACGCTAGTATTATTCCTAAATATGGTATTATTGCAACTATGTTTTCGCTAATGTTTAGTGATGAGTTATTATTTTTTTCTATATTCATATCCGTATTCCTCTTAGATTAATAATAACATATTTATTTGACATTTGTAATATAATTGTTTTAAAAGTGCGTTTAAATGTAAACTTATGTGATATAATGAGTATGGTGAAAATATGAATAATTATAGTTATATTATTAAATATATTATTTGTTTATGTTTATTATATATTTCACTTTTTTTAATATCTAACATGGAAAAATCAAATGTTAATGATGAGCCTTTTGTTCTCAACTTGCATGATATTGAGAAACGTAGTATAAATATAAATAAAAATGATTATGTTGTTGAAGCATATTATCCTAAATTTAATAGTAACAGCATTACAAAAGAAATGAAAGATTTTGTATATGACTATATTAATGATTTTATAAAGGATGATGAACATAAGAGCTTAAATATTAATTATGAAGTGTATTTTAATGATGAGATTCTTAATATTTTTTTTACTATTGATAATTCTTTAAATGATACTTTGTATTATAAAAGTTTTAATTATAATTTGGTAAATGATGATGCGGCGGCAATGAGTGAATATGAGTTAGATTATGGTAATATAATTACTCTGCTTTCTAAAAAATATAGTAAGAATGTTGTTGACATTATTAAATCTCTTTCTTATGAAGATTATAATTTCAAATTTACTGAAAACGGCATTCATATTTATTTTAATTCTGATTTATTTGATACTCCTTATGTTCCAGAGTTGTATTTAAATTATGATAATGATGCTTTGATTGATACATCTACTAAGAGAAAATACAAAATTGCTTTTACATTTGATGATGGTCCAGGAAATTATACTAAAGATTTAGTAGACACTTTAAAGTTAAATGATTCAACCGCTACGTTTTTTATGTTAGGTAATAGAATGAAATATAATCAAGAAACTGTATTATATGTTATAAATAATGGTATGGAAGTCGGTAGTCATTCGTATAGTCATAAGAATTTAGAAAAAATAACTGAAGCGGAATTACAGGAGGAAATAAATTCTACCACTATTATTTTTAATGAAATAACTGGTAAAAATATTGAACTTTTTAGACCTCCTTATGGGAATATTAGTTCTTCTACTAAGGGAAAAATTCCTTTTATAATAATTAAATGGAATATTGATACTGAAGATTGGCTTTATAGAAATGTTGAACATACTTATAATCATATTATCTCACATGCTTGTGATGGATGTATTGTTTTAATGCATGATATCTATAAGGAAACCTTGGAAGCCGTAAAGATGAGTATACCTGCCCTTCAAGAAATGGGATATGATGTTGTCAGTGTAAGTGAGTTAGCTGAAAGTAAAAAAATCGAAATGGTACCAGGAAATATTTATAGGTCTTTTAATAATTATAATTTGCCTTTTTAAATTGTTTTTAATATAATACTAGTGAGGGCTTTATATGAAAGATAGTAAAATTTATTATTTAAAACTAATTATAGTCAATCTTTTGACTTCTGTAAGGTTGATTGGTTCAGTAATTTTGCCTTTTATTTATTATTACAAAGGACCAGTTGTTGTTTCAATATGGGTTTTAGTTATTTTTTCAACGGATGCGATTGACGGAAGACTTGCTAGGCATTGGAAAGTTGAAACATTTTTTGGAAGTTTATTAGATGGAATGTGTGATAAATTATTTAGCATTGTAAGTTTGAGCATTCTTTCTTATATAAGAGTAATAATGATTGTGCCATTACTTCTTGAACTTGCAATTATTGTTGTTAACACTATTGCTTATAGGGATAATAAAAACGTTCAATCTAGTAAACTTGGTAAGAGAAAAACTGTTTTGCTCGCAGCAACTATTATATTGAGTTTTGTTTTACTTGCTTCTCCGCTTTACATAGATTTATTACCAGTGACTTTACGAGGTATATTTGTAACTTACGATTCTATAACTTTATATGTTCTTGCAGGAATAATAATAGGTATGCAGTTACTTGTTCTTAGCGATTACTCAAAAAAGGCTTTTAGTAAAGAGTATATTAAGGAATTAAGAGGAAAAGAATTTGTGAGTGCGAAAGAATTAAAATTTTATTTGTTTGATCATAAATTTTATTTAAATCATAAAGATAAACCCATACGAGAAATTTTATATAAATGATATTTAAAAATCTAGTTAATCTAGATTTTTTTAGTTCGCTGTGTACAAAAAAAACATTTTATATTATAATTAAATAATGGAGAAAGTTAAGAAAAAAAAATCTAAAAAATCAATTAGTTTAACTAAAATAAAATGGAAGAATGTTCTTTTGATTTCTTTCATGTTTTTGTGTATTTCACTATTAATTATTTCTATAAATGAAGGAATTTCTTGGTATAGAGATAATAAAAAAATAAGTAGTCAAGTTGATGATTTAATCGATAAAACCAATATAACTGTTGTTCCAGATAATTTAAATACTGAGATTATTAATCAAAATGAAGTAGATGAATTTGATCCATACTGGGATTATATTAAAATGAACTTAATTAATGTAGACTTTAATGAACTCTTATCAAAAAACAAGGATTCTGTTGGTTGGATTCAAGTAAATGGAACTAATATCAATTACCCGATTGTTCAAACTAGTGATAATGATTATTATTTAACTCATGCCTTTGATAAAAGTTGGAATTCGGCTGGATGGGTATTTATGGATTATAGAAATGATTCTGAGACTTTTGATAAAAACACTATTTTATATGGCCATAGTAGGCTAGACAGAACCATGTTTGGTAGTTTAAAAAATATTTTAAAAAGTGGATGGCTTGATGATACAAGTAATTATGTAATTAAACTCTCTACTCCTTATGAAAATACAATGTGGCAAGTTTTTAGTGTTTACCATTTACCTACTACAAGTGATTACTTAAAAGTAAATTTTAGTAGCGATAGTGAATACAGTGATTTTCTTAAATTGATTTATAATAGAACTGCACATAACTTTGGAACTTCTGTTAGCACTAATGATAAAATACTTACTTTATCTACTTGTTATGCCAATAATGAAAAGCTAGTTGTACATGCTAAGTTAATCAAAAGAGAAGCAAGGCAAGATAAAACACATCATGATTGATGTGCTTTTTATTTATCTTCTAATATTACCTTAAGTCTTCTAATTCCTGCTGCACTACTTTCTTCTTTTATGATTTTGAATGTTCCTAATTCTTTTGTGTTTTTTACATGTGGCCCACCACATATCTCTTTTGAAACATCACCAATTGTATAGACACTTACTGTGTTTCCATATTTGTCTGTAAATATTCCTTCAGCTCCAGCTTTCTTTGCTTCGTCATAAGTCATTTCTTCTCTAGTTACATCTATTCCTTTTGCAATTACGTTATTTACTCTGTTAGTTAATTCTTCTTTTTCTTCTTCTGTCATTTTATGATCTAATGGAAAATCAAATCTTAGTCTTTCTGGCGTTATGTTTTGTCCTTTTTGTATTACTTCTTCGCCAAACATTTTCTTTAATTCTGCTAACATTATGTGAGCTAATGTGTGATATTTTGTGCTTTCATATGATGTATCTGCTAGTCCACCTTTGAATTCTCCTTTTGATGCTGTTCTAGATAATTCTTGGTGTTCTTTCATTTTTTCTTCAAAACCTTTTACGTCTACTTCTAAACCTTTTTCTTTTGCTAATTCTAGTGTGAATTCTAGTGGAAAACCAAATGTATCAAATAATTTGAATGCATGTTCTCCATCTATTGTTCCATTTGAGTTTTGTTCTGTTTTTTGAAACATTTTCATTCCAGAAGCTATTGTTTTGTTAAATCTATTAGTCTCTTTATCTATTTCATTTAGAATATAATCACTATTTCTTCCTAACTCTTCATAGTCGTTTTTATAATAATCAATGTATACCTTACTAACTGCTTTTAGTATATCTTCTTTATCAGTTATTTTTTTGATGTATCTTATTGCGCGTCTAAGAAGTCTTCTAAGTACATAACCTCTACCTGTGTTTGATGGCGTTAGTTTTATGTCATCTGCAAGTACAAATGTGGCAGTTCTTATGTGGTCTAATACTATTCTGTATTCTTTTTTATAGTCTTCATATAATGTATTTGTAAGTTCTTCTATTTTTTCTCTAGCTAGTTTATATACTTCTATGTCATATACACTTGATAAATTGTTTAGTGTCATTAAGACTCTTTCAACACCTAACCCGGTGTCCACATTTTTGTGTTCAAGTGGCAAATATTTTCCATCTTTTGCTAAATATTCCATAAATACGTCATTCCAAATTTCAACCATACATCCACAGTTATCTGATGGATTACAATTAGGGTTATTGCATTCTTTTATTTTAATAAACATTTCTGTATCTGGTCCGCATGGTCCTTCCCCACTTCCAAGTTCCCACCAGTTGTGTTCCTTGCTTAAAAAGTATATGTTTTCTTTTTTGACACCTAATTTACTCCATACTTCTGCACTATAATTATCTCTAGGTGCGTTTTCATTTCCTTCAAATACACTAAATGCAAGTTTGTCTAATGGAATTGCCAAATACTTATCATTAGTTAAAAATTCAAATGACCACTTAATCGCTTCATCTTTAAAGTAATCTCCTAAAGACCAGTTTCCTAACATTTCAAAGAATGTGCAGTGTGTGTCGTCTCCTACACTATCAATGTCACTTGTTCTCATGCATTTTTGAACGTCAACTAATCTTTTTCCCATTGGATGCGGTGTTCCTAAAAGGTATGGAACTAATGGGTGCATGCCGGCAGTTGTAAATAAAACTGTTGGGTCATTTTCTGGTATTAGACTGGCACTTGGAATTATTTTGTGCCCTTTTTCTTCAAAAAATTTTAAGTATTTGTCTATTAATTCTCTTCTAGTTAAATTTTTCATCTATCTCACCAATCATTTCATATATTTTATTTTTTAAATCATTCAAGTCTCCATCATTTGATATTTTGTAATCAAATTTGTCATAATCATCTAAATCTATCTCAGTAAAATGATTTTTTTGTTCTTCTGATAATCCATTATCAAAATTAGGCCTATTTATGTTTATGCTAAATGCTTTATCAAATGCATTTGTTACGTTAATAATTTCTTTTTTTGCTCTTACATCACTAATTGTAATAATATCAAAGAAATAACTGTATACTTTTATGTCATCAATTATCTTTTTTATAAAAAACTCGTCATCTATTTTATTTCTTATTACTTCTGTACCTAATATTTGTAAAAGTTCTCTAGGCTTTGTTTCTTCACTTCCGTCCCATCCAGTTATTTTTTTAGCATACTCTTTTATGTAACTTGAAAATTGTAAATTAATTACTTTTTTTCCATTATTTTCGTAATATTCTTTTATGAAACTAGCTGTTGTGTCTTTGCCATATCTAGCTTTTCCACTTATTAAATAAATTATTGGTTTTGTTTCTTTTAATTCCATTTTTTCCTCCAAAAATAAAAGGACAGTACAAGGAGTGCGTTAGCACGGTACCATCCTTAGTTTTACTTAATTTTTATAACGGCTTTTAACCGGGAAATATTTCCTGCTTAAAGGAATAGCTTTCAAATCTGTACTAAAACTTTTTCACCAGCCAAGTTCTCTCTATATAGTATTCTCAATTTTACTTATTTCCTTTTTAACGCTTTTATTTTTTGTATATCCAAAGAAATCATATTTTGTATCTAAGAATATATATATTATTTTTAATATTGCGACTATTGGTGTTGCAACAATCATTCCAATTATACCAAAGAAATATCCAAATATCAACAATGAGATTACTATCGTAACTGGGTGCAAATCCATTTTCTTTCCTATTACTATAGGATGTAAGAACGTTGACTCAAGGCCTTGTACAATAACTATAAAAATTAAAACTAAAATTCCAATAAGTGGACTTTGACTTAATCCGACTAATACCGCTGGTGCACCACCTATGTAAGGCCCAATATAAGGAATTAAGTTAGTAATTGCACAGAAAAAGGCAAATAATACTGGTGCATTTAAACCTATTATTGAGAATCCTATTATTGAAACAATAAATAGTATTAAGCTTATTAATAATGTTCCATTTACAAATTTGTGCATTACAATTGAAACTTCATTTATTATATATGCGCCTTCTTTTCTTCCTTTTCTAGGTAGAAGATTTAGTAAATGATCAGTTACATTATTAAAGTTAAATAATAAATAGAATCCTATCACAAATCCAATTAGTATTGTTCCAAGTCCACTGAATAAGCCACTTACAAAATTCATAACTACTGTAGGTAGTGAAGTAGTTAAATTTTTAGCAAAAGTTTCTACTGTTAAATATATTTCGTTTTTTATACTATTTAAATCTAGTAATGATGTATCACTTAATCTTTCAAAAAATGAATCTATATGAACTTTTACGTCTGTAAGTATTCCTGGTATTGCTGAAACTATGTCATTTATTTGTTGCCCTAATACTGGTATTAAAGCTAGTAAAAATAAATATAAGAATATAACTAGTAATCCAAATACTAATATTACAGATACTCCTCTTGGTACTCCTCTTTCAGTAAGTTTACAGCAAAATGGATTAAGTAACCATGCTATTACAAATCCTATGAAAAATGGGCTCATTATTTTTAAAATCGTTAAAAGTATTGGAATTAAACTCCATTCTTTTACCACTAGTGTTAAAATATATAAGAAGCCTATCATTAGTAATAAATATAATACTTTTAATACTTTTCCGCTTAATTTGAAAACTTCATTTAGTTTGTCTACGTTTATCTTTTCAAATATTTTGTTTTTCATTTTATTCACCTAAATATATTTTATCATACATTTTTATATTATACTTACTTTTTTACAAAAATATGTAAATAAAAATCCTTCTATTTTTTAGAAGGACTTTTTGATGAACTTGTCATCGCACTTCCGACTTTCATCATTTTATTTCTTTCTTTTTTCATAAAAGATGTTATGTCTTTTTCATGCTTTTTTATGAGCATACCTGCACCTAGTCCAGCGCCCATCCAAAGCATTCTATCTAACATTTTTATAGTAAACACCTCACTTCTAATATTATTTTTTACTATAATGTTTTTATTATACTAAAATAATCTGGTAAAAAGTGTCTTTCTATTTTCTGCATAATCTCTAGTTATTCCATAATTTAGATATTCTTTACTTCCAATTATTACTAAACTTTTTTTTGCCCTGGTAACTCCTGTATATATTAGTTTATTATAAAGCATTCTTTTAAAACTTTTTGAAATTACCATTATTACATTTTCATATTCGCTTCCTTGACTTTTATGTATGCTAATGGCAAAAGCATGTGTTATTTCTTCAAATTTTTTGTTGTCATATTTTACTTTTATTCCGTTATAGTTTACTATCATTATGGTTTTTGTGTTTGTAATTATTGTTTCTATTATTCCTATGTCTCCATTGTAAATGTTGTTGTCTACATCGTTTATTAGTTGTATTACTTTGTCTCCTTCTCTGTATGTAACTCCTCTTATTATTATTTCTTTTTTGTCTATACTTTCTGGATTAAATATTGATTGCATTACTTTGTTTAATAATTCTATGCCATTTTCTCCTTTGTACATAGGGGCTAAAACTTGAAAACTTTCTTTATTTATTCCTTTTTCTATTGCTTTTAGTGATATTTCTTTTATAATTTGTTTTATGTGTATTTCATCACACTCTATAAATGAAAAGTCACTATAACTCTCGTATTTTTCTTTAGTTATTTTATTTTTTATATCGCTTGCAAAATCATTTATGTATGAATCTTTTTTTGTTCTATATATCATTGTTAACTCAGTTCTTTTTATTTCTGGTATTTGTAATAAATCGTACAATACATTCCCTGGACTAATGCTTGGTAATTGATTTGCATCTCCCACAAATATAAGTTTGATGTTATTTAATAGCCCGTCAAATAGGTTTTTCATTAAAAATATGTCTACCATACTTACTTCATCTATTATCACGAATTTTGTCATGCTTGGATTATATATATTTACTTGAAATGTTTCTGTTTCTCCATTCCATTTTAAAAATTTATGTATTGTGCTTGCTTTTTTACCTATGCTTTCCATCATTCTTTTAGCACTTCTTCCGGTAGGCGCGAGCAAGGTGATATCCCCTTCTTTGCATTCGTTTATGGTGTTATATATGTCTACTACTGCTTTGATAATTGTAGTTTTTCCTGTCCCTGGTCCACCAGTGATTATGTAAAAGTTATTTTTTAAACTTCCTTTTATGGCTTCTTTTTGATCGTCATTTAATTTTATGTTGTTTATTTCTTCGTAGTTTTCTATATATCCATTAATTGTTTTATCTGATATATGTGATTTTGTACTTGATAAACTTTTTATTTTATTTGCTATTATGTTTTCTGTTTCATAAAAGTAGTACAATGCAATATCATCGTTTATTGTTATTATTTCGTTCTCTTTTTCTAATTCTTGTAAGTATAAATTGTAGTCATTTACGTCTAATGTTTCATTAAAAAATCCATTTATGTTAACGTATAAATCTTCTTTACTTACTATTGTATCTCCTGTTTCATAACAAATTATTTTTATTAAATGTTTTATTAGTGCTTTTACTCTTCTTTTATCAAATTCGCTTTCAGTCTTTAAAAATATGCTGTCTAGTTTTTTGAAATCTATATCGTTTTGTAATAAATATATATTTTCTTCTAATATTTTTTTTATATTATCACTGTATTTTTTTAGTAATAAAAAACTTTCCTTTGTAGTTAACCCTATTTTTGTTAGTTCTAGTATGTTTTCTTCGTCTTTTGAACTTTTACTTATTGCAACTACTAAATTATCAAATTTTTTTAAAGTCATACCTGATACTGTTAAAATTTTTCTATCTTTTCTCTTTATTGCTTCAATTGTGTCCATTCCAAAAATGTCTACTATACCTTTTGCGATTTTTGGCCCGATTCCTTTGAATAATCCACTGGACAAGTACATTATTATTCCTTCGTTGTCATCGATTTCGTTTATTTCATAGTTTTCTACTTGGTACTGTAGCCCGTATCTTGAGTGGTTTATTAGTCTTCCATAAAATGTATAAATTATGTCGTTACTAAGTGGTAAAAAGACCCCATTAAATGTTATTGTTTTGTTTAGATATTCTGTTAAGTTTTCATCGTTTGTTTCTTTTACTTTGAATAATCCTACTCTATAACCGTTATCGTTTTCATATAAAATTTTTCTTACGTTTCCTTTTATGTATTTCATAGTTATTATTTTATCACTATTATTTTTAAATACAAAGAAAAAAACTATTAGTTATAGTTCATTTTCTTTGATTTTTATGTATTCATTTTCTAAAGTGCTCAAGTCGTTTGGAGACATAAATAGTATTACTGAATTTTTGTAATCTTTTAATTTGTATGCTTCATTCCTATTAATATTCTCTGAATTTTTAATTTTGTCAGCAATTATGTGATATGTTATTCCTGGATAGTTTTCTGGTTTTTCTCTGGCACCATATATGTCCATTATGTAAACTTTATCGCATTTTTTTAAAACTTCAATTAGTTCATTATGAAATCTTATCGTTCTTGAAAATGTGTGTGGCTCAAAAACTGCAATAATTTTTTTGTTCGGATACTTTTGCTTTGCTGAATTGATTGTTGCTAAAACCTCTGTTGGATGGTGTGCGTAGTCGTCAACTATTACGTTATCTTTAACTATAGTTTCTGTAAATCTTCTTTTTGCGCCTTTAAATGTTTGTAAACTTTCTTTTACTTTTGTTAGATCAATGTTTTCTAAATAACATAGTGTTATTACTGCTAAACTGTTTGAAAGCATATGTTCTCCAAATAATTTTAATTTAAATCTATCAATAAATTTGTTATCTATGTATACATCAAATTCTGTTCCATTTTCTTTATACTCTATGTTTTTAGCAATTACGTTATTATTTTCTTTTAGGCCATAGTACATAATTTTTTTATCAAATTTTAGTTTTCTTGTGTTTTCATCATCGCCATTAACTATTGCACATTTATGTGTATTGTTTATGAAACTTTGATATGCATCCATCACATCATCTATATTTTTATAATAGTCTACATGATCTAGTTCAATATTAGTAATGATGCTATAAACTGGTTCGTATGATAGAAAGTGTCTTTTATATTCACAACTTTCTAACGCAAAGTACTTATTCTCTTTACTAGCATATCCCGTTCCATCTCCTATTAAATAGTTGCAACCTACTATGTCATTTAAAACATGGCTTATCAATGCTGTTGTTGTTGTTTTTCCGTGACATCCTGCAATACAAATTGTGCTAAACATTTTACTTATTTCTCCGACTGCTTCTTGGTATGATAATATTTTTAAATTTAATTCTTTTGCTTTTTTAACTTCTTCATTGTTTTCTTCGTTATATGCATTTCCTTGAACTATAGTTAGTCCTTCTTTTATATTGTTTTTGCTAAATTCAAGTATTTTTATTCCTCGTTTGATTAAGCCTTCTTCTGTAAAAAAGTGCTTACTAACGTCACTTCCTTGTACTTCTATTCCAAGTGAATCCATTATTTGAGCTAACGAACTCATACCAGATCCTTTTATTCCTATAAAATGATACATTTTTTCACTCCTTATATTCATTATATGACTTTTAAATGTTTTTTAAAATAAAAATGCCAATTACTTGACATTTTAATATTGTATTCCCCAAACAACAAGTTCTTTTGCTTGTTTTCCACAAACTACACATTTGTCACTTTTTAATTTTTCGTTTTCTAATATGCACCTTGATTTTAATCCTTTTATTTCCTTCATTTTTAGTTCACATGCCTCATCTCCACACCAACATGCTTTTATAAAACCTGGTTTGTTATTCATTATGTTTTGAACTTCTTCTAAATTTTTTGCTTCAAAAGTTAGTTCTTCTCTTCTTTTTAATGCTCGATGGTACATATCTTTTTGTATTGTTTCTAGTAATTCGTTAATGCTTTCGACTAAATTTGAATTGGTATTTATCATTATTTTTTCACTTGTATCTCTTCTTACAAGCGTGATATTATTATTTTCTAAATCTCTTTTTCCTATTTCAATTCTAATTGGTATTCCATTTACTTCTGCTTCAGCAAATTTGTATCCTGGGCTTTTTTCACTTAAATCTATGTATGATGTTATGTTATTTTTGTTAAGTTCGTCATTTATTTTTTTACTTAAAAGAACTACTTTCTCATCAGTTCCTATTGGAATTATAACTACTTGTTTAGGCGCTATTTTAGGTGGTAAAACTAATCCTTTATCGTCTCCATGTACCATTATAACTGCACCTATCATTCTAGTTGTAGTCCCCCATGATGTTTGGTATGCATACTCTTCGTTGTTATTTTTATTGGTAAATTTTATATCGTAACTTTTAGAAAATTTTTGACCAAAGTAATGTGAAGTTCCGCATTGTAAACTCACTCCATTAAACATTAATGCTTCGTTAGTGTATGTGTATTCAGCTCCTGCAAATTTTTCTTTTTCAGTTTTTATACCTATTATACTAGGTATTGCAAGTATTTCATGATGAAACCATTCATAAACTTCTATCATTCTTTTAGTTTCATTTTCAGCTTCTTCTTTTGTGCTATGAATAGTATGTCCTTCTTGCCATAAAAACTCTCTACTTCTTAAAAATGGTCTTGTTTCTTTTTCCCATCTAAGTACGTTACACCATTGGTTATATAAAAGTGGTAAATCTTTGTATGATTTTATGAAATTTTTGTAAAAATCGCAGAATACAGTTTCACTAGTTGGTCTTATACATAGTCTTTCTTCAAGTTCTTTGCTGCCACCCATAGTTACCCAAGCAACTTCTGGGGCAAAGCCTTCTACTAATTCTTTTTCTTTATTAAGAAGCCCTTCAGGAATTAACAAAGGCATTTGTACGTTTACGTGCCCTAATTCTTTGAATTTTTTGTCAAGTTCATTTTGCATTTTTTCCCAAATGGCATACCCGTTTGGTAATATTGCAATGCAACCTTTAACGCTTGTGTAACTTGCTAATTTTGCCGCATTGACAACATCTGTATACCACTTTGCAAAATCTACAATTCTACTAGTAATTTTTTCGTTTTTCATTTTTAAACCTCATCCCTTAAATATGTTTTTACTTCATTGTCTTCATATATAACACATATCCATATGTTATTCATACTTTCATTAGTTCTCGGGTCATATATTTTTCCGTTTTCTTCTTCTGCTAAGTAATGCATATTAATTAAATCACCTATAGTAATGCCTTTACAACTAGTTGTTAAACTGTCTAAATTGTCGTTTCCATATTCTTTTGCCTTTATAAGTGCTAAATTGATTTTATCTTTATATATCTCGTTTTTACTTTTGTCACTCATTTCCGCAACATTATATACAGCTATTGCAATTATAAATAGCACTATTGCAATACATGCAACTACTTCTATTATTGTAAATCCTTTTTTATTCATATTTCACCAACTCATAAAAAAATTATAACATAGTAATAAAAAAAAAACATTATTTCTATTGTAAGTTTTGTATTTTTAATGATATAATTGTTTATAGAATAGAAAGTGGGTGTTATACGTGAAGGAATTTGACTTTGAAAAAATGCCTATTGTTGAAATTGCTAATGAAATTATTATAGATGCTGTTAATAAAGGGGCTAGTGATATCCATTTTGACCCATCAAAAGATGACTTGAAATTAAGACTTAGAATTGATGGTGTTTTGAGTGATTATGGTATAATACCTGGTAAATATAAAAGGAATATGATCAGTCGTATTAAAATGATTGCAGGTATGAATATAATGGAAACTAGACTTCCTCAAGACGGAGCTATTAAAAGCAAAATAGGTGATAGGCTACTAGACCTTCGTGTATCTAGTTTGCCTACCAATAATGCTGAAAAAATAGTTATTCGTATTCTTGATTATTCTAAAAGTTTAGAGGGACTGGAAAACTTAGGTTTTAGTAAAGAAAGTTTAGAAAAAATAGGAAAACTTATTAAAGTCCCAAATGGCATTATACTTGTTACCGGAGCTACTGGTACTGGTAAAAGTACAACTGTATACTCTATTTTACAAAAACTTAATACTGAAGATGTAAATATAATTACTGTTGAAGATCCAATTGAAATGGATATTGCTGGAATTAGCCAAGTTCAAGTTAATCAGGAAATTGGGTTGACTTTTGCCACTGTTTTGAGAAGTATTTTGAGACAAGACCCAAATATAATTATGATTGGTGAAATTCGTGATGACGAAACTGCTCGTATTGCGGTAAGAGCTAGTATTACTGGGCATTTGGTTTTATCTACTCTTCATACTAATAACTCCCTTAATACTATTGAGCGTTTGACGGATATGGATGTTGAAAGATATTTACTTGGTAGTAGTTTGGCTGGTATTATATCTCAAAGACTTGCTAGACAGGTTTGTACAGAATGTAGGCGCAAAAGGCCAACTACTGAATATGAAAAAAATGTTTTTAGAACAGTTTTAGATAAAGAAGTAAATGAAATGTATGAAGCAAATAAAGAAGGTTGTCCTAGATGCTCGCATGGTTATAAAGGACGATTAGCTATATTAGAGGTTTTAATAATAAATGATAAAATAAGAGACGCTATCACTAATAATGCACCTAAGAAAACTCTTAGAGAACTTGTATATACTGGAGAAGTTATAACTTTATTACAAGATGGACTTAATAAAGTTCTCGAGGGTGAAACAACTTTTGAAGAAATATTGAAAATAATTGACTTGGAAAATGATTTAACTAATTATGATGATGACAATTTAAAACAAAGTTTAAACATAGCTAATATGCAACACAGAGCCCAAAATCATGATAGCTTAGTTCAATCTAATGATCAAAATAACGCATCAGAAAATTTGGAAACTTTAGATTTTTAAAAATATATAATTTCTTAAAAATTATTTTTAGATTTGCATAAACCTTTAGATTTTTCTAAAGGCTTTATTATAAATAATTTAATGTATATAATATTATTCCACATAATTTTTAACTTCTTTTTATAAAATAAAAAGAAATTAATTTTTATTAATTTCTTCAATTATTTTTTCTATTTTAGTGCCATATTCTATACTTTCATCATAAACAAATCTAATTTCAGGCATATGTCTTATATCTATTCTCTTAGCAAGTTCTGTTCTAAAATAAGAACTGGCATTATTCATATCTTTTATGACTTTGTCTCTTTTTTCATCGTCAAGTGTTGTAAAGTAAACTTTAGCAAAACTTAAATCATTTGTAACGGTTGCATAAGTAATAGTAACTTTTTTTAAATCTTCATCTTTTACTTCAGTTAAAAGAATATTACCAAGTTCTTGTACTATAGCGCTTGCTACTCTTTCACCTTTCAAATTCATTATCTTTTCACTTCTTTCATTTCATAAGTTTCTATTATATCTTTTTCTTTTATATCGATATAATTTTCTAAAGTAATTCCACAGTCAAAGCCACTTTTAACTTCTTTTGCTTGATCTTTTTCTCTTTGAAGCGAATTAATTTTCCCGTCATAAACTACTACACCATCGCGTATAAGTCTACATTTACTTCCGTTTTTAATAACACCACTTATAACGTGACTTCCAGCAATTATTCCTACTTTACTAAACTTAAACAATTGTCTAACTTCTGCATTGCCAACAACAACTTCTTCATATTCTGGATCTAACATACCTCTCATAGCTGACTCAATCTCTTCAACTACTTTATATATAATATTATAAAGTCTAATATCTACATTATATTCTTTAGCAACTTCTTTTGTTTTCAAACTAGGTATTACATTAAAACCAATTACAATAGCATTACCAGCATTAGCAAGTACTACATCACTTTCAGTAATAGTACCTACGCCACTTCTAATAACATTTACTTTAACGCCTTCAACGTTTATCTTTTCCAAACTATTTTTAACAGCTTCTTCACTACCTTTAACGTCAGCTTTCAGTACAATATTTATTTCTTTTTTACCTTCTTTTATACTATCAAATAAATCTTCTAAACTAAGCGCTTTTTTAACAAATCTTTTGTTTTTTAAAATGTTTTCTCTTTTTATTGCAACATTTCTTGCTTCTTTTTCATTTTCAAAAGCCATAAATTTATCACCTGAAACAGGAACTTTATTTATACCAGTTATTGTAACAGGCATACTTGGTAATGCACTTACAATATCTTCGCCTTGACTATTTTTCAAAGTTCTAACCTTACCAAAAGCAGTTCCAACAACTATTGGGTCGCCTAATCTAAGTGTTCCATTTTGAATAAGTAATGTAACTTCACTACCAACACTTTTATCAAGTTTACTTTCAATAACAGTACCACTTGCATATCTATTAGGATTTGCTTTTAATTCCATTACTTCACTAAGTGCTATAATACTATCGAGTAAATCTTTTACACCTTCTCCTGTTTGTGCGCTTATTTTAACAAACATAGTATCTCCGCCCCATGCTTCTGGAGTAAGACCATATTCGCTCATTTCACTCATTATTCTGTCTACATTACCTATACCTTTATCAATTTTATTAATTGCAACAATAATAGGAACGTTCGCACTTTTCGCGTGATCAATAGCTTCCTTAGTTTGAGGCATAACACCATCATCAGCAGCAACTATAATAATAACAATATCAGTTATTTTAGCTCCTCTTGCTCTCATTTCAGTAAAAGCAGCATGTCCAGGAGTATCAATAAAAGTAATCTTTTTACCTTCAACATCCACTTGATAAGCACCTATATGCTGAGTAATTCCCCCTGCTTCACCACTCGCAACATGAGTATGTCTTATATAATCTAGAAGAGTTGTCTTACCATGATCAACATGACCCATTATAGTAACAACAGGTGCACGTAATTCAAGTAAACTTTCATCCTCATCAATAACATATTCTTCAAAATTAGTTATATCAGTAGTTTCCTCTTTAACAAGTTTCTTATTATAATCAACTAACACTACTTCTGCATCTTCAAAAGAAATAGTTTGGTTTACATTAATAACAAGACCCATCAAAAACAATTTTTTAACAAGTTCAGCACTTGGAATATTTAAAGCATTAGCCAAATCATTAACAGTCATACCTTCTTTATAAATGATAACGTCGTCATGTGATTCATTCTTATTACTTTGAAGTTTTTCTTTATGTTTATAAATATCCTTTTTCTTATGCAAAAACTCTTCTTTAGAACTATCTTTTTTCTTAATCTTTTGTTTTTTAACGACAACTTCATCTTTTAATTTAGTTCCCTCTAATATTTCTTCTGCTCTATCTTCAAATTCATATTTACTTTCAAGTTCTTCACTTAAATTGTTTTCACTACTTAATTCTATATCAAGCATTACAATATCATCATCTGTTAGTTCATCGTTTTCATTTCTAACATTGATTCCTAAGTTTTTACATATATTAAGTAATTCATCTACTCCTATATTAAGTTCTTCTGCGTAATCTTTTAAAGACATATCACACCTTCTTTCTATAGTTTGCTCATTAATTCATCATATATCTCATCACTTACTTTTACTCCCAAATGGTAGTCTAGAACTTTTTTATCTTTTGCTTTATTTATAATATTCGCATCTTTTTTTAAATATACTCCTCTACCATTTGCTTTCAAAGTATCATCTACAAATACTTCTCCTTCTTTATTTCTAACTACTCTAAATAGTTCTCTTTTATCTAATTTTTCTTTAGTTAGAGCACACGTTCTAATAGGTATTTTTTTCATATTATTCACCATTTATTTCTTTATTTATATCATCTAATGTTTTTATATTAATTTTATATTTAGTAAGTTTACTTGCAAGTTTTATATTAATACCCTTTTTACCTATTGCAAGGCTTAAATTTTCTTCATCAGTAATTGCAAGAGCTTCTTTTGCTTTTTCATCAACTATACTAACATTAACATTTTTAGCTGGACTTAAAGCATTAGCAATAAATTCTTCAGGATTATTAGAGAAAAGAACTAAATCAACCTTTTCTCCATTTAGTTCACTAATAATGCTTGCTATTCTTCTACCTTTTTCTCCAATACAACTTCCTATCGCATCTACATTACTAACAGTACTACTTACTGCAACTTTACATCTAACACCTGCTTCCCTTGCAACACCATGCATCACAAGAACACCCTCTTTAAATTCAGGTATTTCAAGTTCAAATAATCTTTTTACAAAACCATAATGTTTTCTTGAAAGCATTATAACTGGTCCTTTATTATTAGATTCAATTTTAGTGATATAGACTTTTATACTATCACCCATTTTTAATGTTTCACCTGGAATAATTTCATTCTTTGGAAGAATTCCTCTCGCTTTACCCAAGTCAACATAATAATTTCTAGCATCTTCCATAGCCAAGAACCCAACCATTAACTCATCTTCCTTATCACTAAATTCAGAAATAATATTATTCTTTTCAGCTTCTCTTATTTTTTGCATAACTACTTGTTTTGCAACACCTACTGCCACACGCCCAAAATCTTCAGGTGTAACTTCGGTTACAAATTCATAACCAATAGTCGCATTTTTATCAAGTTCTAATGCTTCTTCTAAACTATATTCTGATTCCTGATTTTGAACTTCTTCTACAACTGTCATAACTTTAAAAACCTGAATATTTCCAGTATTTTCATTAATAAGAACTCTAATATTTGCATCTTCTCCAGTATTCTTCTTATAAGCACTTGCAAGAGCACTACTCATAGCTTCTATAACTACACTAGGATCAATGCCTTTTTCTAAACAAATATTATCTAATGCGTTTTTAAATTCAACGTTTTCCATTATTCCTCACCTTTACTACATACATCTAGCACATATTCTTCTTTAATCAAATCTAACTTATCAACGATTGGATTAATAATTTCTGTTGCTTTCACACACAAATCTGTATCAACACCATTTTTACTATCAATTTTCACAAATAAAGTTTTTTCACCATCTTCTTCACCAAAAGTAACTGAGCACAAATCAATTCCTGCTTCTTTAAGAGGTAAAACGAGATTATCAAATAATTCTTTTTCCAAAATATCACTCCTTTACAAATTTAAAGAGTGGGATTTATGCCCACTCATCAAGTAAATTAATTATATAATTTATAAATTAATATGTCAAATTAATTTTGATGTTTTAAGAAATATACGCTTCCACCAACAAAGCCTATTAATGAAATAAGACCTACTAAGAAGAATACTAAAACGTTATCTCCTGTTTGAGGATTATTAACCTCAGGTGTTGTATCTTCAACTATTTCTACAAAATATGCATATATTGTAGTATCTTCAGTTATCTCAGTACCGGCTAAAAATTCATTTTTGTATTCAGCATCAGTATACCAACCTTTAAATTCATAACCTTCTACTGTACCAACTTCTAAAGCATCAGCTGTAACAACAAACTTATCTGGTACGATCATTGAAGCAACACCATCAATTGATGATAGATTAAATACATGACCTGTAGACCCTACCTTATCAGCATCTGTAGTCATATCTAAATTTGTCTTTTCATCAATTATAAATATTTGTCCACCAAGTGCATTTCCTTCTGTTGCAAAATTAACTTTAGTACTTTCACCATTAGTATCATTATTTTCTAATTTAACATTATTTAATGTAATAATAGAAGTTTCACTATCTTCATAATAATCACCAAAATATATTAAATCAATTCTATTTTCAGTAACAATATTATTTTTAATAGTACTATCAGTTATAGTTAAACTTAAATCTTTCTGACTTCCAATAACTACAACACCATAATTATTGTAGCTATCTTTAGGAACATAACTAGTACCATATAAAGTACTATTCTTAACAGTTACTTTATTATTATTTTGTAATACGCCTTCACTAGTAGTAATATCTAATGCTGCCCATCCAGAAACTATAGATGATTCAATTTTAATAGTATTTTTTTCACTTTTTACATAAATACCATAAGTAGCATTAACTTTACTATTAGTAATAGTTAATTTAGTACCGTTTGCATCAGCATCAGCGCTTATACCAGAAACACCAGTTTTATAGTCTTTATCAGCAACATAATCTTTAACATTAACGTTTACATTGTCGAAATTAACTACAAGTTCTGGTTCAGTAATAGTTATCACATTTTTATAAGTACCATTTACATGTTCATCTATAACAGTAACATTTTTCATATCAAAGTTATCAGTAACAGTAATTTGACCAACTATAATAGTATCTTCTTTACTAGTTCCTTCAATAGTTAATGCCTTATCAATAGTTATATCACCAGTATAAGTGCCATCTTCTAATACTAAAGTATCTCCTTCCTCCGCTTCCCCTATTTTAGCACTCAAATCGTCAGTGCTAGCAACGTTTACAGTTTTTGCATTTACAGTTCCTAAGAAAAGAAATGCTGTTAAAAAAACTGCAAAAAACAAACTTATCTTTTTCATATTTTCCTCCTACAATAAATATAACATAACTTAACAAAATTATCAACTTATAACTAATATAAATTTACATGACAAAAAAGTATATATTTCATACATTTTGCACGAAAAAACATTTTTAAATGTAAACCACAAATATAGGTAAGAATACGAACACTATTAAAAGAATTACATAAATTATTATTGTAAGAAAAGAAGGGGTGGATTATATGTGTAACAATAATGAATGTTCTTGTAATAGAGATAACTGCAATACATGCAATAGTTGCATAGCTGAGATATTACAAGTAATAAACGTTCTACAATCAAACGCATGTCCTGAAAATTGTTTAAATTCTTGTGACAGACCAGCACTTGGAGGAGGCACTAACTGCATAGTATGTAACACTAGACCAATAATGATATACGGATGTAACGGAACTCCATGCCCTGCGCCTTAAAGTGATACAAAATTAAGCAAAGTTAGATGAATAAAGGGAAAATCAATAGTTTAAGTCTAACAAAAATTGATTAAAAATTTATAGTAAAGGTGGTAAAAATGATTAACGAGTGGAAAAATTTTAGATTTATCTTAACTAAAGACTTAAATAATATTATGATAGAACTTTTAATAACAAAACAAATGTTAGAAGAAAACAAATTATCAAACAAAGATACAAAACTTTTAGAAGAACATAAAAATAAATTATTATTAAAGTTTAGAGATGAATTTAGAAAACATAATGTAGAACAATTAAAAATATACAGTGAACTTGTAAATAAGTAAAAAAATAAGAGAATTAAGCATTTTAAACTTAATTCTCTTTTCTAATGTTTGTTATAACTTTGTAATGGTCTTCCATATTGACTTGATACATCAAGACAAAAAGGACAACGATATACAAAACCGTCTTTAATAAGTTTATCTCTTAACTTACCATAAACAAACTTATCATCAAAGTTTTTAACAAACTCATTTTTCTTTTGGAACTTTTCATATTGATTTTTATAATAATCTATTTGTTCTTGTTTCTTTTTTTCTTCATCTAATTTTTTAAAGTAGTTATCTATTTTCTTTTCAAGCATTATTTGTAAATATTCATCATCAGCAGTTAAAGTAATAGTTCTATCATTTAAACCTAACATTTTTAAAATATCTTTATCTTTCATATTTCACACTATCAAGATAATTATTTAAATCTTGTTCCTTAACAATATATTGTCTTCCTACCTTATAAGCAATAATTCTTTTTTCTCTTATCATTTTTCTAATGAATTGAATTGGCGTTTTTAATAACAAACTTATTTCTTTTGTTGTGAAATAATATTCCATATCTTTATCACTCTCCTTATCTATTTAGTAGAGCAATAAAGGAAATAATCAAATAATAGCAATATATTATATAAATAGTGCTATATAGTAAAAGCCAATAATTTTATCAATTATAATTCAATTATAAACAACCCATTTTAAAGCAAATTAAGGTTGTTTTCTGTTAAGTTTATAATGAATTAATATAAATATATTAATCAAATCAAATCTAACAGGAACTACCTTTAAAATCAATTTTATTAAGTTTGGGGGTTGGGTTTAGTAAAAAAAGATATTTACTCATCAAAAAAAGGAGCATTGCTCCTACATTAAGTTAGTTTATAATATTTTTGTATAATTTCATAAATGTCAATTATTGTATCATATATATTTTTATTTTCTAAAAAAGTTCTATAATTATTATATTGTGTTTTTTCAGATTTTTTTAAAAAAGATAGAAAATTCCAATATATATTAAAATCAGAAGGACACAAATTTGGTCTTGGGACTAATTTTTCTGATGGATATAATCCATACACATTTTTATTAAAATTATATAATTTAATACCGTGTTTTTTATAATTATTCGCATATCTAATTGCACTAATTTTCCTTTTTTCTTCTACACTCATATCTTTTGTAGTTTTAACACACATTTCTATCCAAGATAAAACATCACATATACACTCTCTCAAAGATATTTCATCAACAATATTAAGTTTTTTAAATTTCATATACTTTTCTTTAAAAATTAATATTTTTTTATCTAATATATACCTATCATTTCTTATAATATTTTCCATACATTAATTATAACATATCTATCTGATATTAATTAACAATAAGTTCTGTTAAAATTAATACTTTACAAAAGGTATATAATATAATTTATAATATAATTACTAAATATAATAAGAATAATATAGTCTTATGAAAAGAAAATAATACTTATAATATATTATACTTGTATTACATAAGATAAGTATTTAAATATATCTAAGTTCTATTATATTTAAGTTATATATTATTTATTAAATATAATTATTATATATATTTTATTTAATAGTATATAACTAAAGAAGAAAATACAATTTATATAATATACTCTTGATTATATTTTATATTTAATTATTATATATAATAAAAAGAGGAATCTTTTGCAAGACCACTCCTTAATAAGGAAACAAAAAAACATCTAAAACTTCAATCATATTTGATTAAAATTTATTAGATGTTTTGTTTTTATTTATCTTTTAATTTAAATTATTATTTCTTAAATATTCTTTTATTGTTGTTTCATTTGAAATAACAGGAGTTGAAATAAATTTATTATTTGTATCAAAATTATATGTATATGTTGCTTCTATTATAGTATTTTCAGTAATACCATATTCAGCCCATGTTGAACTATCTTCTAACATTGCAGCACCCATATCTGCCTTATCATATACTATTGATATTCCATGAGTAAATCTAGTTCCTTCAATTACAATATTATCTTCATTAAGTGTTATTTTCCCTGGAACCATTCCTGTTATATCATCTAATTGATAAATGTTGTGTATTGTATTGTTTTTTTCTATAAGATATAAATGCTTGCCTCTTACATCTGTAAATCCTGTATTTAAATAAACTAAATTCTCTTTAATTATATAAAAATAAACAAATGAAGGTTCCATGAAATTTTCATCAGTTAAGATAAACTTATCATTAACATAAATATCATAAGTCTTAAAATACTCATCATTATCATCAAAATTAAAAACAAGTTTTACTTCGTAATTATTGTTTATTTTATAATAAACTTCTTCTTTATTTGTTTTATAATCTTTAATATCTAGAGCATATTTATTACCACTAACTTCAACCTTACCTTGTTTTTTTTCTTCTACTTTACTATTTGTCGCATTTTCTATGCTCATTTTATTATCCGCATAAAATTCTTTATACAAAATAAAAGACATTAAACCAACTACTAATATTATCAAAATAACAATTAACCAAATTAACCCTTTATTACTCTTTTCTTGCATAATCTCCCTACTTTCATATCTAAATTATCTCACAAATAAATTCTTTTTACAATAAGATAAATTCTATTACAAATAAAAAGTGTAAAGTTTTTATATTTCTTTACACTTACTAATAATACTCGTCTTCATAACTAAAATAATACATATCTTCTTCACTAGATAATGCTTTACTTTTTAAATATGAAGTAATTGATTTATTGTCAGTTTTTAACCCCTTTAATTCTTTTTTTATAATAAATATATATTTATATAGAACATTGGCACAAATATCATCACAAGCCAATTCAAAACCTATTTCTTGTTCTTTTTTATGAAAATAATTAGGCAAATATGATATTTCTTCAAAAAAATAATTATTTAAGGAATGTAATAAGTATAGACTTTTATATTTTATTAAATCATCATCTGCTTCTAAATCAAAATCAAAATCAAATTTAAAATCTTTAGCATGTTTTTCTAAAAAAGGTATAGTGTTATTTTTAACACATTTTTCAAAATTATAAACACACTTATAAAAGTTTCTTTTTCTTATTTTATATTTATCATCATAATCATCTTGCAATAGTTGTAATATATTTTGTTTTTTCATTTTAACTTATCCTTTCATAGATATTCATATCATCATTATCTATAATTAGTTTCATTCTTTTATAAGCATTATCATAATTTTTATTATTTATATCTTCACATACATCACTAAATTTTTCAAAAAGTCTAATATAAGAAATATCTTTTACATAAGATATATCTTGTTTTGTATATGCATTTAATTTAGGTAAAATCAAATCTAAAACTAATGTATCTTTATAAGCGTAATAATCAACTAATAAATTATTAACAAATACAATATTTTTATGTAAGTTTATAATAAAATCTTTTTGTTCTTTATCACTATTTAAATTAATCCCTGTTTTATCATAATATTTATTAAAGAATTCATCATTAAAAGTTTTCAAATCATTATAAAAAATTAATCCGTCCATTATTTCTTCATCAGTAAAAATTTGACAATTATATTTTTTAGGTATCTTTTCATTGACTTGTCTTTCATAAGTCATACCTCTACTATCATATAATCTATCAAAACTTAACATATCAAGCATAGTTAAATATGTTGATACTCTTGCTCCAATACTTTTAAGATTTAGTTTTGTTCCTTTTTCCCCTTTTTCTATTCTTATTCTTTCTAATTCTTTCATTTCTTTTAATTCGTTATTATAACCAATTAAAATGTCGTATAACTCTATACAAGTTAAATTTTTACATTTATTAATTTTATTTTTATATTTACTAACATAAGTATCAATAATATTAATCATTTTATCCACTTTATCTTTTAAAGGTATATACTTTTTAGAATAAATAACATTATTAATATCAATATTGGCATTATGAGTTTCAATTATAAGTTCGTATTGTAAAGATTGTGTAGAAATTTTAAAGCCATAAACTTCTTCAACTTTCTTAATATAAACAGATTTTTTGAAACTTCTTTTATTCAATCTGTTATGGTAAGCTTCCATTAGTTTATTTCCTTTCTATTAAATTTTTTTCACAACCTTTTCAAAATATATGCATGCTATTATAGCAGAACCCTGCATTTTTGCCTACCCCCTAAAAGCAAAAAATGCAAATTTTTAGTATAAACTCAGTTAATTTTTAGTTATAACTGAATTTATTTTTCTATAATCTCTGTAATACTCTTTTATAGAATTGTATAAACCTAGTATTCTATTGTTTAAATTATTTCTAGATTTATTAGTCTTTACTATTACATTTAAATAATTTGTAAATCTTTCTATTTCTTCACGATTTGCTTTACCATTAGTAATTTTTATTATCATTGATTTAACCATATCGCTCTTAATATCACATATATCAAGAACTGCCTTGGTTTTCTCATCTATCATATCTTTAACTCCTTTCTTACTTTTACAAAGTCCGCGGTGCTTTGTAAATTCATCATACTATTATTTTTTTAAAAAAAATATAGTTTTTCGTGCATTTTTTTAACTTGAAATTTGTTTAAAAACTTCCTAAATAGCAAATAAAAATAAAGTTTTGCCTAGAGTTTTCAGTATATGTGTTTTTAAAAAATAGTTATTTTTGCAAGATAGACCTAAATTTAAAATATTGTTAAAGTAGTCCCTGTGTTCAAGCAAGAACACTTTCAAGTATGCATATTATTAAAAGGGGGTTAATAATTATGGTAATCAATTATTTTAATGAAAGTGGGAAATCTTTACAAGAAATGTTAGATGATTTAATACTAGTTTATTACTATGATACGATAGAAAATAATGCTTAAATTTGGTATAATATTTATAGACTTAAATAAAGATTTTCCCGAGTATTCAAGGAGGTTTAAATGAATACGGGAAAAAAATTTAAAGTTGGTATTTATTTAAGACTTTCTAGAGAAGATGATGATTACAAAGAAGAAAGTGCTAGTATAACAAATCAAAGAGATTATATAATGAATTACTTAAGAATTAATGATGATTTTATCTTTGTTGATGAATATGTAGATGATGGTTTTAGTGGTGGGGATTTTGAAAGACCAGATTTTAAAAGATTAATGGTTGATATAGAATATAAGAAAATTGATTGTGTTATTGTTAAAGACCAATCAAGATTAGGAAGAAATGATTTAGTTCCCTACTATATTAGACAATACTTTCCACTAAAAAGAGTTCGTTTTATTGCAATTAATAGTGATATAGATACATTTGATGAAAGTAAAGCCGGAAATAAAATGGTAGGATTTTATAGTGCTATGAATGCTCACTATTGTATTGATACAAGTGAAAAAGTAAAAAGCACTATATATACTAAAAAACGTGAAGGCAAACATTTAGGTGGTATTGCTCCATATGGTTATAAGAAAGACCCAAATGATAAATATAAACTTATAATTGATGATGAAAGTGCAAAAGTTGTTAGAACTATGTTTGAAATGTTTGCACAAGGCAATTCGTTGCAAATGATTGCAAGACACTTAGATAATGAGAATATCCCTATTCCATCAATTTATAAGAATTTAAATCGTGGGAACAAATCATCAATGTATGGACATTGGCAAACTAGAACTATTGATGAAATTTTAAAAAATGAAATGTATATAGGTAATATGTGTCAATGTAGAAGAAAACGAGTTGCAGTTAATGTTAAACATTTAGTTAGAACTCCAAAAGAAAATTGGATTATTGTAGAAAATACACACGAACCTATTATAGATAAAGAAACTTTTGATATAGTCCAAAACATATATTCTAAAAATAGTCATATGACTAAAAACACTAGTAACTACTTATTAAAAGGTTTTATCTATTGCAAAGAGTGTGGTCATACTATTGGAATAAATACAACACATGGTAAAGGTTATTTAGTATGTAATTATTATCGTAAATATTCAAAGTATAATGCTTGTACTTCTCATCATATGAAATATGATGATTTAGAAAAAAGTGTCTTAAAAGAGTTAAAATCATTTTTCAAGAAATGTGTATCTAAAAAAATGGTAGATAATTTAAAGAAAAATGATAAGATAGAAAAAAAGATTAGAGAATTAGAAAAAGAATTATCTCGTTTAGAAATTGAAATAAATGATGCTCAACGAAAAGATAATGAAGCATATACAGATAAAATGAATGGAATAATAACTTTAGAAACTTATTTAAATATTAGAAATACAATTATTGAAAACAAAGAACTTAATAAAAAGAAAATTGAAGAAAATAAATTAAAGATAGAAGAATTAAAAAATAATGGTTTAAATAAAGATTTTGAAAAAATTGCAGAAGATTACCTATCTTTAAAGAAACCAAATAGAAAAATTCTATCAAATATCATTGATAGAATTCTATTAGATGAAAATTTAAATATAGAAATTTATTACAAGTTTAGAAAACCGTTTTAACTTGTTTATCACTTTGCATGATATGGTGGAGCATGCCTACTACGAGAACAAACACAACATGTACTGACGGAACAACAACTGGATGCTCTAATGTATTTAGAGTTGAAAAAGTTGATGACTGCTGCTGTACATTCCGTGTACTAGCGCCTAACACAGATACAACAAGTTTATATCCATATGTAAGTACTGATTCAATATTTACAATAAATATTAACTGCATATGTGGTGTAAGATGTTTAAACGATACTTATGTAGAATGTCTATAAAAAAACAAACTCCTAATTTTTAGGAGTTTTTGTTTACATAAATGTTTGAAGTAAAGTAATAAATATGCTATAATTCAAAGTGCAAGGAAGTGTAAAAATGAAAAAAACAAATTATATTTTTATTGGAATAATAATAATACTATTAGCCGTATTATGTTTCTTCATATGGAAATACATAAAACCGGCAAATAACAAAGACAAAGATGCGATTAGATTTAGTGAAGAATATACAAAAGTACCTGAAGACAACGTATTTGATTATGTAAGTGCTACAAAAGTAATAGACATACTAAAAAATGGAACAGGCGTTGTATATTTAGGGTTTCCTGAATGTGGATGGTGTCAACAATATGTAGTATACTTAAACGAAGTAGCAAAAGAAAATGGAATAGACACTATTTATTACTACAATATTAAGGATGCTAGAACAAACAACACAGAAAGTTACAAAAAAATAACTGAACTATTAAAATATTACTTATTTACTGATGATGAAGGAAATGAAAGAGTATATGTACCAGATGTAACATTTGTAAAAGATGGTGTTATACTTGGGCACGATAACGAAACATCAATAGTCACAGATGAAGACGGAACACCAGAGACATACTGGACAAGCGAAAAAGTATCAAGTTTAAAATCAAAATTAGCAAATTACATGAATCTAGTGAAGGAAACGGTTTGTACAAATTGCAACTAACTGTTTCTTTTTTTTATATAATATTGTATAATTAAATAGGTGATAAAATATGTATTGGCATTACACAGTTATATTAATAGTACTAATAATAATTTCATTTATAGTAGTTAAAATGAATAAAAAAGATTTTAATATAAAAATAAATAAATTAATTGAATACCTAGGCGGGAAAGATAACATTCTGGATGTTGAATCAAATCTATCGAGATTAAAAGTCACAGTAAGAGACGTAAACATAGTAAACAAAGATGGAATACAAAAACTAGGCGCTAAAGGAATCGTAGAAATAGATAATCAATTAAAAATTATATATGGGCCAAATGCAAAACAATTAAAAAAATATATAAAAGACTTAAAATAGTACATTTTTTTATAAAAAAATACATAATTCGACAAATATTGACAAGTGATTTTGATATTATAAGATCGAGGTGAGATTATGTATTTTTTTGATACATTATTATTCAATATAATAGCAATAACTTATCCATTATTTTTATACCTGTTTTACTCAATAAAAAAGAAAAATCTAAATGAAATAAAAAGCAAAACACTATTAGATATATCACTATTAAGTAGCTTTTTTATATGTTTGTACTTTAACGACTTAATAAACAAAAACGAACAAATGATACTTCTTACCCTTCCAATACTTTTTTCATTTTTATACAAAAGAACCAACATATCAGTTTTTATGAGTATTGTAATATTAGACTTACTGTTCACAAAAAATAATTATACAATACATGGAAGTATAATACTCATTACCCTATATTATGTTTTATACAACATATATTTAAGAAAAACGTTTTCGAACAAAAAATTTATAAACATATATTCTATAATAAACATATCATTTTATCTGTTTTTTAGCATACCCTATTTAAAAAATAATGAAGAAATAATTATTATAATTTCTAATTCAATTATATATTTTTTAATTAACAAAATAATAGCTTGTTTTATAAAAAAAGAAAATGAAATGTTAGACATATACTTAGCAATGAGGGATGTAGAAAAAGAAGACTACATACAAACTTCTTTATTTAAAATAACCCACGAAATAAAAAATCCATTAGCAGTTGTAAAAGGATATATTAGTTTGTTTGATGTAAATAATCCCCAAAAAAGCAAGCATTACATAGATATAATAAATAGTGAGGTGGATAGATCTCTTGAACTTTTAAACGATTTTAAAGACTTATCAAGAATAAATGTATTAAAAAAAGACATGAAAATAATTGACTTGTTTGAGGATATAAAGCAAACAATGGTACCATTGTTTAAAGCAAAAAAAATAAAATATATGATAAAGTGTGAAAGTGACATTACAATAAATGCAGACTATAACAGAATGAAACAAGTTTTAATAAATTTAATTAAAAATTCAATTGAAGCATCAAACAAAGATAAAAATTTAATCTCACTTACCACCTTTTATTCAAATAATTCACTTTACATTATAGTAAAAGATAACGGAGAAGGAATGGACAAAGAAACTTTAGAAAAAATATTTACACCATTTTACACCACAAAACATTATGGTACTGGTTTAGGAGTATGTCTTTCTAAAGAAATAATAAAAGCACATAATGGCTCATTAAGTTACACATCCATATCTAATAAAGGCACTATAGCCAAAATTGTGCTTCCAATTTAATACATATAAGGTCCAAATGGTGGATATGGTCTTGGCGGATAAGGTCTTGGTGGGACTGGTCTAGGTCTATATGGATTAAAAACAGCAGTTGCTACCCCACCTGTAAGCGCGCCCAATAAAAAAGGTCCAGCAAAAGGCACAAATCTATCATCACCCGGATACTTTTTATAGGTAGTATTTCTAAAACCATTATAATACATAAAAAACACCTCGCTTACTATAAAATATGCGAAGTGTTTTATTTTGTTATAGACTTTTTAACCTATAAAAATTAAATGATGGTTTATTATTAAACCTATAATTAATATCTTTAGTACCAAGTCCACTACTAATATAAATCAAAGTACCATTAACTTCATAAAATGGCTTTTTATACTTAGCGCTTCCCCTACTTTCAAATATTCCTCCGTAGAAAGGTAAAACAACACTACCATTAAGCGAATTACCCGCAAGTATTAAATTAACATCATCACGGCTTTTCAAAACAGAAGTAGCACTATCACCTTCATGCATCAAAAGGATTTTAAAATAAGCGTCTTTATTGGCATCAGCATCAACCAGTTCAAAAGTGCTCTCCACATTTATAGCATCACTAATCGAACTAGATAAACCAGCGACATATATTGGAGTCAAAGCTTTATTATAGATAAAAGTCCCAGAATTATTTAACACTTCAAATCCAGAATCTGCCATAACAATAGAAAATTCATCCGCGTCTTCATCGCCTTTAACAGCAAACTTGCCTATAGTAAAATCAATTTCTTTTAAAACACTAGAAAGTTCTTGAATCTCTTCATCAGTTAAACTCTTACCTTTACTAATAAGACCACCAGTAAAAAAAACTAAATCAGGTTTGAGTTCATTAATACGATTAACCATATTTTTAACATCATCCAAGTTTACAGTGCTCTTATAAAGTAAATCAGAAAAATGTACAACTTTAACACCGCCAAAATTATAAGGAATTTTCTCATCAGCGATTCTATACTCTTTTACAATTAAACCTTTTGTGCCAACATATCTAGAATACATTATTAAACCAACAGAAAGAATTAATATGAAAAGTAAAAAGTTAATAAACTTTCTTTTAAAACTACTATCTCTTTTTATAATTGCTTTAGCATCCCTTTTTTCTTCCATAAAACACCTATGCAAATAAAATTAATAATGAGTAAACAATTGCATTATGTAATGTATGAACAAAAATATTTACCCATATATTATCAGTTTTATAATAAATAACAGAAAAAGCAAAACCAAGTGATCCATAAGGAATAATATATAACAAGTCCAACATATCTTTTGCAGATTCAATCCCTGAAATAGCATGTAAAAAACCAAAGATAAAACCACTGACTATTGCATAAAACCAAACATTTTTAAATATTTTTCTGAGACCATATCTAAAAGTTATCTCTTCAACAAAAGGGGCAATAAAAACTGCGAGGAAAATACTTAAAAACGGTGAAGCTAATATAAGTTCCCTATTTGCTTCCTCATTCGCAGCAATCGAGCCATTAAAAACAATACCATTAATAATAAGATTACTAATCATCATTATTAATAGTCCTATACCCCACCACTTAAACATAACTTTCATATTATTAACTTTATCTTTACCAAGTTTTTTAAAGTCACCAATCAAAACCCTATGCAATATAATAAATAACATAATTGCATACAAGCCATTTCCAACCAAATTAGCAATCATCACATCATCAATCGGATAAACCACATTAACTAATGAATAAAACAAAGATGGTCCCAAAAGAAAACCAATAAAATACAACAAAAATATTAAAATTTGCTTGCCTTTATTTTCCACTTCAGACATTACTTCATTAATTTTTTCTAAATTTTCTTTCATAACACTCTCCTATCACAAAACAATTATATCAAACATACAAAATTATTTAAATATTAGATTAAAAAATAGTTCTTTTTTATATAAATAAACATAAGTTTAAATGAAAGATAAAAAAAGGTGGAATGAAAATGGATAAAAAAGAAATAATTGAAAGCATCGGTTCAAAATCAAATGGAGAGATATATTTAGGTGTTGTAGGCGCGGTTAGAACTGGGAAAAGCACATTTATTAAAAAATTCATAGAAACTTTAGTAATACCTAATATAGAAGATGATTTTGAAAAAAGAAGATGTCTTGACGAAATCCCTCAAAGTGCTCAGGGAAAACAAATAATGACAATCGAGCCAAAATTTGTACCTTCCAATGGTGCAAAAATTAAAATTGACGACTTTGAAACCAACATCAAACTTATTGACTGCGTTGGATATGTAACGCCAGAAAGCAAAGGATATTTAGATGAAGACGGGAATCCTAGAATGGTAAAAACTCCATGGTTTACAGAAGACTTACCATTTACAGAAGCAGCAGAAATCGGAACAGAAAAAGTAATAAAAGACCACTCTACTATTGGAATAGTAGTAACTACTGATGGATCTATTGGAGAAATATCAAGAGGAAGTTATATTGATGCAGAAGAAAAAGTAATAACAGAATTAAAAAACCTAAACAAACCATTTATAGTAATAATGAACACAACACATCCAAACACACCAGACGTTAGAAACTTATGTGATGAAATGCACGAAAAATATGACATACCAGTTATACCAATGAACGTACTTGACATGACTGAAAACGAAGTATACATGATTTTAAAAGAAGCATTATACGAATTCCCAGTTGAAAACATTGAAGTAAACATACCTGATTGGATTGGAGTTTTAGATAATGATCATCCTATAAAAGAAGCATTTTTAAAAGCAATGAAAGAAAGCGTTGTAAGCGTTAATAAATTAAGAGATATAAACAACATAAATTTAAATTTTGAAGAAAATGATTTTATAAGTAATTCATACATATCAAACTTAAACACAAATACAGGTGAAGTTGCAATTAACTTAGAAGCAAGTAACGAATTATATGATGAAGTATTAAAAGAAACAGTTGGAACAAGTATTGATTCAAAAGCAGAACTTTTAAAAATATTTAGAGACTTTAAAAATGGAAAAAGTGAATACGACAACTTTAAAGATGCACTTAAACAAGTATATCAAACAGGATATGGTATCGCATTTCCAAAACTAGATGATATGAAACTTGATAAACCAGAAATAATAAAACAAGGTGGAAGATACGGAGTAAAACTAAAAGCAATCGCAACAAGTATACATATGATTAAAGTCGATGTTGAAAGCACATTTGAACCTATCATAGGAAGTGAAATACAAAGTAAAGAACTAATTGATTATTTACTCAAAGATCAAGAAGAAAGTCCAAACAACATTTGGAAAAGCGAAATATTTGGAAGAAGTCTAGATGTAATAGTACAAGAAGGAATTCAGGCAAAACTTGCAATGATGCCAGAAAGCCTAAGATATAAACTTTGTCAAACTATAACAAAAATAGTAAACAAAGGAAGTAATAACCTAATTGCAATAGTAATTTAAAAAGTAATTCACTGAATTACTTTTTTTAGTATAAAAAATAATTAATAATAAAAAATAAAAATACTGGTACTTTGGGACTACATTATTTTTAAAAGTTTTATGAGAAAATAAGTGTACAAGGAGTGTTTCTATGAGTAATTACGAATACAAAGAATTTAATTTTAACAAAGACATAAAGAAAATAATTGCTAATAACATTAGAAAGTATCGTAAAGAAAAAGGCTACACTCAAGAACAATTAGCATTATATACAGATAGAAGTTTTGAATTTATAAGAAGAATAGAAAGTGAAGAAGGAAGACGTGGATTTTCAGTTGAAACATTATGGAGAATAGCAACAGTGCTTGAAGTAAGCATGGACAAACTTTTTGAAGAAAAATAAAAAGATAATCACTGATTATTTTTTTTTTGCAAAAAAAGTAAACACTAAAGTGTTTACCAATTATTTTTCAGTTTTACTACTTAATACTTCTTTTCTAGATAGATTTAATTTACCACGTTTATCATAACCAGTTGCTTTTACAACTATTTCGTCTCCTTCTTTAACAACATCACTAGGCTTTTCGACACGTTTAGTATCCAATTGACTAACATGTACTAGACCTTCACAACCAGGCCACAACTCAACAAAGCAACCAAAATCTTCTACTTTTACAACTTTACCCGTATAAATCTTACCGATTTCTACTTCTTTAATAATATCTTCTATCATAGCAAGAGCTTTATCGATTATTGCAATATCTTGATGATAAAGTACAACATGACCTTCATCACTTATATCGATCTTAACTGCATCCTTATCATTTACTGATTTAACATTAGAACTATCAAGTATAATCTTAGTAATAACATCTCCACCACGACCAATTACATCTTTAATTTGTTCAGGTTTAATATCAATCATTTTAATTTTAGGAGCATATTTACTAAGTTCTTTTCTAGGTTCACTTATAATAGATTCCATGACATCTAATATCTCCTCTCGAGCATCATGTGCCTGAGCAAGACTTTCTTTTAAAATATCTCTAGTTATACCTTTAATTTTAATATCCATCTGTAGAGCAGTTATACCATCTCTAGTTCCAGCAACTTTAAAGTCCATGTCTCCCATATGATCTTCTAAACCTTGAATATCAGTTAAAATTGTATATTTATCATCCTTAGTTATAAGACCCATAGCTATACCAGCAACCATTTTCTTAATAGGCACGCCAGCAGACATCAAACTCATACAACCAGCACATATACTTGCTTGACTACTAGAACCATTACTTTCTAAAACTTCACTAACTACCCTAACAGTATAAGGAAATTCTTCCTCACTAGGCATCACTTGAAGTAAAGCACGTTCAGCCAAAGCACCATGTCCTATTTCTCTTCTACCAGGAGAACCATATCTGCCAGTCTCTCCTACTGAGAAAGCAGGAAAATTATAATGTAACATAAATCTTTTTTCATTTTCCAAGCCTAAACCATCCAAAATTTGATGTTCACCAATAGCTCCTAAAGTAGTAATAGCAAGAGCTTGAGTTTGACCTCTTGTAAACAATGCACTTCCATGAGTTCTAGGAAGCAAATCCACACTTCCACTTAAATGTCTAATCTCCGTCATACCGCGGCCATCAGGTCTAACTTTTTCTTCAGTAATAAGTCTTCTAACTTCAGCAGCTTCAATATTATCAGCAATCTTCTTAACTTGTTTAAGTTCATCTTCTAACGTCTCGCTATCGGCATGATTTTCTGTATAATGAGTAACAGCAAGTTCTTTTACTTCATCAATCCTTGCATATTTTTCAAGTTTATCTTCAATTTGTATAGCTTCTAACATATCAGTTGTAATGTCTTCACTTACTTCTTTAACAATATTTTCATCCAATTTGGCGAGTTCAACTTCAATTTTTGGAACACCTATTTCACTAATAATATCCTCTTGAATCGCACATAATTCTTTTATTGCTTCATGCCCAAACATAAGTGCTTCTAACATATCTTCTTCGCTTACTTCTTTGCATCCAGCTTCAACCATAGTAATAGCATTTTTAGTACCAGCCACAGTCAAATTAATATCACTTTCTTCAAGTTCTGCTGCAGTAGGATTAATCTTAAACTCACCATTTACCCTACCAACAATAACGCCACTTACAGGTTCATCAAAAGGAATATGAGATATTCCTAAACTCAAAGATGTTCCAAAAAGTGCAGTCATTTCAGGAGTACAATCATTATCAACACTTAAAACAGTATTTACAACTTGCACCTCATTTCTAAAATTCTCATCAAACATAGGTCTAATTGGCCTATCAATAGTTCTAGCAGCTAAAGTACCTGCATCAGTTGGTCTACCTTCTCTTTTAATAAATCCACCAGGTATTTTACCTACTGAATAAAGTTTTTCTTGATACAAAATAGTAAGTGGAAAAAAGTCAGCAGTACTAACATTATTACTCATAACAGCTGTTGACAAAATAACAGTATCATCATATCTAACCAATACTGCCCCATGCGCTTGTTTAGCTAGTTCTCCATTTTCAACTATCAATTTCCTACCATAAAATTCATATTCAAATACTCTCTTCATAAATTACCTTTCCAATAAAAAAAGACACTTAAAACAAGTGCCTACTTTCTCAAATTTAAACTTTTAATAAGTTCACGATATCTAACTACATCTTCTTTCTTCAAGTAGTTAAGTAAACTTCTTCTCTTACCTATCATCTTCATAAGACCTAGTTTAGAATGATAATCATGAATATGAACTTTTAAATGCTCAGTTAAAATATTAATTTCTTCAGTTAACAAAGCAACTTGTACTTCAACACTTCCAGTATCATTCTTACTTCTAGCATACTTTTTAACAATAGTTTCTTTTTGCTCTTTAGTTAAAGCCATCATTTCCCTCCTTCATAAATAATCCGTTTATTCCTAGTAAAAAGTCGAGGACTCATTAAACCAAGAAAAAACTTACTACTTAATAATACTCTATTTAATGAAAAAAATCAAGAATTTTCACTAAATAACCACCTTAAAAGTTTTTCTAATTTTATAAGAATTTTAGCTAATTTCATATATTACTTTGAACTACTTTTGTAATTTATAACTAACAAACAAGTTTACATCAAAAAAGAAGTGAATTCACTTCTTTATATAGAACATATAGTTCCTGTTTTAGCTCTTCTAATAGCAGTTCCAACAGCCTTTCCAAATTCAAATATAGCCGTAAAACCTCTAACTAATGCATTAACCAAAGTCGCACTTATCGCACCACCAACTACATTAGTTAACTCAACATCATTCAACAAAATCCCTCCTTTCTAATTACATTTTAATGGTCTCATATAACCGTCAATAACACCAATAATAAAAGTTATTATCCCGCCTATTAAGCCAGCTATACCCCAACCAATCCCGCCACCACTAACGGAATATAGTTCTTTATCAGTCAATACTATCACCCCCTTTCATAAAATACTTCTCTTCAAAAAGGCAATTAATTTCTTTTTTATGTGAAACATAAATAATAGTTTTATCAGAAAAACATCTTCTAATATTTTCAATTATCACTTTCTCATCTTCCAAATTAACCTCACTAAGCCCTTCATCAATAATCAAATAATTAAAGTCTTTAATTAAAGCACGAGCCAAAATAATTTTTTGCCTTTCTCCTCCACTTAAGTTAACCCCATCTTCATAAATAACAAAATCATTTCTAAACTTTTTACTATTTCTAATCTTATCGACAAGAGTAACTTTTAATATCTTTTCATAAAAATCATCACTAACATCTCTATAAAGCTTAATATTATTTTCCAAAGTATCATTAAATAGTTTTTCTTCTTGAGAGACAAAAGAGGCAGAGTTTAACAATACACCTTCATCTAAATCTTTAATATTAACGCCTCCAACAGATACATTACCTTTATAATTTGAAGATTCACCAGTTACTATTTTAAGTAAAGAACTCTTACCAACACCACTAATTCCATAAAGTAAAAACAACGACCCTTTTTTAATAGAAAAATTTATCAAAGAATTATTATCAATAAAATTTAACTTAACATTCTCAAAAACAATTTGTCCGTCAATCTTATTTAAACTACAAACTTCTTCACGAACCCTAAGCAAATCATTCACGCGTTTCAAAGAAACTTTTACCTCTTCAATAGAAGAAAACTTATCAAAGATATTTTTAACCGGATCTACTATACTAAGAATAAGAGAATAAACAAAAAACAAATCACTTAATTTAATAACACCTTTATTCAAAAGTAAAACTGAAAATACAATGACAACTAATAAAAACAAATCACTTAAAACATTTTTAACAAGTTCAAAAACATTAAGACTAACTAAAGAACTTTTAAGTCTATATAAATAACAATAATATTTATTTAAAAACTTAGTTATATAAATATCTTCAACCTGCGAATTCTTAATACTCACATAATTAGAAATACTATCATTAGCAAAACTTTCATATGTACCATAAACACTTTTAACTTCAAAAATTTTCCTTTTAAAATATTTATAATACAAAATAGAAAAGACGAAATAAACAAAGATAAACAAAATAGAAATTAAGAATAAATTCATATTAATAAAAGATAAAAATACCAAAATAAAAACTAACAACAAAACATTCACAAATATATTCAAACAAACATCCACCAGCTTATTTTTAACATCTTCTAAATCCCTAATTCTATCTAAAATATCACCAGTACTTTTATTTTTAACATACTTTATAGGAACTTTAAAAATATGAAAAATAACATCCTTTAAAAGCAAAACTCCTACATTATTTTGAACTAAAATAATATATCTTTCCAAAAAATAATTACAAAAATTTTTTAATAAAATAACTATCACAAAAATTAAACATAAAATCTTAAAATTATTTAATTCAAGTAAAAGTTTTAACAGAACACTAGAAAATAATGTAAAAGTTATCACTAATAAAGATAAAAACAAAACTTTAAAAACTAATATCTTATACTTCTTTAAAACCTTAAAAATCTTACTTACCAAAACAGCATCATTTTTAATATTAGGTACATTCTCGGTTGGAACAATATCCAATACAGTGGACAAATACATCTTTTCAAAAACATCAAATTTAACTTTAACCATGCCTTCACTTGGATCCATAACACTAAATAATTTTTTTCTTTTATCAATTTTATAAATAACCACAAAATGATACATATTATTTTTAATTACATGGGCGATTAAAGGATTAACAATCTCATAACTAGTCAAATAATTAAAAGATAATTTAATACCGCGCCCAACAAACCCTATAGATTTAACACCATTTAAAATATCATAAGCATTAGTTCCATATCTAGAAGCATTCAAAATCACATTCAACTCTTCATAAGACATATCTCCACCATAGTACTTAATGAGAGACAACACACAAGCAGTCGCACAACTATAGGAACTATTTTGTTTAACAATAAAATCTTTCATTTACTCATCCTTTCTAATAATATTATTATCAAAAGAATAAATAAACACTTTAAAAAAACAAACACTTTTTAATGTTTGTTTCTTTTATTTTTCTTTACTGAATAAACAAGTGATTTTAACAGTACAATTAGCACTACAAACAAGATTAACATAATTACTAAAAATATAGTAGTATTTCTTTCACTTTTAGCTTCCTTAAGTATTTGGATTGCATCCTTATAATCATTTAATAAATTAATAGCCGTTGTTTCTTTATCTTCTACATCATTATAATTATCAAAAAAGTAAAGAATATTATCAAGAGCATTATTATACGTCTCTAATGCATCCTTATTATATTTATACAAACTTTTCAAATTCACGTTCATATAATAATTAACTAACTCTGTAACTTCATCACTAACTTCATAAAGCATAGGTGCCTCACTAGATAGAACATAATTATTTTTCAAATTAGAAAGCAAATTATAAAGAATTTGTTCATTTCCAAGAGTAGTTAAAAACTCCATTGAATAAGCTAAACCATCTATGTAACCCATATTATAAGTAATTGCCGGAAAACCAGTAGCAGGAGCAATAATATAACTAGATGTAACATTATCACTTTCATAATACAAACTAGTTTTAGATTTAATATTAGGATAAACCAAAACATCGATATCATTTTTATCCATAAATTCACTTACATAATTTCTATATAGCTCCATTAAAGACTTTTCTTCAGTAAACGACTCATCCATACCACAATAATATACGTAATCATACAAACTATAAACCCCGCCAGTTGATTTAGCTAATTCTCCAAAACTTTTAATACTACTACTAGTATTAACAATATACTTATTAAACTCATTACACATAGATTTTCCACTAGTAGAATCATTTTCATAGTCAATTACTTCTCTAGTAAAAAAATCATCCAAATAAACAATCTTATAGCCCAATGACTCTAAATAATCAATATTATCATTAAACAAATCCAATATCTCACTATTAGTAGCTCTAAAAGCATTACCATAAAGACTACTATCACCTTCAGCAATTTGACTCAAAACACCAATAGTAAGTTTAGAACTATCTAAATCATCTAAATATTTATTACCATCTCCACCACTTATAACATCCAAAATAATGGCATTATCAGTCACATTCCTAGCCAAAACACCAACAGTATCACGATTTACATCATACTTAATCACGCCATTGCCAGAAACAGAACCAAAAGTTGGCCTAATACCGACAAGCCCCGCAGCAGCAGCAGGAACACGAACAGAAGAATTAGTATCAGTGCCCAAACTAGCAACACTAAACATCAAAGAAGTACTAACAGCAGAACCACCACTACACCCATAACTAGTATAACTATTATCATAAGCATTTCTAACATAGCCATACGAACTATAAGAATTTTGAACACTCAAAGCAAGTTCACTCATATTAGTCTTACCCAAAATAATCGCACCATTATCTACCAAATATGAAATAACCTTCGCATTACTTTTAGGAACAGAATCACTTAAAGCCTTAGTCCCACCAGTAGTAGCCATACCGGCATAATCAATATTATCTTTAACCATAATAGGAATGCCATGAACTAAACTACGAATACCACTTTCTTCCCTTTCCTCATCAAGTTCCTTAGCAATACTAATTGCTTCTTCATTCAAACTCAAAACAGAATTATATTCATCATCATATTCTTGAATCCTGTCCAAATAAACACGAACCAAATCTTCATAACTAAAAACACCTTTATCCACATAATCTTGAATATCAACGATAGATAAATCAGTCAAATCAACAGGCAGTTCAGTATAACTATTAACTGACAAAGGAAAAAACAAAACTAAAAATACAAAAAAATACTTAATACGTTTCATAACTACATTTTAACAAAAATACGAAATAAAATCCATAAAATAAAAAAGATTTACGAGTTACTATTAGTAATACGTAAAACACTTCTATTATCAAAATTCAAATTTTTATAAATATCTTTAAAAACACCATAATCTAACTTCAAAAGTTCATCTTTTGCATTTTTAACAATTTTACCATTAAACTTAATCTGATCAGTTATAAAACTTTCAACATTTATAACATCTTCAAAATCAAGAATAAGTTGACTAATCATAACCTTAATTTTACTTTCAAAGTCTACTTTACTAATTTTAATATTTTTAACATTATTTAAAATAAAATTAACAAACTTATTACTATCACCAGAACCAATTAAAATAATAACAAAATAATTATTAACTCTTTTAGTCAAAAAATTAAAACCAGTTATTCCCATTTTTTCAAGATCAGATTTAACAGTAGAAGTACTACCATACATACAAGTAAATAATATATTCAAATAACGATTCAAATCATTATTTTTAATACCTTTAAAACATTTAACAGGTATTTTAAAAACAACACCAGTTTTATCTTTTACAACTTCTCTATTAATTTCAAAATAATTAACATCCACCTTGTCACTTTCTTTGTCATACAACACTTTAACTTTCTCGTCACTACATTTAGTTCCCTTAAAATAATCATGGATATAATTACTTACTTCTTCTATATCAAAGTCGCCACAAACAACGATATGCATTTTATCATAAGTATAAAAATCATTATAAATACTAATTAAATATTCACTAGTTATCTTTTCAATATCAGCTTTTTCACCTAAAACAGGAATACACATACTTTTATCAGTTTTAAACGTATTATTCATAGCAGAATACAAAAGTACAGTATTAATATTATCCTGTTCCATATCTATTTCTTCGCCAATAATACCCCTTTCACTTATAACATCTTCTTCCCTAATATTAGGTTTAAAAACTCTATCCAAAAGAAGTTCCAAATTTTTTATCAAATCAGTTCCACCAAAAATATTATAATTTGTAATATCATGCATAGTATAAGCATTAGGCATACTGCCCAAATCACTAATAAGTTTCATTGCTTTTTTATTTTTAGTAAAATCCATAATTCTATGTTCCAAAAAATGAGCAGTTCCAGGTATTACATTAATAACCTTACCATTCTTTTTATATTTAGTTACACCTGCTCCATAAAGAGTACTAACAGTAATATAAAAGTTTTTAGTTTTTTTAGTTTTATAATAAATAACTTTTAACTTATTAGGAAGGAGTTCTTCATATAAAACTTCATTAATATTTTTAAAATTAATTTTCTTCATATTTTCCCTCCATAAATAAAACAGTATTTAGTTTCATTTTCTTATTTAAAGAAACAATATCATCAACTGAAACACTATTATATTTCATGCGTTTTTCTTCTATACCATCAGTATTATCAAATTCATGATAAAGATAAATATCTATTATACGGTCTACACTATCATAAATATCATTTAATGAAAGATTTATAGTATTAATAGCATTTTTATACAACTTTCCAACTTCTTTTTTATCACTCATCAATTTAACAGACTTTTTAATAACACTCAAAGTTTTGTCATAATTTTTAGCACTAATACCACATTCAATAGTCAAAGCAGGAACCATTTTATGAAGATAAGAGATAACAGAATAACAAAGCGAATTCTTTTCTCTAACATTTACAAACAAAATAGAATTATTCATACTACCTAAAATCATATTATAAACTGGCAAAACATAATGTCTTTCAAAATCAGACAAGCCATAAAATTTATAGCCCATTAACAAAGTAGACTGAAAAAAATCTTTTTCAAGTTTAATAACATTTACGCTTTTTGTTTTAATTTCATCCAAAAGAACATTACCAAGTTTATCACTAGTCTTAATTTTCTTCATCAACTTTTCTATATTTTTTAAAATAACGTCTTCATCAAAATCACCTAAAACTGTTACGATAACTTTAGATTTACTAATTAATTTCTTATAAAAATCATACAACTTTTTACTATTAATTTTTCTAATTTTATCTAAAACATTAAAAGTAGTATACTCATAACTAGTACCTTTAAACATATTTCTATCATATATATTTTCAGCTAAAACCGTCCCATTTTCACTAGTCCTTTCAATGTTAGAAATAACAGTTTTTTTATCTACATCAAATATACTCTTAAAAAATCCATCTTCATCAGCCACTGGATTTAACAAAAGTTCATTAAATATTTTAAATGATTTATCATACATACCCATTTCAGTATACTTAGGATTAATCATTTCCAAAGAAAAATTAATTAAAAAATAATTACCATACATATTACTAGAAGTAGATATATTAGGTAGATACAACTTTTCCAATTCTCTTACCAATTTAACATTAGAATCATATTTTTTAGATTTAGTTACTAGAAGTTTTTGTAGCAAAGGAACATTTTCAACAAATTCTTCATTAAAATTATTTATAAAAGTTACTCTTACAACTACTGTTTTAAATCTATCAGTTTTAATAAGATTTATTTTATATTTCTTTTTGTCAATTACTTTATGTTCCATACTTCACCTCATATTTTATTATAACCAATTATAATTTAATAATGCTTTCTAATGCCAAAACAATCATTTCGTCAAAATCCTTTTCTCTATCAGAACTTGACAATTTTTCACCAGTAACAAAACTATCACTTACAGTTACCAAAGCACTTGCAATTTTATTTAAAACTTTAGCATTGGCAAAAAGTGCAAAAGATTCCATTTCAACTACTTTACAATCATATTGTTTCATTTCATCATAATTAATTTCACTATAAAAAGCATCAACATTATTTGCAGTTACACTTTTAATGTTTATATTTAGATTTAAAGCAGTTTCAGAAATAACATTATTAAAATTAGAGTTAGAATATAGAACTTTGTCAGTAATATTCGCATATTCCTTGGCATAGTTACTATTACTAAAAACATCTTTTAAAATACAAATGTCATGTACATCAATATCACTACAATAACTACCACATGATCCAACTCTTAAAATTGCTTTTACATCATAAAAACTAAAAAGTTCATGCGAATAAATACCCATAGAAGCATTGCCCATACCACTACTAAAAACAGTTACAGAAATACCTTTATAGTTCCCAGTATAAGCATATTCCTCCCTAACCGAATTAACTAGGGTAACATTATCCAAAAACTTCTCAGCAATATATTTAGTACGTCTAGGGTCCCCAGGCATAATAACTAAAGGAGCAATCTTACTTTTATCACATTCAATATGAGGTGTCATTCTACATTCTCACTTTCATTTTTAAGCTTAACCAAAACTTCTCTAGGTTTACTTCCATTTTGAGGCCCAATAATACCTCTTTCTTCCAGCAAATCAACAATTCTTGCCGCGCGATTATAGCCAAGCCTATACTTTCTTTGTATCAAAGAAGCACTAATTCTACCAGTTTTAATAGCAAACTCAACTATTTCATTATAAAGAGGATCTTCTTCTCCAGAAAAATCTTCATTAACTTTACTAGGCTCTTCTAAATCAGTCAATTTTTCATCATAAACAGGTTTTTTACCACGTTTAACAAAATCCACGACACGTTTAATTTCTTCATCACTTACATAACTACCTTGAATTCTAATAGGAACATTTTCACCCATAGGCAAGAACAACATGTCACCTTTACCAAGTAACTTTTCAGCTCCAGTCATATCTAAAATCGTTCTAGAATCAATACTAGAAGAAACAGCAAATGAAAGTCTAGACGGAATATTTGCCTTAATAAGACCAGTTATGACATCAGTTGAAGGTCTTTGTGTTGCAACGATTAAATGTATACCAGCAGCACGAGCTAACTGAGTAATTCTAGTAATGCTTTCTTCAACTTCTTTGCTACAAACCATCATTAAATCAGCAAGTTCATCTATGATTACCACTAAAAATGGCATCTTTTCCATTTCTTTACCTTTACTAATTTGTTTTTCAACGTATTCATTATAAGTTCCTATACTCTTAGTTCCAGTTTGCTCAAACATATCGTATCTTTCATCCATTATTTGAACAACTTTTTGAAGAGCAACGCTTGCCTTTTTAGGATCCGTAACAACTGGCCTAAGCAAATGCGGTATTCCTTCATATACACTAAGTTCAACCTTTTTAGGATCAATTAAAATCAATTTAACTTCATCTGGTTTAGTTCTCATAAGAATAGAGACAATAAAATTATTTATACAAACACTTTTACCACTGCCAGTCGCACCAGCAACAAGCAAATGTGGTGCTTTATTAATCTCAAAATATTGAATATTACCCATGATATCTTTGCCCAGAGGCGCAACCAACTTAGAATTTTCAAGTTTCTTAGGCAAACCAACCAAAATATCTTTAAGTTTTACATCAGCTTGAACAGGATTAGGTATTTCAATACCAATTGTACTCTTACCTGGAATAGGAGCTTGAATGCGCACATCCTTTGCCGCTAGTGCAAGAGCTATTTCCCTATTAATACTCAAAACCTTATTGACTTTAGTGCCAGCTTTAAGTTCTACTTCATACTGAGTAACAGTAGGCCCAACATGAACTTCAACAACTTTACCTACAATTCCAAAATCATTAAAAACTCTTTCCAAAATCTTATTATTAGATTGAATAAATTCAGTTGAATTAATTTTACCACTGTTCTTACTTTCTTCAAGCAAACTTAAAGGCGGCAATACATACATATTTTCAGTAACTAACTCCATTTGTACCTGTTCCTTAGGCCCACCTAAATCAATCGGTGTAGAATTATCAATTATCTCATTCAAATTAGTTATAACTACTTTACCATCATCAGTTTTTTCTTCATCTTCAGATTCTTCAGTTTCAACTACCTGTTTTCCTTTACGTCTAAATAGTTTAACAATAGCCTTCAAAATATCAGCTAAAGTGATATCGAATAACATAACTATACCAAAAATAGCAAGAACAACTACAACGACCATTGTCCCATTTATATCAAACAACGTAACAAACAAACTAGAAAATAATGCACCAAACATTCCACCACCAGTATCCCTAAGCAAATCAAAATTATTTAAAGATGCCATTATATTATCAGTAGTAACTCTAAAAATATCTACACCTGATAAATCATTATTATTAACATAATTCAAATGAGAAAAAAGCAAAATAGCTACAATAATAGTATAAAGACCAATTAATCTAGCGGTAAAATAATCTGGACTTTTTCTTTTAGCAACAAAATAAATACCTAAAATTAAAGATAAAATAAGGAAAATTGGATACCAAGTTCCACATAAAAAAATTGAAAAACCTTTAATAACAGTACCAACAATACCAAAATCACCAAATCCTATGATACCTATTAAAATAAGTAATAATCCTTGTAATTCTTTACTATATTGAAATTCTTTCTTTTCAGTTTCTTTTTTAGTCTTTTTCTTTGCCATTTATCATACACCTTCTATTTAAATTATAACAAAAAGAATAATATAAGTAAAACCAAACATAATGTTTTTACATTTATATTATTACACAAAAAAACAATTAAATTAATAATTGTTATTTTTCATAAGCTTTAAGAAGTTTCTCATGTATACCAGGTTCAACTAAATTAAGAACATTTAAAATGATTTCTAAACTTTTCCTATATTCACCTTTCCAAAACTCTTTTTCACTTTTTAATATACCTTGTTCTATTTCTTTATAAGTACTTCTATACCTATTAGCATAAACAATAGCCATTTCACTCATCGCACAAGTTTTAATTAACTCATTTGAAGTATTATAAACTTTAAAAGACAAATCTCTTCCAGTATCAACCCTTGTATTAAGCGTTTCAATATTAATTGGTTTTTTATCAAGTTCTTTAATAATCTCTTTTAAAGCCATTGCGCTTTCCTCAAGTTCAACAAAATATTTTTTAGGTATAACTGGTAATTTATAACTCTTAATTTTAGTTTTACTTTCACTAATTACATTTCTAATTTCAGTTAGCTGTTCACGAGCTCTTAACTCATCTTCCTTAAGACTACTTAAACTCTTCAAAGCAATTTCTATATTATCCTCAATTTTATTAAGTCTAACACTCAAGCTCTCACATTCATTACTAAGTACAGAATAAGGAGTACTTTTAGTTCTAGTTCTATCACTCATCAACTTATAATCATCTTTACAAGAAACAAGTTCTTTACGTATTTCATCTATAACTTCTAACTCATTCTGATTAAAAGTATATGTATTTTTCAAACTATCAATTTCAACATAAATATTTTTAAGAACAGTATTTAACCTAGTAATCTTTTCATTCAAAGAATAAATTCCATTTTCATAAACTTTCTTACTTGATTTTTCCTTATCAAAATCAATAAATAATCCATCAAAATAATCAAGCATAGTTTTAAGATCAAATATACTATCTTCCAAGTTTAAAACATTTAATCTATCAAAAATATCACTAAGTTTCTTTTCAGTTTCACTAATATTATAATCTAAATTAAGATAATCTAAATTAAAACCTGACTTTTTAAGTTTAGTATAAAGACCTTTAATATCACTTATCTTTTTAGGAATAACAATTTTACCCATAAGAATTATTGTAGGAGCTTCATCAATAACTATAACTATATTTTTAATAGTTTCATCAAGTGCTTTAACAATTTTACCTACATTATCATATTCATTTTGTTCCATTGCTGTTTCAAAAGCACCAAAAAGTTTATTAATATTTTCAAACTGAAGTTCAATAGGATTAATAACATCTTTATAATCATTTTTATTTTTATTAAACTTTGTAAGAGCTTCACGATAGATAGTTTTAAGTTTAGTTACAGTATTTCTATTTCTTTCTTCACTCATAGTAATTTCTTTAACATTATCTAAAAGAATATTTACTTCATTTTGCGCGACACTAATATCCATTTCCAACTGAGCTAATCCAAAAGAAGCTTCTTTAAACTTATTTTCATCAATTAAAGTTTCAATATCAAGTATTTTATCAGTTATACCCGGTATTTTAAAATCCTTAATTTGATTAAATTCCTTTTCCCAACTATTGTATAATTTTTCCAAATATTCATTATTAATAAGGCTTTTAACTTTATTAAGTTCAGTCAAAATAGAAGCAGAAATAATATTATTTTTTAAAACCTCTAATGCACTAAGTTCCTTTTCTAATTTATTCTTAGTACGTCTTCTTATTCCAAACAAAGTAGCGACTAACAAAATAATTCCAATAATATAAATCATTATAAATGTTAAAATTATTCCACTTTTAGTCATCCATACACCTACTCTCTATTAGTATTTTACCACGCATATACATTTTTTAAAAGCATATTTTTATTGATATTTATTAATTTATTTAGTATAATTAAGTACGTATTCATTTGGTGAGTTATTTATTAGTAATGCGTTTACCAAGTTTATTTCGTAAGTAGTTAGCCAAAAATGAAAGCGTTTAGGTAAACACCCTACTATGAGAATAATATTAACCTTTGTTTACAAATATGTTTGTAAAGGAGGAAAAGTATGTCAAGATATACAGGACCTGTATTTAAAAAATCTAGACGTTTAGGTTTTTCAGTGCTTGAAAGTGGTAAAGAATTTAGAAAAAGAACTACTGCTCCAGGACAACACGGAACAAGCAGAAAAAAACTTAGCGAATATGGTATTCAATTACAAGAAAAACAAAAAGTAAAGAATTTATATGGACTAAGTGAAAAACAATTCAGAAAAACATACGAAGCTGCTGGCAAGAAAAAAGGTGTTCATGGTACTAACTTATTAGTTATGTTAGAAAGCAGACTTGATAACATAGTTTATCGTTTAGGTTTAGCTAAAACAAGAAAAGCTGCAAGACAAGTAGTAAATCATGGACATATACTTGTAAATGGAAAAAAAGTAAATATTCCATCTTACCAAGTAAAACCAGGAGACGTTATAACACTTCGCGAAAAATCTCTAAATCATCCAGCAATTAAAGAATGTTTAGAAAATACAACTAACAGAGTTCAATATGTAAGTTGGGATGATAAAAAACAACAAGGCACTTACTTAAGATACCCTGAAAGAGAAGAATTAAATGCAGAAGTTAATGAATCATTAATAGTTGAATTCTACAACAGATAAAAGTATCAATTTTGATACTTTTTTTATTTAAATTATTAAGTATTAGCCCACAAAAAAATATTAGAAAGCAAACTCTAATATTTTTTTAAAATACAAACACATTTATATTTAAATATCTCTATCTCTCAAAAATGGAGGTAAATCATCTATATCTGTATCATCCATAGATAAACTAGAATCACTACTATAACTTTGATATAAAGGTTCACTTTCATCCTCAAATCCAGTTGCAATTACAGTAACAATTACTTCTTCACTTAAAGCTTCATTAATCACAGCACCAAATATAATATTAACATCAGTATTAGCTGCTGCACGAATAACTTCAGCTGCATCTTCTGCTTCAAACAAAGTCAAACTACTTCCACCTGTAATATTTATAATACAATCAGTAGCACCATTAATAGTTGTTTCTAGTAATGGACTTGAAATAGCTTGTTTAGCTGCTTCAATCGCACGATTTTCACCAAAACCAACACCAATACCTATCAAAGCAGTTCCCCTATTTTCCATAATTGCCTTAACATCAGCAAAGTCCAAATTAACAAGACCAGGAACGCTTATCAAATCAGATATAGATTGAACACCCAATCTTAAAACATTATCTACTTCTCTAAACGCATCACGCATTGGAGTTGACTTATCAATTAAATCCCTTAATCTATCATTTGGTATAACAACTATTGTATCAACATGCTTCTTTAACTCATCAAGACCTAACAAAGCATGATCCATTCTCTTTTTACCTTCAAACTTAAATGGTTTAGTAACTATAGCTACAGTCAAACAACCCAAGCTTTGAGCTATTTCAGCAATAACCGGAGCAGCGCCCGTTCCAGTTCCTCCACCAAGACCACAGGTTACAAAAACCATATCTGCTCCTCTTAAAGCATCTTCAATTTCACTTCTACTTTCAAGAGCAGCTTCTCTACCAACCTCTGGGTCAGCACCTGCACCTAAACCATCAGTAATAGTTGCACCTATCTGTAACTTATGTTCAGCCTTAGAAGAATTTAAAACCTGTAAATCAGTATTTGCAACAATAAATTCAACGCCTTTAAGTCCAGAATCTATCATTCGGTTAACAGCATTGCATCCTCCACCACCAATACCAATTACCTTTATTTTAGCTATTTGATCCATTTCTAACGATGTACCTTGCATATAATTCACTCCTTAATTATCAAAAAAGTATCCATAAACTTTGCCCAATATATTTCCATATTTTTTCTTAACTTGAAACATTTCTTCTTGTTCTTCTTCGCTTATAGTACTTGCTATTCTATTCCTAAAATTAATCTTTTCTGAATAATACTTCGTAATACCAAGTACACTACTAAATTTATTATTTCTAACACCCAGCTCAGTAATATTACCAAGAACTGATTTTTTACCAATCACTTCATCAACAACTTCATTAAAGTCTTCTATCTCTGTACTACCCCCTGTAATAATTATATAACTAATTTCCTTTTTTGTTAAGATATTAATTTGTTTTTTTGAAAGTTCAAGAATTTCTTTGACTCTTTCGTATACAATTTCACTTATCTCATACTGATTTATTTTAATTGTTTCATTATTTTTTGTCAAGCATTCATAAGTTTCACTAGTACTAGCATGCTTCTTATGTGCCAAAGCAAATTTTTCTTTAAGTTTAACAGATTCTTTTAAACTTAAATCATAAACATATGATATATCTCGGTCAATATTTCTTCCCCCAATATTTAAGACATCATTTCCTACTAAAACATTTTTACTTAATATACTAATTTCAGTTTTATCTTTACCAATATTTATAACAGCAACCTCACTATCCATCATACCTTTTCGCCTAAATTCGTAATAATCAGCAATTCCACCGAAACATACATCAGTTACTTTGATTCCAATGGTATTGAGTAATGCAAATATTCCATAAACATTTTTCTTAGGTACAACCCCTAGCACCGAGTTCACAGTTAACTTATTTGCATGTTCACCCTTAGGATCATCCACAACAGTATCTTCATCAAGAATATAATTCAAAGGCATAATATTAACAAGTTCCTTATTTACGGGAACTTTATTATAAACACAAGCCTGTAACGCACGTACAATATCATCTCCACTAACAATATTTTCTTCCCTATTTATTGTAGTATATCCATCGCTTTTAATAAATTCACTTTCATCAGAAGGAATTGTAAGAATAACGTTATCGATTTTTATACCTAATACTTCATTTACCCTTTTAAAACACTCTTTAACACTTTCAATGGCAGTTTCCGGATCAACAACAAATCCTTTCTTTATGCCTTTACTACTAACTTCAGAACAAGCCAAAACAAAAAAATTATTATTATGTACTTCACTAACAACGAGTTTAATTTTATCACTACCAACATCTAAACTAGTAACTATTTGTTTCATAATATTCCTACCTTTATTCTCTAACAATCATTATAACAAAAAAAATCATACTTTAAAAGTATAATTTATTCATAAACACAAGTAATATCATATTCATAGTTATATTTTTTGCCAGTATTAGTAACGATTACATCAGCAAAACATTTACTATTTTCATAAGACAATTCGTTCATATAATTGTTTTCAATTAATTCTTCACTAGAAACAGTAACCGAATTGACTGGCCAAAGATCATTGTCAGCCAAATAATTATTAACGGACAATTTTAAATTATCCTTTATTTCGTCGTATTTAACTTCATCACTTTTGCTAATGCCAAGAATATAAATACTTATAACTAAGCCAAAAATAATAAATCCCCATAAAACAATTATTTTATTATTCATTGGTATCCTTTCTCTCCACATAACCTTTACTTTCATAAAAGTCTCCACATTTAACATATGGTTCATAAATAATTTCTTCATTTTCATTTAAATAAACTTCGCAATAACCAGAACAATATTTATCATCTTCATCACTATAATTATTCAAGTACCCTTTTTCACGTAATAACGAAGCCTTAATAATCAAAGTATCTAAACCAAGTTCATTATTATAAACATCTTTAACATAATCTATAGTACTATTTTTTAGTCTAACTTCAAGTTCTTGATAATTAAACTCTTTTTGAATGGCATCATTATTAGTATCAGTATTACTATGGTAATTAGGATTAAATTCCTCTAGCAAAGATAACTGTCTAAGTCCAAGCACAGCAATAATCAAACAAATAACAAAAATTAAAATAAATAAAAGTTCACTAGCTAATCCCCAACCATGTTTATTCATAACCACGCCTCCATTAACATTAAAATTATATCAAAAATATAAGTCATAATCAATAAAATATAAATAACATGTTAACTAAAAAAAATTAAATACAATAATAAATATATACTTTTTATATAACAAAAAATATTGATATAAAATAAGTAATATTATTGTTGTACAACACAATAATTTAAATTAGTAAACACCATATACACTATTTAATAAAAAATGTTTTTCAAATTTTCAAAAAATTTTATTTTTAAAAAGCATACAAAAACAAGAGAAAACATTCCAATTTCTCTTGCAATTTCAGTAGTTACTATAAAATTTAATTTTACTATTTAACTAACTAGACTATTAGCTTTAATACTTAATATCCATCTGTAGTATATATATCCCCACATTTCAAATATGCTTTAGGCTCGCTATTAGTAATAATAACTCGGCCTTCACAATTTACATTCCTAATCGATACTCGTTCAATATAATTATTATTAATTAATATATTTAAATTAACTTCACCATTATAATATACTATACCATTAGTAACAGATTTGTTTAAAGTACAAATTTTAGTACTATCAATAGGAGTTTTACAATAATCTTCCAAATAAATTTTAGCAGCATTTTCAACTTCTTCTTCTTGAATTTTCATGGTATTTACTATACTACTATCCAAAATTTTGATTGTAGAAGGCACAACTATAGTCAACAAAAAACCAATTAAAATTATAACTGCCAGTAATTCCAACAAAGTAAAACCCTTTTTCATAAAAATCCTTTCTATAAATTGCTATCAATCACACTATAATTAAATGAAGGCACAACTATACACGGAAGCCGTTCAATATTACAATAAACTCCATAAACACCGTGGCAATCATATTCAAAATTTTCTAATTCCTGCACATTTTCAGCTATAATATCACTAATTTTAACGTTTGAACCACCAAGTAGCAACTGATAAGAATCATTTACAACATAGAACTTTGTGATAATTCCATTATCTGATAATTCTATATCATAAGAAATATCATCTGGCTTTTTTAATCTTAGTTTTCTTATATAACTTTCACTACTATCACAATATCTATCTACTTTAATAGTCTCTTCCATAAAGTCACTATTATAACTAGTTTCAATGTTTTTATAAATTGCTTTGGCTTCATCCAAAAATGCATTTAATTTTGCATTGTTATAAACTTTAATAATATTAGGAATGGCAATTACAATTAAAACCGCTAATAATGCTATAACTATAATAATTTCTACTAAAGTAAAACCTTTTTTTGTCGTAAAAACCTTACCCATTTTACATTCTCCTATTTATGTTAACATAATAACATTAACAAAGACAAAAATCAATTAGTTATCACTTACTATATTTTTAGCAAAAACATTAAAAATTAAGTTATATTTTTCATCAGGTATACTTTTAACAACTTTTTTACCATCTTTTTCATATTCTTCTAAAATTGAAATATCATCTTCATTAACTAAAGAATTAACATAAATATAATTTTTTCCTTCATAGATAATTCTATCAACTACTAAATAATCTTCTCCATCTAATTCAATTATTTCATCAAATTCTTTCATTGTTTAACACCCAAACCTTTATCATTTGAAAACATTTCACTCAATTCATCATAAGAATAAATACAATCAATACTATCAGGATCTTTTCCAATAGAAACCAATCTTTGCATCTGTTCATATTTTGTTTCATAATAACCTGTTCCAGTAGAAGATTCCAAATATCTATCAAAAGCATCAAAATAGTCAACTATTGCTCCAACTTTCTCACCATCTGCTGTAACAGATAGGTTTTCTGGATCATCATAATCAAAAGGCACAGGGCCATCATTAAATATACTATTATGTTCTCTTTTAACTTCCATATCTAAAAAATATCCGGCTTTAGAAGTACTAAAATTTTCCTGCCAACCCGACAAACTAATACTGTCTGCTTGATTTTGAACATATGCCTTTACAATAGGCGCAACTGCATCATAAGTAGCTTTTGCTCCAACACCAGTCACAAAACCTAATACCAATAAGAACATAAGCGCTTTACTTTTAACCTTATATGTCTTATTGCCTCTCCTTTTCCTTCTAACAATTTCTTCTTGTTCATCAAAATGTCTTGTTTTTTTAGGCCTACTTGCCGATTCAATAAATTCTCTGTCTTTTTGTCTTAATTCCTTTTCACGAGCTAATTTCTTCATGAACTCATAAAATTCATCTTTTTCTCCCATTTCTACCACCTATCTTTAATCTAATTTTACCAAATATAAAAATTATAATCAAATATTTCTTTACATATTTGACATTTAAAAGAATATCAAAGATAATTTGACAAATAATAAAAAATAGTATATCATTTTTATTAGCAATGGAGTAGTACTCAAGAGGCTGAAGAGGCGCCCCTGCTAAGGGTGTAGGTCGGGAAACTGGCGCGGAGGTTCAAATCCTCTCTACTCCGCCATTAAAATATTTATTCGCAAATGCGAATTTTTTTATGCATTTAAAAAACTTACAATTTGTAAGTTTTTACATTTCACTTTCTAACTCTTGAATCTTATCTTTTACTTCATCGCTGATTTTATCATTAATCGTTATATTCACACCATTATTTATATCAAAGTTATAATTATTCTTCAAATTTTTATTATTATAATCTTTCACAATTAAATTTAAACCATACGTTATGTCTCTTTCAAAACACGCTAGAATATTATCAGATTTATTCATACAGTCACTTATAACATACTTATCATTTTCTTCTGCACTTTTAATAATTCCCTCACTACTATTATTAGCTAAATCAAGAATAATATCAATTCCATTACTATACATAGAATATGCTTTACTACGCGCTAATTCTGTATCTTCCACATCTTCACTTTTATTTTGATAATAACCATTATTATAAGTTTCTTTACCCATATAATCGACAGTAATAATAACACTATCATTAGCTTGAAGTGCCCCATCACTAAAACCACTTATAAGTTCACTATTAGTTTCTTCATCAGTTCCAATAATACCTAAATTATTAGTTAAAGTAGAACTTCCTGCAAGATATCCAAGTAAATACCCAGCATTATACATATCATATTTAACACCAACTAAATTATCTAACTCATCTTCATAAGTAGCACCCAAAGTTATAAATATAACATCTTTATAATTTTCTGCAAACATTTTCATCTCTTTACTAGAAGCATAAGCCACGATCAAACTTGCTTTTACTTTATCAATAGCATAATTAATTCTCTCATTAAAAGTAAGACCATCGAAGTTTACATTATCAACAGCTATCCCTTCAACTTCACTAACTTCATCAAACAAATAATCTAAGTAAACGTCCTCAGTAGTATGCGTCACATCAGCAACAACTACCAATTTTTCTCTATTAATATAAAGAGCTAATGCAAATATTCCCAAAAGTACAACAACCACAACTATCAACATAATCTTTTTCTTTTTACTCATACTATTCTCCTTTATCCAATATCTGGTTCAAAATCTCATTCATAATATATATTTTATCCTCTTTTATTTTCAAACAATCATTTTCCAATACCAAATAACCACGTTTAATCAAACCCATTACATTAAACTCATCTTGAATATTAACCTTAAACTTATCAAAAAACTCTTTTATATTAATACCATTTAACTTTCTAAGCCCCAAAATAACTTCATTTTCCATATCCTCCCTTTTAGAAATAAGAAATTCCTTTAACCTATAATTACCCGCCAAATAATCATTAAAACTTCTAGTATTTTCATATCTAAGTTCAGAAATATAACCATGCGCGCCTACACCAAAGCCATAATACTCACTATTATTCCAATAATTCAAATTATGCACGCTTTCATAACCAGGCTTAGCAAAATTACTAACTTCATAATGCCTATAGCCTTTTTTCTTTAAAGAAGAACAAATTTTTTTATACATCTTATAATCAAGTTCTTCTCTAATAGGAGTTACATTTTTATAACTAAGCACAGTATTATCTTCAATAATCAAAGAATAAGTACTAATATGAGGAACATCTAATTTAATAAACTCATGCAAATCGCTTAAAAACATAGCATAATTTTCAATAGGAAGAGCAAACATAAAATCAACATTAATATTATCAAAATACTTCTTAACAAGTTTAATTTTCTCTTTAATCTCCTTTTTATAATGTTTCCTATTCATAAATTTCAAACAAATCTCATTAAAACTTTGTATTCCAACACTTATACGATTAACACCATTATCAACTAAAAACGAAAGAAGTTCTTCAGTAACATCATCAACATTAACTTCAAAAGTCATCTCATAATTCCTATCTTTTTTAAAAATGCGCATAATATCAAACAAAGTCTTTAGTTCCTCTTTACCTAAACTAGATGGTGTACCCCCACCAATATAAATTGTTTTAACTAAATCATTATCATAATTTTCTCTAATTTCTTCTTCAAGTTTTTTTAAATATTCACTTGCCCAAGAAGAAACATATAAAAACTTGCAAAAATCACAATAAGAACAAATACTTTTACAAAATGGAATATGAATATAAACACCTTTCATAAACACACCATCCTAGGTAAATTATACCACCCGTTAAAACTACAAGCAATAATTAGTTATCCTTAGTAACAGCCATAAAAGCATTAATCAAATCCAAACTAGTTTTAGCTTTTTCAACTTTATCTTTAAACCTAAGCCCATACTTCTCTTTCATCTGTTCAATCATCTTATCAACACTATTTGCATCCCTATTAAGAAGTTTATACCAATTACTATTTTCCCTCAAATACTTAATAGCGAATTTATCAACATATATTTTATCATAAGCATACTTTTTCATTAATCATCAAAGAACCTATTAATAGGTTCAACCTTACCCTTCTTCTTAGTTTCACTTTCAGTTTTATTCTCATCTTTTTTAAAAGTATTTGTTAACTCTTCAATAAAGCTAACAGCTTTACCCAGCCCATTTAAATTTTCCTGTAACACATCTATATTAATATTTTTAAGACCATTAACAATATCTTTAACACCTAAGTTATTAGCAATACTATCAGATAATTTAGTTTTTCTATACTGATTAAATAACTCTGACTGCGATCCATACAAATCATAAATTTGATACAATTCTTGCCAAGAAGTTTTACCATTTTTAACACTATATGCAAATTCTGGATTTAATTTAACAAATTCTTTAAATTCTTCCTTTTTTGTCATAAAAAATCACCTACTATATTTTATGTAGGCGATTATCAAAAAGACTATATTTTAAATTCATCAAAGAAATCACTCATAGTTAAAGGTTCAATAATCTTTTCCCTTTCTTCACTCTCAATTTTATCTTTAACATCCCTTTTAGTAATATCTTTTAATTTATTAACCACAAACGTTTCAGAAACACTTTTTTTAGTAATATTACTTCCAGTACTAAACTTATCCATAATACTAATTTCACTTGCTTTAATATTTTCAATATTACCATTTAATAAACCAAATACAGTTTTACTATTAGATAAATAAGCATTCATAACAAGATAAGTTTTAGACTTAGGACTTTTAATAATAGAAGTTCCTTTTTTAGCACGTGTAAACTTTTGAATATCACTTAATTTAACCCTTTTAGCAGTCTTATTATCAGTAAAAATAGCTAAATGTTCATCATCATAAATATTTTGACCATTTATTACATAATCACCATCATTAAGATTAATTCCCTTTACACCACTAGCTTTCAAGCCCAAAACAGGTATTTCACTAGAATTAAACTTCAAACACATACCGCGTTTAGTAACAATAATGTATTCACTACCATCTTTAACAGATACATTAACAAGTTCGTCTCCACTTTTCAAACTAATTGCAGATAAAGGTCTAGAATACCTAGTTACTTTATAACTCTTAAGTAAAGTATTCTTAATAACACCATTTTTAGTTATCAAAGTAAGTACAGAATCATCAAAATCCCTAACACCGTAACTTCTAACAATCTTTTCACCATCACTAATACTTACAAAACTGCTTATATGATCTTTCAAATCCTTATTCTTACTTTCAGGAATATCCCTAACAGGAACATAAAGATAATTACCTAAATTAGTAAATAAAAGCAAAGTATCCAAATTATTAATCTTATATATATTTTCAACATAATCTTCTTCTCTAAGATTTAACTCATCAGTTGAATTATAAGATTTAACACTAACTTTTTTAATATAACCATTTTTACTAATAATAACAACAAAATCACTTCTATCAATCATAGCAAGTTCATCAATCACTATTTCAGTAATCTCATCTTTAATAACAGTTTTCCTTGGAACATTAAAATTCTTTTTAACTTCTCTAAGTTCATCTTTAATTAATTTTTTCAAATTATCCTCATTATCCAAAACACTTCTCAAATAAGCAATTTCTTGAACAAGTTTAGAAAACTCCTCTTTTAAAATATTAACATCAGTATTAGTTAACTTATATAATTGCATCATAACAATAGCTTCAGCTTGCAAATTAGTAAAATCAAACTCTTTAACTAAATTAACAATAGCATCAGCCTTATTCTTACTTTTTCTAATAACTTTAATTACTTCATCCAAAATATCTAATGCTTTTATAAAACCTTCGACAATATGTTTTCTAGCTTCTTTATTCTTAAGTTCAAATTCACACCTTTTAGTCACAACTTCTTTTCTATGTGCGATAAAAGCATCAATTATCTCGACAATTCCTAATTGTTTAGGTCTTTTATTAACAATAGCAACCATATTAAAATTATAATTAATTTGCAAGTCACTATTTTTAAGCAAAAAATTAATAATTAAATCTTTATCAGCACCATTTTTTAAATCAATAACAATTCTAACATTATCATTCTTATCAGACTCGTCCCTTACTTCACTAATACCATCCAAACGTTTTTCAATCCTAAATTCATCAATTCTCTTAATAATATTAGATTTTAAAGTATCAAAAGGTATTTCAGTAATAACTATTTTTTCTTTACCCTTTTCCTTAACAAACTCATACTTACTTTTAACGATAATTTTACCTTTACCAGTTTTATAAGCTTCTACTATACCATCTTTACCTTCTACAATTCCACCAGTAGGAAAATCAGGACCTTTAACTATTTCAAGAATACTATCAAGTCTACAATTAGGCGAATCAATTCTCTTAATAGTTGCATCAATTATCTCACCAATATTATGAGGTGGAATATCAGTAGCATAACCAGCACTTATACCAGTAGTCCCATTTATAAGTAAGTTGGGTAAATTTGCAGGTAAAACAGTAGGTTCAAGAAAACGGTCATCAAAGTTAGGTGCCCAAGAAACAGTTTCCTTATCCAAATCATTTAAAAGTTCTTCACTAATTTTAGAAAGTCTAGCTTCAGTATAACGATAAGCGGCAGCAGGATCTCCATCTAAAGAACCATTATTACCATGAATACTTATCAAAGGAGCAGTTTGTTTCCACCACTGACTCATCCTAACCATAGCTTCATAAACAGAAGAATCTCCATGAGGGTGAAACTTACCTAACACATCTCCAACAGTAGCCGCACATTTAACATAAGGTTTTTCCCAAGTATTATTAGCTAAATACATCGCATAAAGAATTCTCCTTTGAACAGGCTTTAATCCATCCCTAACGTCCGGTATTGCACGTTCTTGAATTATCTCTTTAGCATATTTACCAAAACAATCCCCCATAATATCTTCAAGTGCAAAGTCATATATTCTTTTTAACGCTTCATTAGTATCATTCTTCATATATTAACTCCTATAATCATCTTCCAAAGTAAATTCAACATTCTCATTAATCCATTCTTTTCTAGGTTCAACTTTATCACCCATAAGAACATTAACCCTCTTTTCTGCAAGAGCCAAATCAGAAATATTAACCCTTATCAAACTTCTATTTTCTGGGTCCATTGTGGTTTCCCATAACTGATCAGGATTCATCTCCCCCAATCCTTTATACCTTTGAATAGTAAACTTACCCTTATAACTTTCCCTAAACTCATTCAACTCTTCATTACTCATCAAATATCTCTTTTCCTTACCATATTTAACTAAATAAAGAGGTGGAACAGCAATAAATATCATTCCATTTTCTATAAGCGGTCTCATATGTCTATAAAAGAAAGTTAAAAGCAAAGTTTGAATATGAGATCCATCCACATCAGCATCACTCATAATAATTATCTTATTATAATTAGATCTACTAGGGTCACAATCACTGCCAACACCCGCACCAATCGCATGGATTATCATATTAATCTCTTCATTTTTAAACAAATCATTAGTACTAGCTTTCTCAGCATTAATAACTTTACCCCTTAAAGGCATAATAGCTTGAAAGTTCTTATCGCGGCCACTTTTAGCAGTACCACCAGCAGAATTACCTTCGACCAAAAACAACTCATTCTTTTTAGCATCTTTACTCTGTGCTGGAGTTAACTTACCAAGTAAAACCTTTTCTTTCTCTTTTCTACCCTTACCATTTCTAGCTTCTTCACGAGCTTTACGAGCGGCTTCCCTTGCAAGTTTACTCTTGAGTGACTTAGCCATTATAACACCTGCAGTTTCCTTATTTTCTTCTAAAAAATAAGACAACTTTTCATACACAATACTTTCAACTACAGTTCTAGCAACAGGAGTGCCTAATTTACCTTTAGTTTGACCTTCAAATTGAAGCAATTCTTCAGGTATTTTTAGACTAATAACGGCACTAATGCCTTCTCTAGTATCACTACCTTCTAAACCAGTTTTACTCAAACTATACTTTTTAATATAATCATTAAAAGCCTTAGTAAGAGCAGTTTTAAAGCCAACTTCATGAGAACCGCCATCTACAGTTTTAACATTATTAACAAAAGAAATAATTTGTTCATTATATCCATCAGTATACTGCATAGCAACATCTACCACTATATTATTTTTAACACCATGAATTTCTATAATTTTATGTAAAGCCTTTTTATCTTCATTAATATAATCTATATAAGAAGCAAGTCCATTATCATAATGAAACACACTTTCCTTTTCATCTTCTTCATCGATTACAGTAATAGTCAAATCACTGATCAAAAAAGCACTTTCCTGCATTCTCTCACAAATAGTAGTATAACTAAAATTACAATTTTTAAAAATAGTTTCATCAGGCTTAAAAGTAACAGTTGTACCAGTTTCTTTAGTCGTACCTATTTTTTTAAGAGGCGAATCGACTTTACCACCATCTTTAAACGTAATCTCATAGATACACTTATCACGCCTAATCTCAACCTTCATCCATTCACTAAGAGCATTTACAACACTCGCTCCAACACCATGAAGCCCGCCACTTACTTTATAGCCATCAGTTTCAAACTTACCACCAGCATGCAAAACAGTATAAATTACTTCAGGAGTACTTTTACCACTTTCATGCATACCAGCGGGAACGCCACGCCCCTCATCCTTTACTGTAATACTCCCATCTTTGTTTATCTTAACCAAAATATTTTTACCAAATCCATTAATAACTTCATCTACTGCATTATCGACAATTTCCCACACCAAATGATGTAGACCCCTTTTATCAGTACTACCAATGTACATACCAGGTCTTTTTCTAACAGCTTCTAAACCCTCCAAGATTTTAATCGATTTATCATCGTATGCCATTCTATCACCATAACCATTTTACAACAAAAAAAATAGTGTGTAAAGTTATGTGTTAACTACAATTCCACTATTTCTATCTTATCTTCATCTACAAATTTAGCTTTTTTTACTTCTTCTATATCTTTAGCCTTAACAGGTTCTACCCGTTTTATAAATTCAGGCTTAACATCAACAACGTCATTCAAATTTTGCTTAACTTGAACCTTTTGTGATTTATAAGGAGGAACATATTCCGTTTGTTTTATTTCTGATTTGAAAACATTATCAACTTCAGAATCTTTTTCTCCTTCTATATCCTCAGCTTTGACAGGTTCTACACGCTCAATAAATTCAGGTTTAGTATCCACGGCATCAATTAAATTTTGATTATATTTAACTTCTTGAGATTTATAAGGAGAGACGTATTCCGTTTGTTTTATTTCTGATTTGAAAACATTATCAACTTCAGAATCTTTTACTTCTTCACGATTAATCGCATCAATTTGTTCCTGACTTAAAACAGTGGGCATTTTATCACTTACACTTATAAACCTTTCTTCCTCAGGCTTTTTATAAACAAAATTACCATGGGCTAACATAGGAATAAACACAACCGGACAAAGAATCATTCCCCACATAAATCCATTACTAACATTAAAAAGTTTAGCAAGTTTATATTCAACAAATATAATCAAAATTATATTAAAACCAGGTATTAATAAAATAAGAAAGTAGTATGAAGGAATTTCAGCAATCTGGAAAAGCACAGTCAAATTATAAATTGGTATAAAAGCCTCCTTAGCATTTTTTCCTGCTTTTTCAAACAATTTCCAACTAATAGCGGTAACAAATATAAAAATAACAAAAGTGAACAATGCAAAAAGCCATAAAAAAATAATAATATTTACAAATTGATAAGGAGTTAAAGTAAAAAGTTCTCTAATTATATCCATATTGTTACCACCTTTTATTCTATAAATATATTACTATAGATTTAATTATTATTCAATAATTAAAAAAACATTTTACTTTATAATACAACTATGCTAGAATTAATTTACCAATTTTATATTATTTTTAAATTAACTATTGCAAAAGAAAGCAAAATAAGATAAAATAAGATAGGTTTTTAAAGGGGCTTGTAGCTCAGTTGGTTAGAGCGTTCGTCTGATAAGCGAAAGGTCGATGGTTCAAGTCCATTCAGGCCCACCATTTTAAATGGCCTGTTGGTGAAATGGTTAACACACACGCCTTTCACGCGTGCATTCACGGGTTCAAATCCCGTACAGGTCACCATTATAAAAAATAACTAACAAAAGTGTTAGTTTTTTTATATTATTTTAAAACTACCAAAATATTTTGACTCGCATTCCCTTTTAATATTATTAATTGCGCGCCTATTTAGATTAAACGCGCCTGCTGTATTAAGGACTATATTATCTATACTATATTGAGATAACACACTAAAAATACGTGTTTTTAGTATATTTAAATCAATAATATCCATATCACCTTTTAAATCTATATAAAGAGTATCATCTTTAAAAACCATATTCACACTAATCACCTATTTATATAATAAATTATATAAAAACAATTTTCATTCAATTCGACAAAACTAGTTTTAGTTTTTAACTGACAAATACACATAAAGCACTTTACAGGTAAGATTGAAATAAAAAAATGAGTATTATATAATTTTTATAGGTGATTTTATGCGTATAGCATTAGCAATAATAATATGTAGAATAGCAAATACACTAAGTAAACTATTTAAAAAAGAAGGAACAGTAATAGGCGGTTACTGGGCACTTAAAATATATCCAAACGTTTTAAATAATATAAAATATCCAAAATATGTAATTGGAGTAACAGGTTCAAGTGGCAAAGGAAGTACAACAGAACTAATCGCTCATATACTGAACAAAAACAATATAACATATGCATACAACAAAAATGGAAGCAATGCGATTAATGGCATTACTTCATTGATACTTTCAAACACTTCATTAAATGGTAAATACAAAAAACAAGCATTATTAATGGAACTTGATGAAAAACACATGGTACACCTACTCGAGCATTTCACATTAACACATTTAGTAATAACAAATATAACTAGAGATCAACCACCTAGAAATGCACATCCTGAATACATACAAAGCCTAATTAAAAGCATATTAAAAGACAACATGCATTTAGTCGTAAACGTAGACGACCCACTAGTATATGCATTAACGCTTGATCATAAAGGTAAAAAAACTTACTATGGCATGGATAAAATAAAATATTCAAAAGAAACAAACTTACACAATATAGATGCACAATATTGTCCAATATGTGGTAACAAATTAACATATGAATTTTATCATTATGGACATTTGGGAAAATATAAATGCACAAAATGTAATTTTGAAAGACCGAATCCAGAGTTTTTAGCCCACACAATAGATATAGAAAATAAAACAATTTTCATAAACAAAGACGAAATAAAAATACCTTCAAACTTTTTATATTCAGTATACTTTACAACTGCAGCATACAGTTTAGCAAATACATTAGGACTAAAAAAAGAAAAAATATTACATGCAATAAACATCGACCCATTTATACCAAAAAGATTAAACATATACAATTTCTATGGTAGAACATGGCAAATGCTATCAAGCAAAAACGAAAACAACCTAAGTTACAAACAAAGCATAGATTACATATTACACGAAAAAGGGACAAAAACAATAGTATTAGGATTTGATAACAGTTCAAGACGATATAAAGAAAATGATGTATCATGGTTATGGGATATAGACTTTGAAAGTTTAAAAGACAAAAACATAGATAAAATTGTAGTAATAGGAAGATTCAAATACGACATAATGACAAGACTAGAGTACGCTAAAATTGAGAAAGAAAAATTAATACTAATAGAAAACTTAGAAACAGAGATAATCGACACACTAAAAAACAAAACAAAAGGAAATATATATTCAATGGTATGTTTTGACAAAGAAAGCGAATTAAAAGAAATACTAAAGAAAGAAGGAATTACACATGATTAAAATCGCACATCTATATTATGACATAATGAACTTATATGGTGAAAATGGAAATATACGTGCACTAAAAGAACATTTTGAAAGACAAAGCATCAAATGTGAAATTCACTTTCTAACAATAAATGACAAAATAGACTTTGAAAAATACGACATATATTATATGGGAATGGGAACAGAAAAAGGACAATTATTAGTATTAAACGATTTAATGAAATACAAGGAAGAAATAAAAAAATCTATAGAAAATGGAAAATACTACTTTTTAACAGGAAATGCATACGAACTATTTGGAAAACACATTATTGATTTTGAAGGAAACAAAATAGAATGTTTAAATATTTTCCCATATTACACAAAAAGAATAAACAAAAAAGACTTTATGGAAGACTGCGATTTTAGAATAGTTGGAACGACAAGTGGCAACTGCAATTTTTTAGACAAAGAAATAATAGGTTTCCAAAACCGAGGCGGAACGATTCACGAAAGTGACAAATACTTCATAAAAATAAATCATGGAGTTGGATACGAGCCAAAAAGTCTATATGAAGGTTATTTATACAAAAACTTTCTTGGAACATATCTACTAGGTCCATTATTTATAAGAAATCCATATTTAACAGACTACTACATAAAAAAAATAACAAAGGAAAAAGATAACACTTATAAATTCAAAGTATTCAAAAACACATCAGAGATAAAAGCATATGAAACATTCTTAGAAAATTTTATAAATTAAAAAACTATTGAAATTTCTCAATAGTTTTTACTTTAAAGCATCAATAAGTTCAGCTTTTTTTAAGTTAGTATAGTTTTCAATGCCTTTTTCTTTAGCCATTGCTTTTAACTCAGCAACTGTAAAAGCGCTTAAATCAGACTTTTCTTCACTTTTTGTCTCAGTTTTTCCCTCTAAAGCATTTTTACTTAATGTAACGAAATTAGCAAATTCATCAGCGTCAGCAATAGCAATTTCACTTAACATCTTTCTATTTACTTCAATATTTGCTTTTTTAAGACCATTCATAAATTTTGAATAACTTATACCATTACTTCTACAAGCAGCATTAATTCTTGTAATCCAAAGTTTTCTAAAATTACCTTTATTTTTCTTTCTATCATTAAAACTATATTCGCCACTATGAAATAATTGTTCTTGAGCTGTTTTATACAATCTATGTTTACTTCCAAAGTAACCTTTAGCTTGTTTTAAAACCTTTTTTCTTCTAGCTCTAGTAACAGTTCCGCCTTTAACTCTTGTCATCTAAACTACCCCCTTAACTCTCTTTTATATCTCTTAGCATCTCCACTACTAAGTGAAGAGCCTTTTCTCATACTTCTATTAAAACTAGTTGGTTTTTTACCAGTTTTATGATTACTTCCTGGTTTACCTATTTTTGTTGACCCACCTGGTCTTACTTTTATCTTTTTAGCTATACCCTTATGTGTTTTTGTTTTTGGCATAATACCACTCTCCTTCTTTACTTTTTAGGTGCGACTAGCAAACTAATTGATCTACCTTCAAGTTTTGGTTCCTCTTGTATAGTACCTATATCATCCATTCTATTTGCAAATTTTAAGATAACCTCTTTACCCAATTCAGGGTGTGCGATTTGTCTACCTTTAAAACGCACAGAAACTTTTACCTTATGACCTTTTTCAACATAACTTCTAGCATTTTTTAATTTAGTTTCAAAGTCATGTGTATCAATAGTAACGCTAAGCCTATACTCTTTTAATTCAAGATTAGCTTCACGTTGTCTCTTCATCTGTTCTTTTTGTTTTTTATTTTTTTCATATTTGAACTTATTATAGTCCATCACTTTGCAAACAGGAACATTACTTTCACTCATAAGTACCAAATCAAGTCCAGCATACTGTGCTAAAGTAAGCGCGTCACCAATGGACTTAATTCCTAACTTTTCACCATTAGGCCCAATAACCATAACCTCATTGTACTTTATTTGCTCATTTATAAGAGCATCATTTTGTTTAGCTATTCTAAACACCTCCAAATATAAAAAGTGAATACTAACGTACTCACTAAAAAACTCAAGTTAACAAGCTTTTTACCTATTGACTTCATCAATCAGGTGAGTGTGAGTACACTACTTTCTCTTTTCAACAAAATTAATTTTATATTATTATGATATGTTTGTCAAGCAATTTCAATACAAAACCAGAAAAAATACTCTAAATAAATTTTAATACCTCCTATATTATTATATTACTAAAAAAGCAAAACACTTTTACATTTTGCTATATTTTCTTTTTTTACAAATCAAATTTCTTTTAACAAATTAACTTTACTAATCATATCACCATCATGCAAAAATGAAGCACTCACAACCATATCTGCACCTTTATCTTTAACAAGCCTTGCAGTTTCTTCATTAATACCACCATCTACAGAAATAATAGTTTTATAACCCTTTTCATCAATAACTTTTTTCAAAGACTCAATCTTATAAAGAACACTATTCATAAAAGATTGACCACTTCTACCAGGTTCAACACTCATAACCAAAACCAAATCAAGTTTATCTAAATAATTAATAATTTCACTTGCATTTGTAGAAGGCTTAATACTAATTCCTGCTTTTAAGCCACAATTATGAATTAAATCAATAACATCTTCAATATTTTTAACACTTTCATAATGAAAAGTAATATACTCAACATTTAACAAAGCAAGTTTTTCAATATATTTTTTAGGATTATTAACCATTAAGTGCACATCCATTGGTTTTTTCATACAATTACTTAATTTCAGAACTTCTCCAATAGAATAAGTTTTATTATCAACAAACTTACCATCCATCACATCAACATGAACAAAATCAGCAGTTGTGTTATTAATCCTATCAATAATCAAATTAGGTTTTAACACAGAAGACAAAAAAGAAACACTAACCTTCATTTTCTAACCTCCTTTAACAATTTTAAATAGTTTTCATATCTGTTTTTAAGTATCTTACCATTTTTAACTGCCTTTATAACCTCACAGCCATTTTCACTCACATGATTGCAACTTTTATACTTACACTCATAACAAAAGTCAGGAAAAGTATATTTTAACTCATCTTTATCTATATTCAAATCAAGAGAACTAAAGCCAGGAGTATCAGCTATAAAACCACCCTTTACCTTCATAAGTTCAACAAGCCTAGTGGTATGCTTACCACGACCCAAAGAATAACTAACCTCATCAGTATTAAGTTTCAAATTTTTATCAATTTTATTTAACAAAGTACTTTTTCCAGCACCAGTTTGACCGCATAAAGCAATAGTTTTACCTTTAATTTCTCTAACAATTTTACGTATTTGACTATTCTTATAAACCTTAAAATACTTCTTATAATACTTTAACGTTTTAAATATTTTTCTTTTACTATTACCATCGATCTTATCAAGTTTTGTAACAATAATAATAGGCTCAATTTTATTATAAATAGAAAGAGAAAGCATCTTATCGAGCAAATACTCACTAAAAACAGGAACTTCAGTACTAACAACAATAAAAAGTAAGTCAATATTAGACACAAGAGGCCTAATAAGAGTATTTTTTCTAGGCAACTGTTTTTCAATAGTCAAACTATTTACATCGACTAAAACATTATCACCAACAGTCAATTTATCCTCTTTAAGTTTTCCCCTAACATAACAAGAAAGTACACGTTCATCACATAGAACAGTGTACAAATCTTTATTTATTTTAACAATCTTACCTTCTTTTATATTATTCTGTTGTTTCATCATTTTCCCCTGGATTAATATCTAAATTTCCTTCTTCATCTATAATTGGTTCTTCTATTTCTGGTTTAGTTGAAACTGTAATATTTAAAGTAATTCCTTCTACTACTACAGATTCAGCAGGTCTACTCTGATAAAGAATTGTTCCTTCTACATATTCGTCAGTTTCTTCATATTTAATTACCAAATTAATATTATTTTCTTCACAAAAATCTTTTACTTTATCAACTGTATAATTTTCTTTAACAAAGTCAGGATATTTCTTTTCAACTTCAGGAATATATATTGTAACAGTTGAACCCTTTTTAACTTTTTCTCCAACTTTAGGAGATATATCTATAACAGTATCAGCTTCATAATCATCGTCTTCACTAACTTTAATAGTTTCTACTATAACATTAGCTTCATTTGTTTCAAGTAAAGTTTTAACTTCTATATAATTCCTACCTATATAACTAGCAGGAATCTCAAAAGTACCTTCACCACTAGATAAGAACAACTTAACTGTGCTACCTTCTTTAACTATTTTACCCACTTCAGGACTAGTTCTTACTACGTGGCCTTCTTCAATATCATCACTAGACACCTTAGTATCACTAACTTCTACATTAAAACCTAACTTAACTAAGTCATTATACGCATCATTTTCACTTAACCCAATAACAGTGTCAGGTATTTCAATATTATCTTTTGTCATAAGTTTAGGAAGCAATACTACAACGGATGCAGTTATAACTACAAGTCCTGCAAAAATAGATGCAAGAATAATTAAAATCTTATTTTGTTTCCTATTTTCCTCTCTCATTTCAAAATCTAGCTTTTTCTTTTCATTTTCCTTTTCTTTTTTATCCTTTTCTTTAACTTCTTTAATTGTATTATCTAACACCTTAGTATTTTCAATATCATTTTCAGGGAAAGGATAAACATACCTTTTTTCATTCGCACGTTCATCAGTCAAAGCAGTTACAATATCTTCATGCATAGCGCGAGCATCTTTATATCTATTTTGTGGATTTTTAGCAGTACTTTTCAAAATGATATTTTCAACTGATTGAGGTAACTCGGGTAAAACTTTTCTAATAGAAGGAAGAGGTTCTTTTAAATGTTTAAGTGCAATTTCAACAGCATTATCACCTTTGTAAGGAACACCACCTGTTAAAAGTTCATACATAAGTATTCCCATAGAATAAATATCACTTTTAATAGTTGAACCCTTACCATTTGCTTGCTCTGGTGGTAAGTAATGAACACTACCCATTACACTATTAGTTTGAGTAAGTTGAGTAGAATTAAGTGCCATAGCTATACCAAAATCAGTTATCTTAATGACGCCGTTTTCAAGTATCATTATGTTTTGAGGTTTTATATCTCTATGAACAATAAAACTATCATGAGCATGAGCCATACCATCAGTTAACTGACTCATAATATCCATGACTTCAGTTATAGTAAGACTACCACGTTTCTTAAGAAGTTGCTTTAAAGTTATACCTTCAACATATTCCATCACAATATAATACTGTCCATCATCTTCACCAACATCATACATTTCAACGATGTTAGGATGAGATAAACTAGAAGCAGATAAAGCTTCACGTTGAAAACGCCTAACAAACTTTTCATCATTTGCAAGGTCACCCCTTAAAACTTTAACGGCGACTTTTCTATCCAAAATAGTATCATAAGCCAAATAAACATTGGCCATTCCACCTTCACCTAAAGTCTTAATAATTTGATATCTATCATTAATTTTAGAACCCTTTACTATCAACTGTATCACCACTCTTCTTAATTAAATAAGCTACACTAATGTTATCATTGCCGCCCCTCATATTACTTTTATTAATTAATTTATTCACTTTTTCCTCTATTGATAAGTCATCTTCATTTAACACTTTCTCAATCTGTTCAACCGTTAACATATTAGTAAGTCCATCACTACACAATATAATCTCATCAACCGGGTCTTCCACTGCAAATATATCAACGTCAACCTTTTCACTCGCTCCAAGAGCTCTCATAAGTACGTTTTTCTGAGGATGGTGTTCTGCCTCTTCAGGTCTAAGTTCACCAGTCTCAACTAATATATTAACTAAAGTATGATCTTTAGTAACTTTATATAATTTACCATCTTTCTTAACAAAACCACTTGAGTCCCCAACATTAGCAAAAATTAAATAATCATTAGTCAAAACAGCAGCGACACAAGTAGTGCCAAGCCCAGTAGAATCAACGTGTTCATTGGCATATTTAATAATATTCAAATTAATCTCTTCTATTATCTCTTTTAACCAGTTAACTGCATCTATCTTATTTCCGATACTGCCTAGTTTTTGAAATCTACTACCCAATTCTGTAACAGCCATACTAGAAGCAATTTCACCTGCACGGTGTCCTCCCATACCATCAGCTACAACTAATAAATATTCTCCACTTTTATTACTAACAATAGTCACACTATCCTCATTGTGACTTCTAACTTTACCTGCATCAGTTTGATAATGAAATATCACTTTTATGCACTCTCCTTTGCTCTAAGTTGTCCACAAGCAGCATTAATACCACCTGCAATATTCTTTCTTATTATCACATTTATACCATTCTTCTTAAGTATATCATAAAACTTATTTATTTTAAACTCATTACTTCTTTTAAATGTAAAATTACTAGTTTCATTATAAGGTATCAAATTAACATACATAAGTTTACCTTTAACTAAAGACACTAAATCTAATGCATCCTTTTCACTATCATTAATGCCATCAATTAAAATATATTCAATAGTTACTCTTCTATTAGTTTTAAAAATATAAAAATCTAATGCATCAAACACATCTTTAATAGGATAAACACGATTAATATTCATAAGTTTATTTCTAACTTCATCACTACCCGCGTGAAGACTAATAGCTAAATTAACCTGAGTATTTAAAGAAGCAAATTCTTTAATCTTAGGAACAAGTCCACAAGTAGATACAGTAATATGTCTTTGACCTATTTCTAGTCCAAAAGGACAAGTAATAACACTAATAAATCTTTTTAAAACATCAAAATTATCAAAAGGTTCACCTATTCCCATTACAACAACACTATCAATCCTAATACATTCTTCCACTAGAACTGTAACAATTTGAAGAACCATTTCACCTAAAGACAAATCTCTTACTTTTTTTAACCTACCACTTTCACAAAAAGCACAACCCATATTACAACCAACTTGAGAACTAACACACAAAGAATTACCATAATCATGTTTTAAAAGAACACATTCAATTTTATTTTCGTCGCTAAGTTCTAACAAATATTTACTACTTTTTTCATCTCTAACGACTTTAGAAACCTTTAATAAATTAGCACAAAAATTATCATTTAAAAAACATTTCAAACTTTTACTAATATTACTCATAAGAGAAAAATCAAAAATATTCTTTTTATAAATCCAGTCAAAAACCTGAGATGCATTATATTTTTTAAATCCCATTTCAACTAAAAAAACTTCTAATTCTTCCAAAGTATAACCAAATATATCTTTCATAAACATCCTAAAAAAGAAAGCATTTGCTTTCTTTATATAGATAAGATTAATGAAACAATTATAAATAGAAAACCTAAAGTATAAGTAAGTCTAGTTATAAATTTTTCACTACCTCTTTCTTTCATATTACCCATAAGTATTGTATTACCACCAGTAATAATTTGTCCTGCTTCACTAGCTTTATTACTTTGTAAAAGTACAATAGCTATTAATAAAATTGATATAATAATTAATAAAACTTCCACGATTTCACATTCCTTTTCTTTTATCTTCTTTTCTTGCCTTTATATCCAAATCCTGATCTAATACAATCAATAAACATAAAGAAACCAATAATTATAACTAAAATATACATAAAACCCCTCCAATTCATACACTAATTATACTATAAAACTATTAAAAACACAAATATTTTATATTTAAACTATTTGACATCAAAAATTTTTCACTAAAAAATTCATTATTAAATCAATTAAAACTTCTTTTTCCCTAGGATCAGACTGAGCAATCAATAACGTAAGAGCCACTAAAGTATTATTATCAATAACTTGTCCACTTTCATCATACAAAATATTATAAAACTCTAAAAAATATATAAATAAAGTTGCTGCAATTCTCTTATTTCCATCAATAAACACATGATTTTTAGTAATTAAATATAAAAAGTTAGCAGCTTTTTCTTCTATAGAAGCATACAAGTCTTTTCCATCAAAACTTTGATAAATATTCCTTATAATAGAGTTCAATCCATTTTCCCTTTCAAGCGCAAATAAATTACTTTTAATTTTATATTTCAAACTTTTTATAACATTTAAGCATTCATCATATGTTATTTTTTTATTATCTTTTCTACCACTAGGCTTAATAATTCTTTTATAATCATAATCATCAAGCATATTAAAAGCATTTGAATAATTATTAATAACTTTAATAATTTCTTTAGCTTCACTCCCCTTTAAATCTTCACTAATTCTTCCTGCAATATCAATTAATTTAATCGTTTTTTCAAGATACTCTAATCTTTTATAATTAACAGCATAACCCTTAATTAAATAATCTTTTAAGACTTTATTAGCCCATTTTCTAAAAATAATGCCATTTTTAGATTTTACTCTATAACCAACACTTATGATTACATCTAAATTATAAAATATTACTGGCTTATCCGAGTTTGCAATATGCATTTTTTGCATATTACTTTTTTTAATTAGTTCTCCTTCTTTAAAAATATTTCTAATATGTCTAGCTATTACCGATTGGTCTCTTTCAAACAATTTAACCATTTGTTCTTGATTTAGCCACACTGTTTCATCTTTCATATTTACTTCTAACTTAACATTTTGATTTTCAAATAATATTATTTCATTTTTCATTTAAACTCCTTTTATTTTAATTTATCTATAAACCTTTCTTTTAGCAATATCATTTGCTGTTTCACCATTATATAAAACCTTATATCCAGCATTATGAAATTTATCAAAATTTTTAACTCCACCATTAGGCATTTTTGATGTTTTTTCCACCTGGGAAAAATGTCCATAAACTTTATAATTACTATTCTCACATGCTTTCTTAGCGTGTTTTATTACATTACAAAATTTATTCCATCTTTTATATTCTAGTACATTTTGCAATTCTCTAGCTAACCAATATTCATTACCAAACTCATCAATATGTTTTATATCTTCAAATATTTTATTTTCATATTTTTCTAAAATAGTTTTCATAATCTTTTCCTACATAATAAAAAACAAGTCTAAACTTGTCTTCTAATATTATTATTCTCTATTTTTTTATGAAACACTTTTATTAATAATCATAAACTTTAATCAAATTCAACTATAGCATTAATTAAACTTTTATACATTTTACTTTTAATTTTTCTACCACTACCTTTAAACAGAAAATCATAAACAGTTTCCCATATTACAACCCATGCAGCAACTAACATAATTTCTTTTAAAAAATAAATTTCAAAAATCTGATTCAAAGTCACAAATAAAACACCCAAAATAAGTAATAAAAATCTATACCAATCATCAAATTTATCTAATTTAATATAATTTTTATATTTTTCTTTAAAAGTATATCTAATTGCTTCATACAATTTTTCCTGTTTACCTTCTTTAACACCAGTTATTTTAATAATAACATTTTTACTTTTAGCATATTCGGTAGTTATATAATTAAACAAACTATCTGAAATATATTTATCATTAAACTCATTAAAAGCACTTTCATAATCTTTAATATCAATATAAATCACATTATTCATTCTTACTTAATTCCTCTTCAATTTCCATAAGCCTATTATACTTACAAACCCTTTCTCCACGAGTAACAGACCCAGTTTTAATAAAAGGAATATTTAATGAAACAGCCAAGTCTGCTATAAATGTGTCAAGAGTTTCCCCACTTCTATGACTAATAATAGTTGTATAATTATGTTGTTTAGCGAGAACAATAGTTTCTAAAGTTTCATAAAAAGTTCCAACTTGATTTAACTTTATCAAAATAGCATTACACATTTTATTATCAATACCTTTTTTAAGTAATTCTTTATTCGTAACAAATAAATCATCACCTACAATACTGATTTTTTTACCCAAAACTTCAGTAATCATTTTAAATCCTTCATAATCATCTTCATCAAACGGGTCTTCAATACTAATAATTGGATAACTTTTAACCAAAGACACATAATAATCAAGTAATTCTTCTCTAGACAAATTATTATTATCTAACTTATAAGTATCATTATTTTTATTATACAAACTACTTGCAGCGACATCTAAAGCAATAAACACATTAACTCCTGGAATATACCCTGCTTCACTAATACTTTTTATAATCAAACTAAGTGCTTCTTCATTACTTTTTAAATCAGGAGCAAAACCACCTTCATCCCCAACATTAATACTAAGTCCTTGTTTAATTAACAAACTCTTTAACTGATTAAATATCTCACCAGCAGCCCTTAAACCTTCCTTAAACTCTTTAAATTTAGGAACAATCATAAACTCCTGTATATCCAAATTATTACTTGAATGTTTACCACCATTAATAATATTATACATAGCATAAGGAAGTTTCTTTTCACGTTTATTTAAATATTCATAAACATCTAAACCACTATCTAATGCAGCAGCTTTTAAACAAGCAACACTAACGCTTAAAATAGCATTCGCACCCAGATTACTTTTATTAGGAGTTCCATCAAGTTCAATCATAACTTCATCAATTTTTCTTTGTTCACTAACTTCAACACCGACAAGTTTTTCTTTAATTAAACCAACATTACTAACAGCTTTTAAAACCCCTTTACCAAAATATCTCTCATCATTATCCCTAAGTTCAAGAGCCTCTCTAGTACCGGTACTAGCACCACTTGGAACACTAAAAACACCAATATTACCTTTTTCAGTATAAACTTTAGTTTCAACAGTAGGATTACCTCTAGAATCCAAAATCTCACGTGAAGTTATATCAACAATTTTACTCATAATTCACCATACTTTCATAAGAAAATTATAACAACCAAGTTATTAAAAAGCAATAGACATTTACACCTATCTATGCTATAATAATTTACTATTTTTAAAAAAGGAGTGAAAAAAATGCAGATAAAAGAAATAAATGAAAAAGAATTTGATAATTTTGCAAACAATCATATTTTAAGAAACTATTATCAAACAAGCCAGTACGGAAACTTAATGAAAAAATTCGGATACACCCCTATATACATCGCAGTATTTGAAGAAGAAAAAATAATTGGAGCCGCACTTATATTATCAAAATACATTGCAATAAATATAAAATACGGTTACAGTCCAAGAGGTTTTTTAATTGATTATCAAAACGAATACTATTTAAAAGAATTTACAAAATTAATAAAAAAATATTTCTTTAAAAAAGGATTTGCATTTATAAAAATTAACCCAGAAATAGCACTTGCAGAAGTATTCCCAGAAACAAACGCAAAGAACATAAATGAGCAAACAAGAAAAATAATAAAGACATTAGAAAGTTTAGACTACAAAAAATTAAAGGACAATATATATTTTGAAAGTTTACTTCCAAAATACAATCCAATTATAAATTTAAAAGAATTCAACCTGGAAAATTTAAACAAAAACATCAAACAAAAAATAAGAAACAAAGACAAAAATGGAATAACTTTAATAAAGGGTGATGAATACAATTTAAATGAGTTTTATGAACTAGTAAAAAATAAAAAAAATAACTCAATTGAATATTATAAAAACTATTATAAAATATTCAATGAAGCAAACATGTCAGATTTATGGTTATTACAAATAGACTATCATGATCACTTAAAAAACTGCCAAAAAGAATATTCAAAATTATTAGGAGAAAATGAACAAATCAACAAAGCATTTATAAATGATACAAAAAACAAACAACTATTAAAGCAAAAAATGGAATCAGACAAAAAAATAACAACATTAAATCAAGAAATAACAGAAATAAACAATTACATACAAAACGGAATAATAAAACAAACAATAGCTTCAGCCTTAATAATAAAATATCAAAACCGAATAAACATAGTAATAAGTGGATTTAACAAAAACACAAAACAAAACCCAAATCACATATTATACACAAAACTAATAGAATATTATAAAAGCAATAACTATTCATATTTAGATTTAAACGGAATAACAGGAGACTTCACGAAAGAAAATCCATACAAAGGTCTAAATGAATTCAAGCTAAACTTTAATCCAAACATTTACGAATATATAGGTGAATTTGATTTAATAATAAATCAAACACTATACTCAATACTTTGGTCAACAAAAATACTTCATAATGAATTTGATAGAAAAGACATAAAAAAATAAATTAACTTATTTCAAATATAAAACCAATAATTAATGTGACATTAAAAACACAACCCAAAGTTGTGTTTTATCATTTAACAAAAATTTACCCTACAACCACAACATCATTACCGCCAACTGTATTCTCCGCACTTGAGCACGCACTAGAAACACTTACTGTATAAGGATCACTTGCAGTCCCGCTTCCTCCAGAAGTAAGGACACAAGATTTCAGAGAAATTACGGGACGCACGCCGATCGTGCCGCCGACGCTGTAGTTGCTCAAGCAGCCAGTGCCAGAAGACCCGCCCACGTAGAACATGTAAGCGTTGCTGAAGTAGCTACCCCAGCTGTACGGACTCATTGTCCACCACCATGACGCTCCACTAGATGCGTTCTGGGCTATATAATAACTTGTGTTATTTGATGTATATCCTCCTGCGTAGTATACCTCATCCATTGTAATTAATCCTATTGGATATGTTAGTTTTCCGTTTCCTGTTGTCGTACTTGCTGTAAACCTATCATTTGCATTACTACATACAAATGACGGTGCTTTATTTGTGTATAGTCTTTCTCTTGCAGCATAGTAGAATGTAGTACTTCCTGTTGCACTCCATGTATATCCACTTGCCACCGTTCTATCATTACAGTATATCGCAGTCTTACTTATATACCCTGAATAACTACTTAAATTACTTGTGTACCAGTTATCCACAACTGTTTTTATACTACTATTTGTCCCTGTTCCGAACTGCTCATTTAAAGTATACATATACCCTACATATGAACTATTATTATAGCTTGAATTATATGCCTGTGATGTACTTATAAATGCTGCTGTATCATCTGCACTTGTACCTGCATATATTAAACGTACACTATTATCCTCATTTATTCTTACTATTCTCCAGTACTTATTAGCAAATTTTACATAGTTATTTGTTACTGACCCTGCAAAATAATATGTATCTTTTCCATCTTGTCCACTCGCTTTATATATTGTGTTCCCATTATTACTTGTCGTAAATATTGTACTAAAATCTGTCCTTGTACTTACATTTGGGTTGTCCTCTAACACTTGGGCATATAATGGATTTAGCGCCTTAAAGTTTACAGTACATGTCGTGTTATCTGTTACATTACTTACTGTTAATTTATTTGTATTTGTATCATACGTTCCATTACATCCACTTACACTGTCATACCCATATCCACTATTTACCGTGAATATAAATGTGTAACTGCTTCCACTATTTATTATTACTGAACTTGGTGCGTTTACTGTTGCCATACTCGTATCATTTGTTGTTGCACTTACTCTTACTGTATTTTCTTCTAATATCTCATTTTCTACATTAGCACATCCCTCAGCCAAACTTACTGTATACGGATCACTTGCAGCCCCGCTTCCTCCAGAAGCAAGAACACACGCCTTTAGTGAAATTACAGGGCGTACTCCACGAGCACTGTTGACAATATTGCTAGATAGATATCCCGTATATGTAGTTCCACCAACCACCATGATTTCTGCAGAGAGAATATAATTGCGAGCTGGGCTCATTGTCCACCAGTAGTCTGATCCACTTAATGCATTTTGAACTATATAATAACTTGTATTATTTGTTCCATATAATCCTCCTGCATAACTTATCTCATCTGCTGTGATTAGTCCTATTGGATATGTTAGTTTTCCATTTCCTGTTGTCGCACTTGCTGTAAATCTATCACCAAAATTACTACATACAAACGTTGGTGTTTTATTTATGTTTAATCTTGTATATGTTGTATAAGGCATATCATATGAATACTCATTCCACACGATTCCGCTCGCTACCGTTCTATCATTACAATATATTGCAGTCTTACTTATGTACCCATCAAAATCATTTAAATTACTTGCATACCAATTATCTACCTCTGTTTTTATAGTGCTATTTGTTCTTATTCCATGTTGTTCTCCCTCATTATACATATAACCCACATATGAACTAATATTATAACTTGTGTTATATGCTTGAGATGTACTTATAAATGCTGCCGTATCATCTGCACTTGTTCCTGCATATATTAGTCTTACACTATTATCTTCATTTATTCTTACTATTCTCCAGTAATATCCTCCAAAATATACATAGTTATTTGTAACAGTTCCTGCAAAATAATATGTATCTAAACCATCTTGTCCACTTGCTTTATATATTGTGTTTCCGTTATTACTCTCTGTAAATATTGTACTAAAATCTGTCCTTGTTTCTACATTTGGGTTATCTTCTAACACTTGGGCATACAAATATTGTGGATTTGTAAAATTAATTGTACAGTTTGTAGGAACTTCTGTTATATTGCCTACAATAATTCCCCATGTATTATTATTCCATTCTGCCGTTGCCCCATTCGTACAAGTTACACCTAAAACAACATATCCATCATTTTTTCCTGGCAAGTCTCCACTTTGTTCTACCCCATTTAAAGTCCATGCTATAACATTAACATCACCTTTTGGTGTAAATACAAACGGATCACTTGCTGTCCCGCTTCC
>CALVOP010000001.1 GCA_944350345.1 uncultured Bacilli bacterium | reverse complement strand
TTACAACCATATTGTCTCTAAGATAATCAAATCCAAGTTCATTATTTGTTGTATATGTTATGTCTTGTTCATATGCTAACTTTTTTTCTTGTGGAGTTAATTCTTTTTTGTTTATTCCTACAGTTATTCCTAATAGTTCATAAACTTTTCCCATCCATTCTGCATCACGAGTTGATAAGTATTCATTAACAGTGACAATGTGAACACCTTTACCTTCTAGTGAATTTAAATATGCTGGCATTGTTGATGTTAGTGTCTTTCCTTCGCCGGTTTTCATTTCTGCTATATTTCCAAAATGTATAGCTAAACCTCCTATGATTTGCACTTTATAAGGTTTTTCTTTTAATACTCTCCACGCAGCTTCTCTAACTAATGCAAATGATTCAACTATTAAATCATCTAATGTTTCACCCTTATCAAGTCTTCTTTTAAATTCTTCTGTTTTTTTGCTAAAATCTGTGTCTTTTAATTTAGACATTTCTTCTTCTTTTTCTATAATTTCGTCTGCTAGTTTTTCAAATTTTTTTAACTCTCTATTTTCATGATTAAATATGTTACTTAAAAATCCCATGTCATCACATCCTTAATGTTTATTTTAACATATTACTTGATTTAAAAAAAGCACTTTTCAGTGCTAGTTTGTTTCAATTAAACCATAGTCTCCATCATGCCTTTTATAAATGACACATATTGTATCTGTTTCTATATTTTTAAATACAAAGAATGTGTGCCCTAGTAATTCCATTTGCATTATGGCTTCTTCTTCATCCATCGGCTTTAAATAAATTTTTTTTCTTTTTACAATTTCTTCTTCTACCGCTTCTTCTATATCAAAACTATCTTGTATATTTTCTTGTCTGGATTTATCTAATAGTTTTGTTTTGTATTTTCTAAATTGCCTTTCTAATTTATCTATTATTAAATCAATTGCAGCATATAAATCGCTATGTGATTCTTCTGCTCTTAAAAAATATCCTTTAGTTTGAATAGTTACCTCTACTCTTTGTTCCACACCTTTGACTTTTATTAATATTTTTGCTTCAACGTTTTCTGGATTATCTAAATATTTGTCCATTTTAGATAATTTTTCTTGAATATAATCTTTAATTGAATCTGTAACTTGTATTTTTTCTCCGCGAATTAAATATTTCATTATATTACCTCCTAATATAATATTATCACATTAGGCGTAAAAAAACTACTATACAGTAGTTAATTTAACTTCTTTTACATTAATTGCTTGACTTCCTTTTGCTGTTTTTATTAATGTAAATTCAACTATATCGCCTTCTTTTAATGACTTATAGCCATCACACTCAATCGCAGAATAATGCACGAATACGTCTTCATTTAATGCTTCTCCTGTTTCAATAAATCCATATCCTTTTTCATTATTGAACCATTTAACTCTGCCTTTGTTCACACTTCCCACCTCTTTTCATATAAGCCTATCTTAAACTACCGCTAAAAATATATCAAGATTTTCCGATCGTCAAAATCCGACATTTGTACCGCGATTTGATTATAGTATATATGTTTTTTAAATTAATGTATTTAGTTTATAATTATAATATTGTTGTCTAATATGTATCATTAGTTGTTTTTAAATACAAAATTAATATTTTATACATATTTTTTTTATTATTAGTCTTTGTTTTGTTTTTTGATAAAATAATTTGATATATTTTTAATTGTAAGGAGGATTTGTGAAAAATGTGGTTGTAAATAGTATAATGAATAATATTATTAAATATAAAAATTTTGATGAAATTAAATTAAGAGAAATCAAATATGGTATTGAATCTTTTTATTTAACTATATCAAAAACTATTGTTATATTTTTGATAGCTTATTTGTTAAATATTTTAAAAGGGTTATTACTATTTATCTGTTTTTATGGCTTGTTAAGACTTAATGGATTTGGTTTACATGCAAGAAAAAGTTGGCAATGTTGGTTGGGCTCAGTAATAGTTTTTTTGATAATACCATATTTATGTTTACAACTAAATATCAATAAAATTTTTCAAATATTTATGGTATTAATCTGTTTGCTTGCAATTTTAAAATATTCTCCTGCTGATACTGAAAAAAGACCAATCATTAATTCAAAAAAAAGATTAATACATAAGATTTTGTGCTCAATAACAACGTTTATTTTTATAATTTTGATATTTTTATTACAAAATAATTATTTATGTAATATTATATTTTTTTCAGTAATACTTGAAACAATTATGATTTTACCAATTAGTTATAAAATATTTGGGCTCAAGTATAATAATTATAAAAGTTATTTATAAAGTTATTGCTTAAGCTTTAAATATTTTATTAATAAATGAAAAGGAGGTATGTATGAGATTATTTGCAACTGTAGCTTCTGCGTTAGGAACTTTTTTTGCATTGACAACAAGTGGCGCTTCTTGGATACTTTGGTTTGATGAAGCAGAAACACCCAAAAGCTTAATAAAATAAATAATTTTAATTAAAATGTCACGATATATCGTGACATTAATTTTTTTATTTAAAATTATTTATTATTTTATTTTTACTTTAACTTCTGATATGAACTTATTTTTGACTATTTTTTGATTTATCTTTATATTTCTACTTTTACTTTCTAATTTATACGCAATGTATAATCCTAAGCCTCTTGTTTTTCCCTTTGTAGAAAAATACTTCTTTTTGGCATTTTGTATATTTACTTTTTTATCTATACTATTTTCTATAAATAAATTTAAAAAATTTTTTTCTTTAAAAATATCAATGGTTAATAATTTATCTTTGCTTTTTTTGCTTGCTTCAATTGAATTATCAAGTAAAATTCCTATAATTTCGCATAATCTCGTATAATCACGATTTCCAATATATTTCCATATATTATCGAGTTTTTTAGAATAATAAAAGGTTAGGTTAATATTATATTTTTCAACATCATAAATTTTATAGTAAAAAATTCCTTTGATTCCAGTTGGTAATTTTGTTATATTTTTTAACTTCTCTTTTTCGCTATTATCAAATTTAAAAATCATTTCATCTAAATAATCATTAAATTCTTTTGAATTTTTATTTTTATAACTTTTTAAAATTAATAGATTATTAAGTATTTCATGTTGATTTATATTGTCTTTATCTATTAATTTTTCATATTTTGAAATATATTCAAATAAAATTTTTTGATGTTCGTTCATTTTTTCAATCTTTACACAATTTTCTAATAAAATAAAATACAGCACGGATACTATAAATAAAAATAAAATGTTTAATAAATAATTTGTTTGATTTATTTTTACTGCAAAATTCATTAAAATTATTAAAGCAAATAAGTTAATAATAAATAGTATAACTTTTAAAATAACTAAATTATCTTTTACTAATATTTTTATCAATTTGTTTATATTTTTTGTTAATCCTTTGATATTAAATATAATTTGAACTATTGAAATAAGTATTATAGTAAAAATGTTTTTAAATATAATTGTTTTTAAATTTAAATTAGTGAAATTTAAAAATCTTACATATATTACTAAAAATGATAATATTAGTTCAATAGATGTAATTAAAAAAAATATAAATAGTGTTTTAATTAAAGTATTTTTTATATTTTCTTTAAAAATTAGTTTAAATAGAAAATACAATATTAGAAAACTTATTATAACCTTTACCCATGTGTTTATATAATAATTTGTGCAAAATTGAATGAACGTCATTAAAATTATTATTAGTTTGTTGCTATTAAAAGAAAATTTTTTAGATGAAATTTTACTATATGCTCCTAATTCAATAATGGTGCAGTAGATTAAAATAATGTATGTTATTATTTTATCAATAACTATGTTCATAAATTTATTAATTCCTTTTTGTGTGTTTTAGATAGAAAATATATTTCCTCACCATTTTCAAATATTATCTTATTATCTTTCCAAACAAATGCTTCTACTTTTTCAGTATTAACTATGCAAGCTTTATGAGTGAACTTAAATCTGCTGTCTAATTTTGAAACTAAATCTGTAATATTCATTATTACTTTATACTTTTTATTGTTTATCGTATTAATGATACATTTCCTTTCAACCGTATCTCTATAAATATATAAAATTTTGTTTAAATCAATGTTGTAATCAACGCCTTTATATTTAAACTTTAGTGTTTTTTTCTTAACAATTTGTTTTAAACAAATGTCAAATAATTCAAATAAATTTTTTTCAGCTTCATACTGCTTGTTAACAAAATCTAATATTTGTAATCTTTGTTTAAACGTATCATAAGCCATTCCGCCGTTCACCGTGAAAACAATAATTGGACTTATCCAATCTGTTTCTCTTAATTTTCTTGATAAATCAATTGCAGTTGCATTGGGTAGTTCAAAATCAAATATATAAATATTGTTATTATCAGATGAAATCATTAATGATTCAAGTTCTGGGCAATCATTTTCAAATTCAATTATGTCAAATTCCATTTTGTTTTTCATCATGTAATTTAATATTATATTTTTAAGTCTTTTTCTATGCAATTTATTATCTTCCACAATCACAAAATTTATCATAAAATAGCCTCTTTATTTTTATATTCCATGCTATACAATATAACATATTTTCTTGTAAAAATAAAGGATTTGTAATGCCTATAATAGATAATCAAGTAAGTGACTTTTTAAGTTTTAAATATTTTTGTCTGGTAGATTCGCCGCCTCTGATATGTCTTAAATAAATGTGCTTTTTTAAAATGTTATCTACTAATAAAAATAAATCAATATCTATATCTTTTAAACGACTTTGTAAATCCTTATGAACAGTACTTTTACTTACGTGGTATTTTTTGGCTATTTCTCTAATAGTTAATTCAGTTTTTAATATATATTTTGCTTCATTTTTTACTCTTTCTTGTATTTCTTTTTTAATTTTAAACACCCCCAATTAATTTTATTGTTATTAATAAAAAAAAGACCTATAGGTCTTCGATGTTTAATGTATAAAAATTTTCCGGGTCCATTAGTTCTCCATTATAATAAACTTCAAAGTGCAATGATGTTGTGTAGTTAGTATTTATTTTTGATGTACCACTTGTTCCGATTATTGTTCCTTGATTAACTGTGTTCCCCTCTTTTAAATCTATATTGTCAATTCCCTGATATACTGTTATTAAATTTTTATCGTGCTTTAATTTTATGATGTTTCCTAGCGTTGAATCAGTTTCGACTGATATTACTTCTCCGTCTAATACTGCCACTATATCAAAAACTGAATCGCTAACATAATCTACTCCCGAGTTTTGCATATATGTGTTTTCATAAAATATTATACTGTTTTGTTGCCTTTCTTCATCGGCTTCAAAGTCATAAAAATATTTTCCTACTTTAACATCCTCAGATAAATATGGTTTTATTATAGTTGTTTGTGTTTCAACTACCGGTACGACGTTTTCAAATTTTGTGTCTACAGCATAATTATAATCTTTTGGTATGGTTAAGTATTTATTAATACTTGATATAACTAATAAAATGCTTGCTACTATTAAAATCACTGCAGATATGTAGATTGATGGAATTATCATTTTCTTTGCTTTAATCATTGTTTCACTCTCCTACTTATAAGTGTGAACAATTTTTTGTTATTTATGCATTTATTTTATTAGTTCTATTCCTGTATAGTAATGTTTTAATATTTCTTCGTAGTTATAACCAATCTTTGCAAGTTCATTAGCTCCATATTGACTCATTCCTACTCCGTGACCATATCCTTTTGTTGTAATTTTTACTATGTCTTCATTGATAGTAATTTCAAAATCTGTGGATCTTAAATTTAATAATGTTCTTATTTCTGTTCCTTTAAATTTGTGGTCATTAATTGTTATTTCGTCAACTCTGTTTGTTTCGTTTTTAATAGTATTTGTTATTTTTATTTCTGTTATTTCTGGTAAATTTAATTTTTTTAAAAAATCACTTTTAGTAATTTCTATTGTTTTATTAAATTGAGTGGTATTTTTGTCGTAGTTAGAATCAACACTAACTAAGTAATCTAATTTTTCTCCAAAGACATTTTGTACATTTTCTGTTTTTCCATTAGATGTGGAAAAATAAAATGCTTTTATGATTTCTCCATTATATGTCATATACTCGTCTTTTGTTTCTTTTACTGCTTTTTCAATTTTACTTCTATATTTATCGTGATTATTTCCCCATTTTTCTTTTAGTTCATTATCATCGCTGTAGCATTGATCATTTGTTGTTGATGAGATAATGTAATTTTCATTATTTTCTAATTTGTTTAGCAAATACGTTCTTGCTGCTACAGCTCCCGCTTTTAAAGCTTCTTCTTCAAATAGTGCTGGCATTTCACATCCAACTACTCCTATTAAATATTCTTCAATATTCATTTCGTATATGTTAGTGTCTTTGTTAACTTTTACTACTTTATTTGTTTCTGTGCTTGTATAAACTTTTTCATCTTTTACTTCATTATCAATTTGAAAGCATAATAAAACAAGTAGCAATATTATTATAAAAGAAAAGAATATATACACATGTTTTGATCTCATATATTTATATATTCTTATTTTTTTGTTTTAGAACAATTTTTTCTAATTTATGTATTTTTTTTATTCTATTGTTGTAATTTGGTTGGTCTAAATATTCTGTTTGCATGAATTTATCTACCATATCTTTTATAATTGGCATGCTTTTTTTGGCACTAAAACTTATTATATTCGCATTGTTATGCGCTTTTGCATAGTACGCATCTTCTTCGTTATCAATTTTGGCACACATTATTCCTTTAATTTTGTTTGCTGCTATGCTCATTCCTATTCCTGTACCACAGATTAAAATCCCAAAATCTAATTTATCCTTTTTTATACCTTTACATAATAATTCTGCATAATCTACATAGTCTACTATTACTCCTGAATCTGTTCCATAATCTATAACTTCATTTTTTTTGTTTAGATATTTAATAAGTTTCTTTTTTACTTCGTATCCTCTGTGATCACTTGCAATTCCTATTTTCATTTTACCACCAATTTTATTATACCATTTGATGTTGTTATTTAAAATAAAAAAAGACTTATTTGTCTTTATTTTATTCCATATTTATCTTTAAATTTTTGAACATTTCCTGTTTTTGCTGTCATGTGTTTTCCAGTGTAAAATGAATGACATTTTGGACACGTTTCTAATTGTATCTCCTCTAGTGTTGATTTTGTTGTAAATTCATATCCGCATGCACATTTTACTTTGCACTCTTTTAGTTCTGGATGAATTCCTTTTTTCATTTTCATTCTCCTTTCGCCATAGTTAATGTTAACTATAGAAACTCTTTATGTATCATATCATTTTTTGGCAATTTGTCAATGTTTTTATATAATATTTTTTTCTTCTATTAGTCTTATGATTTCGTTTGATATTAAGTTATATCCTTCTAATGATGGAAATACGTTATTTTTGTTTGGTAAATATTGATTTTTGTTTTTGAATATTTGATATATATCTACATAATATATATTTTTGTCTAATAATTCGTTGAATTTTAGGTCTATGTAATTAAATATTGAATCTATTGTAACCTCATTTGTTTGGGAAAATGGTATTGGGTTATAGTATCCAACTAAAATAATGGGTTTTTTATTATAATTTCTAATTGTGGAAATTAGGTTGTCCATGTCAATAAACATTTGATCTATATATTCAATTATTTTTTGTTTATTTCCTATTTTTATTTTGTCGTTGTATTGCTTTAGTTTGTAAAAAAGTTCGTCACTTCCTATTGAAATTGTTATTAAGTCTGCTTGCTTAAGCATGTATGTTATTGTTAAATTTTCTTCTGTTTTTGTTGTTTCAATATTATTAATATCATTTATTAAATCTGTTATTCTGTAATCTGATTTGGTAAATGTTTTATAATTGTTATTTGTTTCTTTTTTTGTGGATAGATAATCGTAAATATTATCTGCATAACTTTCCCCAAATGTATCAAATGGAGTTTGGCCTTTTGCAATACCGTCACCTAATGCCAAATATGTTATGCAATTATTGGAAGTTATTTGATATATTGTAAAAATTATTATTGCACTTATAAAAAAAATTACAAATTTAATGTATTTCATATTATCATTTCCTTTGTAATAATTTTATTTATATTTCTTCTATTTTAGCACCAACTTTTTGTAATTTTGCTACTATATCTTCATACCCTCTTAGTATATGTTCAGTATTATCTATTATTGTTGTACCTTTTGCAATTAGTCCTGCTAAAACTAGACTTGCTCCGCCTCTTAAATCACTTGCATATATTTCTTTTCCAAATAATTCTGTTTTTCCTGTTATTGTTAAAGTGTTCCCATTATATTCTGTTTTAGCTCCCATCATGTTTAAATATTCTGTATTTTTAAACCTACTTTCGTATATTGTTTCAGTAATAATTGAAGTTCCTTCTGCTTGTGTTAATAATGTTGTGAATGGTTGTTGAACATCTGTAGGAAATCCTGGATATACAAGCGTTTTTATGTTCGATGGTTTTACTTTTTTTATTTTTGATATAGAAATCTTATTGTTATCTATTTTATAGGTTGCTCCTACTTCTACAAGTTTGTCTAATACTGCGTTTATATGTTCTTTAATTACACCATCGATAGTTAAATTTTTTCCTATTAAAGCTCCAGCAATTAAATATGTTGATGCTTCTATTCTATCTGGAAATACCTCTATAATTCCATTATCTAATTCTTTTTCTCCTTCTATTGTTATGGTGCTTGTTCCTGCACCTGTTATATGTGCTCCCATGTTTATTAAAAAGGCTGCAATATTAACGATTTCTGGTTCTTTTGCAGCATTTTCTATTATAGTTGTTCCTTTTGCTCCAACGGCTGCAAGCATTATATTTATTGTTGCACCTACGCTTGCAAAATCCAAATATATTTTTGTGCCTATTAATTCTTTAGCTGTAAGTGTGTATTTGTTTTTTTCTTGCTTTATTTTAACTCCTAATTTTTGAAAACCTTTTAAATGTAAATCTATTGGTCTATTTCCTATTTTGCATCCGCCTGGAAATGATATTTCTACTTTTTTGAATTTTGCTAACATTGCTCCCATGTAATAATATGATGCTCTCATCATTTGGCTTAATTCTTCTGGTATTTGGTGATATTTTATTTTTGATGTGTCTATAAACATAGTGTCGTCTTTTATTTTGATTTTGCAATTTAATAATTCCATTATTTCAATTAGATATTTGATATCACTTATTTTTGGCACGTTTAATATTGTGCTGTTTGTTTTTGCTAGTATTGCAGCCGGAATTAACGCAACTGCGCTATTTTTAGCTCCACTAATTTTTATAGTTCCAGTTAATTCATGTCCTCCTTCAATTTTTAATTTAGACATTTTAAACCTCCCTTTATGCTTTGTTGTTACTTCCAAATACGTGTATTAAATTTGATACAACTTTTTTTATTTCTGTGCTTGTTGATTGTATTATGAAAACTGGGTCTGTTTCGTTTAGATTATCATTTAAATATTTTCTTATTGATTTAGTCCAAGCTTGTTTGAGCTCGGTATTTATATTTATTTTCGCTACTCCTTTAGCAATGCTTTTTTTGAAGTTTTCATCACTTAATCCTGATCCTCCATGCATAACTAATGGTGTATCTATTTTGTTTCTTATTTCGTCCAATAATTCAAAATTTAGTTTTGGTTCTCCTTTATATACACCATGTACTGTTCCAAATGATGGTGCAATTAGATGTGCATTTGTCTCTCTCTTTATTTTTTCTATATCTATAATGTCTGAATAAACTATTCCTTCATTACCATTTTTTCCGATTGTTCCTACTTCACATTCTATAATTGTATTTGGATTTTCTAAAACTAAACTTTTTGTAATTTTAATGTTTTCTTCTAATGGATGTGATGAATAATCTATCATAACTGAATCAAAACCTGCATTTATAGCTTTTTCGCATGATTCTTTGCTCTTTGCATGATCTAAATGTAATATTACTGGAACTGTTATATTTAATTCTTCTATTAAAGCATCTACAATGTTTCTTGCTACTTTAAATCCTCCTAAATGGTTTGCAACTTTTTCGCTAACGCCTAGTATAACAGGTGACTTTTCTTTTTCACATTCTTCTAATATGTATCTAGTGTATTCTGCATCTATTGTATTAAATTGAGGAATGGCATAGCCATTTTTATATGCTTTTATAATTTCTTCGTATTTTTTCATATTCTCTCCCATTTTCAATATATTATTTTAATGTTATTAAGTCAATCTTATATTATTCTTATTTACATAAAAAGTATATTATTAATGTAAATATTATTATAATTGATATTATTTTTGCATTTTGTTTTGATTTTTGTGTTATGTATTTTCCAAGTAAAAAACCACCTAAAGTAAATAAAAAACTAAAGATGGAAAAGTAAATACATGAAAGTATTATTTTGGAAGTTATATATGTAATTCCTGCTCCTATTAGTAAGCTGTCTATGGATACTAAAAATGAAAAAGTTATGGATTCTATAAAACTCATGTCTTTTTCTTTTATATCTTCGTTGTATGACTTTATCATTTCTACTAATATTATTAATAATGTTGCTATAAGTATAAATTTTGAATTTATTGTGTATTTATTTGTGAGTATATTTCCAATAAGTAATCCTATTAATGGCATAAAAAAATGGAAAATTCCAACTGTTATGGATGTTATTATTATTTTTTTCTTTTTTATGTTTAATAGTCCATATGCTACTGATAATGTGAATGCGTCTATACTTAAACTTATAGCTATTAATATTATTGTTAATTGTTCCAAACTTCTCACCTATTTAAGTATAGTTTTTATTTTTTTATTTATACTTAATTAATTATTTTTGAAATTAAATTTTTTAGAAAAAAAGTGTATTCTACTTTTTCATTATCGTCGTTTTCCATCATACATAGTGGTGGAAATAATACACACCAAAAGTTACTTCCTTCTGCATTTCCTATTTCAACTACTAATGATTCGTAATATCCTTCTTTGTATGTGTTACCCATAAATTCTTTTTCCGGAAAATAATTTAATCCATAATTTACTTTTACGTCTTTATTATAATTTATGTTTTTTTTGGTTATTTCTATGTTTTCTTTTATATTTTCTAGATTGTTTATTATATTTTCTCTTGTTTCTTTAATTGAATTTGCCTCCATTATTTTTTTTAAATCTTTTTCTACACTTTTTTGTATTTGTTCCTTGGCATTTATGTCTTCTGCACTATTGCTATTTGGGATAATTCTGTATCTTATTGATTCTTCTGGTATTGTTATGTATTTTTTGTCTTCGGTATTGTAAACTATTATTAATATTATTATTCCTAAAGCAATTAGTATTTTTTTCATTAAAAAACCAACCTTTCTATTTCATGTTGGTCTTATTATTATTTTTTTATTCATTAAATATAAATAAATATCTTATTTTGTTTGCTAAATCTTTTTCAAAACTATATTTTAAGTTACAGTTTATTAATTTTTTTTCTAGAATTTCTTTTTGTGTTTCGTGTATCTCGATGGCTATGAATCCACCTTTTTTTAGATATTCTTTATATTCATTTATTATTTTTAATATGTGTTTAGTTCCATATTTTCCACTAATTAATGCTTTACGTGGCTCATGTTTTATTATTTTTGTTAATTTTTCTGTTGTTGGTATGTATGGAGGGTTTGTTATTATCACATCAAAATTTTTTTCGTTAATTTTTTTAAATAAATTACTTTTTATAAATTTTATTTTTACATTGTTTATTTTTGCATTTTCTTTCGCAACTTTTAGGGCTTTGTTTGAAATATCACTTGCCCAAATCTCGCTATTATCAATTTCTTTTTTTAAAGTTATTGCTATGCATCCACTTCCTGTACATAAATCTAATATTTTTATTTTTTTGTTTTTTATTCTTTTTTTTATGTAATTAATAGTTTTGTAAATTAAAGTTTCTGTTTCGTAACGTGGAATTAATACTTTATTGTTAACTTTTATTTTATTTCCATAAAAATCCACATATCCTATAATATATTGAGATGGATATTCTTTTTGAATTTTTTTTATGTTTTTTGATGTGTATTTTCCAATACTTTTTAATTCTTCTATTTCTCTTTGTGATATTAAATCTTCTATTTTAAGCATTTTCTACTTCCATTTTTCTTCTCGTATCTTCAGTAATTAATGCTTCTATTATTTCGTCTAAATTTCCTTCCATAACTTTGTCTAAATTCATAACTGAAAAATTTATTCTGTGGTCTGTCACTCTATTTTGTGGATAATTGTATGTTCTTATTTTTTCAGACCTGTCTCCTGTACCTATTTTGATTTTTCTATTGTTTTCTTCTTTTTCTTCTTGTTCTCTTAGTTTTTGTTCATAAAGTCTTGTTTTTAAGATTTGTAAAGCTTTTTCTCTATTTTTTATTTGGCTTCTTTCATTTTGGCATGTTACAACTGTATTTGTGGGTAAGTGTGTAATTCTCACGGCTGAATCGGTTGTGTTAACGCTTTGTCCTCCAGCTCCACTGCTTCTAAATACATCTATTTTTATATCGCTTTCTTTTATTTCTATATCTACTTCTTCTGCTTCTGGCATAACTAAAACTGTTGCTGTGGATGTGTGTATTCTGCCTTGGCTTTCAGTGACTGGTACTCTTTGAACTCTATGTGAACCGCTTTCGTATTTTAGTCTTGAGTATACGTTGTCACCTTTAAGCATAAATTCAACTATTGTAAATCCTCCGTTATCACTGTGAGATTCATTTATTACTTCTATATTCCAGTTTTCTTTTTCCGCATATTTTGTGTACATTCTGTATAAATCTCCAGCAAATATGTTTGCTTCATCTCCGCCAGCTGCACCTCTTATTTCTACTATTACATTTTTTCCGTCATTTGGATCTTTAGGTAATAGCATTATTGTAAGTTGTTCAGTTAGTTTTTCTATTTTTTCAGTTAAATCTTTAATTTCTTCATTTGCAAAATTGATTGTCTCTTCGTCTGCTGATTCTTTTAACATCTCTTTGGCTGTTTCTAAATCTTCTTTTGCCTGTTTATACTCCTTGTACTTGTTTATTATTTCTTCTAAAGATGTTTTTTCTTTAGATAATGTTTTCATTTTGTTAAAATCAGTGTAAACTTCTTCTTTTAATAGTTCTTCATTTAAATAATTATATCTTTCTAATATTATTTCTAGTCTTTCTTCCATTATATTCACCTTTCTTTATTTTTGTATTTAAATACGGGTGGCTATAATTCGTCTTCTAATTCATTTTCGTCTATAACTACTAAATCTTTTAAATCATCTTCTGTTTCGTCATCATCTATTTCTTTGTTTTCGTCTAAATAGTTTTCTTCTGCTTCTTCTTCAATATCGTTATGAATTATTTCTTCATCTAACTCATCATCTTCTTCTTGCTCGATTTTTATTGAATGATTTTCTCTTAAGTCCCAGCATCCTTTATCTAGTTGTATAAATCTTTTTTCTGTGGCTAATAATGTGAAGAAATCAGCGATTTGCTCTTCATAGGCTTTTTCATCTAAATTTTGTAGTTCACAAATTGTTTTAAATAAATCTGTGGTTTTCATTTTTTTGCCTTTTTCTTTTAATATTATATATGCTAAATCATCAAACGATAATGTTTCAATTTCTTCTTTAGTTATTGTTTTTAATTTCATTTTTTCTCCTCTCACTTATCTCCTAAAATTATACTTGTATTTTATATAAAATCAAGTATTTTATTAATCTTTTTTATTATATTCTTTTTTTTATATTATATTAGTTAATTTTGCTTATATTTTTTTATTTTTTTTTAATAATAAAAATAGTGATTAATATGAAATATTTTAGAAAGTTTTTGTTCGTTGTAAAAGTTTTTGTTTTTTTATTTTTTGTCTTTATTTTGGGAAATGTTGCTTTTTATTTATATGCTTATATTACTCCAAAAATTGATATTAACTCCAATAATTCTATAGTTTTCTATGACAATGAAGGTAAAAGTTTTTTTGAAAGTTCTTCAGAAAATAAATGGGCATCAATTAGTGATATTTCTAAATATGTTATTGATGCAACTGTTGCAACAGAAGATAAAAATTTTTATATTCATAAGGGTTTTGATTTTTTAAGAATTGCTAAAGCTTTTTATATTAATTTTAAAAATGGTAATATATCTCAGGGTGCTTCTACTATTTCTCAACAATATATAAAGAATTTATATTTGACTTTTGATAAAACATGGGATAGAAAAATTGAAGAGGCTTTTTTGACATTAGAATTGGAAACTCATTATACTAAAGATGAGATTTTAGAAGGATATTTAAACTCTATAAATTATGGTTCAGGGCAATATGGTATAGAAAATGCTAGTAAGTATTATTTTAATAAAAGTGCTTTGGATTTGTCTTTGACTGAAGCAAGTATTCTTGTTGGTATTCCAAAAAATCCGTCTTTGTATAATCCTATTTATAATTTGGAAAAAGCAAAAAAAAGACAAAAAATAGTTTTAGATAGTATGTTAGAAGAGGGATACATTACAGAAGAAGAAAGAGATATTGCTTATAATACTGAATTGGTATTCTATGGTCATGATGACCCTGAATCTGTGCTTAGTATTAATTATTATAAGGACGCTGTTTTACAGGAATTGCAAACTATATCTAGTATTCCAGATTCGTTGATTGAGTCGGGCGGTTTGCATATTTATACTAATTTGGATATTGATGCTCAGAAGAAGATGGAAAATATTATTAGTGAAGAGATGGCTGGACAAAATGATTATCAAGTGGCTAGTATTGCTGTGGAACCTAGTACAGGCAAAGTTATTGCTTTAGTAGGTGGTGTTGATTATAATACTAGTGAATTTAATCGTGTGACTCAGGCAGAAAGACAAGTGGGCTCTACGGTTAAACCTATTTTGTACTATGCAGCATTGGAAAATGGATTTACGGCTTCTTCAACTTTTACAAGTGAGGCTACTACTTTTAATATGGGTAATGGTAAAACCTATTCCCCTAAAAATTATGGTGAAAAATATGGTAATAGGGACATTTCTCTTGCTACTGCAATAGCTTATTCAGATAATATTTACGCTGTTAAAACTCATCTTTTTTTGGGTGAAAATGTTTTGGTTGAGACTGCTAAAAGAATGGGTATTGAAAAAAAACTTCAAGCTAATACTTCTTTAGCATTAGGTACTGAAGAAATCTCAATGTTAGATTATAGTAATGCTTACGCTACTTTAGCTAACTATGGTGTTAAAAATGATGTTTATTTAATTAGTAAGATTACTGATAATGATGGTAATATTTTATATGAACATGAATATAAAGAAGAAACTGTACTTAATAAACGTGATGTATTTATATTAAATGAACTTTTAAGTAATACTTATAATTATGATTTTGTTGATTACTCTTCTCCAACTATGTTAACTATTAGTAATTTGTTAACTAAGAAATTTGCTGTTAAAAGCGGTAGTACTAATACTGATTATTGGGCAGTGGGTTATAACCCTGACATGCTCGTGATGGTTTGGAATGGATATGATGATAATAGAGACACTTCATCTAATCAATCTAAAATTACAAAAAGGATTTGGGCTAGAACTATTGAAGGTATTTTAGAAAATAGTGATTCTAGTTGGTACGATATTCCTAGTGGTGTAACTGCTTCTTTGGTAAATCCTGTTAGTGGCCAACTTTCTGAAAGTGGTAAGAAAACTTTACTTTTTTATATTAAAGGTACTGAACCGAGTATTAATTCTAATGCGTTTAATAAATTATTTTTAAATTAAAAAAATGTAGGTTTCCTACATTTTTTAGTCTTTTTTAATTTTTATTATTATTTGGTACATATCTTCAAAGTCAAATTCTTCAGATTCAACGTTTAATCCTAAGTCGCGTAGTTTGTTAATTGTTTCTCTAGATGTGTTTATTGCTGTCGAAAAATTATTATTTGTACTTGGTTGTGAATTTTCTATTATATTGTTTTCTGCTTTCATTTCTCTAAATTCATTTATTATTGAGTTTGATGATGTTGTTTCTGGTTGTTGATTAATATTTGGTGTGAAAAAGTCCATTACTTCAGGTTTTTCTGGTTCTATAAAAGGATTAAATGGTACTTTTGATTCGTCTACGATATCCCCCATATTTACATTTGCTTCTGTCGCTTCTAAATCAATTTTCTTTGATGGCACTGGGTCGAATTGTCTTTGATCTTCTATTTCATTTTCTTTCTTTAAAAGCATATCAATATTTGCTGGCTCTGGTGTCTTTATTATGTCTTCTGAATGTGACTTTATTTCATCTGTGTTTACATTAAATATGTTATCATTTAATGATGTATTTTCGAATGTGCTAGTGTTTGTTACATTTGAATTAATGTCTGTATTTGGTTGTGTTGCTGGCACTTCAAATGTAGGACTGTCATTTGTATTTGGAATATCGTATATGTTATTTTTTTCTTCCACTGGCATGGAATTATTTATTGGTCTACCTAATAATTTAGATATTTCTTCATCTGTTTGTCTTACCGTTAGTCTTTCGCTTATTATTCTTCTTAACATTTGAACTTGAATGTTTTGATCAGTTATTGCCAATAAACTTCTGGCGTGTCTTTCGCTAATTTTATTTTCTAATAATGCATCTTGAACTTCTTGACTTAAATTTAGTAATCTTAATTTATTAGCAATTGTTGGCTGACTTACTCCCATTCTCGCAGCTAGTTCTTCTTGTGTTATATATCCTTTATCAAGTATTTTTTTGTATGATTGTGCTTCCTCTATCGCTGTTAAATTTTTCCTTTGTAAATTTTCTACAACTGCTATTTCTGCACTTTTGTTATCATCTATTTCTTTAATTATTGCTGGTACTTTTGTTAATCCTGCCATACATGCTGCTTTATATCTTCTTTCTCCAGCAATTATTTCAAATTTATCATTCAATCTTCTTAAAACTAATGGCTGAATAATTCCATGAATTTTAATTGATTCTGCTAAATCTTTTAATGCTTTTTCGTCAAAAGCTAGCCTTGGTTGAAATCTGTTTGGAATGATATCTTCAACAGAAACCTCTATAATTGCATTTGTTATATTATTTTCACTATTATTCACTGATTATCAGCCCCTTCTATTCTATTATCATTTTAAATTATTTTTGTTTATTTTTCAAGTCTTTTATTATTTTGTTGTATTCTCTAGGATATATAGTGGCTGTTATATTAATTTTTTGGATTATGGGTATTGATCGGCTACTATTTTCTATAGGTAACTTATATGTTTTTATTTCTATAAGTTGAGCATTTAGTTTTTCTAAAATGTTTAATCCTTCATTTATTTCTCTATCTATTTCTCCTTTGAGTGGCAAAAAATATCCTTTAACTTTTATCATAGGTATAATAATTTCTGATATTATGTTTAAATGTGATACTGCTCGGCATGTTGCTATTTCATATTTTTCTCTTGTAGTTTTGGCATATTTTTCGGCTCTTTCATTGATTATTTGTACGTTATCTAGTGATAAAGTTTCTTTAACTACAGTAAGAAATGAACATTTTTTGGAATTTGCTTCTATTAAATCTATTTTCAAGTTTTTAAAAATTATTGCTAATACTATTCCTGGAAATCCAGCACCTGTTCCAACATCAACTAAATTGTTATAGTTATATAAATTTATTGCTTTTTGTATTGCTAAACTATCATAAAAATGTTTTAAATATACTTCATTTTCTTCAGTAATTCTCGTTAAGTTAAATTTTTTATTCCAGGTTACTAATAAATCAAAATATTTGTTTAATTTGTTTAACATTTCATCTGTTATTTTTATTCCTAATTCTTCTACTTTATTTTTAAATTCTTCTTTATTCATTTGGATATTCCTTTTTTAAATAAACTAGTAGCATTGATATATCCGCTGGATTTACACCGCTGATTCTAGTAGCTTGGCCAATTGTAATTGGTCTTATTTTTTCTAATTTCTGTTTTGCTTCTGTTGCTATATTTCTAACGTTTTCATAATTAATATCTGCTGGTATTTTTTTGTTTTCTAGTTTTAACATTTTTTCTATTTCTTTTTTTGTTTTATTTATGTATCCTTTATATTTTATTTCAATTTCTATCTGTTCTCCTGCTTTTTTATCAATTTTTTCATTTAGTATTTTTTCTATGTGTTTCATTGTAACTTCTGGCCTTTTTAGTAATTCGTATAGTGATACTTTACTTGTTATCTTCTGTAATTTCATTTGTTCTAATTTTGTATTTATTTTATTTGGTGTAACAAATATATTTTTTAATTTTTCTTCTAAAATTTTTATTTTTTCTTTTCGTTTTTTATATATTTCGTATTTTTCGTCGTTAATTAAGCCTATTTTTCTTCCAATTTCAGTTAATCTAAGGTCTGCATTATCGTGTCTTAATAATAGTCTAAATTCTGCACGAGATGTTAGTAATCTATACGGTTCTGTAATTCCTTTGTTTATTAAGTCGTCTATTAATACTCCTATATATGCTTCATTTCTTTTTAATATTAATGGTTCTTTGTTTTCTAATTTTAATGTTGCGTTTATTCCAGCAATTAACCCTTGAGCTGCGGCTTCTTCATAACCGCTTGTACCGTTGATTTGTCCAGCAGTATATAAATTTTCTATTATCTTACTTTCAAGCGTTATTTTTAATTGTGTTGGGTCTATTGCATCGTATTCTATTGCATATCCATATTTTGTTATTTTAGCTTTTTTTAAACCATTCATGGTATGTATTAGTTTTTCTTGTAATTCTGGTGGCATTGTTGTTGAAAATCCGCTTACATACACTTCTATTCCATCTTTTCTTTCAGGTTCTATAAATATTTGATGCCTATCTTTGTCTCTAAATTTTACTATTTTGTCTTCTATTGATGGACAATATCTAGGCCCTACTCCTTTTATTAAACCACTATATAAAGCACATTTATCTAAATTGTTTAATATTATTTCATGCGTTTCAGGGGTGGTATATGTTAAATAACATGAAATTTGGTCTTTTATTTTATATTTTGGTTTATAAAAGTTACTAAATGTTAGTAGTGTGTTGTCTCCTTTTTCTTCTTGCATTTCTGTGTAATCTACTGCTGTTTTTAAAACTCTAGGTGGTGTTCCTGTTTTTAATCGAATTAATTTAATTCCGTTCTTTTCTAAGCTTTTACTTAAGTATAATGATGGCTTTTCTCCATGTGGTCCACCTTTTTCTTTATTGTGTCCTACTAGTATATCTGCATTTAAATATGTTCCAGTGGTTAAAATAACTATTTTAGATGATACTTTTTCATTTGATTCTGTTATTATTCCTTTAACTATTTTATTTTCAACTATAATCTCTTTTACTAAATCCTCTAATATTGTTATATTTTTGTTACTTTTTAATGTTTTTATCATATTTTCAGGATAAATTGTTTTGTCTGCTTGACATCTTAACGATCTAACTCCTGGACCTTTTTTTGAATTTAACATTTTTATTTGCAAATGTGATTTATCTGCATTTTCTCCCATTTCTCCGCCTAAGGCATCTATTTCTCTAACAACTATGCCTTTTGCTGATCCACCTATAGATGGGTTACATGGCATATCTGCTATATTATTTATATTTCCAGTAATTAGTAATGTCTTATATCCTTTTCTTGCACTTGCAAGCGTTGCTTCACATCCTGCGTGCCCACCACCTACTACTATAATGTCATACATTTTTTTCACCTATTTTCCCAAACAAAATTTGCTGAATATTTCATCTAATAATTCTTCTTTATATGTTTCGCCTGTAATTTCTCCAAGTTTATCCCATAATCTCTTTAAATCTATTTCAATTAAATCGATATCAGTTCCTTGATTATTTGCTTTTTCAATTTGCTTTATAATTGTCATGCATTCTTTTATTAATGAAATTTGCCTTGCATTAGATAAATATGTATAGTCGCTGTTTGCAATTTTATCTAATTTAAATTTTGAAATTATTGCTTGTTTTAATTCATCTATTCCTTTATTTTCTTTTACTGATATATTGAGTATTTTGTATTTTTTTAAGTCTTCAAATTCTATTTTTGATTCTAGATCTATTTTGTTTAGTAAGATTATTACATCTTTTTTATTTGTTTTTCTTAAAATATCTTTATCCATTTTTGTTAAACTTTTACTGTTGTCTAAAAGAACTAATAATAAATCAGCTGTTTCTAGAATTTCATAACTTTTTTTAACACCTATTTGTTCAACATAATTTTCTGTTTCCCTAATTCCAGCTGTGTCTATAAAATTTATTTCTATTCCATTTAGAATTATTGTTCCTTCAACAATGTCTCGAGTAGTTCCTTCTATGTCTGTAACTATTGCTTTTTCCTCGTTAATTAGTAAGTTTAACAAACTGCTTTTTCCTACATTTGGTTTTCCTAATATGCCAACTTTTATTCCATTTTTTATTATTTTTCCATTTTTGCTTTGGTCTAATATTGTTTGTAATTTTTTTTCTATTTCTTTTATGTCTCGTTTTATTATTTTGTTTGTAATTAGTACTGCATCTTCGTATTCTGGATAGTCTATGTTTACCTCGATGTTTGCTATAATTGATAATATTTTACTTCTTAGGTCTTTGATTAATTTTGATATTGTTCCATCAATTCCTTTTAAACTCATTTTTCTTGCTGATTCTGTTTTAGATGAAATTAAGTCTTGAACTGATTCGGCTTCTATTAAATCAACTCTTCCATTTAAATATGCGCGTTTTAAAAATTCACCTGGTTCTGCTAAACGAGCTCCTGAAGATAACATTATTTCTAATATTTTATTTGTTGTTGCAATTCCACCATGACAATTTATTTCCACTACATTTTCTTTAGTGTATGTTTTTGGGGCTTTAAATACTGAAACTAATACTTCATCTATTATTTCTTGTTTGTCTATTATGTGTCCATAGTTTATAGTGTTTGATTCTACTCTTGTTAAATCTTTTCCTTTAAAATGTTTGTTGACAATGTTTATGGAATTTGATCCACTTAATTTTATTATATTTATTGCACTTTCACCTAAAGCTGTTCCAATTGCAACTATAGTATCTTCCATAGTTTTTCCCTCTTTCTTTCGTGTGTGATTATATCATGTAAAGGTTGATATGTAAACTTTTTACATGCTTTTTTATTTCCTGGGAAATAAAAAACTTCGTTATTTTGAAGTTTTTGTATTTATTTTATTCTTTTTATTTCTTAAAAATAAGTAAACCTTTGGAAAATAATTAATTAATACCTTTTTGGCTACTCCCATACTTTTGACTTTTACCATTTTGAAAAATGATAGTGTTCTTCTTGGTGTTAATGGCCCGGTTACCCAGAAGTCTAACCATTTTTCGTATGCTCTTCTAAATTTTGTATCTTTTTTAAAACACCATCTGTATCTCTTAACATAGTACATAAAGTAATCTCTTATGAATATTACTTGATGATCCGGAAATTGTGGTTGCTTAATGTATACTTGCGTTTTTGGAGTTATTTCCCTTAAAAATCCTGCATCTTCAGCTGTTTTCTTTAAAATTGTCATTGGATATGGATAAAATACATTTGGAATAATTTGGTCACTTTGTAACCTAGCATTTAATTTTATAGTCTCTAGTGCTTTATGTATATCTTCATATGGCAAACCAATTATGTTATAAGTTAATACAGTTATTTTATACTTTTTAAACCATTTTGAACAATTTATCATTTGTTCGTCAGTAGTATATCTATGTAAATATTTATGTCTAATTTCTTTATTTCCTGACTCTAGTCCAATATCTATTGTGTAGCAACCTGCTTCTTTCATTCTTCTTACTGTGTCTTCTGTTACTATGTCAAATCTTAAATTGCACGTAAATGGTAAATGGATTTCTTTGGTATATAAATCGATAAATTTGTCAAACCATTCCGGAAACATATTAAATATAGCATCTCTAAAGAATATGTATTTTATATTTGGATATTGTTTTAACACATTTTTAATTAATTCTATACTTTTTTCTGGGCTTCTAAATCTAGCATATTTTGCTTTGTTTGGATATATATTTCTAAATTGACTATTGCCACAGTAAGTGCATGAATATATGCATCCTCTACTTAACATAATTAATGCTGTGTTAACTTTAGTTGTATCTAAATTTTTATAATCAAATAGATTTATATCTGGAAATGGTAACTCGTCAAGATTTTCAATTAAAGGTCTAACTGGATTTTTAATTATTTTTTTACCTTTTTTAAAGTAAAAACTTTCTATATCATAATAATCTTTGCCATCACGCATTCTGTTCATTAATTCTAATATTGGATATTCTCCTTCTCCAACACAAACGGCATCAAGATTATCTACTTCTATACATTCATCTGGCACTAGGATTGGATGATATCCTCCCATAAAGGTAAATAAATCTGGTCTTTCTTCTTTTGTCCATTTTAATAAGTCTTTTACGTAATCAAACGCTGTTGTTCTTGTACTAAAACCTATTAAATCTGCGTCTTTATATTTTCTTAAATGTTCTTTAAATTCTTTTTCATCAAATTCATGATTAATATGAATTAATGAAACTTTATATCCGCCTTGTTTTATTACAGCTGATATAGATGCCAGTCCTTCACTATAACTTCCTCCACTACTTCTTTTTGATGCATCTCCTTCAAGGTAATCTGGATATACTAAAACTAAATGTAATTGTTTCTTGTCTTTTTTCATTGGCTTTGATTTTTTTTCTTTTTTGTTCATTTTGTCACTCCCTTACTTACTAATATAGCATAAAAAAAGTCTTATTAATAGACTATTTTTCATTTTTATCTTTGTATTTTATTACTATATACCTATTTGGTTCTTCCCCTTCACTTTCTGTTTTGATGTAATCAAATTTGCTTAGTGCATTGTGAATTTCTCTTCTTTCATATGAATTCATAGGGTCTAATTTAACTGATACTTTTGATAATGTTACTTCTCTAGCTATTTTTTTAACATCTCTAATTAGAAAATATAATTGCTTAGATTTGTAATTTTCAATATCTATTACAATGTTTGTTTTTATATTAATTTTTTTAAAAATTGCCTGTTTTAAATATGTTTGGATTGAATTTAATATTCTTCCTTTCTTTCCAATTAACATTGAATTGTTATTTGAATATATGTTATAAGAAATTAAATTGTCTCGTATCTTTGTTTCTATTTGACATTCTATACCCATATTTTCTATTATATTTTCAAGTATTTCTTTTCCTAACTCTGCAACATCTTTTACTTTAACAATTTCTACAACTTTCTTTTTGGTTTTCAATAATCCACTTTTTTCTTCTGTTACTTTATAAAAAATGTCTTTTTCTTCTAAATTTAACTCTTTTAAGGCTTCTTCTAAAATTTCTGTTTCACTTTTACCTTTGTATAAATATTTTTCCATTAATTTCACTCCCTACCTATTTGTTAGCAATTTTCTTTTGAATAATATTTTGAACTACTGCAAAACCACTGCTTACTATCCAATAAAAAGCTAGCGCTGTAGGTAATCCAAATGACATTATTGCTATGAAACCTACCATAAATTTATTCATAATATTCATTTGTTTTGCTTGCATTTCATCCATACTTATGTTATTCATGTTACTAAATGATAAATATGTTGTTATTAAAATTAATAATAAAATTATTATATAGTAGTAGTTTCCGGATGATATTCCTTCCCATGGTGTTGTTCCTAAATGAAATATCCATAATTTTTCTTCAAATATTACTGGAACTCTTTGAATCGCTTCTAAAAATGCAAATAATATTGGTAATTGAATAAATGCAATTAAACAACTTGAGACTGGGCTAATATTATATTTTTTATAGATTAACATCATTTCTTGACTTTTCATCATCATTGATTGTTGATCAGTTTTATTTCTATATTTTTTTTCAAGTTTATCTAGTTCTGGTTTTGCTTTTTTCATGTTTTCGTTCATTGCCATTGTTTTTTTACTCATTGGTAACAATATTAATCTTAGTATAATTCCTAATAGCATTATTGCAATTCCATAATTTTTTACTATTTTTCCTAAATTTATTATTAACCATGCTAATGGTTTTACAAAAATTGATGTCCATAGTCCTTCATATCCACCATCAGTTATTTTAAAATCTTCGCATGTTGATAATTTTGTTATATCTACATCGGTTTCTTCTTCATTATTTATATATACTTGTTTTACTTCTTCTGTTGTTGGCTGACATAATATATTTTTTGTGTATTGTTTTTCACTTTCGCTATCTATAAAACTTTTTGTACAACCAGTCGTTATAAATAGTATTGTTATTAATAATATAGTAACTTTTTTCATCTTATCTCCTTTATTTGACTAATTATTTCTTTTTCAATCTCATTGTAATTTAGTTCTAATAAATTGTTTCTTATTATTATAACATAGTCTTTGTTAAAACAAAGTTTATTTTTCATTAAAATATCTTTTATTTGTCTTCTAATTTTATTTCTTATTACTGCTTTTCCTATTTTTTTACTTACTGATATGCAATACCTGTTGTTTTTTAATTTGTTGTTTTGATAAAAAATTAAAAAATATTTATTACTTTTTTTTTGACCGGTTTTAATAATTTTTTCAATTTCTAAATTCTTTTTTATGATGTAGTTTTTATTCATAATATTCACCGCTGTTATGATTATACAAAAAAAACTACTTTTTTTAAAGTAGTTTGTTATTTTACTAATGTTTTTCTGCCTTTTTTTCTTCTTGTTGTTAACACGTTGCTATTTTTTCTAGCCATAAATCCTTGTTTTTTTACTTTTTTTAAATTTTTCTTTGCTTTTGGTGTTATTTTCATAGTTTGCCTCCTTAATCGCACTAATTATATAAAATACAATTTATTTTGTCAATAAAATAATATTTTTTCTAAATTTGTTTTACATTATTTTATATTGTTAACAATTTTTTTGATAAAAATATTTAAAGTTATGCACATATATTTTTTATTAACAAAAGAATTGTTAATAACTTTACTTTATTTTTCACATATTTTTCATACTTTTTTTATTTATTAACTTTAGTGTTGATAAGTATATTGACATTTATTAACTTGTTAATAGTAAAATTGTTGATAATGTTGATAACTTATGAAAATTATTATAGAATAAGAAAAAATTATGTTATTAAGTTGTTGATAACTATGTTTATTATTAAAATTGATTAAAAAATACTATTAAATTTATAAAAAATGATTTACAATTATGTTGAAAGGTACTTGTTTAGGGTGGTTTTATGAGTAAAAGTGACATTTGGGACAAATTTTTAAAACTTATAATTACTAAAATTTCTAGTATTTCTTTTCAGACTTGGTTTAAAGATTTAAAGTTACTGGATATTAATGATGATAAAATTACTTTGACAGTTCCTTTTGAAGCTCAAAAGAATCAATTAATTAATTTATATTTAGAACTAATTGAGGATATTTTTTCTGAAATTATTGGATTTTCTCAAACGGTAGATATAATTTTAGAGAGTGAAAATAAAATTAATTTAAATAATGATGTTGATAACTATGATGTTATTAACATAGATGAGGATGTTCAAAATAAGGATTTAAATGAAGACTATAAATATTATTCTAATTTTAATCAAAAATACACATTTGAAAATTTTATAGTTGGTGATTCTAATAGATTTGCATATAGTAGTGCTTTGGCAGTTGCTGAAAAACCTGGTAAATTGTATAATCCTTTATTTTTGTATGGCAAAAGTGGATTAGGTAAAACTCATTTGATGCACGCAATTGGAAATTATTTGTTACAACATTCAAATAAAAAAGTTTTGTACATAACTAGTGAACAATTTATAAATGAATTTATAAATTTGACTAAAGATAGTGGAAATAAGGAAGATAATTTAAATTATATTGAATTATTTAAAAGTAAATATCGTGATATTGATGTTTTAATGATTGATGATATTCAATTTTTAGTCGGAGCAGTTAAAACTCAACAAGAATTTACTAACACTTTTAATAGTTTATATTATGATGAAAAACAAATTGTTATTTGTTCCGATAGAAGTGTTGATGATTTAAAATTATTTGAAGAAAGATTAAAGACTAGATTTAATTGGGGACTAAAAGCTATTATTTCAGTTCCTGAATTTGATTTAAAAGTAAAGATTATTAAAAATAAAATTAAAAGTGGAGATTTAATAATTGATTTAGATGATAGCATTATTGATTTTATTGCTGCAAATTGTGGTAGTGATGTTAGAAACTTAGAAGGCGCTATTACTAGATTACATGCTTTTTCTGCTATTATGAATATTAAAAAGTTATCACTAGATGACGCAAGGGAAGCTTTAAAAGATTATACAAATAATTCTATTTATGCTCCTAATACAGTTGAAAAAATTCAAAACATAGTAGCATTATTTTTTAATTTACATATAGAAGACTTAAAAGGCAAAAGGCGAAGTAAGGTTATCGCTAACGCTAGAATGATTGCAATGTATTTATGTAGAACAATGACTGAGGAAACGTATCCTAGAATTGGTTTGGAGTTTGGTGGAAGGGATCATTCCACTGTAATACATGCTTATGAAAAGATAAGTAAAGATTTGAAAACAAATTCTGAACTTGATAAAATTATAGGTGAGTTAAAGAAAAAAATATGTGAATAAATATTAGTTATTAACAACCTAATTTATAACTGATTCTCCATATTTTAAGTATATTTTAAATGTTATTAACATTATCAACAATGATAATATTAATATATATATAAAGAAGGGATGGATTTAAATGAAATTCAAAATTAAAAAAAATATTTTATTAGAAGGATTAAATAATGTTAGCAAGGCTTTATCAAATAGAAATATTATTCCTGTTTTAAATGGAATATTGTTTGAACTTGATAGTGAAGGTTTATCTTTAATGGCAACTGATAATGATTTAACTATTAAAACTTTTATAAAAAAGGATGATATATTAAATATAGAAAGTGAAGGAAAAATTGTTATTATCGGTAGATATATCTTGGATATTGTTAGAAAGTTACCTTTCGATGAAATTGAAATTGAAGATATAGATGGCGGAAAAGCGGTAATATCAACGCCTAATGCTAAATATAATTTAAATTGTTTTGATACAAATGATTTTCCAAAAATTGATATTTCAGAAAATGATAAACCAATTAAATTGTTATCAGGAAAATTTAAAGAAATAGTTAATCAAACTGTATTTTCTACATCAACACAAGAAAGTAGACCTTTGTTAACAGGTATTAATTTAAAAATAGTTGGAGATATACTTGAAACAGTTGCTACCGATTCTTATAGATTATCTAAAAAAATTATTAAATTAGGAAAAGACATAAACAATAATATAAATATTGTTATTCCAGCTAAAAATGTAATTGAATTAATTAAAATTTTAGAAAACGAAGAAAGTGAATTGGTTTTATATTGTTTTAGTAATAAGATTTTGTTTAAATATGAAAATATTTTATTTCAATCAAGTTTGTTAAATGGTACTTATCCAAATACTGATACTTTAATTCCGACTAATTTTGAAACAAAATTGTTAGTAAATTTAACTAATTTTTATGATGTAGTTGACCGAGCATCTCTTTTGACTCAAGTAAAAGATAAAAATATTGTCCAACTTGAAATAAAAGATAATAATATAATTATTACTAGTTCAAGTCCTGAAATAGGAAAAGTAGAAGAAGTTATGACAGTTAAAATTTTATCAGGATCTAATATGAAAATTTCTTTTAGTGCTAAGTATATGATGGAGGCTTTAAAGAGTTTTGCTTCAGAAGAGGTTATAATAATGTTGAATGGTGAAATAAAACCAATCATAATTAAAGAAACAGAGGTAGGGGATTTAACTCAATTAATTTTGCCAATTAAGACATATTAAAAAAAGAAAAAAATTCTTTTTTTTTGACAAAATTCGACAAATTTTGACATCGCTTTATGATATAATTAAAGTATTAATTTCAAAAAGGGGGTGATATTATGGATTATGAAATTAATAATGAAACGCTTTATATTTGTTCATTAGGCGACAAAAAAAGTAAAATTTATGAGTCTAATAACGAATATGAAGTAAACTTAAATGCAAGTAAAGTTATTGAACATAGTTGTGAATATTTTGGTTCCACAATGGAAGGAAGACAATTAGGAACAAAAGCTTTAATTGGAGTAACTCATAAATCTCCTATATATATTGAAGAAAGTTCTAATATTATATTTTTTCCATTAAATTCTCCAAGAAATGAAAATTGTTCATGGGTAAGTTTTAATAATATTTTAAGTTATAAACAAGGTAAAGATTCAAAATCTACTATTATTAAATTTAAAAATGGTAAGGAATTAGAAGTATTAGCAAGTATTGGTACAGTAACTAATCAAATTTTGCGTTCATCAAGGTTGCAAGTTGTATTAAATGATAGAAAACAAAGAATTTGATAGAAATTAGGACATATTTGTGATATAATTATTAATAGGTATAGGTGTACTCGTATACCTATTATTTAATTTGTACGGGGCAAAAGAGGTTTTAAAATGAATATTACTGACTTAGAATTAACAAATTTTAGAAATTATAAAAAATTTAAATTGTGCAATTTAAAACAAACTAATATAATAATTGGTAATAATGGAGTTGGTAAAACTACGATTTTAGAGGCAATATATGTATTATGTTTAGCTAGAAGTTTTAAAACAAATTTAGAATCGAATCTTATTAATATTAATGAGGATTACCTTAAAATAAAAGGAAATATATTAAATGATGTTAAGTCTATAAAATTGGAATATTTATTAACAAAATCTGGAAAAAAAACAAAAATAAATGGAAAATTAAAAAAGAGAATTAGTGATTTTATAAGTCAATATAAAGTTGTTTTGTATGCTCCTGATGAAATAAAATTTATTAAAGATTCACCTGGAAATAGAAGAAGTTATATAAATATAAGTATATCTCAGATAAATAAATCTTATATAAAATTATTAAATGATTATAATATTTTGATAAAAAATAAAAATGATTATTATAAAAAATTATATATAAATTCTTTTATTGATGAATCTTATTTAGATATTTTAGATAATAAAATTTCTGAATTAGGTTATGAAATTTATAAAATTAGAAAATCTTATATTGAAAATATTAATAAATATTTAAAAAAAATAGTAAAAAAAATGAATGTTACAGATGATTTATGTATTAATTATATTTCGCAATATAATGGTTTGAATGAAAAAACTTTTCTTGAATTATTAAAAAAAAATAGAAAAGTTGAGATTCAATATGGAATTACTAAGACAGGTATTCATAGAGATGATTTTGAATTTTTAATAAAAAAACAAAATGTTAGAGATTTTTGTTCTCAAGGTGTTCAAAAAATGGTTATGCTATCGTTTAAACTTGCTGAATTAGAGGTTTTAATTAAAGAGTATTTTGAGGAACCAATTTTATTGTTAGATGATTTGTTTAGCGAATTGGATGAAGTAAATCAAAATACAATTTTGGATAGTTTAAATAAAAATATTCAAATTTTTATAACTACAACAGATGTTAATAATATAAAGAAAAAAATATTAAAAAATGCAAAAATTATAGATTTAGATGGGATGGTAGATGTATGAAAAGTGATAATTATGGAGTTGAATCAATTCAAGTTTTAGAAGGATTAGAAGCAGTTAGAAAAAGGCCTGGTATGTATATTGGAACTACTGGAGAAAGAGGCTTGCATCATTTAGTATGGGAAATTGTTGATAATGCTGTTGATGAGGCTTTAGCTGGATTTTGTGACGATATAGAAATTGTGATTAATACTGATGAATCTGTTACAGTCAAGGATGATGGTAGGGGTATTCCTACGGGTATACATCCTAAAACAGGAATTTCTACTGTTGAAACTATTTTTACTATACTTCATGCTGGTGGTAAATTTGGTGGCGGAGGATATAAAGTAAGTGGTGGGCTTCATGGTGTTGGAGCAAGTGTTGTAAATGCCTTAAGTAGTTGGTTAGAAGTTAGAATTTACCAAAATGAAAATGTATATTTTGAAAGATTTGAAAATGGTGGACATTCTGTAAAACCTTTAGAAATAATAGGTACATGTGATAAAAATAGGACAGGAACTGTTGTAACTTTCAAACCTGATCCAGAAATTTTTAAAGAAACTACTATATTTGATTATGATACGTTAAAAAATCGTGCTAGGGAATTAGCATTTTTGAATAAAGGACTAAGAATTAAACTTATAGATTTGAGACACGATAAAAGTGAAGAATTTTTGTATAATGGTGGAGTTATTGAATATGTAAGAATGTTAAATGAAAATAAAAAGCCTATACATGATTCAATTATTTATGTTGAAGGTAGTGAATCTGACATTGAGATAGAAGTTGCAATGCAGTACAATGATGGCTATTCCTCAAATATTTATTCTTTTACCAATAATATAAATACTCTTGAAGGTGGAACTCATGAAGATGGTGTTAAAATGGCATTGTCGAGAGTTATTAATAATTATGCGAAAAAAAATAATTTTATTAAGACTAATGAAGATAGTTTGTCTATAGATGATGTTAAAGAGGGAATAACTATGATTATTTCTTGTAAACATCCTGATCCTCAATTCGAAGGTCAAACTAAGACAAAGTTGGGTAATGTTGAGGTAAAAAAGATTGCATCTAATATTTTTGGTAATGGTCTTGAAAAGTTTTTATTAGAAAATCCAAATGAAGCAAAAATTATTATTGAAAAGGCAATGCTAGCTAGTAGGGCTAGGATGGCTGCGAAAAAAGCAAGGGAATTGACTAGAAGAAAAAGTGATTTGGATGTTGTTAATTTTGGAGGAAAACTTGTTGATTGTAAGGAAAAAGATCCGTCAGTCTGCGAAATTTTTTTGGTCGAAGGTGATAGTGCCGGTGGTTCTGCTATAAAAGGTAGAGATAGTATGACTCAAGCAATCTTGCCATTAAGAGGAAAGATTTTAAATGTTGAAAAAGCTAGAATTGATAGGGCTTTAAGTAATGAAGAAATTAGAACAATAATTACAGCTTTTGGCACTGGAATTGGTAATGATTTTGATATTAGCAAGTTAAGATATAATAAAATTATTATTATGACCGATGCTGATGTTGACGGCTCACATATTAGAGTTCTTTTGTTAACATTATTTTATAGATTTTTTAGGCCAATTGTTGAACAGGGTCATGTCTATGCTGCTCAACCGCCATTGTATTGTATTAAACATGGTAAGACTATTAAATATGTACTAAATGAAGAAGAAAGAGATGAGTATTTATCAACTTTAAATGCTAATACGAAGTATGATATTATGCGTATGAAAGGTTTAGGTGAAATGGATGCTGAAGAACTCAATGAAACAACAATGGATATTGAAAAAAGAGTATTGAGAAAAATTACAGTTGATGATGTAATTGCAGCAGATGCTTCTTTTTCTAAATTAATGGGAGAAGAAGTTGAACCTAGAAAGAAATTTATTGAAGAAAACGCAATATATGCGCAGAATTTAGATATATAGGAGGAAAAAAATGGATCACACTAGGGATAGGTTGGAAGAAAATAATATTGTAAATGAAATTGAAACATCATTTTTAGAGTATTCTATGAGTGTTATAGTTTCGCGTGCTTTGCCTGATTTAAGGGATGGTCTTAAACCTGTACATAGAAGAATTTTGTATTCTATGTATGAATCAGGTTATACGCCAGATAAACCACATAAAAAATCTGCTAGAATAGTTGGGGATGTTATGGGTAAATATCACCCTCATGGGGATTCTTCTATATATGAAGCAATGGTTAGAATGGCACAAGATTTTAACTATAGATATATGTTAGTAGATGGTCATGGTAATTTTGGTAATATTGAAGGATATGGTGCCGCAGCAATGCGTTATACTGAATCAAGGTTATCTAAAATATCTCTTGAATTACTAAGAGATATTGGTAAAAATACGGTTGATTTTGAACCAAACTTTGATGAATCTGAAAAAGAACCTAAAATTTTACCGTCAAGATTTCCAAATATTTTGGTTAATGGTACTATGGGAATTGCTGTGGGTATGGCAACAAATATTCCACCACATAATTTGGGTGAAGTTATTGATGGTTGTATAGCATATATTGATAATCCGGATATTGATGTTCTTGGTTTAATGCAATATATTAAAGGTCCGGATTTTCCAACTGGCGCAATTATATTAGGTAATAGTGGAATTAAACAAGCTTATGAAACTGGAAGGGGTTCGATAACTTTAAGAAGTAAAGCAACTATTGAGGAAAAAAATGGCAAACATTTAATCGTCATAGATGAAGTTCCATATGGGGTTAATACTTTAGAGTTGAAAAATAAAGTAGCAGAATTAGTTCATAATAAGACAATTGATGGCATTTCTGATTATCATACTGATTTAAAAAATGGTGTTAAAATTACTATAACTTTAAAAAAAGATGCAAATCCTCAAGTTGTTTTAAATAATTTATATAAACATACAGCATTTCAATCTAATTTTGGAATTATTTTCTTGATGTTGGATAATGGTGTTCCAAAAACTTTAGGTTTAAAAGATATAATTTCAAAATATATTGATTATCAAAAAGAAATAATAATTCGTAGAACTAGATTTGACTTAGAAAAAAATGAAAAAAGAGTTCATATTTTAGAAGGTTTAAAAATAGCATTAGATAATATTGACGAAGTTATAAAAATCATAAAAGAGTCTAAGAGTGATTTGATAGCAAAAGAAAAATTGATGTCACGTTTTGAACTAAGTGAAATACAAGCTGACAGTATTTTAGAAATGAAATTACGCCGTTTAACTGGTTTAGAACGTGATAAAATTGAAAATGAACTTGCAGAATTATTGAAAGAAATAGATCGATTGAGAGCAATTCTATCTAGTGAAAAGTTAGTTGAAGGTATTATTAAAGACGAATTAACTGAAATAAAGAACAAATATTCGGATTCTAGACGTACTATGATAGATATGAGTGCAATTGAATATATAGAGGATGAATCACTGATACCTGAGGAAAATATTGTTTTAACAATAACTAACAAGAACTATATAAAGAGGGTCAATAGCAATATTTATAAAACTCAAAACCGTGGTGGAGTTGGTGTTAAAGGTATGGCAACTAATGATGAAGATTTTGTTGAGCAAATTATTAACTTGAATACTCATGATTATGTTCTATTTTTCTCAAACAAAGGTAAGGTATATAGGTTAAAAGGATATGAAATTCCAGAATTTAGTAGAATATCTAAAGGGTTACCAATTGTAAATTTATTACCAATTGAAAAGGATGAAGTTATTAACACAATTTTGGTTTTGGAAAGAAATACTACTTATCAACATTTAATTTTTGCTACTAAAAATGGTCTGGTAAAAAAGACAAATATAAGTGAATTTGATAACATACGCAAAAATGGAAAATTAGCTATTACTTTGAGAGTAAATGATGAGTTGATAGCTGTTAGAAAATCTAAAAAAGATGATAAAATTCTTATGTGTTCATCTAATGGTAGAATGGTAAAATTCAGTGAAAATGAGTTGCGTGCTATGGGAAGAAGTGCTTCAGGTGTAAGAGGTATAAATCTAGTTAATGATTTATGTGTAGGGTTAGAAGTTGCTACTGATTCAATGCAAGCATTGGTTGTTACAAAAAATGGTTATGGTAAAAAAACTGTTATTAATAATTATAGAGAAACAAAAAGAGGAAGCAAAGGCGTAAAAACTTTGAAAATAACCGAAAAAAATGGCAATATTATTGGATTTAAAACCGTAAATGAAAATTGTGATTTGATGATTATAACAAAGAACGGAATTATTATAAGAATAGATATTAACAATATTTCATTAATGGGTAGAGTTACTCAAGGAGTTAAGTTAATAAATGTAAAAAATGATAATTTCGTAACTTCTATTGCATTGGTAGAAAAGGAAGAAAATTAAAATGTTCCACGTGGAACATTTTAATTTTCTAAAAAATATATAGTTTTTCAATATAATAATTTCAATGTTCCACGTGGAACATTGGCAATTTATTAAATATATATCATAATTTAATTGTGCAACACGTAGCATGAAATCAGGTCAGAATTGGAAAATAGCAGCCATAACATTAACTACGTGTATGCACTTTTTTCAGGAGTAAAAATGAATTATTTTAAAATATTGTTAAAATTAACTAAAAAGGCTTATAAAAAAAATGAGGTTCCAATAGCAACTTCAATGTTCCACGTGGAACATTGAATGAAAAAAACATATAGAAAAAACGAAAAACAACAATATATTTAGTATCAAATTATTATTTATTTTAAATAGAAAGATAAAAGAAGATTAATGTTCCACGTGGAACATTAATCTTTTTATGTTTAATTTTAAACAAAATCATTAAAAATAAACATTATTTTACTAAACTATGGCATAATTCTTAAATATAAAACAATGTTCCACGTGGAACATTGGCAATTTATTAAATATATATTATAATTTAATTGTGCAACACGTAGCATGGAATCAGGTCAGAATTGGAAAATAGCAGCCTTAACATTAACTACGTGTGTGCACTTTTTTTAGGAGTAAAAATGAATTATTTTAAAGTATTGTTAAAATTAACTAAAAAGGCTTATAAAAAAAATGAGGTTCCAATAGCAGCTTTAATTGTATATAATAATAAAGTAATTTCAAAGTCTTATAATAAAAGACATAATCATCACGATGTTCTTGGACATGCTGAAATTTTAGCAATTAAAAAAGCATCAAAAAAATTAAGAACTTGGCATTTGACTGGATGTGATTTATATGTAACTATGGAACCATGTAGTATGTGTAAATCGGTAATTAATGAGGCAAAAATTGATAATGTTTATTATTTTTTAAAAAACAATAAAATTAAACAATTTAAAACAAAATATAAATATGTTGATATAAAAGATAACTACATATTTAAGGAAAAAATACAAAGTTTTTTTAAAAACAAAAGGTAAAGTATGTTATAATTTTAATGGAGTTGATATTATGCCTTATGTAGCATTATATAGGAAGTATAGACCAAAAAAATTTGATGACGTTATAGGTCAAAAGGTTACAGTTGAAATTTTAAAAAATAGTATTATTAACAATAAAATTTCTCATGCATATTTATTTAATGGCCCACGTGGTACGGGAAAAACTAGTGTTGCTAAAATTTTTGCTAGATCTGTAAATTGTTTGAATAATAAAAATGGCAATGCTTGTGGCACATGCGAATTGTGCAAAAAAATTCAAGAAAATGATGTAGATATTATAGAAATAGATGCTGCAAGTAACAATGGTGTTGAAGAAATTAGAGAGATAAGATCTAAAGTAAAATTATTACCTGCAGTTGCTAAGTATAAAGTTTATATTATTGATGAAGTTCATATGTTATCAACAGGTGCTTTTAATGCTTTACTTAAAACTTTAGAAGAACCTCCTTCTCATGTTATTTTTATATTAGCAACAACGGAGATTCATAAAATTCCATTAACAATTTTGTCTAGATGTCAAAGATTTGATTTTAATAAAGTTAATAGCGAAGAAATGTTCGCTAAATTAAATCAAATATGTAAACTTGAAAAAAAAGATATTTCGGATAATATACTTAAATTGATAGTAAAATTATCTGATGGCGGATGTAGGGATGCAATTAATTTATTAGATCAAGTTTTGTCTTTATCATCTGAAAATATAACAGAAGATGAAATTTATGATATGCAAGGTATTACTTCTGAAGATAAAATTATAGATTTTTTAAATACAATTTTGGAAAATGATATTGTTGGTGGTATGAAGTTTTTAGATAGTTTTGTCAATTCTGGAAAAAATTTAAATGGTATTGTTGAACAATTACTGATTTTACTTCATAACATTGCAATTGCTAATACTGTTGATAATTTTTTTCAAGGAGATTCTCAAAAAAAATATATAGCTATTAATGTAAACCTAGAAAATATAAAAATTTTAACTAATATTTTAATTGAATTAGAAAATCAAATGAATAAATCTACAAATCAACGGAATTTGTTTGAAACATATTATATTTATATGTCAAGTGTTATAAATGATTGTAAAACTAATGTGTCTAATAATTTTGTGAACCTTGTAAAAAATAGAAAACAAACACCTAAAAAAGAGCTAAAAGAATGTTCGAGTGAAAATGGTGAAAGTGTAAATACTGATTTTAATTTATTAAAAAAGATTCGAATAAATAATATTTTAGCGACGGCAAACAAGGAAGAATTGATAAAAATTAATCATGATTATGAAAGAATTAATGATTTTATAGCAAATAAGGTTTATAATAATATTGCGGCTTTGTTACTGAGTGGTAAAGTTGTTGCTGCTTCATCAGAGTATTTATTATTTAGTTTTGATGATAAGTCTTTAGTTAAAGTTTTTCTATCTAATTTAGAAAAAATTGAAAAGTTTTTATATGAAATATACAACAATGAATATAAGGTAATGTCTGTTGATTCTAATGAGTGGGTTAACATAAAAAATGAATTTATTATTAATAAAAAAAATAAAGTTGTGTACGAAATTTTACCAGAGTTAGATGTTCTACAAAATCAAAATAAAAAAAATACAAAATTTGAAAGTATAACTAATAATATATTTGGTGACGAAGTTGAAACTATAAATTGAAAGGATTGATTTAAATGAATATGCAAAATTTAATGGCAGAAGCGCAAAGAATGCAAAAAGAATTAGAAAGGATTAACAAGGACATTGAATCTTCAGTTTTTGAGGGTGTAAGTGGAGCTGTCAAAGTTATGATTTCTGGAAAAAATGAGGTTATCAAGGTTGAAATTATAGATTCTGAGATTTTAAACGATAAGGAAACTTTAGAAGATATGATTATGTTGGCTGTTAACGATGCTTTACAAAAGTTAAATAAGACTAAGGAAGATAAGCTTGGTAAATATACTGGTGGTATGAAAGGTTTATTTTAAAAATGGTTTATCCTAAGGATTTTTCTGATTTAATTGAAAGTTTTAAACTATTACCTGGAGTTGGCGATAAGTCCGCTGAGCGTTTTGTTTATTGTGTTGATGAAATGTCAGATGAGGAAGTAGAAAATTTTTCTGAAAATCTAAAAAAATTTAAAAAAAATATTAGAAGGTGTGAAATATGTGGGCATTATTCGTCAAATGATATATGTGATGTTTGCGCTGATAAAACTAGAGATTTATCTACTATTTGTGTTGTAGAGGATTCTAAAAGTGTCTTTAAATTTGAAACTTCAGGAAATTATAAGGGATTGTATCATGTGCTTGGTGGTTTAATTTCTCCTATTGATGATATTAATCCAGATGATCTTAATATAAACAATTTAATTTCTAAAAGATTAAATGATAATGTAAAGGAAATTATAATTGCCTTGACTCCTTCAATTGAGGGTGAAACTACATCACTTTATTTACAAAAACTTTTGGAAAATAAAAATGTTAAAGTTTCAAGATTATCATATGGACTTCCAATTGGTTCTGATATAGAATATTTGGATCCTATTACTTTAATTAAAGCAATTGATGATAGAAAATTTATCTCATAATATAATTGTATAATAATAAAATTAAATGGTGATATAATTGAAAAAAATAGTGCTAATTGTAAAGAAAATTGTCATGGCTTTGTGTATGTTATATTCATTTAATTTAATTATTGGTTATGTTGGAATATTAATACCAATTAATTTGTGTAGTATAGTATTTGTAAGTGTTTTAGGAGTTCCTGCGATATTTAGTTTAATTATTTTAACAAATTTTTTATAATTAGTGGTGAAATTTATGAATGAAAGATTAAATGATTTTTTTAAAAAGCAAAGTTTGAATAATAAAATTGGACATGCTTATTTAATTGCTAACACTAGTAGTGAAAATATTTATGATGATTTAAATTTAATTTTATCAAAGTACATATTTAATAAAATTGTTGATTTAAAAGATAATCAGGATGTTTTTTTTCTAAAACCTGAAAATGATATTATTAAAAAAAATCAAATATTAGAGTTAAAGTCTTTTTTAAATAGTACTTCACAAATAAGTGGAAAAAAAGTTTATATAATTGATCGTGCTGAAGTTTTAAACTCCTCTAGTGCAAATAGTTTATTAAAAATATTAGAAGAACCGGAAAAAAACATTTTTGCTTTTTTAATTACTTCAAATATAGAAGGAGTTTTAAAAACTATTAAATCCAGGTGTCAAATTATTTTTTTATCCACTGAAAAAAACAAAACTATAAATTGTGAAAATGATGATACATATAATGCTGCTTTGCAATTAGTTGAATTAATAGAAAAACATAAAATTAGTTATTTTCCCTATGCTTATCAATTAATTTCTAAAAAAAATGATAAAAATTATATTAAAAATTTATTAGAAAACTTAATGGGAATATATAATGAAATTTTGAAAATCAAATTTTTGGGATTTAATGTTGATTCATTTAATCCAAAATTAAAAGATATTTCTTTGCTTATTAATGAAAATGATATTATAAGAGGATTAATTATTATTAATAAATTTTTAATAGATATAAATTATAATTTAAATAATTCGTTGTTTTATGATAAATTTTTGATTGAATTAGGAGGTATGAAATAATGGAATTAATAGGCGCAAATTTTAAAGAAAATGGCAAAATTTATTATTTTGATTCTAATAATTTTAATTTACAAGAAAATGATTTTATTATTGTTGAAACGGAGAGAGGGTTACAATTTGCAAAGGTAATAAATAAAAAATATGTAGATGAAAAATTAATAATAAATAATTTGCGATGTGTTGTTAAGAAGGCTAACGAGTCAGATTATAAAAAACATATTAAAAATACAAGAGATTCATTAATGGCTTTAAATAAAGCTATTAAATTGGCGGAAAAATATAAATTAAATATGAAATTTTTAGACGCCTCATTTACTTTTGATAGAAATCAGTTGATGTTTTATTTTTTATCGGATAATCGTGTTGATTTCAGAGATTTGGCAAAAGAGATAGCTTCAATATATAAAACTAGAATAGAGTTAAGACAAATTGGAGTTAGAGATAAAGCAAAAGAAGTGTCTGGTTTGGGCCTTTGTGGTAGGGAATTATGTTGTTCTAGTTTTTTGTGTGATTTGGATTCTGTTACGATAAATATGGCAAAAAATCAAAATTTATCTTTAAATCCTAGTAAAATAAATGGATTATGTGGCAGACTTCTTTGTTGCTTGAAATACGAAGATGATATATATACTCATAACAGAAAAGATATGCCAAATGTAGGCGATTTAGTTAAAACACCTAAAGGTGATGGGAAAGTTTTATCGGTTGATATTCTTAGTCGTAAATTTATAGTTGAAGTTCCTAATGAAGGAAACATGGAAATTTCTTTATTAGATGAGGGTTATAATGGAAATAGTAACAAATGATTTACTTAATTATAATAATTTAAAAATTATACAATGTAATGAATATTTTAATTTTAGTTTAGATTCTGTTTTGTTAGCAAATTTTGTTAAAGTTAAACCAACTACTAGGCAAATCATCGATTTGGGTATGGGAAATGCACCTATATTATTAATTTTATCTACAAAAGTTAATGAAAATGTTGGCCTTACTGGAGTCGAATTACAAAAAGAAATATATGATTTAGCAGTTAAATCGCTTGATATAAATAATTTAACGTCAAGAATTAATTTATTAAATATGGATGTTAACAATTTATTGGATTATTATGAATCTGATACTTTTGATATTGTTGTTTCAAATCCTCCTTATTTTAAATATAATGAATCTAGTAAAATAAATGAAAATTTAGTAAAATCTATAGCTAGACATGAAATAAACTTGAAAATAGACGATTTACTGATTGTTAGTAGAAAAATTTTAAAGAATAATGGTAGTTTATATTTAGTTCATAGAACAGAGCGATTTATTGAAATTATATCAAAATTAAAAAAGTATAATTTGGAGCCAAAACGAATTCAATTTATATATCCAAAAAGAGATAAACTTTCTAACTTATTTTTGATAGAAGCTGTAAAAAATGGCAAAAGCTCGCTAAAAATAGAGTCTCCGTTAGTAATACATACTAAAAATGGTAATTATTCAAGTAAAATTGAAAAAATGTTTGGAGGTAATGATGTTACAAAAAAGTTATGATGAAAATAGTAAACTATATTTGGTTCCTACACCTATAGGAAATATGAAAGATATTACTTATAGAGCTATAGAAGTTTTAAATAATGTAAAAGTTGTGTATTCAGAAGATACTAGAGTAACTAAGATATTACTTGACTACTATGGAATTAAATCTAAATTAGTATCTTGTCATAAATTTAATGAAAAAACGATTTATCCCCAAGTTATTAACAATTTGCAAAATGGAAATAGTGTGGCTTTGGTGACTGATCGCGGGACACCGTTAATAAGTGATCCTGGATACGTAGTTGTTAAGGAAGTAATAAAAAGTGGGTTTTCTGTTGTGTCTTTACCTGGACCTAGTGCATTATTACCTGCATTAAATATGTCAGGAATTCCTGCAGACAAATTTTTGTTTTATGGTTTTTTGAGTAATAAAGTTGATGAAAGTATTTCTGAATTAAAGATGTTAAAAAGTATAAACTTTACAATTGTTTTATATGAATCGCCTCATAGGTTGATAAAAACTTTACACAATATAAAAAATATTTTGGGAAATAATTTTATTTCTATTTCCCGGGAAATATCTAAACTACATGAAGAGGTGTTCCGCGGAACAGTTCAGGAGGCTATTAATACGTATATTGATCCAAAAGGAGAATTTGTTATTGTTATTGATAATAATGATAAATTTGAAGATATTTCTATAGCATATGACGAGTTAAAAGAGTTAATTAATTATGGAATGGATAAAAAAAGCGCTATGAAGTATGTTTCAAAAAAATATGACGTAAGTAAAAATGTATTGTATAATATGTTTGAGGAGAATAAAATATGAAATTAATTGTTGGATTAGGAAATCCTGGATTGGAATATGAAAATACTAGACATAATGTTGGCTTTATGGCAATTAATAAATATTTAAATAATGTTTCATTTAAAACTAAATTTGACGGTGAATATTATATTGATAATGAAAAAAATGCAATTTTTTTAAAACCTATGAAATACATGAATTTATCTGGTGAAGTTGTAAAAAAATTTGTTGATTATTATAAAATAACTGTAGATGATATTTTAATTATATATGATGACATGGCTTTTGAATTAGGCACCATTAAAATTAAGCCAGATGGTTCATATGGTGGACATAATGGAATTAAGAATATAATTGATTTATTAGATAATAATAAAATAAAAAGGGTTCGTATTGGTATTGGTAGAAATTCATATAATATGAAAGATTATGTTTTGGGAAGATTTTCTAAAAAAGAACTTTTAATATTAGATGACGTTATGCAAAAAGTTGTTAATATTATTGATGATTATTTAAAATTAGATTTTGATAAATTAATGAATAAATACAATTAGGGGTGTTTATGAAAAATGAGATATATAAAAATATTTTTAATTTTAATATAGAAAATGATATAAAATTATCGGTTTCTAATAATGAAATATATAATCAATTAATCTTATATATCTTTTTTTCTTTGCAATCTGATTTGATTATTTTAGTTCCAACATTGAATGATGCCAATAAGTTATTTAATAATTTAAAAAGTTATATATCTAATGTTTATATCTTTCCTGAAGATGATTATTTAACTAAAAAAGCAATAGCTGCTTCTACCGACTTATTGTTTATGAGAATGAATTTTTTAAATTCAATAGATAATAGTGATAAAAAAATATTAATTTGTCATGTTAATAGTTTTATTAAAAAATTACCAGCCAAAAGTGAATATTTGTCTAAATCAATTAAACTTACTATTGATCAAATTATAGATAGAAATGAATTTTTAAAAAAATTGGATTCAATAGGGTATAAGAAAGAATCTTTGGTAACAAATGTAGGGGAATATGCGGTTCGCGGATTTGTTATTGATGTTTATCCTTTTCAAGAAGATCATCCTGTAAGAATAGATTTTTTTGATAATGAAATTTCTAACATATCTTTTTTTGATGAATATAGTCAAAGGACGATAAAAGATGAGAAATCAATATTAATAAAACCATTGATTGATAATTTTAATGATAATGCTAGTAGCGTATTAGAGTATTTAAATAATCCTTATATTGTTTTACAAGATTACAATCAATGTCAAAATATAATGAAAAACATAGTGGATCAAATAAAATATTATGATAATGATTTTTCAGAGATTTTTTTCTTAAACAACATGGAGATAAATAAAAAGATAAATGTTGATTTAATTGATAACACCGGAAAATATGATTATGTATTTGCAGCAAAATCTATAGTAAATTGTAAAAATGATTTTGATTGTTTTTTAAATTTAGTAAAAAATGATAGCACTTATTTATGTACTACGAATGTCAATTTTATTAAAAAAGTAAAGAAGAGTTATGATAAAGTTAAAATTATTAATGTTGATTTAAATTCAGGCTTTATTTTTAATGATGTCACATATTTATCAGATAATGATTTAGTTGAAAAAAGGGAAAAAGATACTTTTTATAATTATAAATTTGGTAAAAAAATTAATGATATTGAAAAATTAAATATAGGTGATTATGTTGTTCATAATAACCATGGTATCGGAATTTACAAGGGAATATCTACAATAACTAAAAATTCTGTAAAAAAAGATTACATTTTAATTCAATATAAAGGTAATGATAGGTTATATTTGTCAATAGATAATATAGATAAGTTGTATAAGTATTCATCTAGAGAAGGTGTAAAACCTAAAATAAATAAATTAAATAGTATTGAATGGCAAAAGACTAAAATTAAAATAAAAAATAAAATAAGGGATATTAGTAATGAACTTATAGAAATATATAAGAAAAGAGCACAGATTGTAGTACAGCCATTTTTAAAGGATGATCCGTTACAACTTGTATTTGAGAGTGAATTTCCATTTGAGTTTACTGCGGATCAGGAAAGATCTACGGAACAGATAAAAAAGGATTTAGAAAGTGGTAAACCTATGGAAAGGTTACTTTGTGGTGATGTCGGATATGGTAAAACTGAAGTTATTTTTAGAGTTATTTTTAAGACTATTCTAAATAATAAGCAAGCAATGTATTTATGTCCGACAACTTTACTTTCACTTCAACAATATAAGTCTGCATTAGAAAGATTTAAAAATTTTAGCGTTAATATAGCTTTATTGAATAGACATACTACCATAAAAGAAGCAAAAGAAATAATTGAAAAATTAAAAACTGGTAAAATAGATGTTATTTTTGGAACGCATAGATTATTGAGCAAAGATGTAAAGTTTAAAGATTTGGGATTGTTAGTTGTAGACGAGGAACATAGATTTGGTGTCATGCATAAAGAAAAAATAAAAAAAATAAAGGAAAATGTTCATGTTTTAAGTGTTTCTGCAACGCCTATTCCACGAAGTTTGCAAATGTCATTAATCGGTATTAGAGATTTGTCTTTAATAGAAACTCCGCCTAAAAATAGGTATCCTGTTCAAACTTATGTTATTGTTTATGATAAATATATATTAAGAGAAATAATTTTAAAGGAGTATAATAGACAAGGACAAGTATTTATTTTGTATAATAATATTGTAAATATGGATAAAGTTTTAAATGAATTTAGAAAATTAGTGCCTGAGGTAAAATTTGCGTCTGCACATGGCAAAATGAATAAAGTGGAAATTAACTCAATAATGAGCGATTTTGTTGAAAAAAAATTTGATGTTCTTTTAAGTACAACTATTATAGAAAATGGTATTGATATTCCAAATGCAAATACGGTTATTGTAATAGATGCCGATAAATATGGGTTAAGTCAACTGTATCAAATAAGAGGTCGTGTAGGTCGCGGCGATAGAATTGCTTATGCATATTTAATGTATGATAAAAATAAAGTTCTTAATGAAAATGCTCAAAAAAGATTAGAAGCAATCAAAGAATTTACTGAACTTGGTAGTGGTTATAAGTTAGCAATGCGTGATTTAAGCATTAGGGGAGCGGGTGATTTGTTAGGCAGTGAACAGGCTGGATTTATAGATAGCGTTGGCGTCGACATGTATTTGGAATTAGTAAACGAGGAAATTAACAACAAGGAAGAGGAAAAAAATGACATTATATTAGATGATGTTGAAACACATATTGATAAATCTTATTCAGATGAAGAAGATGTTGTACTTTCAATACATAAGGAAATTACTTCTATCGAAAATACGCGTGATTTAGAGAAAGTTCATGAAGAGATATTGGATAGGTTTGGATACATAGATGAAAAATTGGAAATATATATGTATCAAGAATTATTGGAAAAATTAGTTAATAAATATGAAATAATAATTTCAATGAATACTAATCAAAAATTTTCTATTAGATTAAATGAAAATATATATAAAAAATTAAATATTGAGGACTTGTTTGTTCAAGCTTCTAGAATTAATACAAAATTTAACTTTATTTATCGCGGTAATTCAATATTTATTGAATTGAACAAAATTAATTTGGAAAAACATTATGTTTTTTATGTTACTAAGTTGTTAATTTATATTGATGAACAATTAAATAAAACCTCAATTTGAGGTTTTATTTTGTATCTTTAAATCTTTTTTTACATTCTTCTATTAATTCAATGGCTGAGTTTTTATCATGAAAATCTTTAGTTTCAACTTTTATATTTTGTAGAGTTTTATAATTTTGAAAGAAATCTTTTATTTCGTCTTTTAGATGATTGATGTCGTCTATTTCTTGAATATGATTAAAACGTGGATCTTTATCCACAACTGCAATTATTTTTTCATCATGCTGTCCATTATCAATTACGCTTAGATAGCCTAATATTCTAGCATCGACTATACATCCAGGAAACGTTGGATATGAACTTATTATTAATATATCAAGCGGGTCTCCATCAAGCGATAATGTGTCTTCAATAAATCCATATTCGCCTGGATAAGTTAGGGCACTATATAAAACTCTGTCCAATTTTATTTTGCCGGTTTTTTTATTTATTTCAAATTTGTTTTTAGTTCCCATTGGAATTTCAATTATACTTTCATAAACAGAATTCATTTTCACTCTCCTATTTTGAGTATATTTTATATGTCTTTTAAAGTCAATAAAGTGTGTATAATATTTGTCATAATTAGTAAACTAAATAATGAGGTGTATTATGGTAAATACGGGATTAGTTAGAAAAATTGATGAATTAGGTAGAATAGTTATTCCTAAAGAAATTAGAAGAAATTTAGCAATTAAAGATGGCGAAGAAATGGAAATATATATAGATGAAAATAGTATAATTTTAAAAAAATTTCAGCGACTTCTTTCTTTCAAGGAATTGGTTAGGGATTATGTAAATATATTTAATAAAATAATTCCAATATCTTTGCTAATTACTGATAGGGAAAGTATAATTTTGGTCAATAAAAATGAGTATAAAGATATAGAACATAAAAAAATAAGTTCAAATTTATCTAAAATATTTGATGAAAGAAAAGATGGTGTAGGTTTAAATTTAAATGTTTCTGAAAATATTGTAATAAAAGGTTTTTTTTATATAAAACCAATTATTTTAAATACCGACTTAGTAGGTTCAATTATTTGCGTTTCTGATAAAGAAATTGACAAACAAGAAAAATTAATAGTTGATTTAATAGATGCTTTACTTAAAATTAGGTTAGAAACTGACTAGACAATATTTTTTATTTAATATATACTTTGATTAGGTTAAGTATATATGTTGTACGATTTATATTGCTTAATTCGTGTTTTTTTAATGGAGGGAAGTATGAGAAAATTTGAAAAAATTAGTTTTGATCAATTTAAAAAAGATGTGATTGATGATTTAGACATGTATAATGCCTATAAATTACCTATTAGAAAAACAAAAAATAGTGCTGGTTATGATTTTTTCTTAATTGATGATATTGTTTTAAAGCCAAATGAAGTTTTAAAGATTCCTACAGGTTTAAAAGTAATTATGAACGAAGATGAAATGCTTATGATTATAGTAAGAAGCGGTGTAGGCTTTAAATATAATGTAAGGTTGACAAATCAGGTTGGAATCATTGAAAGCGATTACTATAATAATATAAGTAATGAAGGTCATATGTGGATTTCTGTTCAAAATCATAGTAATAAAGAACTAAAATTTGAAAAAGGTGATTCATTGTGTCAAGGAATATTTGTAAAATTTTTAACTGTTGATGACGAGAAAGTTATCGATAATAAAAGACTTGGTGGGTTAGGAAGTACAGGTAAATAGTTTACATAAATTTTGTAGATTTATGTAAAAAAATGTAAAAGAATGAAAAAGATTGTTTTTTTGATTGAAATCTATTAAATAAATTGCTATATTTGCTTTGATGCGTATGAAAATAATAGAATATTGTAGAAGTAATAAAAGAAGAATTTTATCAGTTTTAGCAGTAGATGTAGTTATTTTTATAATGTTATTTGGTAAAGATCAAATTCATTTGTATAGTATAATTTTTGCAGTGTTATCTGTATATTATAGTTATTTATGGATTAAATATGAAATGTAAAGAGGTTTTAGTATGTATGTGGACTCACATGCTCATGTAAATTTTGGAATGTATGAAAATGTTGATGATGTTTTGAAAGAGGCTAGTAAATGTAATGTTCAAAATATTGTTAATTGTGCTGAAGATTTGAAAACTAGTTATGATGTCATTGATTTGCATAATAAATATGTTAATTTATATCCTGCAGTAGGAATACATCCTCAAAATGTTGATAGTTGTACTATTGATGACATTATTGAATTAGAAAAAATTTTGTGTAGTGAGAAAGTAATTGCTTTAGGAGAGATTGGATTGGATTATTATTATTCTAGAGAAAATAGGGAAAAGCAAATTCTTTTTTTTGAATCTCAATTAAAATTAGCTGAAAAGTATAATTTGCCAGTGATAATACATTCTCGAAATGCCACTGATGATGTTCTTAAAATATTAAAAAAATATAGTATTAAAGGTGTTATTCATTGTTTTAGTGGTAGTATTGAAACTGCTAGAGAATTTATAAAATTAGGCTACTACTTGGGTGTTGGAGGTATTTTAACTTTTAAAAATTCTAAACTTGGTGAAGTAATAAAAAATGTTCCTATTGAATACATATTATTAGAAACGGATTCACCATTTTTAACTCCGGAACCATATAGAAAATATAAAAATGAACCTAAATATATTCCAGTAATTGCTGAGAAATTAGCTTTATTAAAGGAAATTGAAGTAGAAGATGTGATGGAAATTACAACTGATAATGCAAGTCGTATTTTTGACTTTTCTTAGGTTTAATAGTATAATTAAATTTACCGAGAGGTGTATAAATGAAAATATATAAACCTAAAAAATGGTTGGTTGTGGTACGTGTTATCTCTTTATTTTCTTTGATGTTGTTGTTGGGAACAACAGTTTTAGACACGTCTTACAGCGTAAATATAAATAATGTTAATTTAAATAAATCGTTAGAAGTTGCTGTTATGGAAGAAAATCATGAAAATTTATATGTGGCTGAATTATACGATGCTGAAGCAACTTTTACTGGGGATTTGACTGCATATGTTGGTGATTGTCCTTTATGTTCTGGTATATTAGCTTGTCATCCTAGGACAAATGTTTTAGAAAGTGGAATATATTTTAATGATTCTGAGTATGGTCAAGTTAGAATTGTTGCTACAAGTAGTAAATATTCTTGTGGTACAATTTTGAGATTTAATGTGGATAAAATTGGAGAAGAACCTATTATAGCAATTGCTATGGATAGGGGTGTTGGTGGCAATAATGTAGATTTATTAGTAGATGATGTTAATTATGCGACAAAAAATATAGGTAGAGTTAAAAATCAAACTTTTGAAGTTTTAAGGTACGGCTGGTAGAATGAATGACTTTAAATATAAAAAAAGTTTAGGTCAAAATTTTTTGAATGATAAAAATATTTTGGGTAAAATTGTTTTATCGTCTAATATTTTTCCCAATTCTTTAATTATAGAAGTTGGGCCAGGAAATGGTGCATTAACAAAAGAACTTATTAAAACAGGAAATTATGTATTAGCTTTTGAAATAGATGATAGATTAAGAGGCTCACTAGAATTATTGGAAAAAAACAATGAAAATTTAAGAGTTGTCTTTGCTGATTTTTTAAAGGTAAATGTCAATGATTATATAAATAATTATAAATTTAATAAATTATATGTAATTGCAAATATTCCTTACTATATAACTACGCCTATTGTGACTAAAATTATAGATGTAATAAATCCGGATGTTTTTACAATAATGGTTCAAAAAGAGGTAGGAAATAGATTGATGGCGAGTCCAAATACTAGGGATTATGGTTCATTAAGTGTTTATTCGCAGTTTAAATATAATATAACTAAAATTTGTGACGTAAGTAGAAATTCTTTTTTTCCTAAACCTGATGTTGATAGTATTGTTTTAAAGTTTGAAAAAAAATTAGATACTAGTGAGTTTACTAATATGGAGTTGTTTTTTAAATTTGTTAGAGATGCTTTCAAGCATAAACGAAAGAATTTGAAAAATAATTTATGTCAGTATGATTTAAATAAAATAGAAACATTTTTAAAAACAATAGGTAAGGATTTAACTTATAGAGCTGAACAAATAAGCATTGATGAATTTGTAAATTTGTATGAATATTTAATAACTGAATAATAGTGAATACTATTATTTTTTTTTAATATACTTAATTAGGTGATTTATGATAAATGTTGGTGATTATGTAACTAGAAGAAGTTATAATCACGATATAGTTTTTCTAGTTATTGATAAAATTGAAAAAAATTGCATTTTGCAAGGTGTAGATGTAAGACTTATTGCAGATGCTGATGAAAGTGATTTAGTTTTAAGTGATAAGAGAGAAAGTAGCGAAGAAGACTTATATAAGTGTATTAAAGAAATTGAATTAGATAGAAGTGAATATTTTTATTTGCCTGGAAAAGTTCTTCATTTAGATGGTGATGATTCTTATTTAAAAAGGTGCATGGAATTTTATAAAAAAGCGAATGTGACTGCTTATGGAAAATCAATTAAAGAATCTGAAATGTATAAAGATGTTGGAAAATATCTTGGAAGTGTAAACCCTGACGTTTTAATAATAACTGGGCATGATGCAATCTTAAAAAAAAGGGTTTCAGATAAAAATTTATATAAAAATAGTGAAAATTTTATAAAATGCGTAAAAGAAGCTAGAAAAATTAAAGGTGATAATTTAATTATTATTGCCGGAGCATGTCAAAGTAATTACGAAGAACTTATTAAAGCAGGAGCTACTTTTGCTTCAAGTCCTAAAAGAATTAATATTCATGCATTGGATCCTGCGATAATAGCTACTAATATTTGTTTAACAGAAAAAGGTAAACCCATAGATTTGCTAAGCCTTTTAGAAAAAACAAAGTATGGTAAAGATGGAATAGGCGGGTTAAAGACTAAAGGAGTTATGAATGTTGGATACCCAAGAAATGAGGTTTAGATGAATATAGATAAAATAAAATCGAATATTTCTAAATTAAAAGGAAAAGAAATAATTTTGAAAATTAATATTGGCAGAAATCGATATGAAAGTGTAATTGGTGTAGTTCAAGATATATACCCATATTTGTTTACTTTGAAGTCAGGCAATGATATAAAAACTTTTTCTTATGTCGATGTTTTAACTAAGAATGTTATAATAGTAAACTAATTTATAGGTCAACAAGTAAGTCTTGATTTTGCTTTTATAATGTTGTAAAATAATTTTAGTTTACAAGGAGGAATGGAACTATGAAAATAACATCAGTTACAATACGTAAAATTGAAAAAGAAGATTCTAGAATGAAAGGAATTGCATCTGTATTACTAGATGACGAGTTTGCTGTTCATGATATAAGAATCATTGAAGGTACTAAAGGTTTATTTATCGCTATGCCAAGTAGAAAAACAAGTACTGGCGGATATAGAGATATTTGTCATCCAATTAGTCAAGAAGTACGTAGTATGTTTGAAAAAGAAATTTTAGATGCATACGAAAATGCTGAAGATGTTTCAAACGAAGAAACAACTGAAGAATAATTTATGATTAATATAGCCCTCTTGGGCTTTTTTTGTTCTACTTAACTATGATTTGAATATTATTAGTTAGGTGATAATTTATGGACAAGGTAAAAGAAGTAGAAAATACTTTCAATCATTCAATTCAGATAGGTGAAAGAAAAACTTTATATATTACTGGCGTAAAAAAATTAGAGAACTTTGATAATGAAGAGTTTTTTTTAGAAAGTGTTTTAGGATATATCTTAATTAAAGGTGAAGAACTAGAACTAATAAAATTAGATACGTTTCAAGGAACATTATCAATAAAAGGAAAAATTAATAGTGTTAATTATTTAGAAGAGGGAAATAAGAAAATAAAAACTGAAAGCGTTTTATCTAAATTATTTAAATGAGTTTAAAAGTTCAAGTTTTGTCGCTTATTTTTTCTCTCTTTTTTGGTGTTGTTTTCTCATATTTTTATTCTTATTTTTACAAATTGTTTTATAAGACGAATTTTATCTATAAAATTTTAGTTAATTTTTTATTTGTATTGGATTTTATGCTTATATATTTTTTATTGTTGATAAAAATCAACAATGGCATTTTGCATATATATTTTTTGGCTACATTTATTTTTTCGTTTTTGATATTTAATAAGTATAATTTTTATTTAAGAAAATATTTAAAAGTGCAATATATTAGTAAAAAAAAGAAAAAATAATGTAAAGTCATTTTTTGATTATTGTTATTCATTTTTTAAAATGTTATACTTTGTAATAGGATGGGTTAAAGTATGAAAAAAGTTACTAAAAAGGATAGAAGAAGAATAACATTGTTAATTATTATATTTATTCCATTGCTTACAGTTTTTGTAAGTAATATGTTTAGTTATTGGTCACAAATTTATAATAATATAAAAGAGAAGGAAGAGTTAGAATCATTATATAGAGAAATTTTGGAAGAAGAGGAAACTTTAAAAACTGAAATTGTTAAACTTCAAGATGATGAGTATGTTGCGAGATATGCTAGGGAAAAATATTTATATTCTAAGGATGGAGAAATAATAATAAAAATTAAATAAAGTCAAGTCTACAAAGCGATTTGACTTTTTGTTATAATTTATTTGGTGATTAATGTGAATACAATTTATTCTATGGAAAACATAGATATTAAAGGTAAAAGTCTTTTTTTAGCTGGACCAATTCCACGCGATGAAAATGCTATTTCTTGGAAAAAGGAAGCAATTGATATTCTTGAAAAGTACGAGTTTTCGGGTACAGTGTTGATTCCTGAAAAAAGAGATTTTGTTGCAAAATCTAATTATATGGAGGAAGTGGACTGGGATTTAAAGGCTTTAAGTTCATGTGACTTAATTGTTTTTTGGATACCAAGAAAAAAGCCATATATGCTTGGACTTACTTCAAATGTTGAATTTGGTTATTATATTAATAAAAAAAATATTTTGTATGGTAGACCTGATGATGCTGATGAAATCGCTTATTTAGATTGGTTATATAAAAAAGATACTGGTAAGTTGCCGTTTAATAGTTTAGAGAAATTGTTAGTTGAGAGTATAAAAATTTTAAAATAGAGAGAAGTTGTTAATATGGATACATTAAATAGAAAACAAAATGAAGCTGTTAATTTTAAAGATGGTCCTTGTTTAGTTTTAGCTGGTGCTGGTAGTGGTAAAACTAAAGTTTTGACTGCAAGAATAATCAAACTTATTGAAAGTGGGGTGCCACCTCATAATATTTTAGCTATAACTTTTACTAATAAAGCTACGAAAGAAATGAAAGATAGAATTTTTTTGAAGTTAAATGAAGTTGCTAATGATATTTTTGTAGGAACTTTTCATTCTTTTGGATTAAAAATTATAAGAGAAAATTTTCGTGAATTGGGATTTGAAAGAAATATTTCGATTATTGATAGAGAAGATATGAATAGTATTATAAAAAAAATACTAAAAGAACTTAATGTTGATACTAAATTAGTTCCAGTTAAGTATGTAATTAATAAAATTAGTTTTGCTAAAAATGAAAATTTGACTCCTGAAGAGTATAGTAAATTTATGAAAGGTTATGTTGACGAGACTGTAATTAAAGTTTATTCAAAATATATTTCTGTATTAAAAAATAATAATTCAGTAGATTTTGATGACTTACTTCTTTTGCCTTTGCAATTATTTAAAAATAATAAGACTATTTTGGATAGATATCAAGAACATTATAAGTATATTTTGGTTGATGAGTATCAGGATACTAATACTGTTCAATATGATTTATGCAAAGTTTTGGCAAGTAAGTATAGAAATATTTTTGTAGTTGGGGATATTGATCAAAGTATTTATGGTTGGAGAGGCGCTAATTATGAAAATATATTAAATTTTGAAAAAGATTATAAAGAAGCGCGTTTAATTGTTTTGGAGGAAAATTATAGAAGTACAAAAAATATATTGGATGCCGCAAATAGTGTTGTTAAACATAATGTTAAAAGAAAAGAAAAAAATTTAATTAGTACTAAAGATTTAGGAGAAAAGATAAAATATATTCGTTGTTATAGTGAAATTGATGAGGCTAAAGAAGTTGTAGAAGAAATTAAAAAATTGGTTTTATCTGGAAAAAAATATTCGGATATTGGTATTTTATATAGAACAAATGCACAGAGTCGTGTAATTGAAGAAGCGCTTTTAAAAGAAAATATACCTTACAAGGTTGTAGGTAGTTATTATTTTTATAATAGAAAAGAAATTAAGGATTTAATAGCTTATTTGACCTTAATTTATAATCCTAAAGATAATGAAAGTTTAGAACGTATTATAAATGTCCCAAAACGTAAAATTGGTAATAAAACAATAGATAAAATTAGGAAAAAAGCAAATGATGCTGGCATTTCAATGTTTGAAGCAATAGAAGATGGTTCTGCACTTGATTTTAAAAATCTAATTTTGGAATTGATTGATGAAGCAAAAAATTTAAATTTGTCTGATTTGATTGATCAAATATTAAATTTATCTGGTATGAAAAAGGAACTGGAAACTATAGGCGGACTTGATAGTGAAATAAGACTTGAAAATTTGGAGGAATTTAAAAGTATTGCTCTTGCTTTTGAAGAGCGCGGTATATATTCATTGGAAGAGTTTCTTGAAAATATAGCTTTAGTAAGTGATTTCGGTCAATACAAAGATGTAGATGATTGTGTTAATGTTATGACATTACATTCGGCAAAAGGTTTGGAATTTGATGTAGTTTTTTTAACAGGAATGGAAGAAAATGTTTTTCCACATTTTAGATCGATGGATAATGAGGATGAGTTGGAGGAAGAACGACGTTTATGTTACGTTGGTATTACTAGGGCAAAAGAAAAATTATATTTGTTAAATGCTAAAAAAAGAACTTTATTTGGTAGAACAGATATGAATTCGCCTAGTAGATTTGTTCAAGAAATCACGCCAGATTTGTTGGATAGCAATGAAATTAATGTTAATACTATTATTTCCAATGATATGTATGATGAGGGAAGAAATTCGGAATTAAAAGTTGGAGATAAAGTTAAACATACTAAATATGGTTATGGTATTGTTGTGCAAATTGAAGGAAGTATAGCATCTATAGCTTTTAATCATAATGTTGGTGTTGTTAAAATAATGAAAACTCATAAAAGTTTGGAAAAAGTTGATAATCTAGATGAATTTTAAATGCTTACAATTTTTTGTTTTAATGTTTAGTTTAAATGAAAAAACAAGATCGACTATATTTTATCTTATTTTTTACTTATAAATTTTTTATTATGTCTTTTGCGGCGATTACTCCACTTATTGATGCTTGTAATAATCCTCTTGTTATTCCTGCTCCATCGCCAATAGCATAAATATTTTTTATGTTTGTTTGTAAATTGTTATCAACTTTTACTTTTGCTGAGTAAAATTTTACTTCTACCCCGTATAAAATTGTTTCTTTACCACTAATTCCTGGACATATTTTTTCTAGTGCGTCAAAAGTTTCTAGTATCGCATTTAATATTCTTCCTGGTAGTGCAAATGACAAGTCGCCTGGTTCAGCATCTTTTAATGTCGGCTCGTAAGTTAATTCTTTAAGCTTTTCTCTTGTGCTTCGTTTTGCTAGTTTTAAATCATATAATCTTTGGACCATTACTTTTCCATCTGTTAGCATATTTGCTAGTCTGGCAATGTGTTCGCCATATTTAGTTGGTTCTTTAAATGGTTCGGTAAAGTGTGCAGATACTAAAAGTGCAAAATTAGTTAATTCACTTTTATTTTCTTTGAAACTATGACCATTAACACATACTAAATCGTTATCATAATTTTCTTGTGTTACGTATCCTCCTGGACTCATACAAAAGGTTCTTACAACATTTTGAGTTGTTTTAGAATAATTATATACTTTAAATTCGTATAAGTGATTAGTAATTGGGTCAGTTATTTTTCTAGGAAGTTCAACTCTAACACCTATATCAACTTTATTGTTGAGTAGTTCGATATTTTGATTTTTACAAATGTTTTGTAACCATGATGATCCGCTTCTTCCTACTGCTAAAATGATATTTTTACATTTATATTTTTCCTTGCTCGTTATAATTGTTTTTTCTTTCATTTCAACATCCAATATTTCTGTGTTTGCCAGTATTGTAACGTTTTTATAATTTGTTAATTTTTCATACATTTTTGTCATTATTTCTACACATTTTTCTGTGCCTAAATGTCTTATTGGGCATTTAATAAAATCTAAATTATTTTCTTTACATTTTTTGTACATTTCTTCAGCAAATTTTTCATCAAATTCAACTTCTTTATCGCCACCAAAGGATACATATATATCATCTACATATTTTATGTATTCATTTAATACCTTTTCACCTATATATTCTTCTAAATATCCTCCCACATCTTTAGATAGTGTTATTTTTCCGTCTGAAAACGCTCCTGCACCTCCAAAACCGCATGATATATTACATGGTTTGCAAAAAATGCATTTATTTGTTATTGATTTAGGACATTTTCTTATTTTTATATTATTTCCTTTATCGAACATTATTATTTTAGTTTGTGGTTTATTTTTTAATATTTCTAATGCAGCAAAAATTCCGGCAGGACCGCATCCTATTATTCCAACATCGTACATATCATCACCTAAATTCATTTTATCAGATGTATAAGGTAAACGCAATTTGACTTTAAAAAAATGCATAAATGGTTTATAATTATGTTAGGTGAAACTATGGAAAGAATGGAAGAAATTGTTGAATTATTAAATAAATATAATTATGAGTATTATACTTTGGATTCACCTTCTGTGAGTGATGCAGAGTACGATAGATTGATGCAGGAGCTAATAGTATTAGAAAAAAAATATCCTGATAAAATTTTGCCTAATAGTCCAACTCAAAAAATTGGCGGAGAGATAATAAGTGAATTTGATAAAGTTGTACATAATGTAGGGATGTTTAGTTTAGGCAATGTTTTTAATGAAGATGAGATATTGGATTTTGATAAAAAGATAAAAAAAATTATTCATAATGTTGAGTATGTTGCTGAGCTTAAAATTGATGGAATGGGTGTTAGTTTAGAATATAGAAATGGGGTATTATATCAGGCTGCTACTAGAGGTGATGGCACCGTTGGTGAAGATATTACACACAATGTTAAGACTATTAAAAGTATTCCATTAAAGCTTAATGAAAATGTTGATATAGTTGTCCGTGGTGAGATTTACATGAGTAAAAAGAGTTTTGAAGAATTAAATGCTTTAAGAAAAGAAAATGGTTTGCCATTATTTCAAAATCCAAGAAATGCAGCCGCAGGTAGTGTTAGACAGTTAGATTCTTCTATAACAGCTTCAAGAAAGTTGGATGCTTTTTTATACCATTACCCATTAACTCCTTTTAAAACGCATTATGAAAGTTTGGAATATATGAAAAAATTGGGATTTAAAGTAAATCCAAATATTAAATTATGTAAGAATATTTATGAGGTCATAGATTATATAAAAAAATGGACAGAACTAAGGGAAACTTTACCATATGAAATAGATGGTGTTGTTATTAAGGTAAATGATGTGACTAAATATGATGAGATTGGTTACACAGCTAAAGTTCCAAAGTGGGCAACTGCTTACAAATTTCCTGCTCAACTTGTTTTGACAAAATTAAAAGATATTATTTTTACTGTTGGTAGAACTGGTATGATTACGCCAAATGCGGTTTTGGAACCAGTTAAAATTATGGGAAGTACAGTTAGTCGTGCTACATTACACAATGAAGATTATGTTGTGAATAAAGATATAAAAATTAATGATTATGTATACATTACTAAAGCTGGAGACGTTATACCGGAAGTTGTTAGGGTTGAATTGAGTCGAAGAAAAGATGTTAAAGATTTTGTTATGATAAAAAAATGTCCTATTTGTGGGGAAACTTTAGTTAAACCTAATGGATTTGTTGATAGTTATTGTTTAAATGATAAATGTCCTGCTAGAAATATTGAAAAATTAATTCATTTTGTAAGTCGAGATGCGATGAATATAGATGGATTAGGAGAAAGAATTATAGAAGACTTTTATAATTATGGTTATATTAAAACTTTCGCTGATATTTATAAGTTAAAAGATAAAAAAGAAGAATTAATTGAACTTGAAGGTTTTGGCAATAAAAGCGTTAATAATATTCTAGAAAATATTGAAAATAGTAAGAATAATTCTATGGAGAGACTTTTATTTGCTTTAGGTATAAATGGAATTGGTGCCAAAAAGGCTAAGTTGATTTCAAAACAATTTCCAAGTATTGATGAATTATCTAATGCATCTTTTGAGGAATTAAATGATATAAAAGATATTGGTCCTATTTTGTCTAGAAGTATTGTTGATTATTTTAGTAATGCTGATAATTTAGCTGAAATAGCAAGACTTAAAGAATTAGGTTTAAACTTTAAGTATAATGGTAAAAAAATTGAAATTGATGAAGAGTATTCTGGAAAAAAATTTGTTATTACCGGTAGTTTTGATTTTATAAATAGAAATGAAATAAAAGATTTTATAGAACATAAAGGTGGCTATACAAGTGAAAGTGTATCTAAAAAAACAGATGTAGTGATTGTTGGAAAAGATCCTGGGAAAAAATATGAAGATGCTCTTAAATTAAATATAGCTGTTTGGGATGAAAATATTTTGAAAAGTAAACTTGGATTAATGTAAACTAGTAAACTAAAATAAAATATAGTATAATTTAAAAAAGAGGTGACATGTGTGAAACGAATTTTATCTGAAAATAAGGTGTTGTTAGTTCTTGCAATTGTTATTATTGTGAGTATAGTTGTTATTGCTGTTTCTTTGGTTTTATATTTTTATACTGGTAATGGCAAAGATGAATATGGTGATAGATTACAAGGAATTGAAGATGTTCAAATTTCTGATGATATAAATGATAAAGTGGCAGATTTATATGCTGAAAATACTGCATTTAATGAAGTTGTGGTAAATGTAAAAGGAAAAATCATTTATATAAATATAGATATAAAAGAAAATTTGTCACTAGTTGATGCACAAAGTTTAGCAATTAAATCATTAGATGCATTCAGTGATGAAGAAAAAAGTTTTTATGATATTCAAATTATAATTACTGCTAAAACTACTGAAGAGGAAAGTGAAATTTATCCATTAATGGGTTATAAAAACGCAAAAAATAGTCAAGTTGTTTGGACAAATTAGGAGATAATATATGAAAAATCAAATTGTTAAGAAAAAATATTTAATTATTGCCGCGGTAGGTATCGTACTATTGGCTTTGTTATTCTTGTTAATAGTATTGTTTGCTAATTCGGAAGATGAATATTCATTTTTAGAAAAAAATTGGATAAATTCTAACGTTAATAATGTTGTTGATATAAATGTTCCTAGTGATATTCCGGTTTTTAATTCTTCTGGTAAAGGTGTTTTTATTGATTTTGTTAATGACTTTGAACTTGATACTAATTTATCATTAAATGTTGTTAGTATTAATGCTAATTATTCTTTTAATTTAAAAAATACTGTTGGTGATAATGATTTGGTATTATATAAAGATCATTACGTATTGGTTTCTCCCGATAAAACCAGTATTACTTCAGTTAATGATTTAAAAGATCAAAATGTTGCTGTTCTTTCTAGTGATTTGTCAGCAGTATCAGAATATATGAAAGATTATTCAGGCATTGTCTATAAATCATATGCTAGTTTAAAAGAAGTTCAAAATTCTTTTGATGAGGGAGTTTCTTATGCAATAATTCCTCTTTATAGATATATTGATTCAATAATTTATGATGATTTAAATATTGTGTATCATTTTGATGGGTTAAACTATTATTATACTTTGACTATGCCGCAGAGTGATGATAGATTAAATGATATTTTTACTAAGTTTTTAAATAAATGGCAAGAAGAATTGAAAAAAAGTATTAATTCTAATTTGATTGATATTTATTATACTGCTAATGAGTTAAGTGGTGTTCAAAAAGAAAGTATAGTAAATGATGATTACATTGTGGGGTATGTAGAAAATTTACCTATTGAAGGAAAAATAAATAGGGAATTTAATGGGTTATCAAATATATATTTAAAAAAGTTTTCTGAGTTTACTGGTGCAACATATAAATATGTTAAATATTCTAGCGTTAATGATTTAACTAATGCTTTAAATAAAAAGAAAATTGATTTAGTATATAATTATTATTCAATTAGTAATTCAAACTATGAAACAACTGTTGGTTTGGGTAATACTAAATATGTTTTATTAGCACATAATAGTAATAATTTCATTACTAAATCTTTAAGTTCATTAAAAAATATAAAAGTAAAAATGGTATCTGGGACTAATTTAAGTAATTATATTGAACAAAACGGTGCAATTTTGGTTAAATATGATAATTATGATGAATTGTTTAAAAATTTAAATGAAGATGACTTAATCATAATGGAAAAAGAGTCATATGAGTATTACAAGAATGATAAGTTAAGTGATTATGGAATTAGACTTTTTGGGCAAGCTTCTATAGGGGCTAATTATTTGATGAACGTTGATAATGCGATTTTTAATAATTTATTTGAGTTTTATATGACATTAATTTCTTCAGAAGAAACTAAGTTAGAGGCTTTAAATGATACAATAAATGAAAAAAATGCTAATATATTATTGAACTTTATATTAAGTAATATCACATATATATTAATTTTAGTATTTGCAATTACTTTATTCTTTTATTTGTTAAATAGAAAAATAAAAGTAACTAAAAAAATAAAAAAAGAGGATAAACTTATGTATTTGGATGTTATGACTAATTTAAAAAATAGAAATTTTTTAAACGATAATATTGAATATTGGGAAGCCAATAAGGTTTATCCACAGGCCATTGTTACAATTGATTTAAATAAAATTAAGGAAATTAATGATACTTATGGTCATGAAGAGGGCGATAATCAAATAAAGGCAGCTGCTAATATTTTGATTAAAACTCAAAGAGAAAATTCTGAAATAATTAGAACTGATGGTAATGAATTCTTGGTATACATGGTTGGTTATGAGGAAAAAGTTATTTTAACTTATATGCATAAATTAAATAAAGAATTTAATAATTTGCCTAAGCCATATGGTGCTGCAATAGGATATTCTATGATTGAGGATGAAATTAAAACAATTGATGATGCTATTAATGAAGCACTTATTATGATGAGAAAAAATAAGGGTGAATAATATGTTTCAAAAATTAAAAGAGTTTTTTAAAAACTTAATTGAAATTATGCAAAGAAAAGAAATGCTCATTTTACCTGGGCATTTAGCTTTTTACTTTGTTTTGTCAGTTGTGCCAATAATTACAATTATATTTTTTATAGCAACTTCTTTTAATTTGTCTTTAAATGTCATAACAAATTTTATTGAAACTAATTTTTCTAAAGAAGTTTTAGATATTGTTTATCCTATTTTGGATAATACTGGTTTTACTTTGGGAAACGTTATCTTTTTGTGTATTGCATTTTATTTGGCGAGTAATGGATTTGATTCTATAATTATTGCATCTAATACAATTTTTAATTTAAATAATTCTGGATATATTAAAAGAAGAATTAAGGCTATGATAATGACATTATTAATCTTGCTTTTATTTACATTCATATTGATTGTTCCTTTATTTGGTGAAACTATTTTAAATATTTTAACTAGTTTTACTAATGATGATAATCTTTTAATAAATGCTTTTAATGTTTTATATCCGGTTTTGAATATTCCTATTACTTTTTTAGTTGTATTTATGTTTATAAAATTGGTATATACTATTGCTCCAGATGATGTTATTCCTAGTAAATATGTTAATAAAGGGACAATATTTACTACTTTATGTTGGATGTTAATAACTGTAATTTATTCATATTATATAAAAAATTTTGCTCATTTTAATGCATATTATGGTGGTCTTTCTAGTATAGTGATTTTAATGATGTGGTTTTATTTTATGGCGTATGTTTTTGTTGTTGGGCTAGCATTTAACCATATTAATGTTGAAGAACGTATAGAAAAGACTAATTCAATGAAACTTGATGAGATACAAAAAAAAGTAAGAGCAACAAAAAAATAATTAAATTAACTGTAATTTTTACAGTTTTTATTTTTTATTAAAATTTGATAATCTATGTTTAATTTGGTATAATACTTCTGGAAGGAAGAAATATGAGAGAAAGAATTGTTGAATTAAAAGGGAAATTAAAAAAAGCTTTTTCTAATTATTTTTCAAATAATTTATTGTTTTTGACTTATGTTATTTTAGGAGTTTTAATAGGATTTTTTTTAAGGCTTAATACTGTTGGTGACATATGGTCATTTAAACCATTTTTGTGTGATTTAACTGTTGTTATTATTATTGGATCGTTTGGATATTTGATTAAGCCTAAAAATCAGGTAATTTATTATTTTTCTATTTTAATTTTTTATACATTTTTAGGTGTTGTTAATAGTATATATTATATGTTTTATTCATCTTTTGTTTATGTTAATTTAATTGGAACTTTGTCAATGTTAGGCGAGGTTAGTGATTCAGTTACTAGTAGATTGGAACTTTATCATTTTATTTATGTTTTAGCGCCAATTATTTTTTTGTTGGTCTATAATTTTGTTTTAAAAAGAAAACCTAAGTCAATTACAAGTGGCAAAAAAATGTTTTTTAAAACTTTAATAAGCGGCGATATCGTTATAGCAATAGTTATTGTTACTTTAAGTGGTACAGAAATTAGTCGATTTGTAAAACAATGGAACAGAGAATATATAGTTCAAAGATTTGGAATTTATACTTATACATTTAATGATGTAATACAAAGTCTAGAACCTAAGGTTAATACGATGTTTGGCTATGATGAAGCAGCGAGAACGTATAGAGAATTTTATTTGAGTTTGGTTAGAGATACCTCTGATAATAAATATACTGATATTTTTAAAGGGAAAAATGTTATATTTATTCATGCTGAAAGTATACAAAATTTTTTGATTGATTTAGAAGTTAATGGAATTGAAATAACACCAAATTTAAATAAATTAGCTAAAGAAGGATTATATTTTTCTAATTTTTATCCGCAGATAAGTGTTGGAACAAGTAGTGATACTGAGTTTACTTTAACAACAGGCCTAATGCCTTCTAGTAGTGGCACGGTATTTTTAAACTATTATGATAGGACTTATGAGGCGTTACCATCACTATTTAATGATTTAGGATATTATACTTTTAGTATGCACGGGAATAATGGAGATTATTGGAATAGGAAAACTATGTATCAATCTTTAGGGTATCAACATTTTTACGCAGAGGATAGTTATGAATTTTCTAATGATAAAACACAAGATGATTATGTTGGTTTAGGCTTATCTGATAAATCTTTCTTTAAGCAATCTATTCAAAAATTGTTGGAAATTAAGAAAAATCATGAAAATTATATGGGAACTATTATAACGTTAAGTAATCATTCTCCGTTTAATGATTTGGAAAAATATCCACAATTAGATTTCTCTATAACATTTAATAAAACATTAGATGAAGTAGATGAGAATGGTAATAATATTGTTGAAGAAGTTACTGTACCTTATCTGGAAAATACTAGTATGGGAAATTATTTGAAAAGTGCACATTATGCTGATGAGGCGTTAGGTGAATTCTTTGATATGATTATGGAAAATAATTTGGATGAAGACACTGTGTTTATAATTTATGGCGACCATGAAGCTAAATTGGGGAAAAGTCAATTTAATTTGTTATATAATTATGATCCAAATACTGATAGTGTGAAAGATGAAACGGATCCTACATATATTCCGATGGGAACTTATGAATATGAACTTTTGAAAAACACACCATTTATAATATGGACTAGCGATAAATCTCTTTCTGGAGAGATAACTGACGTTATGGGTATGTATGATGTACTTCCTACTGTTGCAAATATGTTTGGATTTGAGGCAAATTATGCACTTGGTAATGATATTTTCTCAAATAATGAAAAAATTGTGATTTTTCCAAATGGTAATTTTTTAACTAATAAAGTATTTTATAATAATCTTAAAGATGAATATGTCTTGTTATCTAATGAGCCTATAGAAAGTGATTATATTGAGAAGTATAAACAATATACTGAAGCAAGGTTGGATGTTTCTAAAGCATTAATAACACATGATTTAATAGAGAAAGTAGGGAATGTTTTTGATGAAAATAGTAACTAATAAAAAACTTAATTTGAAAAGAATATATTATTTTGTTTCTATTGCTTTATTAATTGTTGTTATATTAATAATAGGAATAAAAATATATTTTGATTTTTTCAAAAATGATGAAAAGCCTATACAAACTAGAGAAAACTTAGATACCTTGGAATTGTATGGGTATACTTTAGATGATGAAGATATTGAGCTTTATAAAACTTATTTTAATGAGTTAAAAGAGGTTTTGAATGAAGAAGATATTGATGAAGAAAAATATGCATCTTTATTAGTGCAATTGTTTGTTGTAGATGTTTATAATCTTGATAACAAGTTAACTAGTACTGATATTGGTGGACTAGAATTTATTCATACTGATATGGTTGAAAATTTTAAGATAAATTTAGGTGATACAATGTACAATACTATTGAAAGCAATTTGTATGGTGATAGATCTCAAGTTTTGCCTGTTGTAAGTAATGTTGTAATAGATAGTGTTGAAGAATATGATTATGATTATAATGATAAAAGTTATTCAGGGTATTTGGTAAATGCTTCTTGGGAATATGAAGAAGATTTGGGTTATGAAAATCAAGCTAGTTTTGTATTAATTGATGATAATAATAAACTAAATATCGTTGAAAAAATAGATGGAGAATAGTAATGGATGAAGTATATGAATATTTAGTTAAAGATAGCGGTATTAAATATAAGGATACAGTTGTCATAGGCGTAAGTGGCGGTCCTGATTCTATGAGTTTATTACATTTAATGAATAGAATTAGAAAAGAAATGGATTTATTTATTGTTGTTGCTCATGTGAATCATAATGTTCGTAAAGAAAGTGAAGATGAAAGAAAGTTTTTACAAAAATATTGTGATGATGAGGGATTATATTTTGAATATATGAAAATTGAAAATTATGGAGAAGATAATTTTCATAATGAAGCTAGGTCAATTAGATATAATTATTTCGATAAAATATGTAAGCAGTATGGAGCTAAATTCTTGTTAACAGCACATCATGCAGATGATTTGATGGAAACTATTTTAATGAGAATTGTTCGCGGTTCAACTTTAAAAGGTTATAGTGGTTTTCAAAAAATGATTCATAAGGGAGAATATATTATATTAAGACCTTTAATAACTGTGACAAAAGACCAATTATTGAATTATGCTAAAAAAAATTCTATTCCTTATGTAATTGATAAATCTAATGAAAAAGAAGTTTATACTCGTAATAGGTATAGAAAACATGTTTTACCTTTTCTTAAAAGTGAAGATTCTAATGTACATTTGAAATTTTTGAAGTTTAGTGAAACTCTTATTGAATATAATAATTTTATAGATAAACAACTTGGAATTGTCATGACTAAAGTTTTTAAACAGGGCTTAATTGATATAAATAGGTTTTTGGAAATTGATCATATTTTACAAACTAAATTAATATATAATATTTTAGAGCATATATATGGCGATGATTTATTAATTATTAGTGATTCTCATGTTAATTTGATTTTTAATCTTATTAAATCTGAACGCGCTAATAGTATTGTGCATTTGCCTAATAATGTAAAGGCAATAAAAACTTATGATAAAATTAGTTTTAGTTATGATGATTTGGAAGATCAGGAGTATGAAGTAGAGATTGATAAGGTAGTAAATTTGCCAAATGGAATGAATTTAGAAGTTGTTTCAAAAAGTGAAGATACGAGTAATTTTGTAACACGTTTATCTTCTAAAGAAATTGTTTTGCCTTTGAGTGTTCGAACTAGAAAAAATGGGGATAAAATGAATGTAAAGGGTATGTCTGGGCAAAAAAAAGTAAATGATATATTTATAGATAGCAAGATTTCTACACATGAAAGAAAATTGTGGCCTATTGTTTTAGATGCTAGCGGTAAAATTGTTTGGATACCTGGGTTGAAAAAAAGTAAATTTGACAAAAATATTAATCAAGAGTATGATATAATACTTAAGTACTATTAAAAGGAGAGATATAATTTTGAAAAAAAATACAGTAATTAAAACTTTTATGCCTTATTTGTTGTTATTTATTGTAATTTTATGTACTATGTATTTGTTTGATACGTTAAATAAAAAAACTAATACATTGAATTATAATGAGTTTACAACATATTTAGAAGAAGGAAAAATAGAAGAATTAACAATCACACCAAGTAGTGGAAGTGGTGTTTATAATCTAACTGGAAGATTAGAAGATTATGATACAAATGAGACATTTGAGTTAATTGTTCCGCTTAGCGATAGTGTTATTGAGGATATTTTGACTGTGTCTAAGGAACAAAATTTGAATGTTGAAACTAAAGGAGATCCTAGTAATAGTTCTTGGTTGGTTATTTTGATTAATGTTGTTCCAACTTTGGTTATTATTGGTCTTAGTTTGTATTTAATTAATAAATTAATGGGAAATGCTAAAGGTGGCGGTACTTTTGATTTTGGTAAAAGCCGCGCTAAAATGAATCAAGAAAGTGGCACAACTTTTAAGAGTGTTGCTGGTTTGAAGGAAGAAAAAGAAGAAGTTAGTGAGTTAATTGATTTTCTGAAAAATCCTAAGAAGTTTCAAAAATTAGGCGCTAGAATTCCTAAAGGCGTGTTATTAGTCGGGCCTCCTGGAACAGGTAAAACATTACTTGCAAGAGCGGTTGCGGGTGAAGCAAAAGTTCCATTTTATTATATTAGTGGTTCAGACTTTGTAGAATTGTTTGTTGGTGTTGGTGCGAGCCGTGTAAGAGATATGTTCAAAGAAGCTAAACAAAATGCTCCGTGTTTGATTTTTATTGATGAAATAGATGCAGTTGGTAGACAAAGAGGTACTGGTTTAGGTGGTGGACATGATGAAAGAGAACAAACGCTTAATCAGTTATTGACAGAAATGGATGGATTTGGTTCTAATGAAGGTATTATCATTATCGCAGCAACTAATAGACCAGATGTGCTAGATCCTGCTTTATTGAGACCTGGTAGGTTTGATAGACAAGTAACTGTTAATTTGCCGGACGTTAAAGAAAGAGAAGCTATACTAGAGGTTCACGCTAAAAATAAAGTTTTAGATGAAAATGTTAACTTGAAAAGTATAGCTGAAAGAACCCCTGGTTATTCGGGCGCAGACTTAGAGAATATGTTAAATGAGGCAGCACTGCTTGCTGTTAGACGAAATAAACTATCAATTGGCATGGATGAAATAGATGAGGCTGGCGATAGGGTACTTATGGGTCCTGCTAAAACTAGTAGAAAAGTGACTGATTTTGAGAAAAAAGTTGTTTGCTTTCATGAGGCTGGTCATGCAGTTATAGGAATTGAGCTTCCTAATGGCGAAGAAGTTCATAAGATAACTATTATTCCGAGGGGAATGGCTGGTGGTTATACTCAGATGTTACCTAAGGAAGAAAGAACTATGGTCATGACTAAAGATGAGTTGTTGGATAGAATAACTTCTTTATTGGCTGGTCGTGTAAGCGAAGAATTGTTCCTAAATGAAATGAGTACTGGAGCTAGTGATGACTTTAAGAAAGCTACTAGAATAGCTCGTAGTATGGTTACTGAATATGGAATGAGTGATTTGGGTCCTGTCCAATTTGAACATAGAAGTGAAGAGGTGTTCCTTGGACGCGATTATACTAAGTCTAGAAATTATTCTGATACTGTTGCTTTGGAAATAGACCAGGAAGTACGAAAAATTATTGATGCTTGTTACAAAAGAGCAAAAGATATTATTCAAAAAAATAAAGATTTAGTTAATTTATTAAGTGAAACTCTTATGAATAAGGAAACTTTGACTAAAGAAGAGATTGAAGAAATTGTGAATAATTATAAGAAATCTAAGAGTAATAAGAAAACAAAAACTAGTAAAACAGTAAAGAAAACTAAAAAGGTTATTGATAAATAAGCATTTTAAACAATGCTTATTTTTAATTCTAATAATGTTAATAATTTCTATTTTCAAAATTTGTGATATGTGTTAAAATTGTTATAGTGAGCGAGGTAGTATTATGGCTAAAGTTATATCACTGGTTAATCAAAAAGGCGGTGTTGGAAAAACAACTACGAGTATAAACCTTAGTAGTGCTTTAGGGCACCTTGGTAAAAAAGTTTTATTGATTGATTTAGATCCTCAAAGTAATAGTACAACTGGTCTTGGAATAAATAAGGCAAATATTAAACTTAGTATTTATGATGTTATAACTAATAGATGTGAAATATCTGACGCTATAATAAAGACTAAGTTTAAGAATCTTAGTGTTATTCCTTCTATGATTTTTTTGAGTGGCGTAGAAATTGAATTAATGCAAACTAGTATGAGAGAAGATAACTTTATTCTTGGTGATCAATTAAAAAATCAGATTAATAAAATTAAGGATAGATATGATTTTATAATTATTGATTGTCCTCCTGCATTAGGCATTTTAACAACTAATGCATTAGCTGCATCTGATAGTGTATTAATTCCAGTTCAATGTGAGTATTTTGCATTGGAAGGTGTTACCCAATTATTAAATACAATTATCTTAACTCAAACTAAGGTTAATCCTAAACTTGATATTGAAGGGGTTTTGTTGACTATGTTAGATGGTAGAACATTAGTTGGTTTAGAAGTAGTAGAAGATGTTAGAAAATTTTTTAAGGAAAAAGTTTTTAATACAATAATACCAAGGCTTGTTAGATTGGTTGAAGCACCAAGTCATGGTAAGCCTATTATAGAATATGATCCAAAATGTAGAGGGGCTTTGGCATATATTAATTTAGCAAAGGAAGTGATTGAGCGAAATGCAAGAGAAGAGGAGAGCGTTAGGGAAGGGTCTAGAACAACTGTTCAGCAATGAAGCTTTTAATATCGATGAACTAGAAAGAAATATTATTGAAAGTAGTAGTCGAGAAGATGTAAAACTTATTGATTTGAGTGAATTGAGAAGTAATCCTTATCAGCCAAGAAAAGTTTTTGATGATGAAAAATTGGAAGAATTAGCTACTTCTATTAAAGAATATGGCGTAATTGAGCCAATTATTGTTAAAAAAAGTATTAAGGGTTATGAAATTGTTGCCGGTGAAAGAAGAACTTTGGCTGCAAAAAAAGCTGGCCTTGAAAAAATTCCTGCAATTATTAGAGATTTCACTGATGAGGAAATGTTGGAAATCGCTATTTTAGAAAATATTCAACGTGAAAATTTAAATATAATTGAAGAAGCAGAAGCTTATAAGAAAATGTTAGAAACATTGCATTTGACTCATGACGAATTAAGTAAAAAAATAGGTAAAAGTAGAAGTTATTTAACAAATATTTTGGGTTTATTAAAATTACCTAACAAAATTCAAAATTTAATTTTAGATGATAAATTATCAATGGGACATGCTAGAATTTTGAGTAAATTAAGTGATGTTGAAGAAATCTTTACTTTAGCGCAAAAGGTAATTGATGAGGATTTATCTGTTAGAGATTTAGAATTATTAGTAAGTGATGATTATAAAAGAAATAAACCAATTGTTAAGTCTAAAACTTCAATTAATCCTAATTATCAATATGTTCAAGATGTTCTTCGTGAGAAAATAGGTACAACTGTAAAAGTAAATAATAAAAATATTATTATTCCGTTCGATAGCGAAAAGGATTTGGAACGTATTTTGGAAATATTAAATGTTAAGGTGGAAATTGATTAAATGAACTATAAAGAAGGAGACACTGTTGTAATGAAAAAGCCCCACCCTTGTGGTACTAATCTTTGGCAAATCGTTAGAACTGGCGTTGATATTAAGTTAAAATGTGTTAATTGTGGAAGAGTAGTTATGTTAGATAGATTGAAATTTGAAAAACGTTTAAAAAAGGTGGTGGAGTAGATGAAGTCAAAAGTGCAATTTAATCCTATTTTGATGTTTATCATTTTGATAGCAATTACTATTTTATTAAGTGGTATATTGGCATTTTTTAATGTACAAGCTGATTATAGTACTGTAAATACAGTCACTAATGAATTGTCAAATAACAATGTTATTCAGGTGGAAAACTTATTAAGTGGTTCTGGAATTAAAGAAATAGCTACTACTGCTATTACTGATTTTGTAAGTTTTGCTCCATTATCTATGTTGATTATTATTCTTATGGGTATTGGTGTTTTGGAAAAAAGTGGATTTATGAAAACTTTTTTTACACTTATAACTCAAAGTTTTAAAAAGAATACGTTAACATTCATTTTAATATTATTGAGTATTTTGAGTACCTTAGTTGGAGATGTAGGCTATGTTGTATTTTTGCCTTTAGGAGCTTTGCTTTTTAAATATGGTCATAGAAATCCTTTAGGTGGTATTATTGCAGCATTTGCTGGTGTATCTTTTGGATATGGCATGAATGTCTTTTTGAGCGCAATAGATAGTAGTTTATTAACTATGACATTAAATGCTAGTCATATTTTGGATCCAAAGTATGATATTAATCTTTTCTTTCAGTTATTTATTATGTTAATTGCTATTGTAATAACTAGCATAGTTTTTACTAGAATTACTGAAAAAAATATTATGCCTAAATTGGGTAAATATGAATTTGATGATATAGAAACTTTAGAAGATGTTAAAATTACTAATAGACAATTAAGAGGTTTAATTGTTTCTTTAGGAGTTGGTTTCTTATATATATTATCTATTATATATATGATAATTCCTGGTTTACCTTTTTCTGGAGCGTTATTAGATCATAGTGGAAAATATTATATTGATATGTTGTTTGGAACAAATGCTGTTTTTAGTCAAGCTTTTGTATTTATTATTACTTTCTTATTTATTATAGTTGGCTTTATTTATGGTTTTGTTTCTAAATCAATAAAAGGAAAAGATGTTTCTGATTGTTTATCTTATTCTTTAGATGGAATTGGAAGTATATTAGTGTTAATTTTTATGGCGTCTTTATTTATAAGTACATTAAAAAAATCAAATATTGGGTTGGTTTTAACTGCTTTATTATCTAATGTTATAGGTGAAGTTAGTTTGACTGGTTTTGGTTTGATTATTTTATTACTAGTTATTTCAATTGTTAGTCATATTTTTCATACGGGTATTGCTGCTAAATGGGCAATATTGTCTGGAATTACTGTTCCTGTATTTATGAATGCTAGTCTAAGTCCTGAATTTGCACAAATAATATATACTGCAGGTGTAAGCGTCGCCAATGGTATTACTCCTGTAATGGCATATTTTGTAATTTATTTAGCATTTATGGAAAAATATAATAAAAATGGAACAATTTCTATATTTGGAAGTATTAAATATACTATTCCATATAGTTTTGCTGTATTGGTAATTTGGTTTATTTTAATAGCTTGCTTTTATATTACAGGTTTACCATTAGGCATTGGTTCTATGCCAGGAGTTAATTATGTCGCTTAAAGCTGGGATTATAGGAATGCCTAATGTTGGCAAAAGTACTTTATTTAATGCTATTACTAAGCAAAATATTTTGGCAGCTAATTATCCGTTTGCAACAATTGATCCTAATTTGGGTATAGTAACAGTTCCTGATGAGCGCTTGGCTGTGTTAGAACGTATGTATGTTCCTGAAAGGACAATTCCAACTCAATATGAATTTATTGATATTGCTGGTTTAGTCAAGGGGGCAAGTCAAGGGGAAGGTTTAGGCAATAAGTTTTTGTCTCATATAAGGGAAGTTGATGCAGTTATACATGTAGTTAGATGCTTTGAGGATAAAGATATTATTCATGTCGATGGCACTGTTGATCCAGTTAGAGATGTTGATATTATTAATACTGAACTTGCTATTAGTGATTTAGAACTTGTTGAAAATAGATTGTTAAAAATAGAAAAAAAGGCTAAAACGTCTAATGATAAAGCTGCTTTGTTTGAAGTAGATGTTATGAATAAATGTAAATCATATTTGGTAGAAAATAGGCCGCTAAGGGAAGTTTCTTTTACTGAGGAAGAGTTAAAAGTTATTAAACCATTTAATTTTATTACTTTAAAACCAATTATTTATTTGGCTAATGTGACAGAAATGGATTTAGTTATGAAAACTAATAAATACATTGATTCTTTGCAAAATTACGTTAAAGGGTCTAAAGTAATTTTGATGTGTGCAAAAATTGAAAGCGAATTAGTTGAGTTTGATGATTTGGAAAAGCAAGTTTTTTTAAAGGAACTTGGTATTGAGGAAAGTGGGTTAAATCAGTTAATTAAGTCTACATATGAAATTTTAGGTTTAAGAACATTTTTTACTGCAGGAAGTGACGAAGTTAGAGCTTGGACTTTTAAGGCAGGTATGAAAGCACCTGAATGTGCTGGCATTATTCATTCGGATTTTGAGCGTGGTTTTATAAGAGCTGAAGTTATAAGCTATGATGATTTAATTGCTTATGGAGATGAAAAGAAAGTAAAAGAGGCGGGTAAAGCCCGTCTTGAAGGTAAAGAATATGAAATGCAAGATGGTGATATTTGTTATTTTAGATTTAATGTTTAGGGAATCTTATGAATAGAAAAGAAATTAAAAATAAGGCTTTAAATTTGTTGGAAGATAATTTTTGGGTAATATGGTTTTCTATTTTTCTTATGTTTTGTATGCTAGGAATTATTGAATATGTATTTACTTTTTTAAATTTTAATTCTGATTTATATGAAATTTTACTTTATTTTATTGTTGTTCAATTGATAATTTCTCCATTTAGTATTGGATTTAATTATTGTATTTTGAGAATAGTTAGAAAAGATAAAATGTATTTAAAAGATTTGTTTAAGTTTTATCCAAATTTTATAAATATATTTTTAGTTTCTTTGGTTGTACAATTGTTTTTTTCAATTGGGTTTACTTTGTTTATTATCCCTGGAATAATTGTTGTTTTGGTTTACTGTTTTGTTAATTTTATTATTGCGGATGGTGAGTTTTCTGTTATTGATTCTTTACGAGCTAGTCGAGAATTAATTTATGGTTATAAATTTGATTATTTTAAGTTTTTAGTTAGTTTTATTGGTTGGTGGCTTATTGTTATATTTACTTTTGGTACGGCTATCGTTTTTGTGTTACCTTATTTTTTAGTTTCAAATGCTGTTTATTATGATTGTTTGAGATTAAAAAAGTAAATGTCTAATTTGTAATTTGATTTTGATTATAGTATTTTTTGCTGAATTTATAATAGACTTTTATAGTTAAGTTTGTTATAATATGCAAGAAGAGCAAGATGCTCCTTGCTTCTACGGAAGCCATAGACCATAAGGAGGTGAAAATATGAGTAAATATGAAATAGTATTTATTATTAAAGCAGATCTTGAGGAATCAGTTATTAAGGATACTGTTAAATCATTTGAAAATGTTTTAATTGATATGGATGCTAAAATTGTTAACTCTAAAGAAATGGGGCAAAAGAAATTAGCATATCCTATAAAGGATTCTATAAGAGGATATTATTATTTATTAAATGTTGAAGCAACTCCTAAAGCTATTAAAGAGTTTGATCGTAAAGCTTTAATCGATGAAAAAATATTAAGACATTTGATCGTTAAGGAGGAAGAATAATGAATAGAATTATGTTAGTAGGGAGATTGACTCGTGATCCTGAAATAAGGACTATGAGTTCTGGGTCTTCTGTTGCTAATTTTTCAATTGCTGTTAATAGGCCCTTTAAAAATAAAGAGGGAATAATTGAAGCTGATTTTATTAATATAGTTTGTTATAGATCAGTTGAAAATATAGGTAAATATTGTTTCAAAGGTAGCTTAGTAGGAATAGAGGGAAGACTTCAAACTAGATCTTATGATGCTCAGGATGGTAGTAAGAGATATGTATCTGAGGTAGTGGCAGATAGTGTTGAATTCTTGGGTTCTAAGAAAGATCATCAAGAGAGTCAAAGCAGTAGTTTTGTTGATATTCCAAGTGCAACTCCTATTGATACTCCGTCTTTTGAAGATGGTATTGATGTATCAACTGAAGATCCTTTTAAGGATTTTGGAAGTGAAGTTGCATTAAGTGATGATGATTTACCTTTTTAGAAAGGAGAAATTATGGGAGAATTTTATCCAAGGAAGAAGAAAATTTGTCAAATGTGTGCTGGCAAAGATGTTGATTATAAAGATGTTCAAATCATTAGTAAATATATAAATGAACAAGGTAAAATATTACCTAGAAGAATGACTGGAGCATGCGCAATGCATCAAAGATATATTGCTAAGCAAATAAAAAGAGCAAGACAAATTGCTTTAATTCCTTTTACAAAATAAAAAGATTTGTTTGTCAAATCTTTTTTTAATTGTCTCTAGCTATTAAAATTAATCTTAATAGTTCTAATATACTTGAAATTAATCCGGCAACATATGTTAAGGCTGCAGATAATAACATTTTTTGTGCGCCTTCGTTTTCTTCTCCAATTAGTATATTTAATTTCGATAACTCTTGTTTTGCTCTTTTGGAAGCGTTGAATTCAACTGGTAAAGTCACTAATTGAAATATGACGCCAAAGGATACAAGTATTATTCCTAGCCATATTAAATCAGTAATGTATGTTAAAAAACCTATTAATAACACTATGTATGCTATTTTATTAGCAAAATTTATTATTGGAAAAATAAAACTTCTGATTCTCATAAATACGTATCCGTCTTTGTCTTGAATTGCGTGACCACACTCATGTGCTGCAACTGAAACTGCAGATATTGTATCTGTGTGAAATACTGCTGAAGATAATCTTATAACTTTTCTTTGTGGATCGTAATGATCGGTTAAAAAACCTTTTGTTTCAACGATATGAATGTCTTGCAATCCGTTTGAATCTAATATTTTTCTAGCTGCATCAAATCCCGTAAGACTATTTGCGTTTTTTATTGAAGAATATTTTTTGTAATTAACGTTAATTATTATTTGTGCTGTTATAGGTATAATTAATATTCCTATAAAAATTAATAAATATGGATCCATTTTTTCACCTTCTTATATAGAAAATTATATCATAGAATTGTGAATAAATTAAGAAATTTGTGCAACTTGTAATTTTTTTATTAATTTATCTAAATTGTTTGCTCCTTCTTTTATGTAGTTAGATTTTTTTATAATTTCTTTTATTTCAATATCTTTTAGTTTTGATTTTGATTTTATAATTTTAATAATATCTTTTTCCTTAAGGTTGTTCATAATTATTTTGTTTTCAATTTTTAATATATTTTTGTCTTCTTTTAACTGATTGTTAATAAATCCTATTGAATTTTTTGTATTATTTTTTGTATTAGTAAATATTATTAAATTGTTTGCTAGGTTTATTATTTCATTTTTAGAGTTTTTTAAGATTCCATCTTCTAATATGTTTTTAAATAAATTTTTTATTGTATAATGTGCTTCATTTATGTTTTCAATTAGGATTATCGAATTGGGTTTAATTTTTAATTCTTCAAATGTGGTATTAGTATCATTATAACCTACGTATCCTTGGGGACTTCCAATTATTCTATTTATACTTATTTCACTTTTATATTCATCCATGTTAATTTTTATTAGGTTGTTATTTGTGTATTTAGCTAGTAATTTTATCAGTTCTGTTTTTCCTGTTCCAGTCGGACCTTCTATTAATATTGAATTTGGAACAGTTGATGTTTTGTTTAAATTGTCTATGTATAATTCAATTAGTTTGTTTATTTGCTTTTCCTGAGCTATTATTTTTTTATTTAGTTTGTTTTTTATTTCATTAAAGTATGATTGGTTATTAACATCATAAATTTTTATGTTGCTTTTTTTCTCAATTACCATTTTTAATATATCTACTGTTACTGTTTTTATATTTTTGTTATTTATTTTTTCTAGTTTTTCGTTTAGTGCATTTATGTCTTCACTTAGTTTTATGGCAAAATTATAGTTTTCTTCTTTTATGTAATTGTTTTTTCTTTTATTTAGTGTTTTAATTTGTCTATTAATTTTTTCTATTTCATTAGTATTTGCAAATATACTTGTTTTAGCACATACTTCGTCTAATATGTCTATGCTTTTGTCGGGCTCGCTTCTACCAAATATGTATTTTTTAGATAGAATTGGTATTTGTTTTAGTATTTCATTAGGAATTCTTACGTTGTGGAATTTTTCATAATCGCTTTTAATTTTTGATAAAATATTTATAATTTCTTTTTCGCTTGGTTCTTCTATAATTATTTTTTGGAATCTTCTATCTAGTGCTTTGTCTTTTTCTATAGTTTTTTTGTATTCGTTTATTGTAGTTGCGCCTATGCATTTTGCTTTTCCTCTTGCTAACATTGGTTTTAATATATTAGAAGCATCAATCGCACCTTCGGCTCCGCCGGCTCCTACTATTGTGTGTATTTCGTCAATGAATAAAATTATGTTGTTATTGTTTTCTAGTTCTTTAACAATTTTATTCATTTTTTCTTCAAATTCGCCTCTATATTTTGTGCCGGATATTATGCTTGCAAGGTTAATGGAAATAATAATTTTATTTTTTAGAATTGGCGGTATGTTTTTGGTTACAATTCTTCTAGCTAATTCTTCAACTATTGCTGTCTTACCAACTCCAGCTTCTCCAATTAGTATTGGATTGTTTTTGTTTTTTCTTGCAAGTATTTCAATAATGCGCTCTATTTCTGAATCTCTACCTATTACTTTGTCTATTTCGTTGTTTATAACTAGTTCATTTAAGTTTGTTCCTAATTCAGTTAATATGTTGTTTTCGCTTTTCGTTAGTTCTTTTACAAAGTCTTTATATAATAAATTTATGTCTTTTGATAATGTTTGTAAAATAGTATAGGCTTTTGAGTTTTTTTCATCTAGTATTGATAGTGTTAGGTTGATTGGTGTTATTTCACTTGAATTATCTTTGTTCGTTACAAAGGCATTGTCAATTATTTTTTTTGTCGTAAGTGTGTAGTAATTGTTACTTGTGTTCGCATTACTTTTTTTTATTAATTTTTCTGCTTCATTGTATGTTATATTGTGTTTATTAAATAGATGTTTTGCTTTTGTTTCAATTTTTAGTAGTGATAATAAAATGTGCTCACTTGAGACAAATTCATTTTTAAATTTTTTTGCTTCTATTTCACTGTTTTTTAGTATTTTGATAATGTCTTTTGTGTAGTTCATTATTCCTCCCTTAATTATATATGTTATATTGTGTTTATATATTAATTTTTATTCAGTTAATATTAAATTTAATAGAAATTTTAGCAAAAAAAAAGACTTTTTAAATTTGTCTTTTTTAATTTTATATCAATACTGATATGAATATTATTATAACAATAACTACAAAAAGTTCTAAAAGTAATTTCCAACTTTTCTTTAGCCATTCTACATATGGTATATCTAAATATGTTAGGCCAAGAATTAGTAAAGTACTTGTTGGAGCAATTAACATAGTTAATCCGTAGAATGATTGTGTTATTATCGCTAATGAATTTATTGCTTCTGTTGCTGGGAATGTTCCTGCAATTAATGGTATTGATGATTGTGCTAAATATATCATGTCAACGTTTAATACTGAACCTATTATTGTAATAAATGATGTTAAGAAAATATTAAAGTTCTCTGATAAATTTATTATGTAATCTGTAATTGTTATATAGAATGGATGGTAAGCTGTCATTATTATAATCATCATACTAAATGATACTAATAATGCAGGTTTTAACATCTTTTTTAGTCCATTTAGCATGTTATCTATTATTTCACTTAATTTTTGTTTATAAGTAAATCCTATTATAATTGCTGCAGCAAATATTATCATTGAAATTTCTAGATATGTCCAACTACCAAATCCTTCTAAGTATCCAAGTAAATTAGCTACTAATGGGTATTCTCCTATTGTCCAGTCTGTAATTGTTTCGTGTAATTTAGTAAAGAATTCTATACCAAATACATCTGTCCATGGTGTTGGCGCTAAAATTAGTAGTATAAATATTATTGCGAATATTATATAAATTGGCCAACTTGCTTTTTTTACTTGTTTCTTTTCACCAATAAATGGAATTTCTTTTTCTGAATCTAGTTTTGATTTTTTTGCTTTCTTTGCATAATTTAATGTAAACATTATATATATTACATATCCAATAACAAGTAATGCTACTTTTGTTAATAAATCGTTATCAAATCCTGTGATTCCTATAACTTGATTTATGTAACCGTTGATGTAAATACTATAAGTGCTTCCAATTATACCAATAAACATAGGTATAATTGCAATTAAAAATGCAGTTATTTTGTCATATCCCATTAATAATATTATTGCAACTAGTGCTGGTATGAATACAAACATCATTAAGTTTAGTCCTAATATGCTAGATAATGCAGTTAGTATTAGTGTAATTATAACTATAAATAATTGTTCTTTTCCTTTTAAACGTTTTACTAACTTTTCTAATATATTTCTGTATTTTCCTGTGTTTTCTAACACTCCATATAATGTTCCAACAGTTAGAATGAATACTACTGTTTGTATGAAGTATTGAAATGATAGGAATGGGTAACTTAATAAGTCAAATATACCTACTGGCATAGTTCCTAGATCAATTACTGTTGATCCGCTATAATAGCTTGATGGGATAATCCAACTCAATACCATAATTAGTAGTGCTAAAACCCCTATAATTTTAAGCAATCCGTTTTTCTTCATTTTTACCTCCCATTTAATTATACAATATTTTGTTTCTTACTTACAAGTTTTATTCAATTATGTTCTAGTTTTTTTCTTTCATGTGCGGGAATAATATTACTTCTCTTATTGTTTCTGACCCTGTTAGGAGCATTACGAATCTGTCAATTCCCATGCCCATACCACCTGTAGGTGGAAGTCCAAATTCTAGTGCTTCTACATAGTCTTCGTCCATGTCGTTAGCTTCTTCATTTCCTAGATTTTGTTCTTTGACTTGTGCTTTAAATCTTTCTCTCTGATCTATCGGATCATTTAGTTCTGTAAATGCATTTGCATATTCTGAACCACAGATAAATAATTCAAATCTTTCTGTAAATCTAGGATCTTGTTTACTTTTTTTTGCTAATGGACTTATTTCAATTGGATAACTGTATACAAATGTTGGATTTGTTATTTTTTCTTCACAGTATTTTTCAAAAAATGCTTCAATTATGTGCCCATATCCAAAATGTGGTTCTATTTCGATTTCGTGCTTTTTTGCGAGTTCTTTAGCTTCTTCTAATGTGTAATTTTCTTCAAAGTTTATTCCGGTTTGTTCTTTTATAAGTTCTGTCATTTTTACACGTCTAAATGGTTCTTCAAAGTTTAATTCATTATTTTTGTATGAAATTTTTAGTGTGCCTAATACTTTGTTCATTGTGTATTTTATTAGGTTTTCAGTAAGTTCCATCATTCCTTCTAAGTCGGAATATGCTTTGTATACTTCTAATGTTGTAAATTCAGGATTGTGGTTTCTATCCATACCTTCGTTTCTAAAAAGTCGACCTATTTCGTATACTGCGTCCATTCCTCCTACAATTAATCTTTTTAAGTGTAATTCTGTTGCAATTCTTAAGTACATATCCATATTTAGTGTGTTGTGATGTGTTATGAATGGTCTTGCTGTTGCTCCTCCACGAATTGTTCCTAAAATTGGTGTTTCAACTTCTGTGTAGCCTAAATTGTCTAAATATTCTTGAATGCTTCTTATGATTTTTGGTCTAGTAAATGCTATTTTTCTAGCGTCTTCGTTCATGATGAGGTCAACATATCTTCTTCTAAATCGTTCTTCAACGTCTTGCAAACCATGATATTTTTCTGGAAGTGGTCTTAATGATTTTGTTAGGTGTGTGTATTCTTTTGCTTCTATGCTTAATTCTCCGGTGTGTGTTTTCATTACTTTTCCTTTTATACCTACTATGTCACCTATATCATTTTTTTGGAAAATGTAATACATGTCTTCTCCAATATTATCAATTTTGACGTATATTTGTATTTGGCCAAATTTATCTTGGATGTGCATAAATCCAGCTTTTCCTTTTACTCTTTTTGTCATTATTCTTCCGGCTATTTGTGCGGTAATGTTCATTTCTTCTAATTCTTCTTTTGTGTGGCTGTCATATTTTTCTTTTAGTTCTTTTGAATTTGTTGTTACTTCGTATCTGCGCCCAAAAGGGTCAATTCCTCTTTCTTCAAATTCTTTCATTTTTTCTCGTCTTACAATTTCTTGATCGGTTAATTCTTTCATTTTATTCCTCCTTTAAATAAAAAAATTAATGACAAAAGGGCGTTTTACCGCGGTACCACCTTTTTTATCATTAATTGATATCTCTTTTTGATAACGGATTAAATCCGGACAGTAATGTCATTTCAAAGGTTTTATTCGTATTGTACTTGCTATTGGCTTCCATCGTTCCAACTTTCTATAAGTAGTTTACAATATTACTCGTCCTTCTCTTCAATTTGTGTTTATTATAGTACACAACTAACTCAATTGTCAATATTTAGTAGCCTCTTGTTCCTACTAAACTCTCGTCATTTGTTATTAATTCGTCAACATCCATGACTTCAAAATCTGTTTTATTCTTTCTTATAATAATTTTTTCAATCCCAGCATTTATGATAAATCTTTTACAAAGTGCACATGGTCTAGCATCTTTTACATATTCATTGGTATCATTTTCAATTCCTACTAAATATATTGTTGAACCTATCATGTCTTTTCTTGCAGCACTAATTATTGCATTTTGTTCGGCGTGTACGCTTCTGCATAGTTCATATCTTTCTCCTCTGGGAACTTTTAATTCTTGTCTAATGCAATAGTTTTCATCACAACAGTTTTTTCTGCCTCTTGGTGCTCCTACGTAGCCTGTAGAAATTATTTCGTCATTTTTGACGATTATTGCGCCGAATTTGCGTCTTAAACAAGTCCCTCTTTCGCTTACTGACTCGGCAATGTCTAAATAATAATTATCTTTTCCTATTCTATTCATTTTATTTCCTCCATATATTCTTTAATTATTTTTATAAATTCTTCTTCAGTTTTTGATTCCATTATTTTTAATTTTATTTCCTTGTTGTTTGTAAGCCCTTTAATATACCATAGTGCATGTGATCTTATTTCTAGTAGTGCTTGCTTTTCGTTAGTATTTTGTTTCAATAAATTGTAGTGTTTGATTATCATTTCTAGTTTTTCTTGACTAGTGGGCTTTGAAATTATGTTATTGTGCTCTATATATTCAACGCATTCTTTTATGATCCATGGATTTCCTAGTGTGGCTCTTCCTATCATAACTGCGTCGCATTTTGTCTCTTCTAACATTCTTTTTGCATCATAAATAGTTTTAATGTCTCCGTTTCCAATTACTGGTATTTGTACATTTTCTTTTATTTGTTTTATAATATTCCAATCAGCTTTTCCTGTATATCCTTGACTCCTTGTTCTGGCGTGTATGCAAATTGCTTTTGCACCTGCTTTTTCACACATTTTTGCTACTTCTACTGCGTTTATATGGTCATTATCCCAGCCACTTCGTATTTTTACTGTAATTGGTGTATTAGTGTTTTTCACAACTTCGGATACTATTTCAAAAATTTTTTGTGGATTTTTTAATAGTGCACTTCCGGCTTGGCTTTTTAAAGCTATTTTTGGAACAGGACATCCCATATTTATATCAATTATGTCAGGTTTTATGTTTTGTTCTATGTATTTTGCACTTTCTACAAATGTTTTAGTGTCGTTTCCAAATATTTGAATTGTAATTGGCCGCTCGTTTTCACTAATTTGTAGTAAATCTAATGTTTTTTTGCTATTGTACTTGATACCCATTGTACTTATCATTTCTGAATAAATTAATCCGGCACCCATTTCTTTTATTATTGTCCTATAACTTTTATTAGATACACCTGCCATTGGGGCAAATACAATTTGATTATTAATTGTTACGTTTCCTATTTTCCACTTCATGTTTTTATTATATCTAATAATTATGAAAAATTAAATATTGAAGTTTTATTTATATAAAAAAAGCAATATTTTTCATATTGCTTTTTTGTTTTTTAATTTTCAATTGGATTAAATGTTAGTGTACATGTTCCACTTTTTGATACATTATCAATAGTAAATAAACTTCCGCTTACACTTCCTACTAGACCATTATCACATTCTATTTTTGGATTAGTTGTTGTATATCCTTCGTTGCTGTTAAATGTAAATGATACTCGATTTCCTGCTTCTACTGTTTTTGTATCTTCAATTGGTGTTCCGTTTACTATTTTTAATGTTACTGTATATTTGTTTGATTTAAAGTCGACAGTACAAGTTGAATTTTTTGTTACATTGCTAACTGTTAATGTGTTTGTATTAGTGTCATAAGATGCTGTTTGTCCATCTGAACATGATACTTTGTTGTATACGTAATCAGAACCTGGTGTTATTACTGTTGTTATTGTATCTCCGTGTTTGGCAGTTTTAGTTTCTTCTGAAATTGAACCATTATTTGCTGTAAATTTAATAGTGTATTCGCCAATTGAATATGTTACTTCACAAACTGAATTTTTTGTTACATTACTAACTGTTAATGTAGAATTTTCTTCGTTCCATTCTGCAGTTGCGTTGTTAGTACATTCAACTTTTTCAAAGTTATAGCCTTCAGTTGGTGTTATGTTATATGATATACTTTCGCCTTTTTTTACTTTTCTGTCTTTTAATGCTTCTAGTTCGTTGACAACGCCATTATTTGCTTTTATTTCAACTTCAAAATAGTTTGATACAAAGTATAATACGCATGTTGCATCGCTGTTTTTTTCTGGAACCGAGAATTGCCATAAATCGTTATCCCAAATTCCTTTTACATTATTTGTGCAGTCATATTTTTCAAATGAATACATTGCTAATGTTTCTTCTTCGTTATTTATATCGTTATTGTCTTCGTTCTCATCAGTTGAGTTTTCATCTTTTTCATTAACTGGCATTTCGCTTACTTCAACACCATCTAAATAATATTTATATTCAATTTTGTAATCTTTTTCATTATCACTTGGGTCTTTTTCCTTTTTACTCTCTAAATATCCAACAATTCCAAGTGCTGTACAAGCAACTATTAATATTGATATAATAACTATCATTGATTTTCTCATTCTTTTTTCCTCCAATATTTTATAATATAATTCTAATATTATATGAGTATTTTGTCAAGAATTATACTTATTTTATGTTGTTTTATGCGATTTTGTTTGACTTTTAATACTTTATTTTATATAATCATAATCGGTACATTTTGAAATGGAGTTATATTGCTGTGGGAAGGCGTATATAATGAAGTTAAGAAGGAGATAAAATGAAAACATTTATGTTAAGAAAAGAGGATGTTGTTACTAAATGGTATTTAATTGATGCCGAAGGTAAGACATTGGGTAGTGTTGCTACTAAAGCTGCTCATATTTTGCGTGGTAAGCATAAAGTGACATATACACCTCATATTAATTGTGGAGATGCTGTTATCATTATTAATGCATCTAAAGTTAAGTTAACTGGTGATAAGTTAAATAAGAAAATCTATTATAATCATAGTGGATTTCCAGGTGGTTTAAGAGAAAGAACTGCTAAAGAAATGAAAGAAAAATATCCAGTAGAAATGGTTGAAAGGGCTGTTAAAGGTATGTTGCCTAAGGGTCCATTGGGTAGAGATATGTTTAGAAAGTTATATGTTTTTGAAGGCGCTGAACATAATCACGAAGCTCAAAAACCTGAAAAGATAGAGTTGTAGGAGGAATGGTATGGCAGAAAGTAAAGTTTGGAAAGCTACAGGTAGAAGAAAAAGAAGTATAGCTCAAGTGTCAATGTCTTATGGTAAAGGTTCTATAACTGTTAATGGTGAAGATGTAAATTCTTATATGCCTTATGAGACATTAGTTATGGATTTAAAGCAACCTTTAGTTTTAACAGAAAATGATGGTAAATTTGATATTTCTGTTAAAGTTAATGGTGGTGGATTTAATGGTCAAACAGGGGCAATTAGATTGGGTATTGCTCGTTGTTTGTTACAAATTGATCCAAATAATAGAACCGTACTTAAGGAAACTGGTATGATTACTAGAGATTCTAGAATTAAAGAACGTAAAAAATATGGTTTGAAGAAAGCTAGAAGAGCTCCACAATTTAGTAAGAGATAGAATTTGTTTAAACTCTGTGAAATACAGAGTTTTTTTATGTTTGAATTTATTGTGAAAATGCTAGTACATATTGTTTTAGTATGTTATACTTAATTGGTAAGGTGATAGTGTGGCAAAAAAAGTTTTTAAATCAATTTCTGAACAAGTTGAAATTTTGAGAGAAAAAGGATTAGTTATAGAAGATGAGGAATATGCTAAGTCAGTTTTACTTAGAGAAAATTATTTTTTTCTTATGGGATATAGACATTCTTTTTTAAAACAAGACGCTAGTAGAAAATTTATTGATGGAACATCTTTTAATGAACTTTATGCTTTATTTTTGTTTGATAGGGCTTTTAGAAATATAATTTTTAAAAATTTATTGATTGTTGAAAATAATTATAAGTCTATTTTTAGTTACGTTTTGAGTAGTAATTACGGCTACAGAGAAAAAGATTATTTAAATGTTTCTAACTTTGATCAATCTGAGGATAAAAAGGGACAAATAAATGATTTGATAAGAAAATTAAAAAGACAGTATAGAGTTAATGGGAAACAACATGGGGCTACAAGCCATTATATGACTAATTATGGGTATATTCCTTTATGGATTGGAATAAAAGTTATTAGTTTTGGATTGATGAGTGAATTATTTAGTATACTTAAAGAGGAGGATGCTGACAGGATTGCAAAAATTTATAATATAGATTCTAAAAGTTTAGAAGTTTTTTTGCCTATTTTGGCAAACTATAGGAATTTGTGCGCTCATGAAGATATTTTGTTTGATCATTTTACGCAAAGAATGATACCTGATAATAAATATCATCATATTCTTAATATAAATAAGATTGATGGAGAGTATGTTTTCGGAAAGAATGATATATTTGCTTTGATTCTTATATTAAAGCATATGTTAACTCAAGCTGATTTTAAGATGATGATGAATGAGATTAATTATGAATTTGATAGATTGAAAGGTAGGCTTGTTCATATTGATATAGAAAAAATCTATGAAAAAATGGGTTTCCCATTAAATTATAAAGATATAATGTATTTAGAATAGAAAGGTGCGATTGTTTTGAGAAAAAGAATTGTATATTTGAGTTCTATCGTTTTGAGTTTATTTGTTGGCGCAGGAATTATGTATGGGTTATTTTATTTCTTCCCAAATACTATTGTTGAAAAGGTAAGTGAAAATAAGGTAACTGTCACGGATGAAGGTATAAGTGCAGGTGTTGATAATGTTTATGATGCAGTGGTTGTTGTTGAAAGTTTAGTTAGAAACTCTGTGATTTCAATAGGAACTGGTTTTGTTTATAAAACGGATGGAAACAATGCTTATGTTATGACAAATCATCATGTTATAGAAGATGCAGAAAGTGTTCAGTTGACTTTTACAAATGGAGATGTTGTTTCTGCTGATATAGTTGGTTCCGATGAATATGCTGATATTGCAGTTTTAAAGATCGCTAAAAAGTATGTGTTAAAGGTCGCAACTTTGGGTAGCAGTGAAGATATGGAACTTGGAGATACAGTTTTTACAATTGGAACGCCATTAAGTAAGGATTATGCTGGGACAGTTACTCGCGGAATTATAAGTGGTAAAGATAGAATGGTTAGTGTTTCTATTTCAGGTTATTCTAGTGATTGGATAATGAATGTTATGCAAACTGACGCTGCAATAAATCCGGGAAATAGCGGAGGCCCTTTATGTGATGTGAATGGTAGTGTTGTCGGTATTAATTCTTTAAAAGTTGTTGAGGATGAGATTGAAGGTTTAGGTTTTTCTATTCCAATTGAAGACGCTATAGATATTGCTTCACATATTGAATCTGGTACGAAGATTATAAGACCTTATTTTGGAATTTCTATGTTGGATTTATCTGCTAGTTATGATTTGATGTTAGCCGGGATACGTATTGATGGGAAGGTAGAGAACGGTGTTGTTGTTTATCAAGTTGAAGAGGGTAGTCCAGCATCGTTATCAGGTTTATCTACTGGTGATATTATAATTGAAATTGATGGAAATGAAATCAAAAATATTGCTGAATTTAGATATAATTTGTATAAATATGAGCCAGGTGAAACTGTTGAGATTAAGTATTATAGAGATGGAAAGTACAACACAGTTGATGTTAAATTGGATAAGAGTGAGTAAAAAATGATAGGTGTTGTTTCGTTGATAAATTATATTTAAAAGTATATAATTTATTTGGGAGGGTTATTATGAAAAAATGTGCGTTTGTTTATAATCCTGAAAGTGGTAAAACAAATAGTAAAAAAGATATTGATAAAATAATAGAATTATTGGAAATTAATGGCTATGAGACTTTATTATGTCCTACAAAGTATAAAGGCCATGCGGTTAAAATTGTTGAAGAGTTAAACGACATTGATTTACTTATTAGTTGTGGTGGAGATGGGACTTTAAATGAAGTTGTTACTGGTAATTTACATCGTAATAATAAATTGACACTTGGGCATTTACCAACGGGCACTACTAATGATGTTGGTGCAATGTATGGTTATACAAAGAATTTGATTACAAATTTACAATTATTACTTGAAGGTTCTATTAAAAATATTGATGTTTGTTTAGTAAATGGTCAACCATTTGTTTATGTTGCTTGTATTGGAAATTATGTCGATATCGCTTATAATACGCCTAGAGATTTAAAAAAGAAATTTGGAAGAATGGGATATATTATAAATGCTATTAATGAACTTAAACGTGATATAAAAAAATATAAATTGACTTATGAAGTTGATGGTAAGAGTTATTCTGGTGAGTATTCGTTTATTTTTATTTCTAATACCAGCAGAATAGGCGGATTTAATAATATATATGATGATGTCAAACTTGACGATAGTATGTTTGAGGTTGTTTTTATAGATGTCTTTAATAAGGCTCAGCTCGCAGTGACTATGACTTCTGTTTTAACGTCTGATATTAATAAAGTAAAGGGTGTTACTTATTTTAAAACTAATAATCTTTCTATTACTTTTGATGAAATGCCAATTGAATCGTGGTGCATAGATGGTGAAGAAATGAAGCATGATAATAAAACGTTTGAATTTAATATAAGTAAAGATATAAATATGATGGTTCCTAAAAAAAATATAGTAAAATTGTTTAAAAATATTGAAGAAGTTGATCAGCTAAAATGAAATGGATTTTTATTATAAATAAAGTTGCTGGCAATGGTAAATATAAAAAAATTGCTTCTAATATTGTAAAATATTGTAATAATAAAGATATAGATTTTGTTATTCATTATACTAGATGTGCTGGTGAGGCTACAGCAATTTCTTTGAAGTACAAGAAAGAAAAAAATATTATTTTTGCAGTTGGTGGGGATGGGACTGTTAATGAAGTTTTAAATGGAATTGTTAATACTAAAAATATCTTAGGTGTGTTGCCTGTAGGAAGTGGCAATGATTTTTATAAAACTTTGAAGTTAAATTCAGATGGTATGATTAAATGCGATGTTGGCAAAATAAATGATATATATTTTTTGAATACCGTTTGCTTTGGTGTTGATGCTGATGTAGCTAATAACATTGATTTAATGAAGATGAAGGGTATTCCTACTAGTAGGCTTTATGTTGCAAGTATTATACATACATTGTTAAAATTTAAATTTAAAAGATTAAATTTTAAGGTAAATGATGTAAATATGAGCGGTGAATTTACTACTTTGGTTATTTGTAATGGCAAATTTTATGGCAATGGTTTTAAGATTTCACCAAATGCTAAAATTGATGATGGCTTTTTTGATGTTTATTATGTGGACAAACTACCTAAGGTTAAATTAGTAAATTTACTTATGAAATTAAAAAATGGACTTCACGAAAATTCTCCGTACGTGCATAAAATGAGAGTTAATAATATCGTTGTTAAAACAGATAGGAATGTGGTTGCTAATGTTGATGGTGAAAAATATTTAAATAATGAATTTAAAATTAAGATTATTAAAAAATTTATTCTCGTATATAATAATAAATCGTTAATTAAGGATTTATTGAAATGATGTTTTATGATGTTAGAAAAATGTTATTTTCTTTACAGGAAATGAATGTAATTTGTTATTATAAAAAGGTTGTTCCAAATTTAAATAATGTTATTGGTGTTAGAGTTCCTAAATTAAGAAAAATTGCTAAAACTATTGTTAAAGAAAACTACATTGAATACTTAAATTTTGATGAAGATTTGTATTTTGAAGAGTTAATTATTCAAGGTATGATTATAGGTTTATTAAATTTAGATGAAGCAAATTTAAAAAAATATATTAATTATTACTTAAATAAAGTTTCTAACTGGGCATTATGTGACGTTTTTGTTGGTAATTTGAAATGTATAAAAAAATATAAGATTGATTTATTTGATTATTTTTTAAATATGTTATCTGACTATAATGAGTTTAAAAGACGATTTGTTTTTGTGGTTTTTTTAACTTATTATGTTGATCAAGAGTACGTTGATAAACTAATTTCTGCTGTTTCTGTGGATAAAGATGACAGATATTATGCTGTTATGGCTAAAGCTTGGCTGATGTCAGTTATATACTTTAAATTTAAAAGTAAGGTTATGGCAGAATTATCTAATCATTCTTTAGATTTTAATACACATAATAAAACTATTCAAAAAATAACTGAATCTTTGAAGTGCACTGATTTTGAAAAAAATGTTTTAAAAAGTATGAAAGTAAAATTATAATGTTTTTTGATTGCAAAATTTTATTAATTGTTTTTCAATAATAGCATTTTGGTATTTAATTTAAATGCAATTTTTTTGTATTGTTTTTTTGATTATTTTTATTGTCTAGTTATAATGGTTTTATGAATAAAAAAATTTTTACTGTAAAAGGGTATCTTTTGGATGATGAACAAATGAAAATAGTTAAAAGTAATGCTAAAAATATATTGGTAATAGCTGGTGCAGGTAGTGGAAAAAGTTTGACTATTGTTGGTAAAATTAAATATTTAATTGAAGTAAAAAGGTTAAGAGAAGAAGAAATTTTGTGTATTTCTTTTACTAATGATTCTTGTAATTCTTTAAAATCAAGTATTTTAAAAGAATTGGGATGTAATGTTGATGTTTTAACGTTTCATAAATTGGGTTTAAATATTTTGAAAGATAATAATTTAAATTATTTTGTAGCAGAAAGTAACTTGCTTGATTTTCTTGTAAATGAGTTTATTAATTATGTTTTTGTTGATGATCGTTTTTATAAAAACATTGTTTTAAAATATTTTGGTGTTAGTTTATTGTTTAGAAATGTTAATGCTTTATATAAAAGTTTATTAGTTACAAGGAAAAAAGATGTTGATATGTTAATTAATAAAATTTGCACTTTTATTAGGCTGTTTAAGTCAAGTGGAAAAGATTATGAGCATTTAAACAAAATTTTCAATAAGGGAAAAAATAAGTATTTTAATAGGAATAATGTCTTTTTTTTGATTTTAGTTGTTAAATTAATGTATGAATATGAACTTGAATTATGTTCGGCTGGTAAGGTTGATTTTGATGATATGATAAGGATCGCTGCTAAAATAGTAAATGAAAGTGGTAAAAGTTATAAGTATAAGTATATAATCATTGATGAGTTTCAAGATACTAGTTTTGCTAGATATAATTTGATTAAAAGTTTGCTAAATAAAACAAATGCTAATTTTATGGCGGTTGGCGATGATTATCAATCTATTTATAGATTTTCAGGATGTGAACTTGGGTTGTTTTTAAATTTTAATAAATTTTTTGATGATTGTAGAATTTATAAAATTCAAACAACTTATAGGAATAGTTTGGATTTAATTAAAATTTGTGAAAAGTTCATTAAAGTAAACCGAGATCAATTGGATAAAAAGTTAAAATCAAATATAAATTTATGTAAGCCAATAAAGATAATTTATTATAGTGATCAAAGAAAAATGTTTTTTAATTTGATTAAGTATTTATATAATTTGGGTGTACGAAATATAATGGTTTTAGGTAGAAACAATAACAATTTAAATGATGTTTTAAGTTTTTATTTTACCATTAATGAAGAAAATTATTTGTCATTAAATGGTTTCGATGACTTAAAAATAAGATATTTAACTGTTCATAAATCAAAAGGTTTGGAAGAAGAGTGCGTTATTGTTGTTTCTTTAATTGATGATGTGTGGGGGTTTCCTAATAAGAAAAAAAATGAAAGGATTTTTAATTATGTTTTACTTGGTAAAGAAAGATGTCCTTATTCTGAGGAACGTAGACTTTTTTATGTTGCTTTAACGAGAACAAAATCTTATGTTTATTTGTTAGTCGATAAAAGAAATCCTTCTATTTTTGTAAAAGAGATAATAAAAGAGAATTTTCAAAACATTGAAATTCTCAATATTTAAGATCTGAAAAGTAAGTTTTTGGTGTGATAATGTTGAAAGTGTAAAAAAGTGTAAAGAAAAAAGATGTTTCCATCTTAAAATTCTTTTGTTAGTTCGCCCATTTGACTTGTTGGTATAAATCCAGGTTCAGCCATTATTACATCTGGTATTCTATTTACTATCGTTGCACATGTTAGTTCAACTGTTTGTGGTTTAGCAATTGTTAAATTTGTAGTTGGTTCACCAATAACTTCCCAGTTGTTACAATCGTAATCTTCTTCTGAATACACTTTTCCAATACATTCAGTTTCTAATGTTATGCCTTCTTCGGTTGTCGTTGTTACTATTGCTCGCATTCCTGTGCAGTTTCCAGTTTTAATAGTCATGTTTAATGTACTTGATGTGATGTCGTGGTTGCAAAATGTTGGTATGCATTTTTGACTTTGATTTGTAATTGTTAAACCTAGTTTATCACATAACCATCCATTTACATTCCACATATAACTTGGTAAGAATTCTCCATTTTCAATTAGTTTTTGTCTTTCTTCATTTGATATATTATCTGCAGCTGCAATTTCTTTTTCAAAATCTTCTTTTGTTAATCCAGCCCCGTGTGCTTTTGCAAGTGCAATTCCATAATCTTCTACATTATATGAACTGCTTCCTTTAATAGTTGTTATTTTTTGACTTGCTCCTACAAGAGTTGTTATTAAATTTCCCCAAAAGGCGTCTTGATATCCGCTTCCTGTAATTGTGCAATTGTTTTCTTTGGCTAATTTGTCTATTTCCATAGTTAATTTAGGTGAAGAGTTAAATGGGTAAAATGCTTCTTCACAGGTTGTAATAGCATTTATACCTAATTTTGCACATAGTAATAAAGCATCTTTGCAGTCGTTCATTAAACTCATCGTTGTAATAATACAAATGTCTGGATTTGTTTCTTTTAACATTGCCTCTGCTTCAGTAACATTTTTTACTATTGTTCCTGTTTTATCACATCCAATTATTTCTGAAATGTCTTTTCCAATGACGTTTGGATTAATATCGATTGCACCTACTATTGTTCCGCCGTTTTCTAAAATGTAGCGCATTATATAGACTGACATTTTTCCACATCCGTATTGTACTACTTTAATGTTTTTCATTTTATACCTTCCTTTCTTATATTTTTATTATAGCATTTATAAGTATTTTTATTTATTTTTACTTTGTTTGTTTACATTTTTTTACTAATTATAGTGGTTATAAATATCACATTTATTTATTTTTCATACATTATTATAGAGGTGAAATGCATGAATGATAGGGTGTTAACTGGAATTGTAATAGATGCTGGTCATGGCGGAGTAGATGGCGGAGCTTCAGGAAATGGTATAGTTGAAAAAGATTTAAATTTGTTAATAAGTACTTATATGTATGATCGATTTAGAGAATTAGGTGTGCCAGTTAAAATGACTAGAACTACGGATGAAACTTTAGATTCATCTGAAAGGGTGGATAGAATTCTTGACGCTTATGGGAATGGGAAAGATGTTATAGTTATTTCTAATCACATAAACGCCGGAGGTGCAGAGTTCAGTTGCCACTACAAAGAAATGATTGAGTATTAAGGCAATAAAATTTAAAAAACACGAAAATCATCACTAACGTTTAAAAAAATAAACAAAAAAGGTTACAAAAATAACCGCTAGGGTTGACAAAAAAGCCTTGATTATGTAATAATATAGTTGTAATCGTTTATTTGAAAATGTTAGGGAGGTGTATAAAAATGAACGAAAACGAACCTGTTTTTAAAACGGTTTTATATGTAGATGATAAGGTTGTGGCAACTAGTAATAGTTTAACATTATGGCAAAGTGTATTAAGTAGTATTAAATGCAATGACTCTCAACCTTTAAATGCTATAAATAAAAGCGAAAATAAAGATAATGAGAGCAAGACTATTTTATCTCCGATTGAAAAATTTGCGAAAGAAATTGATATAGAAGTGGATTTAATTAAAGATGCTCTTAATCCGACTATGGAAACACCATTTATTCACTTAGATATGAAAACTTGGGAGAATTATAAAAAACAGTTTGCAAATAAAAGAGCACTGCCTGATGTTGTAATAGTAGGGACAATTTTAGCTTTATGGAAAAAAAGTGCCAATTTAGGAGATGTAATGCAAAAAGATGTCATTACTGTATTAAAACAATTAAATATTTCTTCAAATAATGCCGCAAGATCTTATAAAAATTGCGAGTGGTTAAAATATGAAAGTAACAAAATCATTTTAATGGCTTCTAAATTTTCTTTAGCTCAAAATATGCTTATAGAATATTGCAAATCTGTTTAATATGAATGTATCCAATATAAAGAACACTTTTGATAATGAAATTCCACTTGATTTATCAAATGGATTATTTGATTCTTATTGTAAAGGTTTAAAGGAATATTCTAAAGGAAATTGGCAGTATTTTATTAATGAAATGGGACAATTTAATGAAACTGTATACAGAATTATTGAATATATGCTAACGGGTAGTTATACACCGTTAAAAAATAAATTAAATAATTTTAACGAAACAATTTTAATTAAATGGGAAAATGTTCAAAATGTAGAAGAAAATATTAGAGTAATAATTCCTAGGGTATTATATGCTATGTATTGTATTAGAAATAAAAGAGGAGCGATTCACAAAAACGATATTATTCCTAATAAAATGGATGCCAATTTATTATTATCAAATGCAAAATGGATTTTGGCAGAATTATATAGAGTTTTCTCAAAAGAAGATATGACTAAATGTCAAAAAAATATAGATTCGATAATTAATAAAGAGATTGATTTGCTTTGGCGTGTTGAAGATAAATTTAGGATATTAGATAATAATATGAAATGTTGTGATAAAATTCTTATTATTCTTTATATTAATGATACTATGGGAGTTGATGAACTTATAAAAAATGTAGAATATTCTAATAAAGCGACATTTAAGAAGTTATTAAAACAAATGCATAATGAAAAATATATAGAATATGATAATGAGAAATGTACAATTTCGCCCAAAGGGATGTTAAAATCTGAAGAAATTATTTTAAAATGCAATACTATATTTTAAATTATAAGTATTCTATAAAAATGGGAAGATTGATTTCTTTCTTTTTTTATATGATTTTTGAATATATAAATCATATTAGAGAAAAAATAGATAGTTTTTATGTTATAATTGTATTAGCATATAAAAACTAGAAAGGATGGTACATATGGTTGAATATAAGGTTGGAAGTTTATTTGCTGGTGTTGGTGGAATATGCTTAGGTTTTAAAAATGCAAAGACAAAGAATTCTAGATATAAATTGCTTTGGGCAAATGAAATAGATGAATATGCATGTGAAACATATAGAACTAATTTTTCACATCAATTACTAGAAGGTGATATAAAATTAGTACTTCATCCAGAACAAGCGACAGAGAAAACAGAACAAAAATATTATCAAAAATTACATGATAAAATATTAAGTGAACCGATAGATATTTTGAACGGTGGTTTTCCTTGTCAAGCATTCAGTATTGCTGGAGAACGTAAAGGATTTGAAGATGATAGAGGAAACTTATTTTTAAACATTATAGATTTAATTGAACAATTGGGTGAAAAATTTCATAAGCCACGTATATTATTTCTTGAAAATGTAAAAAATCTTCAAGCACACGATGACAAAAAAACTTATACGCATATTAAACAAAAACTTGAGAATTGTGGATATAAAGTTTATGAAAAAGTATTAAATACCATGGATTATACTGATGTACCACAAAACAGAGAAAGAATATATATTATAGGTTTATTAAATGAAAATGATATAAAAAATTTTGAAATATTTAAGGATATTGAAAATAGGATAAAGAATAAAGATAAAGCATCAAGAATTAAAGATATTAAAAAGGTTATTGATTATAATTTGACAAAAGAAAATGCAACTAAGTATTATTATACAAAAGAAAAATATCCAAACTATTTTATGTCAGATGAAGAATTTGAAAAATCTAATAAAAAAGAAAAAATAAATTTAAATACACAAATTGATGAAATGTACGAGTTTTATCAATGTAGAAGAGGAATGTATATAAGAAAAAATCAAAGTGGTGTTTGTCCTACACTTACAGCAAATATGGGAACTGGTGGTCATAATGTCCCTTTAATAAAAGTAAATGATGGTATCAGAAAATTAACACCAAAAGAAACATTTAAATTACAAGGTTTTCCCGTTGATAATGGATACAAATTACCTACGGTTATAAAAGGCAGAGTATATCCTGATTCTCAATTGTATAAACAAGCAGGAAATGCAGTTTCGGTTCCAGTAATACAGATGCTTGCTACTGACTTGTTAGAACTATTAGAAAAATCAGATATGTCTGAATAATTTTGGAGGTTAGTATGAATGAAGTAAAAATAAGTATTAATGATGCTAAAAAGGCAGTATATTTTATTGCTAATTTAACACAAATGCAAGGGGATAGACCGATGCAAGGTGCTTTAACATCTAAAGCAGATTATATGGGTGGAATTTTTGATAGATGGATAAATATAATTACAGAAAGTGTTTTATTTAATAAAATTATTTTACCTCAAGTTTTTAAAGGTGAAAAAGTTGAAGTTATTACTGATTATTATGATTATAATCCTAAAACTGCTGGGATTGCTCCTGATGTTATCGGAATAAAATATAAAAAGAAAGCTATTCCATTTGTAAAGTTTGATAATCACTGGTTTCCTATAGAAAAAAGACCACAAATAGAAGTTAAGACATTTAAGAAAAATCAATATATGATTTCATTAAGAAATCAAGGTTATGATCAAAAATATTTAGTGATGGCTGAAGCAAATTTTAGAGTAGATTACTTAATACCACTATTAAATAAAGCATTATTTTCAAAACAAATTTTCTTGGATTTGCATATGGACGATAAAATATTTATAATTTCAAATGATGAAGGTAATATAGCGCAACCTCATAAAGTTGAATTATCAGATAAAACTTTAGGTTCTGTAAAATTATTAGTGGTTACGACAGCAGAAGATTTTATGAAAAAGGCTGTCAAATGTGAATCTCGTGTTAGCATTGAGTATATAAAGGCTTGTGAAGAATGTCCGGCTAATAAATTAAAAGATGCATATCGTGGTAATTTGTTGGATTATTGTAATGCAAATGTAAATGGACTATATTATTTTAATTCTAATTGGTATGAAAGTGTAGATGAAGAGGGTATTACATATAAAAATGGTAAAAAAGTTAGGACAACAGGTTTTTATGTTTCATCACCAGAAGATATTGATATATTAAAGATTAATAAAAATAATTTTTATATTAAAGCTAAAAAAGATTGTATGTGGCAAAACAATAATTTAATAAAAGATCATGTTTATAGAATTACATTTGATATTTTAGATAGAAGTAGTAATGATGGTGAAGAATATTTTATGTCAAAGCATGATATTGATAAATTAAATGACTCTATGAATAAATTAGCTTCAGATTTAAAACAAGCAGTTTTAGATTAAAAAGAGAGTTAGAGTTTATGAAAGTATTAACAATTAAAGAACCCTTTGCTACATTGATAAAAAATAAAGTTAAATATATTGAAACAAGAAGTTGGAAAACAAATTATCGCGGAGAATTATACATACAAGCTGGAGTTGCAAAAATAAGAAAAGAAGTAAAAGAAAGAAAAGGATTATCTGAACTATATAATGAAGATGAACTTAATTATGGACATATAATATGTAAGTGCAATTTAGTTGATTGTATTTATATGACAGAAGAGTTTATAAAAAAAGAAAAAGAAAATAATATAAATAATTTTATTGCAGGTCATTATGAAGTTGGAAGATATGCATGGATTTTGGAAGATGTAGAACCAATAACTCCAATAAAAGTTAAAGGACAATTAGGTATTTGGAATTATAAATAATAGTTATAATAACAACATTATTTTGATAAAAATTTAAGAAATAAAATTACATATGCTTGTCAATAACATATAATCTATTAAAGTATCTATTTTCATAAATGCAGTATTTATATGGCTTTATCAAGATTTTATACAACATTTTTATCAAAATTTGTACAACATTTATTACTGATTGACTTTCGACAATCATGTGATACAATATAGTAGAATATGAAATAATAATGCAATTAGATGTATTTATAGCATTGATCTTATGGGAAAGGTCAGTGCTTTTTTTCATATTCAAAAATCCCTCTTTAAATTCAATATAAAAAGTTTTGGTACTAAGTATTAATTTTGTTTTTATATTTTTAGTACCAAAAACCTTAGTTAGTTATTTTAGAAATTGTGTACAATTGTATAACACCCCTTATAATATAAGGAATCAAAAGTATACAATTGTATAACAAATATGAAAAGTGTAAACGCTACTTAATTTTATAAATGCTTATAAAATAAGGTAAAACTCACCACTGGTGAGTTGTTTGTAAACAGGTTTATCCTGCTTTATCAAAATCCTTTTCCTAAAATAGTGTTTAAAAATTAACGTGCATACTTTGGAACCAATTTATTAGAGAGGAGAGTGAAAAATGGCTTTACCAAAAAATAATCAAGTTAAATTTAGAATTGATGACCATACAAAAATGGCTTTTAAAAGAGTACTAGAAAATAAAAAAATTACAATACAATCTATAATGGAAACTTTATTAATAGAATATATTATAAAAAATATTGATTCAGTTATAAAAGAATAATAATCCTTATATCAAAATAATGTAGGGATTTTTTTATTGAATAAAAAGGGGGTAACATAAAATGAGTTTAAATAATAATAAAACAAATAAAAACAACATAACTTTAAGTAGGTGTTGCTATGAATGAAAATAATATAACTTTTAAAGATCTTATTTTAAAATATCTTATCGAAGAGATAGAAAAAGAAAATAATGCGCTGTAATTTTTTTTATAATGCGGTATTATTAAATTGTCTTAATACTCAGTCAAGTAAGAAGATTGGAGGATTGAATGTATAATACTTACTTAACTGAAATAGATTTCAACGTTGGAATCTATATAAGATTATCTCAAGAAGATAAAGATAAAAAATATGAATCTGATAGTGAAAGTGTTATTAATCAAAAAGAATTACTAAGAAGTTATGTTAAAAATAATAATTTTAATCTATGTGGAGAATATATAGATGATGGATATTCTGGAACTAATTTTGATAGACCGGGATTTCAAAAAATGTTAGAGGATATAAAACAAAAAAAGATAAATTGTGTAGTAGTTAAAGATTTATCTAGGTTTGGTAGAGATCATGTTATGACAGGATATTATATTGAAACATTTTTTCCTGAAAATAACATAAGATTTATATCTATACTTGAATCATATGATAGTTTTAAAAATCAAGCTAGTAATGATTCTTCAACATTTATAATTGCTTGTAATGATTATTATAGTAAACAAAATTCTATAAAGATAAGAAATGTATTAAATGATAAAAGAAAAAATGGTAAATTTATAGGGAGTCAACCTTGTTATGGATATATGAGAGATCCTTTAGATAAAGGACATTTAATACCTAATCTAGAAACTGCATCAATTGTTAAAAAAATATTTAAGTGGAGAACAGAAGGAATAGGGCCAACCGAAATAGCAACAAGATTAAATGATATGAATGTACCTACACCAGCAGGATATAAAAAAACAAATTATTCCTCTAGATTGATTGATAGAGATAGTTGGAATATATCGACAGTAAAGAAAATATTAAGTAATAGAATCTATACTGGAGATATGGTTCAACACACTCAGACAAAAGTAAATTATAAATCAAAGAAGAAGATAACATTAGATGAAAGTTTATGGGTAATAGTTGAAGATACTCATGAACCTTTAGTTGATAAAGAAACTTTTAAATATGTTAATTCTTTAGGAAAAATAAAAACTAGAAATTACGGTTTAAAAACAGAAAGACCAAAAAGAATTTTAGAAGGAAAAATATTTTGTAAAGAGTGTGGTAATAGACTATCTGTTTATTATAGAAAGAAACTTGATTATTGGTCTATTAATTGTAATAGGTATTCTAGAGATCCAAAGAGAGGAAGATGTAGTTCACACTTTTATCCATATGACTATTTAGAAGAACAAATACTAGAACAATTTAATAATTCAGTATCAAAATTTATAAAAGATCTTGATATAGAAGAATTAAATAAAGAAGTACAAAAAAACGTTCATAAGGAAACAGAAGATATAGATAAGAAGATAAATGATTTTTCAAAAGAAAAAGAACAAATTATGAATAAGTTATCCACTTTATATAGTGATAGATGTAATAATATTATTTCAGCAGAATTATATAAAGAATTATCTACAGAGTCAGAAACTAAATTAAAAAAGATTAATAATATAATAGAAGTAGAAAAAATAAAAAAACAAAATATAAAGAATAAAGCAAATATACTGCCAGATTATACAAAAAAGATAAAAGAACTATTAGATTTAAAGAAAACTAAAAAGGAGTTAATTAATTCGTTAATAAATAAAATAATAATTGATGAAAATAGGAATATAACCATTATATTTAAATATGATGTTATACAAGAAATTAATTTTACGTATGAAAATAGAAATTTAGTAAGAAATCCCTATGGAAAAAGAGGAAAAAATAGAATTTAATTATTAGAATTATTGATTTATTTTGAAAAAAGTCTATAATAAAAGACAAGAGAGGAAAGATTTAAATGGCTTATAATAGTGATAGAAAAGGATATGAAACTAAAGATGGTGGATTAATTAGAATTAATGGTGGTGACAAAGTAAGAATTGATATCTATGAGGGTAATGAGAGAGAAAAAGGAGGACATACTAGAGATACAATAAATTATGATACTAATACTGGAAAAGGAAGCATTGATCAACATAATGCTGATAAATCTGAAAAGTCATCAACAGATGTTATTTGTTTTTTAACAACAGCTTGTATGAAATATTTTCAAGAAAACTTTGATGATAATTGTTATGAATTAACAGTATTAAGATGGTTTAGGGATAATTTCGTGTCAAAGGAAGATAAAGAACATTATTATGAAGTTGCCCCAATAATTGTTGAAACAATTAATAAAGAAGAACAATCTGGTATTATTTATGATTATATTTATGATAACATTGTAGATTATTGTGTTGAACAAATTGAACAAGGACATTATGATAAAGCATATAGTAGATATAAAAACAGTGTCTTAACGCTAGAAGAACAATTTGCAAGACCACTTTTAGAAAAAAGACTTGTTAAGTCTTTAAAGTTAGGTATATAAAATGCTAAAGATAAATAATAGCGAATATAAGGTTTTAGCATCAGAAATTAAATATGTTAATGCCACTCATAATGCAAGAAAAGGATATTCTATTTTAGTATCGTTAGATATAGAATTAAATAATGCTAAAGGTTATGTTAGTTTTTATGTTGATTTTTTTGAAGACAAAGATTTTAAAAAGATAGAAAATAGAAAATATGTAGAATTACCAACGGAAATAGATTCTAAAATAACAATGATAGAAATATTTGATACCACTGATTTTATTGATTTTATTGATAGCGTGGTCAATTTAGAATTTGGCGATATTGATAATAACCAGATTAAAATGATTTTAAGTATAAATGACAAATTAATAAAGTTAGAATATCAGGGATTATTGAGTTTAAAATAGTTAATCGATGACTTTATTTAGTCATCGATTAATTTTACTAGCGGTAACTAAACACGCGAGGTGGCGATGGTGCTGAAGTAATATACGCACTTAGAAATACAAATACTTTATCTTCTAAAATTTTAAGTGAATTAGAAAAAGAAGGCCAAAATATTAGAAAAAATTATCAACAAAGATTGCCAAGTAATCCTTCAAAAGATTATTATTTTATTCATAGAGAAACGCCTAATACTGAAGCTGTAATTGTTGAATATGGCTTTTTAGATAGTTCAAAAGATGATGTCAATCAATTAAAAAATAATTATAAAGATTATGCAGAAGCCGTTGTAAGAGCGGTTATGGATTATAAAAATTTGAATTATATAGCACCTGTAGATAGTGGTTATTATACAGTACAAAAAGGAGATAGTTTGTGGAGTATAGCAAATAAATATGGTATTACTGTTGATGAGTTAAAGAAACTTAATAATTTAAGTAGTAATATTATAAATGTGGGTCAAACTTTAAAAGTTCAAAAAGAAGATGAAGTTGTTCCTAGTGATTATTTAATTTATACGGTACAAAAGGGGGATAGTTTGTGGAGTATAGCAAATAAATATGATACGACGGTTGAAACAATAAAAAAACTTAATAATTTGAGTGGGACAACTTTACAAATAAATCAACAATTATTAATTCCTAAAGAAGAAGATTTAGATATAAATGTTGGCGAAGATAGTCAAATTATTTATAAGGTCAAAAGTGGCGATAGTTTATGGAAAATTGCCAATAGTTATGGTATTACAGTAGATGAACTAAAAAAAGCAAATAATTTATCATCTGATTTATTAAGTATTAATCAAGAACTTATTATTCCTGTTAAAACAACGACTGTTGAGCCTGATCAAGGAGAGGAAATTGATGAGATTAAGTATGTTGTTGTTAAAGGAGATAATTTATATAGTATAGCAAATAAATATAACGTTACAGTAGATGAATTAAAAGAAGCAAACAATTTGTCTTCAAATATTCTAAGTATTGGGCAAATTTTAGTAATTCCTGGTACAAAAGATTATGCTAATTATACTGTACAAAAAGGTGATAGTTTATGGAAAATTGCCAATAAATACGGTGTTACTGTTAATGATATAATGAAAGCAAACAATTTAAATAGTAGTAATTTATCTATTGGACAAGAATTAATAATTCCAACAAAATAAAAAATGTGATTAATTCACATTTTTTAATGTAATTCTTTGCAAACTCCTGGGTCAGGTTGGTAAAAACAGTGGCTTTTATATCTTCCAGAAAGTGTTTGGCCATACCAAGTGGTTTTGCAAGATGACGCGCCTGAAGGAGCATAAAACCATAAAGCATTTGTTGCTGGATGATAATATTCCCCTTTTAATACTCTTTCTGCAAGAGATTTTTCTTTTGTAGTTGCAGAACTGTAAAATAATGAATTATTTATTCCACTAAATTGATTGTTCTGGTAGATTACATCAGTAATTGTTCTTAAATTTGAGAAGGTTAAGCAATCTGCGATGGCCCTGTTAACTATAACATTTCCCACCATTAACATTCCTAAGTTTCCTTCACTTAGGGCTTCAGCTCTCATTAATCGTGCACATAAATCAAGTTCTTTGCTAGTGTAATTAATTAGCATTTATATCACCTATTTAATAATATGTAAATAAAAACTATTTTTACATAAAAAGGTTATATATCATTGAAAAAGAAAATTTAATATGCTATAATTTTTCTGTCCTTTGAAAGAACAATATATTTTTAGTATTTTTTTCAAAATACATTCTTGTGGGCAGTTTTATAAAATAATAATTCTAACTTGCTTTTGCGTAAATCTATGCTTCTAAATTTAATTTAACATTTTTTGAAATAAATATACAATTTATGATAAAATAATTTGTGTTAATTAGTGGCACAAATTTGTATTTAGGGAATTAGTTTAATGGTAAAACTATGGTCTCCAAAACCATCGATAAGTGTTCGATTCACTTATTCCCTGCCAGAAAAATTCCGATTTTTTCTTAATTTATAAGGAAAAAGTCGTTTTTTTGTTCTTAGATATTTAAGAATAAAATATAACTTTTGATAATTTTGTTAATTTATTAGGTGATTATTTTAAAGATTATTTTGAGAGAGATATAGAAGAACAACTCTTTTATAGAAAAACTATTTATAATAATCAATAAAAAATTGTCAAACTTTACTTTTCAATTTTTTTATACAATATATAGGATAATTTTAGGGGCAACATTGTGTTTGAATCTTAGATTTAAGAAACAATTTTGCTTATTATAATGATTTTTTAATTACTGTAAAAGAAAAAAGTTATTCAGAAGACAGTCGAAAAAATATTATTTCTTAATCTAGCTTAACTAGAAGTATGTATCAATTAAAGAAAATTTTAGATCTTAAGTTAGTAAATACAAGTAATAAAGGTTTTGAGCTGACTCTTGATAGTAATAGATTATATAAACAATTAAATGATTTCTTAAATATTATTGATATATTTTCAGCAAGGCAGTTATTTACTAATTTGGATGTAGTTTTAACAATGATAAAGTTTTGATATAGTGATTTAAAACATAAAATTTGATTTAAAAAAGATTATATTTTTATTGCTAATTAGCATATTAAAGTTAATAACACCTTAAAATATGGATATGCTGACTTTGTAAAGAAATGCATTAAGAATCAAAATGTAATCTAAGGTTAATAGATTGAAAATAAATAATTAAATAAGTGTAAAATAAATTATTGGTATTAGTACGTATTAAATGTTTATAAATTTTAAAATTATTTAAAAATACTGTGTATTTAAAAAATCACAATTTTAACTTTTTATTTTCATTTGAAGTTTTTTTAAGTCATTTAATGTAGCTTCTTCACCCTCATAAAGCATTGGTATTATAAAATCTTCATGATTAAAAGTGTAATCATAGTCTAATTTTTTTAATATTATGCTTATAAAATGTTTTAATGTTCGGCTATTACCTTCATAAAACGGTTGCAAATAAAGTGTTACACCAGTTACAGACAATAAGGCGATTAATCTTTCGTTATTATTTTTAGATTTTATTAATATTTTAAAAAATTTTTTAAAAAGATTATTTAAATATGGCACATTTTCATAACTTTTGGGTCTTATATTATCAAGTGGATTGGTATTAGAAAGAATATTCTTAAGCGAAGGATCTAAGGCAAATTGTGCATTTATTTCTGCTAAAATCCAAAAATATGGATATTTTTTTTGTATATGATTCATCCCTACCACCTCTTAAAAAATTAGACATACAATAACAAAAAATAAAAATAAAATCAACTTTATTAATATTAATTAATTTTGTAATAGTTTTATAATAATGGCTGTCTAAATACTTTTATGGAAATGTTAACACAACAAATTATTTTTAATTTTTTGTTTTTTTGAAATTTTGTAAAGATGGAAATGCATTAATAAGTCTTTTGTATAATGTTTTATTCACTACATATTTTTGAATATATTCTTTTATTTCATCTGTAGAGTCTTTACTAACTTTTTTTGCAATATTTTTAAAGTTAAATGCTATGTTAAATGAAATGGTTAAATCTATAATTAATATACAACTTATTATAAATGCTGTAATATGTATAATAGTCATATTTGAGTGGTTAATTACGTTTATGAAAATAGGGTTTAGTAATTTAATGATTATTACTCCGCCAAGCCCAAAAGGTATTAATGTTTCTAAGCAAATTCGTCCATTTATATTATATTTATTTTTTGTATAATCCCACCATCTCATTTTAAAAATTTTTTCTAAAATGTAGCTGGTTAAATATTCTAGTATGCCGCAGATTAACATTGATGTGGCGAATAATATTAGTAAGTCATTTTGATATTTTGTTAATGTCAAAGTTAGTAATATTGCACCAAATCCATATATAGGGCAATAAGGCCCAATTAAGAATCCCCGATCTTTTAATTTTTTGCTTGCTCTATAACAATTAATTACTTCACAAATATAACCTATTACCGAATAAATAAAGAAAAGAATTATTAATTTTGACAACATTTTATCACCCTATTTTGCCATATATTTTATATGATATCAAATTATTAATTAACAAACAAGCGCACAAGCGCAAATTAGACTTTATTTATTATATATGCTAAAATATAAATTAGGTGTTTGTATGAAGAAGTTGTTGGTTATAATACCTGCTTTTAATGAAGAAAATAATATTGTCAACACAATTAATTCTATTAAAAATATTGAAAGTGATTATTGTTTAATAGACTATATTGTTATTAATGATTGTTCATTGGATAATACTTTAGAAGTATGTATTGAAAATAATTTTAATTATATAAGTTTGCCTCTAAATTTAGGTATTGGAGGCGCGGTACAAACTGGATATAAATATGCATTTGATAATGGTTATGATTATGCAATTCAGTTTGATGGTGATGGGCAACATGATGCAACTTATATTGAGGCATTAATAACTGAACTAGAAAAAGGTGTGGATTTAGTTATCGGGTCGCGATTTATTAATGGTGTTAGTGAATTTAAATCTACTAAGATAAGAAGAATAGGTATATCAATTTTGTCTTTTTTAATAAAAATATTTACTGGTAAAAAAATTACTGATCCTACAAGTGGATTTAGAGCTTGTAATAAAAAAATAATAGAATTATTTTCTGACAATTATCCTATTGATTATCCTGAACCTGATTCTATAGTTTATGTTTTGAAAAAGAGTTATAGTGTTTTTGAAATACCAGTAAAAATGAAAGAAAGAGTTAATGGTTTAAGTTCTATAAATGCATTCAAATCAGTTTATTATATGATTAAAGTGTCGCTCGCTATTATGATTACAGCGTTAAGTACAAAAGGAGAAAAAAATGAAAACTAGTTTAATAATTTTTTTATCTATATTGTGTTTTATTCTTATAGTATCTATCTTTATAGTTATTTTAAAAAAGAAGATGTCTTTAAAATATTCGTTGTTGTGGTTAATTTTTGCGCTTATGTTTTTATTAAGTTTAATTTTTCATGGTTTGATAGAAAAATTTGCTAAATTTTTGGGATTTGAAGTTGCTAGCAATATGGTTTTTCTGATTGGATTTTTGCTTTTAATGTCTATTACTTTTGCTTTAACTTCAATTATTTCTATGCAGAAAGAAAAAATTGTTTTGTTAACTCAAGAGTTAGCAATTTTAAAAAAGAAAGTTAAGGAATTAGATGAAAGAGATTATTTGTAAATTATATAACAAATATAAGGTTTTTTTAAAATATATATTTTCTGCTGGGTTATCTTTTGTGATAGATTTGGTGTTATTTAGTATTTTTTCATTAGTATTGAAACAATATATTAGTGCTTATGCAATTATTTTGTCTACTTTTATTGCAAGAGTTATAAGTTCATTTATAAATTATTTGTTAAATGGTAATATGGTTTTTAGAAGCAATAATAAGGTAGTTGAAAATTCCACATTGATTAAATATTATATTTTAGTTGTAGTTCAAATGTGTGTTTCCTCTTTAAGCGTGTATTTCGTTTATCTATTAACTAATTTTAATGAAACTTTAATTAAAATACCTGTTGATGTATTAATTTTTGTTGTAAATTATTTTGTACAAAAAAAGTTTATTTTTGTTAGAAGGGAGAACCATGAAAAAATTTAAATATTTTTGTATGTTTTTATGCTCACTATTAACTGTTGTATCATTTGTTACTCCTATGGATTTAGACGGTTTGGTTTTTACTCAAAAGGATAATTCTTTTTTGCTTTACTTAGTTTTTGTAATATTGTTGTTTTTGTATTATAAAAAGTATTTATATAGTTTAAAATATAATAAGATTTTTAATTTTTTATCACTATTATTTAGTTTATTTATGGTAATAGGTTATAGTTTTGATGTTACTGATAGCAGTGATTTGTTGTTTGGCTCATGGTTTTTGTTCTTTTTATCGCTTTTAAAAATTGTTGGATATTTTATATTTTTTAATGTGACAATTAATGTGATTTTTAATTTTATAAAGGAATATGATTTTCCTGATTTTGTGAAAAAAAATAAATTGTTATTACTTTTTGAAAAAAATCCTTTTTTGTTTTCTTGTATTTTGTTATTAATTTGTTATTTACCTTATATGATTGCTTATTATCCTGCTGTTATTAATTATGATGCTGCTAATCAAATTAAAGAGGTTATGGGAATTCATACTAGATATATGGATAGTGTTGTTTTAATAAATGAAAATGTGTTTATAACTAATTTTAACCCAGTTATTCATACTCTGTTATTAGGTGGGCTCTTTAAACTTGGGTATAATCTTGGTAGTGTTAATTTTGGATTATTTTTGTATAGTATTTTGCAAACTGCTTTAGTTATTATGACTTTTTCTTATGCGATTTATTTTATGAAAAAACAGGGTATTAAAAGTAAATATCTCATTATATCTTTATTGATTTTTGCACTTGTTCCTGTATTTCCAATGTACGCTATGACTACAGTAAAAGATGTAATATTTTCTTGTTTAATTTTGCTTTTAGTGATATATATATATAAATTTATTATAAATGATGTACTGAAAAAAGATTATTTTATATTTTTTGTTATAGTTCTTTTTATGATGTTATTTAGAAATAATGGTCTTTATATTTTACTATTGGTTTTTCCTTTTATGATTATAGTTTTAAAGGATAAAAGAAAATCTTTAGTTTTAATATTTGTTTTATCGTTGCTTTCTTATTTTGGGTACAACAGGTTATTAAACTATTTTGAAATTACAAATACTAGTATTAGAGAGGCATTATCTATTCCTTTTCAACAAACTGCTAGGTTAGTAAAATATAGAGAACATATTATTGAGGAAAATGATAAAAAAATAATTGATGTAATTTTAGACTATGATACATTGGCAGAAAGATATGAACCTGATCTAAGCGACAATGTTAAAAATAAATATAATAAGTATGCAACAAGTGAAGATTTAAAACGTTATTTTATTGTTTGGTTTAAATATTTATTAAAAGAGCCTATGATTTATGTGGATGCAACTTTGAATAATATTTATGGTTATTTTTATCCTAATACTGCTCAGTGGTATTTATATAATGTTTATAATACAAAATTAGAAGAAGCGGGTTTTGATTACCACTTTAATAATTTAAATATTGTTAGAAATGTTTTTGTCGGATTTTCAAATGCTTACTCTAGAATTCCTTTTTTGGGGTTAATAGTTAATATAGGTTTTACTACTTGGATTTATTTATTCTTGTTATTTTCACTAATTATCACAAAAAACAAAAAATATATATTTACTTTATTGCCTGGTTTTGTTCTTTTACTTACTTGTGTTGCTGGGCCTGCAAATACATATTTTAGATATATTTTACCTTTAACGTTTACTTTACCTATTTTAATTCCATTATTGATAAAGAGAATACGTTATAGATAATCTTTAAGTTCTACAATGCTATTTTTATTAAAAGCGTGCAATTCTTTTGCTGTGTCAAGGATGTCGCTTTTTTCTTTTTTATCTAAATTATTTACAAAATCTTTTATTCTTTTTTCTAAATCTATTTCTCCCATTGTGAAACCTCTAATTAGAATGTTTGCAATTTTACTATCGCTGTTGTCTCTTTTTATTTCTTCTTCCATCATAGTGTTTGCCATTAATTTTTGCATGAATTTGTTTTTTGATGTTTTTACATTATATTTTTGCTTTAATTCTTTTGTTTTCTTTAAGTAATGCTCATACGTTTTTATATAACTTTCTAAAACTTTTTTTATCTTGTTATCTTTGTTTTTTAATATTTTTATAATTTTTGTTGTGCTTGATAGGCCCATTTTTACATTTTCACATAAATATAATATTAATTCATCTTGATTACTCATTTTAATCACCTATTTATAGTATTTAAGTTTTTTATTATAAAATACGTGATATAATATGTTTATGGTGGTGAATATATGAAAGCGCTTGTTACTGGGGCATCTAGTGGTATAGGTAGAGATATGGCAATTTATTTGTCAAGAATTGGTTATGAAGTTATTTTAGTAGCTAGAGATAAAATAAAATTAAATCAAGTATTAAGCAAACTTTCAACAAAGGGAGAAATTTTAATTGCTGATTTGAGAATTAAAAAAGATGTTGATAAAGTAATAAAAAAGTCTTTAGATGAGAAAATAGATGTCTTAATTAATAATGCTGGATTTGGTTTGTACGGGTCGTTTTATGAAAGTGATTTGGATAGAGAAATTGAAATGATTAATGTTAATGTAATTGCTGTTCATAGGCTTACAAAAGAAGTGTACAAAATGATGAAAAATTTAAATGGTGGATATATTTTAAATGTTGCGTCATCTGCAGGACTTATGCCTGGCGGACCGTTATTAAGCACTTATTATGCTACTAAAAGTTATGTTAGGAGTTTAACTTTAGGTTTATATGAAGAAAATAGAAGAAATTCAAGTAATGTTCACTTATCTATATTATGTCCTGGACCAATTAATACAAATTTTAATGAAGTAGCTGGTACTAGATTTAATTTAAAATCTTTGAGTAGTGACTTTGTAGCTGAGTATGCTATAAATAAAATGTTTAAAAACAAATTAGTGATAGTGCCTGGTTTTATGGTAAAGTGTGGTTTGTTTTTTCAAAGATGTTTAAATGTGAAAATGTTGTTAAGAATTATTTATAATATTCAGGTTAAAAAAGGTAGCAAAAACTAATATAATTTATTGGGTGATTTTATGAATTATTTTTTGATTTTTATATTTTCAATTATTATTGGATTTATAGGCCATTTTTTGTATAAATTTAGTAATTATAATAAAATTGTTGCTTTGTTTTTTGCTGTTAACGAAAGTACTTGGGAACATATTAAAATTGGTTTAACACCATTATTTTTATGTACTTTTATTGATGCTTTTTTTAATGGATATGTGTATAATTATTGGTTTAACAAGTTTTTATCTTTTTTGTGTTTTATTTTGATGATACCTTTTCTCTTTTATATATACAAATTTTTTTTGAAAAAACACTTTTTAATTATTGATATATTTATTTTTGTTTTTTCCTTGTTTGTATCAATTTTGTTAAATTATTATTTAGATTATATTATTCTTAATTATAATTTAAATTATATTGGGATTATAGGAATTCTTTTTATTATTGTTGCATATTTAAAATGGACCTTTTATCCACCTAAATGTTTTTTGTTTAGAGATCCTATCTCAAATAAATATGGTATTAATGCTCATTCGCATTGAAGTTGAATAATTTACTTTAATCTTATATAATTATAGTTGGAGGTTATTGTAGTGAGTTTTAGAGATAGAAAAGATGCTGTTAGAGTTAGAAATGTTGATGGGATGCATATGATTATGTGCGATATCAAACCATTAAGAGCTGACTCTGATGTTTATATTAATCAAAAAATAGATGTTACTGAACTCGTAAAGTATATTGAGGAAAAGAAAAAAAGTGATAATGATTTAACTTATTTTCATGCTTTTTCTACTGCTATTGCAAAAGTTTTTTATAATAGACCATTGTTAAATAGGTTTGTTTTAAATAAGCATTTTTATGATAGGAAAGAGGTCTCTTTATCTTTTGTTGCAAAGGTAGAATTTGAGGATGATTCCCCTGAATATTTGAATGTTATTCGTGTTAATGAAAATGATACTTTGATTGATATTAAAAATAAAATAAGTGGCACAGTTAAAAAAGTTAGGAGTAATTCTAAAAATGGTACAGACGATGCGGTAAATGTTGTAGGAAAGTTGCCTAGACTTTTGAGAGTTTTTGTTATGTGGCTTTTGAAAAAACTAGATAATCATGGTCTTATTCCTTATAGTTTGATTGAAAATGATATTTACCATAGTTCAATTATTTTGTCTAATTTAGGAAGTATTGATTGTGGTGCAATTTATCATAATTTGACTGATTTTGGCACCAATTCTATTTTGATGACTATTGGTAAGATACATAAAGAACAAGTAGTTATGTTTGATGGAACTGTTCAAATAAGAGATATTTGTGAGTTTGGTGTGAATGTTGATGAGAGAATAGCTGATGGGGTTTATTTTGTAAAGTCTATAAAATTATTTGAATATATATTACAAAATCCAGAATTATTAGAAAAAAAGGCGAGTGAAAAAATTGAAAGAAAAAATTAAGTTAACTAAAGAGGAAAAGAAAGAAAATAAGTTAGAGAGTAAGTTAAAAAGTCCTTGGACTAAGTTTTATAAAGATGTTCCTAAACATTTAAATTATCCTGATATGATGATGTGGGAATTAATTGATGATGCTTCAAAGATGTACCCTAATTATGTTGCTTTGGAGTATTTTGGTCAAGAAATAACTTATTCTAAATTAGTTAGTATGATTCATGAAGCAGCAAGGGCTTTGAGAGCATTAGGAGTTAGTGAAAATGATGTTGTAACTATATGTGCGCCTAATATGCCTCAGTCTATTGTAATGTTTTATGCTATAAATATGGTTGGAGCAGTTGCTAATATGATTCATCCGCTATCTGCTGAAAATGAAATTCTTAATTATTTGTCGATTTCAAATAGTACTTTTGTTTTTTCTATAGATATTGCTTGCGAAAAGTTACTTAATATTATCGATAAAACTAGAGTTAAAAAAATTGTAGTGATGACTGCTAATGGTAGTATGCCAATGTTTATGTCTGCAATGTATTGGCTTGTACAAGGTAGAAAAACTAAGGTTCCTTTTGACAAAAGCAATATTATGTCTTGGAGAGATTTTATTGACTTTGGTTATATGTATAATGATGAGTATATTGTTAAAAGAGGTAAATATGATCCTGCAGTGATATTATATAGTGGTGGAACTACTGGAAAACCTAAAGGTATTTTGTTATCTAATAATAATTTTAATGCATTAGCTATACAAAGTCATTTGATGGCGGATCCTAGTAAAGCGGGAGATTCCGTATTATCTATAATGCCAATTTTTCATGGTTTTGGATTAGGCGTTTGTATACATACACCGCTTATTTGTGGAATGAGATGTATTTTGATACCGCAGTTTAATTATAAAAAATTTGGAAATTTAATAAAAAAACATAGGCCAAATTTTATTGTTGGAGTTCCTACATTATTTGAAAGTTTATTGAAAAATAAAGATATTAAGGGTAATGATATGGCATCGGTTAGTTGTGTTGTTTCTGGTGGTGATATGATGTTACCTGAATTAAAAAGAAAAATCGATAGATTTTTAGAAGAACATGGGTCTAGTGCTAAAGTTAGAATTGGCTATGGATTGACGGAAGGAAGTGCGGCTAGTTGTTTGACTCCTAGTGGTGAATATCGAGATGGAACAATAGGAATTCCATTTCCTGATACTTATTATAAAATTGTTAAAATTGGAACTCATGATGAACTTCCATATGGAGAAGATGGAGAAATATGTATTCATGGGCCTAGTGTTATGATGGGTTATTTAAATGATGTTAAGGAAACTATGCAGACTTTAAGAGAACATAATGATGGGCTACTTTGGCTTCATACTGGTGATATTGGCGCAATGGACGAAGATGGGTTTGTATATTTTAAGCAAAGATTAAAAAGAATAATAATTTCTTCTGGTTATAATATATATCCTACTTATATTGAAAATGTGATTTCATCTCATCCTGATGTTCTTACTTGTACTGTTATTGGTGTAGATCACCCCTATAAAGTTCAGGTTGCGAAAGCATATATAGTTTTGAAAGATGGCGTGAATCCTACTGAAAAAATAAAAAATGAGATTAAAGAATTGTGTAAAAAGAATTTAGCTAAGTATTCTTTGCCAAGCGAATATGAATTCAGAGATTCTTTACCAAGAACATTGGTTGGTAAGGTTGCTTTTAAAGAATTAGCTGATGAAAATAAAAATGTAAATTAATGTAAAAAAGTAAATATCATAATATTTACTTTTTCTTTAGAAACTATGTTTTTTTTGTGAAAAAAATATTTTTATTAAAAAATATTTTTTTAATTTTCAAAATTTTTGTCAAAAAAAACATTGACTTATATGTGTACCTTTAGTAAGATTAATGTAGTCAGCATAGGAGGTGATTTAATTGCAAAAAGATATATTTGACGATCTTGTAGTTGTAAAAAGAAGTGGTCAAAGAGTTAATTTTAATAGTTATAAGATAGCTGTTGCAATTAAAAGTGCCTTTGATAGTGTATATGATAATAGTGATGAATCTAGTATTAATAAGGTCTATGAAAAAGTTTTAAAATATATAGAAAATAATTATGAGAATAGAAAAACAATAAATGTTGAAGATATTCAAGATATTATTGAAGCTATGTTACAGGAAGACAAATATTTTGAAGTTTATACGGCTTTTAGTGAATATAGGAAAAAAAGGGCTATTAGTAGAAAAATATTTACTCAAAAACAACAGCATAAATTTTTAAAAGCTATTGAAAAAATAAACGATGATAATGTTTTACTAAGTGATAATACGTTTAAACTTAATGATGTGGTTGTTAAATATGGGATGACGGTTATTAATGAAATAACAAAATCTTATATAATAGATAATAAATATCTTAGAGAGCATGATGAAGGAAATATTTTTATTCATGATATGTGTAATTTTTCTTTAGGTAGATTATCTAATATTCATATCGATATGACTGAATATTTAAGAAATAATTCTTTTGATAGTTTTATTTACTATTTGAAAAGTTTAAGTACTGAAGTAAATGGCGAAATTAGTATTCCAGCTTTGGATAAGTTGTTAGAACAATATTGCTTGCAGACATTTAAAAAGATTTATATTGATTATTTGTCTAAGTATTTGAAAGTATCCGGATTTGATCAATATATTAATTTAAATAAGATAATTGAAATGGTTAATAAAGAATCTGATATAATGTTTGAGATGTCTAACTATTCAATATATATGTTATCTTCTCAAGTTGAAAATATATTTAGTCAAGCTTATAAAGATAGTGTTAATAAATGTAAAAATGACTTTTATTTAAATATTAAAAATCTATTTTGTACTTTAGATGCTTCAAATAGGAAATATTCATTTAGTTTTGGCACTAGTTCTAATTATATAGGTTCATGTTTAAATAAAATAATTATTGAAGTTTTAAATGAGTTAGATAGATTAAGTAATGTTTCTGCAACATTTAAATATAATCAGATTAATAAAGATTATTTGAAAGAAATTTGTTCTTTAGTACTTAATGGAAAAAATGTTCTTATTGCTAATCTAAATGCTTCATATAACAAGAATATAAATGAAGTTGAATATTTCTCTGATGGTGTTAGAATTTTTGAAAATAATAATGATGATGAGAGTGGTTCTGTTGGTAGAATGATGATTGCAATTACTTCTATTAATTTTGCTAGATTAGGATTAGAATTTGAAAATGATACGATAAAGAATTTTTATAATAAATTAGATTTTGTGTTAGAAACTGTTAAAAATGAACTATTATTGACTTTTGAAACTATTGGAAATAAGAATAAAGATAATTATGATTATTTGTTTAATAATAACGTAATGAGTAATCAAAAACTTGAAAATGGACAAAAAATAAGAAAAGTTATAAAAAATGGTGATTTATTGATTGGTGTGATAGGTTTAAAAGAGTGCGTTAATCTTTTGGAAAAGGATGAGAGTAAGCAATTATCTGTGCTTAGAGATATATTAAAGTTTTTAAATTATAAGTGTTTAAACTATCGTGAAGAAACAAGATTAAATTTTTATATTAACGCGCCTTATGAAAGTTTGGCTGCGAGGGAATTGATGACTTTGGATAAATCTATTTATGGAATAAGAAAAGAAATAAAAAATAAATATAGTTATGATTCTGTATATAATTTACCAATTTTAAAAGATGATTATAAAAGTATTGGTGAAATACAAAAGTTTATAAGTGGCGGAAGTGTTTATGAAATAAAGTTAAACAAGAGTATAAGTATTAATAAACTTGAAGAAATGATATTTAATTTATTTGATAATGATATAGGGTTGTTAAAGTTTAGAAGTAAGGAAGTGACTTGATGGAAATAAGCGGTTTTGAAAAAATGACTTTAACTGATTATCCTGGTTCTGTCGCGGCTATTGTTTTTACTCAAGGTTGTAATTTTAAATGTCCTTTTTGTCATAATAGTAATTTGATCTGTTTCAAGAATGGAACAATTGATGAAAATGAGATTTTAGATTATTTGAGTAAACGTAAAAAAATGCTCGATGGTGTGGTTATTACTGGTGGAGAACCAACTATGCAAAAAGATTTAGTTAGTTTTTTAAATAAGGTAAAAGAGCTAGGATTAAAAGTTAAATTGGATACGAATGGTGTTAAACCCGAGGTTTTAAAAAAAATAATAGAATTAAATTTGATTGATTATATTGCAATGGATATAAAAAGTAGCAATAATAATTATTCAGTAGTAAGTGGGGTAAGTGTTGACTTAGATAAAATTTCTGAAAGTGTAAAACTTATAAAAGAGTCTGGATTAGATTTTGAATTTAGAACAACGGTTGTTAAAAATTATCATACTTTAAATGATTTGTTAGGTATTTGTGAATTTGTTGGTAAAGATTCTAAATATTTTTTACAAAATTTTGAAAGTAGTTCTAGGGTTTTAGATGCTAATTTAAAAGGTTTTACAAAAGATGAACTTTTAGAAATGTGTGCTAAATTAAATGAAAAATTTCCTAATGTTAAAGTTAGAGGAATATAAAATTATACAGGTGATTAGGAGGAGAAAGTTATGTATAAGGTTAGAAAAAGAGATGGCAAAATAGTGTCATTTGATATTAAAAAGATAGGAGCAGCTATTACTAAAGCGTTTGATGCAGAAGATAAAAATTATGATGAAAATGTAATTGATTTCTTGTCATTAAAAGTTACTGCTGATTTTGAAAGTAAAGTTAAAGATGACATCATAGATGTTGAAGATATTCAAGATAGTGTTGAAAAAGTTCTTTCGCAAGCTGGATATGCAGATGTTGCAAAAGCTTATATTTTATATAGAAAATTGCATGAAAAACAACGCGCAATGCAATCAACTATTTTGGATTATAAGGATGTTGTAAATAGTTATATCAATGTTACTGACTGGAGAGTTAAGGAAAATTCTACTGTTACATATTCTGTAGGCGGTTTAATTTTAAGTAATTCAGGGGCTATTACAGCTAATTATTGGTTAAGTGAAGTTTATGATAAGGAAATAGCTGATGCACATAGAAATTGTGATATACATTTGCATGATTTATCTATGTTGACTGGCTACTGTGCTGGTTGGAGTTTGAAGCAATTAATTCAAGAAGGCTTGGGTGGCGTTCCAGGCAAAATAACATCAAGTCCTGCAAAACATTTAAGTACTTTGTGTAATCAAATGGTTAACTTTTTAGGTATTATGCAAAATGAATGGGCCGGTGCACAAGCATTTTCTTCTTTTGATACTTATTTGGCACCTTTTGTTAAAATTGATAATTTGTCTCAAAAAGAGGTTAAACAATGTATTCAATCATTTGTTTATGGCGTAAATACTCCAAGTAGATGGGGAACTCAAGCTCCTTTTACCAATATAACTTTAGATTGGGTTGTTCCAAATGATTTAGCTGAATTAAATTGTATAATTGGTGGAAAAGAAGTTGATTTTAAGTATAAAGATTGTCAAAAAGAAATGGATATGGTAAATAAAGCTTTCATTGAAATTATGATTGAAGGTGATGCTAATGGTAGAGGTTTCCAATATCCAATTCCTACGTATTCAATTACTAAAAATTTTGATTGGACAGAAAGTGAAAATAATAAATTATTGTTTGAAATGACAGCAAAATATGGTACTCCTTATTTTTCAAATTATATAAATAGCGATATGGAGCCAAGTGATGTTAGAAGTATGTGTTGTCGTTTAAGACTTGATTTAAGGGAGTTAAGAAAAAAGTCTGGTGGATATTTTGGTAGTGGAGAATCTACTGGGTCTATTGGTGTTGTTACAATTAATATGCCAAGAATTGCTTATTTGGCTAAAGATGAAAAAGATTTTTATGAGAGATTAGAGAAAATGATGAACATTTCTGCTAGAAGTTTAAAGGTAAAAAGAAATGTTATAACTAAACTGCTTGATGAAGGATTGTACCCTTATACTAAAAGATATTTAGGTACTTTTAATAACCATTTTTCAACTATAGGTTTAGTAGGTATGAATGAAGCTTGTTTAAATGCTAAGTGGATTAAAGAAGATTTAACTAATGAAAAAGCTCAAAAATTTACTAAAGATGTTCTTAATTATATGAGAGAAAAACTTTCTGATTATCAGGAAGAATATGGTGACTTATATAATTTAGAGGCAACTCCTGCAGAAAGTACGTCTTATCGTTTAGCTAAAAAAGATAAAAGCTTGTATCCTGGAATTATTACTGCTTCTGATGATGATACACCTTATTATACTAATAGTTCTCATTTACCAGTTGGATTTACTAGTGATATTTTCGAAGCTTTGGATATTCAGGATGAACTTCAAACTTTATACACATCAGGTACTGTTTTCCATGCATTCTTGGGTGAAAGATTGCCTGATTGGAAAGCTGCAGCTAATTTAGTTAGGAAGATTGCAGAAAATTATAAGTTGCCTTATTATACTTTGAGTCCTACATATTCTGTTTGTAAGAAGCATGGTTATTTTGCAGGTGAAGTATTTAAATGCCCTGTTTGCGATGGCGAAACAGAAGTTTATAGTAGAATTACAGGTTATTATAGGCCAGTTAAAAACTGGAATGATGGTAAAGCTAAAGAATATAAGATGCGTAAATTGTATGATGTTAATTGTTCTAAAGAACCTCATTCAAAAAAAGTTGAAGATGGAATATTACTTTTTGGAACTAAGACTTGCCCTAATTGTAAAATGGCTAAAAAAGTGTTAGATGATGCTGAAGTTGATTATAAATACGTTGATGCTGAAAAAGATGCTGATTTAAGTTTATCTTATGGCGTTAAACAAGCCCCTACTTTAGTGGTTATAAAAAATGGTGAAGTTGAACTAATTAAAAATATTTCTAATATTAAAAAATATGTAAATGAAAATGTGGTTTGTCATGTATGATGCAATTGTAATTGGAGCAGGGCCAGCTGGGTTAACAGCTGGCATCTATTTAGCTCGTGGTGGTGCTAAAACTTTAATAATTGAAAAGGAAAGTATTGGTGGACAAATTGCTTCTTCTCCTTTGGTTGAAAATTATCCTGGATTTAAAAGTGTGAGTGGAAGTGAACTTGTAGATACGTTTTATGAACAAGTGGTTGATCTTGGGGTTGATATTGAAATTGGCGAGGTAAAGTCAATTGAAAATGGTGAGATAAAAAAAGTTTTTGTCGACAATGCTGTTTATGAGACAAAAACGGTTATAATTGCTACAGGTGTTAAACATAGAAAATTAAATTTGGAAAAAGAAGAAGAATTTATTGGTTCAGGTATTCATTTTTGTGCTACTTGCGATGGTCCTTTTTATAAAAATAAAGTTGTCGCTGTGGTTGGAGGCGCTAATAGTGCTGTTATAAATGCAATTTATTTATCATCTTTATGCGATAAAGTATATTTAATTTATAGAGGTAAAGATTTAAGGTGTGAAAATAAGTTAAAAGAAAAAGTTAGTAAACTTCAAAATGTTAAAATATTATTAAATTCTAATGTTACTCAATATTTAGGTGTTGATAAGTTAGAAAGAATTGTTGTTAAGGACTTAATTTGTGAAAAAGAAATTCAAGTTAATGGGTTATTTTTGTCAATTGGAATGGATCCTGAAACTAGTATTAAATTAAATTTAAATAAAACTGATAATGAATATTATGATAGTGTTGATACGTTAACTAACTTGCCTGGTATTTTCGTTGCTGGAGATTGTAGAAATAAAAATGTGAGACAAGTAACCACGGCTGTAAGTGATGGAACTGTTGCAGCTATAAACGCTTTAAATTATTTGCAAAATTAAAAAATGCCAACAACTTGGCATTTTTTAGTCGATATTAATAAGTTTTTTATTTTCTTTTTCTTCAACTTTTGGAATTACAATTTTTAATGTTCCGTTTTTAAATTCGGCTTTTGTTTTTTCTGTGTCAACATTACCTACATAAAATTGTCTTTTAATTTCTCCATAAGTTCTTTCTCTTCTAATGTAGTTTTTATCTTTTTCTTCTTTGTCTTCTCCTTTTGTTGCTTCTACAGTAAGGTAACCATCATTAATGTCAATAGAAATGTCTTCTTTGTTGAATCCTGGTATGTCCATTTCTACATGATATTTGTTATCTTTTTCGTAGATATCACATTTCATTGCATTACTTCTTCTTTCATCTAGAAAATCATCAAAGAAATTATCAAGATAAAATCTTCCTGGCAATAAACTCATATCTATCCCTCCTTACATTTTTAATATAACACCATAATTAGCACTTGTCAATATAGAGTGCTAAATTTTCATATTTCTTTCACATTTATATTTTATGTAAAAAAAAGGAAACTATTCTTCGAAAAAGTCTCCTAATTTAATTTCTAGTTTATCAGCAATTAATTTTAAAGTTTCAATTGATATAGTTGCATGAACTTTTGATGACTCTAAGTTTTTTATATAGCCGTAAGATAAGTTACATAATTCGGCTAGATCCTCGCCTGTTAATCCTCTTTGCTTTCTAAATTTTTGAATGTTTTTACCAACTATTGTATAAATGTTTCTAGTTTTGGGTTTTTCTTTAATATATACCATTACTACTTCACCTATTTAATTTTCTCATAATTTTAATATTCATTTAGTCACTATATGCATGACTTTAAAATTAATTTTATTTTTTTTATATTATTTTACCATTTTTTACCAAAAAATGATTATTAAATAGAAATTTAATATATTGTTTAACTTATGTCTCTTTGGTAAAATAAATTATAGGAAGTGTGACTTTATGAAAAAGAAAAGATTTTTGGATTTGTTGGGTAGAAAAATTGATCATATCGATGAAAATGATAAACAAAAAATTTTGAATAAGTACGATCATAAAATAACAATTAACATGAAGTCTATGTCTGAAAAAGAGGCTGTTGATAAGTTTAATATTGAAAAAATAGTAAAAAGAGAATTGTTTGTGTTTAAATTTAAATCTTTTTTTAAAAATGTTTTTAGTAAAATTTTAGGTTTTTTAAAGTTTTTATATTTAAAAACTTTAAATTTTACTAAGTTATTTACTGAAAGAAAAAATGCTTCTAAAAATCGTAATACAGTAAAAAAAGATAAGAAACTTATTGTTGATAATGCTAATTTAAAGAAAAAAAATCATACTTATTTTAAAGTTTTTATTGTTATTTTGTATATATTCTTAATTTTTATTTTGTTTTTGTTTGGTATTTTCTTTTTTATAAATATTGTTGCCATTTTAGATGGCGTTAGGATTTTTAGTCTTATTTCTACTACGTGTTTGATTATATTGTTTATTATGTTGGTTTTATTTATTTTAAATGGTGTTTTACATAATATTAAAATTGATTTTCAAAAGTTTCATGTTCATTTTGTGGTTTTGATAATTTTATTGGGGTGTAGTGTTGGATATTCAATGTATGAATTTTATAAGTTAAGCGAAATTGATGATTTTTCAGATGTTTATGTTATGTCTGGTGAAACTAATTTGTTTGATTTGTTAGAAGATGATACGCTAGATATTCAGTTTAATTCTAGGTATGGTAATGAATATAAAATTAAATATGATGATTCTTTAACTGGCCAGGTTAAAATAGTTACTAATTATTATAGAAATTATTATGATTATGTTATTAAAAAAAATCGAGGAGATGTTTATATTTCTTTTCATGTTAATAATAGAAATGTTATAAGTACATTAATTGAGGGCCTTAGGGATGATAAGATATATAATTTGGATGAATTAAAAAGATATGATATTACAATTTATATAAATGAAATTGATAAAGATAAGATAAATGTATATTAAAAAACTCTAGAATTTCTAGAGTTTTTTGTGTTGTTGAACACATTTGTGAATATTTGTTCTTTTTCAAGAACAAAATTATTATAAACTAAAAATTAATTTTTGTAAATAATTTTTATTCAAAAAGGATTTTTTATAAAAAATATTTATAAAAAAACAATTCAACGAATTGTTTGGTTTTTATAGATGGCGCCTGATGCAGGACTCGGACCTGCGACCTAACGGTTAACAGCCGTGCGCTCTACCGACTGAGCTAATCAGGCATTGCATAAGTATTATATTAAATATGGTTTGTAAAGTCAATAAATTTATTAAAAAAATTGTATTATTGTTATTTTTTTATTATAATATACTTGGTGAATGTAAATGAAGGATAACATTGAAGTACTTGATTTTGAAAATAAAAATTCTAAATTTAGTATATTGGAAACTTATGGTGAAAACTTAAGTAAGAAATTTTATATTACTAATCCTGCTATTGGACGTGATAAGGAAATAAATGAGACTATTTTGATTTTGCTAACTCCTGAAAAAAGTGCTTTGTTAACTGGTAAGCCGGGTATAGGTAAAACTGCAATAGTTGAAGGACTTGGATATAGAATGCAAAGGGGAGAAGTTCCTGATGCTTTAAAAAATTATGAGTTAATAAAAGTTAACATTACTAGTTTACTTGGTAATGTAGTTAGTGAAGGAAGAAATGAAAATAAATTACAATTGCTTGTAGAAGAATTAAAAGAAAAATCTAATATAATTTTATTTATTGATGAAGTACATTTGTTGGTTAGTAGAAATACTTCAAATTTAAATGTTGATTTTGCGAACATGTTAAAGCCGGGTTTAGATCGCGGTACTATAAAAATGATAGGCGCTACTACTACTGAAGAATATGAATATTATATTTTAAGAGATCGTGCTTTTTTAAGGCGTTTTCAAAGGGTTGATGTAGCTGAACCTACCCAAGAAGAAACAGTGGAAATTCTAGTCGGAACTATGCCAAAAATTGAAAAACAAACTGGAGTTAATGTTGTATATAATGATTATGTTAAAAAGAGAATTTGTGAATTTATTGTGCAAATGACTGATGAGTATAAAAGAATATATGAAATTGGTAATAGATATCCGGATATTTCCTTGTCGTTATTAGGAAATGCTTTTTCTAATGCTGTGTTTGAAAATATGAGCGTTTTGAGAATTCATCATATTTATAATGCTATTAAAAACGCTAAAAATGTGTATGATGATGTTAAGAAAAAAGAATTGATAAAATTTAAAGAAAGTTTTAAAGATATAATTGCGGATGAAAATGCAAAATTAGATTGAGGTGGTATAGTGAATAAACAAATTTTTGAAGTTATAAATGAAGAATTATCGCGTCAAAGAAATAATGTTGAATTGATTGCTTCAGAAAATTTTGTCTCAATAGATGTGATGAAGGCACAAGGGAGCGTTTTAACCAATAAGTATGCCGAAGGATACCCTGGTAATAGATATTATGGTGGTTGTGAATTTGTTGATAAAGTTGAAAATATTGCTCGCGATGAATTGAAAAAATTGTTTAATGTAAAATTTGTAAATGTGCAGCCACATTCTGGTAGTTCTGCTAATATGGCGGTATATAAGTCTTTATTAAATATTGGAGATAAAGTTCTAGGTATGAATTTGAGTGCTGGTGGGCATTTAACTCATGGCCACACAATTAATTTTAGTGGTTTAGATTATAAAATTGTTTCATATGGTGTTAATAAAGAAACAGAATTTATTGATTATGATGAGATTGAAAAATTGGCTATTTTGGAGAAGCCAAAAATGATTATAGCTGGTGCAAGCGCATATTCACGAATTATTGATTTTAAACGCTTTCGTGAAATTGCTGATAAAGTTGGCGCGTATTTAATGGTTGATATGGCACATATAGCAGGATTAGTTGCCGCTGGATTGCATCCAAATCCTTGTGAATATGCTCACGTGGTTACAAGTACTACACATAAAACTTTAAGAGGCCCGCGTGGAGGAATAATTTTGACAAATGATGAAGAAATCGCCAAAAAAATTGATAAAATGGTTTTTCCAGGGATTCAAGGTGGGCCATTAATGCATGTCATTGCAGCAAAAGCTGTATGTTTTGCTGAAGCTCTTGACCCCGAATTTAAAAATTATCAGATGCAAGTGATAAATAATGCTAAGGCGTTGTCTGAAAGATTGAAAATGAATGGATTGAGAATTGTTACTGGTGGAACTGATAATCATTTAATTCTTGTTGATGTTAAACCATTAGGTTTAACCGGTAAAGAAGCCGAAAAAATTTTGGAACAGGTAAATATCACTTGTAATAAGAATGGTATTCCATTTGATACTGAAAGTCCATTTAAAACAAGCGGGATTAGGCTGGGGACACCAGCAATGACTACAAGAGGATTTAAAGAAAAAGAATTTGAGTTTATTGCTGATTGCATTGTAAGAGCATTAAAAAATAAAGATGATGTTGAGATTTTAAATGAAATAAAAAATAAGGTATTGAATTTATTAAAAAAATTCAATTTATATGAAAACTGATTTTTTATGATTTCTTTTAATTCAAAAAGCAAATATTTGTATTAAGATATTTGCTTTTTTTGTTTTTAAAATTGATATTTTGCCTTTTGAATTATATGCTTGTATCTGTTATAGTTCACTTAAGGAGGGTTTATGAAGGAATATTTAGTACTTAAAAATGTTAGTAAAATTGTTAATGAAAATTATATTTTAAAAAATATAAATCTAAAAGTTAGTAAAGGGGAAATAATTGGAATTGTTGGGCTAAATGGTAGCGGTAAAACAACTTTGCTAAAATGTATTTTAAATTTTGTGAATTATGATGGAGAAATTTACGTCGATAACAGACAAAACAATTTTTTGGATAAAACTGGATTTTTAATTGAAAATCCAAATTTATATTTAAATTTGACTGGCAAAGAGAATATTACTTTTTGGTTAAGTTTTTTTGATGATATAGATATGAAATATGTAAGTGAACTTTGTTCATTATTTAATTTAAATTTGAATAAAAAGGTTAGGAAATATTCTCTGGGTATGAAACAAAAACTAGGCTTAGTTTTGGCTTTAATTAATAAACCAGAATTATTGTTATTAGATGAACCAACTAATGGATTAGATATAAAAAATATAATAAATTTGCGAAATGTACTGGTAAATTTAGATGAGGCAACTATTTTAATTTCTTCTCATGATATAAATGAGTTATCTAAAATCTGTGATAGATTAATTTTAATAAATAATGGGGAAATAGTAAAAATAATAAAAAAACGTGAGTTTTCTATTTATCGAGAAAAAAAATTAGTGAATATTTTGGAGACTGATTATGCTTAAATTGATTAAAATACTTTTAAAAAGGGAAATAAAAAAAAGTTATTTTATTCTGTTTTTGATAATAATAACTTTGTCTTCATTAATTGTCTGTAGTATTTCATATAAAAATTATAAATTTAGTGAAAAAGAAACTATTGTAGTTGATAGTAAGCTTAGTGAAGAAGAATATTACGCTCAACATCCTAATGGATCATATAATAGATATTTATCTAATTATAAACTTTATATCAATGAAAGCATTAATGAAGTTAAGTTAAATTATTTATTTAATGATAATGAATTATTTTCATTTGAAAATATTTATAAAGTTCAAGTTTTTTTATCTATTATATCAATTATTATTGGTTCTGTTATTATATTAAATGAATATAAAAATGGTACTATAAAAATGTTTCTTAATAAGGGGCTTTCTAGGTTTAAAATATTTATGTCTTTTTTAATTTGCTGTTTAATTCTATTAGTCATTTTAAATTTATTTTTATTTTTTGTATATACTTTGTCATTAATAATGGTAAGTAATTCTTTTGAATTATTTAAATTTAAAATACCTTCTATTTCGAGCGATCAGATAGTATATATAAATTATTATTTGAGGTGTTTTATTAAATTTTTGATTAATATGTTACCCGTTGTTTTTATCGGACTTTTTTCATTTTGTTTGTCTGTTATATGTTTAAATCGTTTAGTGGCCATTTCTGTTTCATTTTTTTTGGATGTGTTTGGTATAGTAATTTTTCAATGGTTACTTGAATATAATATTCGATTTTTAATGTATACGTTTCTACCATATTTGGATTACACAATTTTCAATGATAAATTGAATATTATTTTGTTTAATATGAAATATAATACAAATTTGTCATTGTGCAATGGAAATTTTATTCTGATATTTGCTTTTGTTATTATGTATACATTGTCTCTAATGCTTTTTATAAAAAGAGATATAAATTAAAAAAAGAGTTACAAAACTCTTTCACATAAATCTTCATATTTTTCTCCATGAGGGATTATTTTAAAAACTCTAGTATTCTCATCTATTATATTAATTTTTATGTCTAGTCTGTTTTTAGGAAGTATATCTTCAATTAAATCTGCCCATTCGATGATACATACACCTTTTTTTTTAAAATATTCGGTGATGCCAATGTCTTCTTTTATTTCATTTAGTCTGTAAACATCCATGTGAAATAGTTTTATTTCTCCATCATACTCCTTAATAATCGTAAAAGTTGGTGAAGTAATATTTTCCTCTATTCCCATTGATGCAGCAAAGGCTTTTGAGAATACTGTTTTTCCGCTTCCTAGGTCTCCCTGTAAGCAAATAACCATATTTGGAAATTTTTCGCTTTCTATGTTTTGAGCTAATTCTATAGTCTCTTCTTCGTTATTTGTTGTTATTTTGTATTCCATAAAATCACCATAATTTTATTGTATCATTAAAAATGGATAATGGACAATATATTTTTTATTCTTTACATATAAAATGATGTTATTCGCCTTTTCCTAGTATAAAAGACTACATATTATACAGTAGGAGGTATTTTATGTATTTTGATGAAAGAGAAAATTATTTGGATTATGTTGGTGAAGCGGTAAATAATTATATTGAGGTAGAGGATAAGGATCATAATGAACTTAATAATCATGAGACATATCATTTTAAAAATAATAAGATATATGATATTAATAATATAAATATTAATAATTATAGAGATAATATGTCAATTGATTTAAGTATGCCCAAAGATGCGTTAAATAAAGGTGGAATATTTAAAAATATTTATGACCCATATAAAAATTATGTTTATAAAGTGGTCGTTAGTGGTGAAAGGGATGAATTGTTATTAAAAATTCAAGAATTAACTTTTGCTATGAAAGATTTAGGATTGTATTTGGATGTTTATCCAAATAATACAGATATTTTTGATATTTTTAAAAGTTATGAAAAAGAATTAAAGGAATTAAAAAAGACTTATGAAGGTAAATATGGCCCTTTAAATTCGTTTGATGTTGAAGGAAGTAAATATGAATGGTATTTAAATCCATGGCCATGGGATAAGGGGGTTAATTAATATGTTTAAATATGAAAAAATGTTAGAATATCCTATAAATATACGAAAAAAAGATTTAAGAATGGCAAAATTGTTAATGGCTCAGTTAGGTGGGCCGGATAGTGAACTTGCAGCATCCTTAAGGTATTTCTGTCAAAGATATACTATGCCTGATGCTAAAGGTAAAGCATTATTAACTGATATTGCAACAGAAGAATTTGGTCATGTTGAGATGATTCAAACTATGATTTATCAATTGACTAAAGATGCGTCATTAAAAGAATTGAAAGATGCAGGGCTTGATAATTATTTTGTTCAACATAAAAAAGGAATTTATCCTGTAGATGCAAGTGGGGTTCCTTTTACCGTTTCTTATTTTCAATCAACTGGTGATCCTATAGTTGATCTACAAGAAGATATGGCTGCTGAAGAGAAAGCAAGGGCAACATATGAAAATTTAATGGATTTAACTGATGATTCTGATTTGCTTGCCCCTTTAAGTTTTTTAAGGCAAAGAGAAATTGTTCATTTTAATAGATTTAAAGAGTTGCATGATGATTATAAGAAGAACGGATTAAAATAAATACAATACTGCAACTTTTATTATATAAATATATGAGTTAAAATGTTCAAATAAAATATACAGAAAGACACATATTGTTACCTATAGTGTAATGTAAGTGCTAACTAACATTGGAGGTAATAAATATGTGTTATTTAAATCATAATAAAAGTAAGATAAAATATGAATAGTCAGCATTTTAAAAACATGGTTAATTTGTGATGTTTGATTTTTTACTAATTTGCTAAAATGTCTCAAAGTTATAGCATATATCACAAAAGCAAAAATATAGTAAACTATAAATGTGAAAAAGTTGTTTGGGCTTATTTTAAAGTCAAATTTGCTAAGAGGGGAGATATCACGTCTGAATTTATAAATTTATATAATATGAGCATAGAATATGAAACAAAAATAATTGACGAAATTAACATTGATTAGTTTCTTTTTATTTTGTAAAAAAGAGTTAAAAATTGTATGGAATGATGTCAATATGTATTATTAGCAAATTTTTAAAGTAAAATTTGTTTTTAAATTTATTGTCATTTTGTATAAATAAATATACTTTTATATAAAAAGTAATAGTTGTTTAAGGAAATTAAAAAATGCTTGATTTTTTGGGATGTTTAGCATATAATTGACTATGTATGACTGGCGAAGACACGCAAGGTTGCTGATACACCCGGTTAAGTTGTGAAACACTTAATTAGTATTCAGGTAATTTGCGCCGAGCAAGTCTATTAAACAAAAATAGGCGAAGGAGGGTAAACAAATGTCAAATAACAAAGTTCGTATCAGACTTAAATCATTTGATCACAGAATTTTAGACCAAGCAGGAGCTAAAATTGTTGAAACTGTAAAAAGAACTGGTGGTGAAGTAAGTGGGCCAATTCCACTACCAACAGAAATCGACAAAATCACAATTTTAAGAGCTGTTCACAAAGACAAAGATTCACGTGAACAATTTGAAATGCGTACGCACAAAAGAATAATTGATATTAAAAATCCAAGCAAGGAAACTATTGAGTCACTAACTCACTTAGACTTGCCAAGCGGAGTAGATATCGAAATTAAATTATAATATTTAGGAGGAGTTAAAAATGAAAGGAATCTTAGGACGTAAAGTTGGAATGACGCAAGTATTCACAACTGACGGAAAATTAATACCTGTAACTGTAATTGAAGTTGAAAAAAACGTAATAACACAAATTAAAACAGTTGAAAAAGACGGGTATAACAGTATCCAATTAGGTACATTTGACAAAAAAGAAAAAGTATCAAATAAACCTGAAATTGGACATGCAAAAAAAGCAAATACAATGCCTAAGCGCTTCTTAAAAGAAATAAAAGGAATAGATGTTTCTAACTATGAAGTAGGGCAAGTAATCGCAGGAGATATTTTTGAAGCAGGAGAATTAGTAGATGTTACTGGAACAAGCAAAGGTAAAGGTTTCCAAGGAACAATAAAAAGACATAATTTCTCAAGAGGACCAATGTCACATGGTTCACATTATCATAGAGCTGTAGGTTCAAGAGGACCAATGAGACCAATGAGAGTACTTAAAGGTAAAAAATTACCAGGACATATGGGCAATGAACAAGTTACAATTCAAAATCTAGAAGTAATAAGTGTTGATTTAGAAAACAATTGCATTTTAGTACAAGGTAACGTTCCAGGGCCAAAAAAAGGATATGTTCTAATTAGAAGTGCAGTCAAAGGCGGAAAGAACGAAGCAAAAGAACTAGTTACATATGTAATAGAAGAAGTTACTGAAAACGAAGTTAAAGAAGAAGTAGTTACTGAAGAAGTAATCGATGAACCAGTAGCCGAGACAAGTGAGAACAACGAAGAAGAAACTACACAAAAGGACGGTGAATAATAATGGCAAAAATAGACGTATTAAATCTAAAAGGTGAAAAAGTAAGTGATTTAACACTAAATGATGCTGTATGGAACACAGAAGTAAATGAAATAGTATTATCAACAGCGTTAAAAAATCAATTATCATCACTAAGACAAGGAACTGCAAAAACTAAAGGCAGAAGCGAAGTAAGCGGTGGTGGAAGAAAACCTTGGAGACAAAAAGGAACTGGCCGTGCTCGTCAAGGATCAATTAGAAGTCCACAATGGGTAGGTGGAGGAACTGTTTTTGGACCAACACCTAGAAGTTATGACAAAAAAATGAACAAAAAAGAAAGAGAGATTGCAATAAAATCAGCTCTTTCAGACAAATTCCAAAACAAAGAATTAATTGTAGTTGACAATTTAAAAATTGAAAGCAACAAGACAAAAGAAATATTAGGATGCTTAAAAACATTAAAAGCAGATGCTAAAACATTAATAGTAACTAATATAGAAGACGACAAATTACTATTAGCAACAAGAAATCTAGAAAATGTATTAACAATTAATCCGGCAAATATAAACGTACTAGCCGTAGTTAATGCAAATAGCCTAGTTATAGATGTTGATAGCGTTAAAAAAATAGAGGAGGTGCTTAAATAATGGATTACTACGATATAATTAAGGCACCAGTTATAACTGAAAAGACACAAAAACTAGCGCAAGATAACGTAATAGTTTTTAAAGTTGATAAAAAAGCAAACAAAACACAAATAAAACAAGCAATCGAGAAAAAATTCAATGTAAAAGTAGAAAAGATAACAACATTAAATACCAAAGGCAAAAAAAGAAGAGTAGGACGTTACACAGGAACAACTAAACAATACAAAAAAGCCATGGTAAAACTAATGGAAGGCTCTAAAATAGAGTTTTAATTAGGAGGGTTAAGAAATGCCAATAAGAAAATATAAACCAATAACAAACGGTACTAGAAATATGACAACTCTAGTAAACGATGAAATAACAAAGACTACTCCAGAAAAAAGTCTACTTTCTAGCAAAAATCAAAAAGCAGGAAGAAACAATCAAGGAAAAATAACAGTTAGACACAGAGGCGGCGGAGTAAAAAGAAAATACCGCCTAATAGATTTCAAAAGAAATAAAGACGGGGTAATTGGAACAGTAACTGCAATTGAATATGATCCAAACAGAAGCGCAAATATTGCATTAATTACTTACGCTGATGGAGAAAAAAGATATATTATTGCTCCACTAAACATCAAAGTTGGAGATAAAATCGAAAGCGGAGAAAACGTAGATATCAAAACAGGAAACTCATTACCAATAATGAACATTCCAGTAGGTACAGTAGTTCACAACATAGAACTACATCCAGGAAAAGGTGGAAGCCTAGCAAGAAGCGCTGGAAGTAGTGCCCAAATATTAGGAAGAGAAGATAAATACGTATTAATAAGATTAAAAAGCGGAGAAACAAGAAAAATACAAGGAACATGCAGAGCAACAATTGGAGAAGTTGGAAACTTAGACCATGAACTTGTACATCTTGGAAAAGCTGGAAGAAAAAGAAAAATGGGAATCAGACCAACAGTTCGTGGATCTGTAATGAACCCTAACGATCACCCACACGGTGGTGGTGAAGGACGTGCGCCAATCGGACGTAAAGGACCTATGACACCTTGGGGTAAACCAGCACTTGGATTAAAGACAAGAAAAACTAAAAAACAAAGCGAGAAATTAATCATATCTCGTAGAAAGAATAAATAGAAAGGATTTGTGAGTATGTCAAGAAGTTTAAAAAAAGGACCATATGTATTTGATAGATTACTAAAAAAAGTACGTACATTAAATGAAACTGGTAAAAAAGAAGTTATAAAAACTTGGTCACGTCGTTCAACAATTTACCCAGATTTTGTAGGGCACACATTTGCTGTACACAACGGAAAAGATTTCATACCAGTTTATGTAACAGAAGACATGGTAGGTCACAAACTAGGAGAATTCGCTTTAACACGTAAGTTTGGTGGACACGCTGGCGAAAACAAATAGGAGGGTAATATATGGAAGCATATGCAATACATAAAGGTGCATTAATCGCACCTAGAAAAGCAAGAATGACTCTAGATTTAGTTAGAGGAAAAAGCGTAGCAGAAGCAAGAGCAATACTAGCAACAACAAACACAAAAGCATCACGACTAATAAGCAAAGTTTTAGAAAGTGCTATTGCAAACGCTATTAATAATTTAGGTTTAGACGAAAACAACTTATACATAAAAGAAACATACATAAACGAAGGACCAACACTAAAAAGGTCAAAAATAGCATCACGTGGAAACGTAGACAGAAGAGACAAAAGAAGCAGTCACATCTATGTAAAAGTAAGTGACTTAAACGTAATAAAGGAGGACTAACGCTGTGGGACAAAAAGTACATCCAATAGGATTAAGAATAGGAATTAATAAAGATTGGGAAAGCAAATGGTATGCACCAAACAAAGACTTCAAGAAAAACTTATTAACAGACATAAAAATTCGTGAATACCTAGAAAAAGTTCTTAAGAATTGTGCAGTTGCTAACATAGTAATTGAAAGAAACAAAAAAAGAACTAACGTTATTATTAACACTTCAAAACCAGGCGTAGTCATCGGACGTGGTGGAGAAGAAATAGAAAAGCACAAAAAAGCATTATCAAAACTAACTGGTGAAGAAATATACATTTCAATAGTTGAAATCAAACAACCAGACTTAAATGCTGCATTAGTTGCAGAAAACATTGCAACACAAATACAAAATAGAGTTTCATATAGAGTAGCTCAAAAAAGAGCCATAAGAAACACTATGAAAGCAGGAGCTAAAGGAATTAAAACTTTAGTATCTGGACGTTTAAATGGTGCTGAAATAGCAAGAAGTGAAGGATACACAGAAGGAACAGTACCACTACACACATTAAGAAGTGATGTTGATTATTCACACAAAGAAGCTGATACAGTATATGGAAAAATCGGTGTAAAAGTTTGGATATATAAAGGAGAAATACTACCTGCTAAAGAAGGAGGTAAAAAGAATGTTAATACCAAAGAGAACTAAATATAGAAAACCTCATCGCCTTAGTTATGAAGGAAAAAGCAAAGGAAAGAACAAATTATCTTATGGAGAATACGGATTAGTTGCAAAAGAAGGAGCATACATAACAGCAAGACAAATCGAAGCAGCACGTATAGCAATGACTAGGGAAATGAAAAAATCAAAAAGAGGAAAAGTATGGATTAACATATTCCCTCACTTAGCAAGAACTAAAAAACCTTTAGAAGTTCGTATGGGAAGCGGAAAAGGTAATGTTGAAGAATGGGTAGCAGTAGTTAAAGAAGGAAAAATCATGTTTGAAATGGCTGATGTACCTGAAGATGTTGCAAGAGAAGCATTTCGTTTAGCTGGGCACAAACTACCTATCAAGACAAAATTCATAAAAAAAGAAGAAAGTGGTGAAGAAAGTGAAGAATAGTGAAATAAGAAAAATGACCACTGAAGATATAAATAAATTAATAAAAGAAACTAAAGAAGAATTATTCAACTTACGTTTAAGTCGTGCAACAGGATCTTTAGAAAAACCTCATAAGATTAAAGAATTAAGACACACAGTAGCAAGATGCAAAACAATCTTAAGAGAAAGAGAAAACGAGAAAGAGATGGTGGAGTAATATGGAAAAAGCTAAACAAGAATTAGTGGGAAAAGTAGTAAGCGACAAAATGGACAAAACAATTGTTGTTGCTGTTGAAACATATAGAAAACATCCACTATACAAAAAGAGAATAAAATACACAAAGAAATACAAAGCACACGATGAAGAAAACAAAGCAAAAACTGGGGACACTGTTAAAATTGTAGCAGCACGTCCACTATCAAAAACAAAAAGATACGTGTTAGATAGCATAGTAGAAGAAGCTATCATACTATAGGAGGGAGACGATAATATGGTACAACCAGAAAGCCGTTTAAAAGTTGCCGATAACTCAGGTGCTCGTGAAATACTAGTAATAAGAGTATTAGGCGGAAGTTTTGTAAGAAGCGGAAATATAGGTGATGTAGTAGTTGGAACAGTAAAAAAAGCAATTCCAAATTCAAACATCAAAAAAGGAAAAGTAGTTAAAGCAGTAATCGTCAGAACTGTACAAGGAGTTAAAAGACCAGATGGAAGTCATATTAAGTTTGATGATAACGCATGCGTTTTAATAAAAGATGATAACAGTCCTGTAGGAACACGTGTTCTAGGACCAGTCGCTCGTGAACTACGTGATAAAGATTTCATGAAGATAGTTTCATTAGCGCCAGAAGTATTATAGGAGGATATACATGAAAATTAAAGTTGGAGACAAAGTTAAAGTAATAACTGGATCGAACAAAGGTAAAGAAGGGAAAGTGCTAGAAATACTTCGCGATGAAAATAGAGTAGTAATTGAAGGAGTAAATTTAGTAAAGAAACATGTTAAGCCTAACGGACAAAACGAAACAGGAGGAATACTAGAAGTAGAAGCTCCTATTCATATATCAAATGTAAAAGTATCAAAAGAAATAAAAGAAGAAAAAAAGACAACAAGCAAAAAAACAACGACAAAGAAAACAACAAAAAAAGAAAGTAAAAAGTAGGTGAACATATGGAAACATTAAAAGAATTATATGTTAAAGAAATAGTTCCTAATTTAATAGAAAAATTCAAATACACTTCAAAAATGCAAGTACCAAAAATAGAAAAAATAGTACTTAATATGGGTGTAGGAGATGGAGCATCAGACGTGAAGTACATAGATGCTGCAGTTAAAGAACTAGAAGTTATTGCCGGACAAAAACCAGTTGTAACAACAGCAAAAAAATCAATTGCAGGTTTCAAATTGCGTGAAGGAAATAAAATTGGTTGTAAAGTAACTTTAAGAGGAGAAAAAATGTATATCTTCTTAGAAAAATTAATTAAAATTGCTTTACCACGTGTACGTGATTTTCGTGGAATATCAAAAGGAAGTTTTGATGGACGTGGAAACTACACATTAGGAATTAAAGAACAATTAGTATTTCCAGAAGTTGATTACGATAAAGTAATTAAAGTTAGAGGATTAGACGTAGTAATTGTAACAACTGCAAAAACTAATGAAGAGGCACTAGAACTACTAAGTGGTTTTGGGTTACCTTTTAGAAAATAGGGAGGTAGCATGGCAAAGACAAGTAAAATAGTAAGTCAAAAAAGAGGATCAAAGTTCAAAGTACGTGAATACACAAGATGTGAAAGATGTGGAAGACCACACGGAGTATTAAGAAAATTTGGACTATGCCGTATATGTTTTAGAGAATTAGCATATAAAGGACAAATACCAGGCGTTAAAAAGTCAAGTTGGTAAGAAGGGAGGACTATAGTAATGGTAAATGATACAATAGCTGATATGCTTACGAGAATACGTAATGCAAATAGTATGAAATACGCAACTGTTGAAGTTCCAGCATCAAAGATGACAAAAGGAATTGCTGAAATTTTAACAAATGAAGGATATATTGAAAAATACGAAAGTGTAAAAAACGGAAGTAGTGAAATACTAGTACTAACTTTAAAATATGGTTCAAAAAAAGAAAGGGTAATCTCTGGACTTAAAAGAATCAGCAAACCAAGTTTAAGAGTATATGTAAAATCTGATGAAATGCCAAGAGTATTAAATGGACTTGGAATAGCTATAGTTTCTACTTCAAAAGGATTAATGACAGATAAGGAAGCAAGAAAACAAAACTTAGGTGGAGAAGTTCTTGCATACATTTGGTAAGGGGTGCTATTTATGAGTAGAATAGGAAATAGAGAATTAACAATACCTGAAGGAGTAACAGTTACAGTTGATAACAACAACGTAAATGTTGCTGGAAAATTAGGAACATTAAACTTAAACGTTAACCCAAACATAAAAGTAGAAATAAACGATAATAAAGTTACTACAAAACGTTTAAGCGAAACAAAACAAGTAAAGCAATTACATGGTACAACAAATGCACTTATAAACAACATGATAAAAGGGGTAAGTGAAGGATTTAAAAAAGAACTAGAAATAGTCGGAGTTGGATATAAATTCCAAGCACAAGGAAACGTACTAACAATAAGTGCAGGTTATTCACACCCAGTTAAAATGGACGTACCTGAAGGACTAAAAATAGAATGCCCATCAGTAACAGAATTAACAATAAGTGGATATGACAAACAAAGAGTATCAGAATTTGCTGCATTAGTTAGAAAAGTAAGAAGACCAGAACCATATAAAGGAAAAGGAATACGTTATAAAGATGAATATATTAGACGTAAGGAAGGAAAGAAAGCTGCTTAGGAGGTAAATTATGATAAAAAAAGAATCAAGAAACAGTATGCGTATAAAAAGGCATAATCGTATTAGAAAAAACTTGAGCGGTACTAAAGAATTACCAAGACTAAATGTATTTAGAAGCAATACAAACATGTATGCACAAATAATAGATGACGGGTCAGGTAAAACTTTAGTAAGCACTTCTTCACTAGAATTAAAGTTAGACAAAAACAATATTGAAACTGCTAAAAAAGTTGGAGAAAGCATAGCAAAAAAAGCAAAAGATGCAAAAATAACTGAGGTAGTTTTTGATAGAAGTGGATACTTATATCATGGACGTATAAAAGCCCTAGCAGAATCTGCTAGAGAAGCAGGATTAAAATTCTAAGGGAGGTAAGCATGGAAAAAAACGATAAAGAAAGAAAACCAAGAAAAGAATTCAACAAAAATTATGAAAAGAAAAGTCCATACGAAGAAAAAGTAATCTCAATAAGCCGTGTATCAAAAACAACAAAAGGCGGACGTTCAATGAGATTTTCAGCAACAGTTGCAGTTGGAGACAGAAAAGGAAGAGTTGGACTTGGAACAGGGAAAGCAAACGAAGTACAAGCAGCAATAAGCAAAGCAATAAAATCAGCAGAAAAAAATGTAATTAAAGTTGACTTAGTAGATAATCGTACACTTTCACACGAAGTAACAGGTGTATGTGGAGCTGCAAAAGTACTAATTCGTCCAGCAAGAGAAGGACGTGGAATTGTAGCAGGAGGTCCAGTACGTAACGTGCTAGAACTAGCTGGTGTAAAAGACATAGTTTCAAAATCCCTTGGAAGCAACACACAAATAAACACTGCAAGAGCAACAATGGATGCACTAAAAAAACAAAAAAGTAGAGCACACATTGCAAATCTTCGTGGTAAAAAAGTGGAGGAAATATAATTATGAAGTTAAACGAACTAAAAACACAAGTTGGAGCAACTCATAGGAGAAAAATAGTTGGAAGAGGTCCAGGAAGTGGAATGGGCAAAACTTCAACACGTGGAGAAAAAGGACAAAAAGCACGTTCTGGTGCAAGCATTCCAGTATATTTTGAAGGTGGACAAAATCCACTATACAAAAGAGTACCAAGAAGAGGATTTAATAACAAAAGATTTACAATCAGATACAACATTGTTAACGTTGGAAACTTAAATAGATTTGAAGACGGAACAGTAGTTACAAAAGAATTACTAAAAGAAAGCGGATTAATTGGAAAAGAACTAAAAGGTTTAAAAATATTAGGAAGCGGAGAACTAACTAAGAAATTAACAGTAAAAGCAAACTTGTTTACAAACACAGCAATAAATAAAATAGAAGAGTTAGGTGGGAAAGCTGAGGTGATCTAAGTGTTTAAAACATTTAGACAAATATTTAAAAAAACCAATAAAGATCTTAGAAACAGAGTCTTATACACACTGGGTGCCTTAGTAATATTTTGTTTAGGTAACACAATAACTGTACCAGGAATGAAAGAAATTACAGGAGACTTAGGATTTCTAGAACTATTAAATGCAATGAGTGGTGGAGGACTAAAACAATTTTCAATATTTGCTTTAGGTATCACACCATATATCACAGCATCAATCATAATACAATTATTCCAAATGGATATAATGGGGATCCCATACTTCAAAGAACTTAGAGAAATGGGAGAAGAAGGAAGAAGAAAAATAAACAAAATAACTAGATACATAGGTATAGGATTTGCCTTTGTAGAAAGTTATATATACACAGCAATGTTTATGGGTTCAGCAGGACTAGAGCCAGTTGAATATGTTAAAATAGCAATAATATTAACTGCAGGAACAGCATTCCTATTATGGTTAGGAGACCAAATAACAAACAAAGGAATTGGAAACGGCATATCATTAATAATAATGGCAGGTATTATAACAACAATGCCATCAATGTTAATAGAAGCATACAAATCATTAATAGGAGGCAACACAAACTTATACATAGGGATTTTATCTTATGCAATTTACATAATACTATATATTGCGATAATAGTAGGGGTAATATACGTACAAGAAGCTCAAAGAAGAATACCAATACAATATTCTAACAGAACAGTATCTGCATACGGTGGAAGACAAACATATCTACCATTAAGATTAAATTCAGCAGGAGTAATACCAGTAATATTTGCTTCAGCAGTACTTGCAATACCTACAACATTAACATATTTCATAAAAAGTGAAAACTTTCAACTATTTGTAACAAAATATTTAACAACAACTACATCAATAGGATTTATAATATACATATTATTAATATTTATATTTGTATACTTCTACACATATTTAGCAGCAGTGAATCCAGAAGATTTATCCAAAAATCTAAATAAAAACGGTGGATATATCCCTGGGATAAGACCAGGTAAAGAAACAAGCGATTACATAAGTAAAGTTTTATCAAGAATAACATTTATGGGGGGAATATTCCTATCAATAATCGCAGCATTACCAATAGTATTTAGTTGGATATCAGATATGCCAAGCATAGTAACACTTGGAGGAACAAGCATACTAATTGTAGTCGGAGTATTATTAGAAACATATAAACAAATAGAAAGCTCAGTAGCTAGCCGAGCATATAAGAGGTAAAAATGAATAATATACTATTTATTGCACCACCAGCTGCTGGAAAAGGAACTTTTTCAGAACTAATTAAAGAAAAATACGGATATGTACACATATCCACAGGAGATTTACTAAGGGAAGAAGTAAAAAGTGGAACTGATTTAGGCAAAGAAATATCAGATATAATGTCTAGTGGAAAATTAGTCAGTGATGACTTAATAAAAAGAATGTTAGAAAAAAAATTAAAAACACTAGACAAAAACACACCATTTATAATGGATGGTTATCCTAGAACACTAAAACAAGTAAAAGATTACGAAGAGATTCTCGAAAAACTAGGATTAAATATTGGAAAAGCAATATATTTAAAAATAGATAAGGAAACTGGTTTAAAAAGAGTTCTTGGAAGACTAACATGTCCTAAGTGTAAAAGAGGATATAACAAATTAACAGGTTACAATATGCCAAAAGTTGAATGGATTTGTGACGATTGCAAAATAGAACTAGAAAGTAGAGTTGATGACACAGAAGAAGCTTACAACATCAGGTATGATACATATATGAAAGAAACAAAACCAATAATAGAATACTTTAAAAGCAAAAACAATCTAATAGAAATCGATTCGACATTAGATGCAGATTCTACTATGAAAGAGATAGAAAAATGGTTAGTATAAAAACAAAAGAAGAAATAGAAAAAATAAATATTGCAGGGACAGTAGTATATAACGTTTTAGAACTAATGAAAACATCAATAAAACCTGGAATAACAACTGAAAAGCTAAATGAAATAGCTGACAAATACATAAGAGATAACAAATGCACACCGTCATTTTTAAACTATGATGGATATCCAAAAAGCGTATGCATATCAATAAACGATGAAGTAGTGCACGGAATTCCAGGGAAAAGAAAGATTAAAAATGGAGATATAATAAAAGTTGATGTTGGAGCATGTTATAAAGGATATCACGCTGACTCTGCAAGAACATACATTGTAGGTAAAACTACTAATGAAATTAAAGCGTTAGTGGAAGACACAGAAAGAGCACTTTATAAAGGACTAAGTGTAATTAAAGAGGGAATAAAATTAAACGAAGTATCCAAAGCAATAGAAAGTGTTGCAAAAGAAAAAGGATATGGAGTTATAAGAGAATTAACTGGACACGGAATTGGCACAGTAGTACATGAAGACCCATACATATTTAACTATGAAAACGACGAATCAGAGTTAATATTAAAAGAAGGAATGACACTTGCCATTGAACCAATGTTCAGTTTAAAAAAAAGATACATATGGATGTTAGAAGATGGATGGACAATAACTACACAAGACGGAAGTGTAGCAGCGCACTTTGAACATACCATAGTAGTAACCAAAGATGGTTACAAAATACTAACAGGAGAGTGATAGAATGGCAAAAGAAGGTTATATTGAACTTGAAGGTAAAGTATTAGAAGTTATCCCAGGCGGAGACTTTAAAGTGAAACTCGAGAACGGTCATATTGTAGAAGCCCGCGTTTCTGGAAAAATGCGTCAAAACCTTATCCGTATCTTTCCAGGCGATACAGTATTACTCGAGATTCCAACATGTGATTTAACACGTGGGCGAATAATTTATAGAAAATAATGGAGGGTAGAAATGAAAGTAAGACCATCAGTAAAAAAAATATGCGACAAATGCAAAATAATTAAAAGAAAAGGTGTTGTTAGGGTTATTTGTGAAAATCCAAAACACAAACAAAGACAAGGTTAGGAGGATTTATGGCACGTATTAAAAATATAGATTTACCAAACGATAAAAGAATCGTTGTAGCACTTACATACATTTACGGTATAGGTCCAAGCCGTGCAAAAAAAATATGTAAAGATGCAGGAATAAGCGAAGACATAAGGGCAAAAGATCTTACTGTAGAAGACGTTAATAAACTAAGAGCAGAAGCAGACAAATATGTATTAACAGGTGACTTAAAAAGAGAAGTTGAAATGAATATTAAGACAAAAATGGAAATCAACTCATATCAAGGAACAAGACACAAAAAAGGATTACCTGTTAGAGGACAAAGAACAAGTAGAAATGCAAGAACTCGTAAAGGTAAAGCTAAAACAATAGCTAATAAGAAGAAATAGGAGGGACTAAATAATGGCATACAATAGAAGAAAAAGAAAAGTCAAGAAAGATGTAACAATTGGCCAAGCACATATACATGCAACATTCAATAACACAATAGTTACAATAACAGATGAAAACGGAAATGTAGTAAGTTGGTCATCTGCCGGAAACCTTGGATACAAAGGTAGCAAAAAGAAAACACCATTTGCTGCTGGACAAAGCGCTGAAGCTGCAGGCAGAGTTGCAGTAGACAATGGAATGAAAAAGGTAGAAGTTTTTGTAAAAGGAATTGGTGCAGGTAGAGAAACTGCAATTAGATCACTTCAAACTGCAGGACTTGAGATAACTGGGATTACAGATGTAACACCAATACCACATAATGGATGCAGACCACCTAAGAGAAGACGTATGTAATTAGGAAGGGGAAAGAAAAATGTTAAGATTTGAAAAACCAGAATACAAAGTAGTAGAATATGTTGAAAACAATTTTTATGGAAAATTTGAACTAGAACCATTAGAAAAAGGTTTTGGAACAACAATTGGAAATGCATTAAGAAGAGTAATGTTATCAAACTTACCAGGGAGTGCTGTTACAAGCATTAAAATTGAAGGTGTAATGCATGAATTTCAAAAAATAGATGGTATTGTAGAAGATGTAACTGAAATAATTCTAAACTTAAAAAATCTAGTAGTAAAAAATTACTCTGAAAGTGACAAAGTATTACACCTAAAGAAAGATAAAGAAGGCGTAGTAACAGCAAAAGATATAGAAAAAGATGCAGATGTTGAAATAGTGAATGAAGACTTAGTGATTGCAACAATATCTAAGGGTGGAAGCATTGATATGGAACTAACAATATCTAATGGAAGAGGATATGTTGACGCTAAAACAAATAAAAAGTTATTAAAGAAAGACGAAATAGGAGTAATAGCAATAGATTCATTATACAGTCCAATTGAAAGAGTAAGTTATGAAGTAGAACCTGCACGTGTTGGACAAAGTGAGGACTATGACAAATTAGTACTTAACGTATGGACAAACGGATCAATTAAACCAGAAGAAGCTATTGCATTAGCTAGTAGAATACTAATTGAACACTTTGAAGTAATAACAAAAATAAATAAAATAGCAGATATGACAGGATTACTAGCTGATAAAGAAGACGATCCAATCACGAAAACATTAGAAACACCAATAGAAGAACTAGATTTATCAGTAAGAGCTTACAATTGCTTAAAAAGAGCAGCAATACACAATCTATCTGATTTAACATCAATGTCAGAAACTGAAATGATGAAAATTAGAAATCTTGGCAAAAAATCATTAAAAGAAGTAATTGATAAAATAAAAGATATGGGATTAAAATTCCGTGATGAAGAGTAGGAGGTATTATGGCATTATATAGAAAATTAAACAGAGAAACAAAAATTAGAAGAAGCATACTTTCTGGTTTAACAAAAGACTGCATATTGCATGAAAAAGTAGAAACAACTGAAGAAAGAGCAAAAGAAGCAAAAAAATTTGTTGATAGAATGATTACATATGCAAAAAAAGGAGATTTAATTTCTAGAAGAAAAGCATTAGCATTTTTGGAAAATGATACTGAAGCTACAAAGAAATTATTTGACACTTTAAGCGTTCGTTACAAAGATAGAAATGGTGGATACACTAGAATCATAAAACTAAAAGAAAGACGTGGAGACGACGCATTAATTGTAAGATTAGAATTAGTATAAAGCATAGAAATATGCTTTTTATTTTGCAAAACAAAATTGTGAAAAAGTAGAATAACATCTTTTAAATAAAGATTAAATATGATATATTATAACTAAAGAATAAGTGAGGAGATCAAAATGGAGAAAAAAACTAAAGTAGTAAAATCCAAAAAGACAAATAAAAGAAGCGCAAGTTTTTCACTATTAGAAGTCATAGTAATAGTAATAATGACAGCACTTGTCGTAGGTGTTAGTTCAAGTTTAATAGTATATAAAAATTACAATAAAATAAATAGTGATTATAATAATGATAATAAAGAAGAAATAGATAAATTTATAGAAGCATATAACAATATATTAGATAGTTATGTAGAAAAAGTAGATGGTTCAGATTTAATAGATGAAGCAATAAAAGCAATGTATGAACATTTAGGAGATCCATACACAAGTTATTTAGATAAAACTACAACAGATACATTAGAAGAACAATTAAATGGAGAGTATCAAGGTATAGGCGTAGAAATATCTAAAGAATACACGACAGGATATATTTTAGTAATAGATGTATTTAAAAACTCACCTGCAGACGAAGCAGGATTAAAACCAGGAGACTTAATCAGCAGCGTTAACGGAGAAAATACAGCAACAAAAAGTGCTGAAGAAGTATCCAATTTAATTAAAGGGTCACAAAGTGAAAACGTAAAAATTGGATATATAAGAGATGATGAAGAAAAAACAACAACAGTCGTAGTAAAAAATGTAATTATTCCATCTGTTCAATCAGAAAATTTTGATGGTGTGGGCTATATATATATTGAAACATTTTCAAACACTACATATTCACAATTTAAAGAAGCACTAAAAGATCTAGAAAACGAAAAAATCAAAAGTTTAATAATAGACGTTAGGGATAACACAGGAGGATATTTAGACGCAGCAACTGAAATAGCTGAATTATTTATAGAAAAAGGAAAGATAATATATCAACTAGAAAAACAAGGAGAAATATATAGAGTATATAAGGATGAAACAGAAGAAAAAAGAAATTATGAGGTTGCAATTTTAATCAATTCCAATAGTGCTTCAGCCTCAGAAATATTAGCAGCAGCATTAAAAGAAAACTACGGAGCAAAACTAATCGGAAAAATAAGTTATGGTAAAGGAACTGTTCAAGAAACAGAAAAACTTGATAATGGAGAAATGTTAAAATACACAACGGCATATTGGTTAACTCCAAATGGAATGAAAATTAATAATGTTGGCTTAGTACCAGACATAGAAATAGACTTAGAAGACTATGATACATACTCATACGAAGTAGATACACAATTACAAAAAGCAATACAAACGGTTAAATAACCGTTTTTTTATTGTAAACACAAAATAAAAAAACTATTAATTAGCCAGCAAATATTGTATAATATAAATTGAAAGAGGCTATTATGAATATAAAAGAAAAAGAAGATGTTGTAATACATTGTTATAAACATAATGGTATAATATATAAAACTTGGGAAAATGCTAAAGTGTTAGAAATAAATAAAGATTTTATAGTTTTAGGAAATAATAATGTATTAGTAACAAAAAAAGATGGAAGAACGTGGCACACAAGAGAGCCAGCCATTATGTTTTTTTACACAAAAAGGTGGTTTAATATAATTGCACAATTAAAGAAAAGTGGAATATTTTATTATTGCAACATAGCAAGCCCATTTGTAGTAGATGGTAAAGTAATAAAATATATCGATTACGATTTGGATTTAAGAGTATTTCCAGATGGAGCATTTAAAATATTAGATAGAAACGAATATAATTATCATAAAAAATTAATGAATTATTCAAAAGAAATAAATTTTATAATAAAAAACGAACTTACATCTTTAATAGAAATGAAAAGAAGCAACACTAGTCCATTCAACATAGAAACAATAAATTACTATTTTAATATATATAAAAATATAGTTAAAAATAAGTAATTAAATAATAATTTTAAACATATAATAGTTTATAAAACAAAAAGCTTTACAAAAAAGCTTTTTTGCCTATAAATTACATAAAAAACTAAAATTTGACAATTTTTTTTAAAAAAATTAAAAAAGTTGTTGACTTTAAAAATGTAATTTGCTATATTATATGAGCACAGCAAGAAAAACAGCAAAAAATGATCTTTGAAAACTAAGTAAAATGAATGAGTTTCATAGTTAGGTGAAAACGAAATCAATTTAAAAATAAATTTGATTTTTTTATTGAGAGTTTGATCCTGGCTCAGGATTAACGCTGGCGGCATGCCTAAGACATGCAAGTCGAACGAGATGCCCCATTGAAGTTGGAAAGAGATTTGAGAGCTTGCTCGATGATTAATTGAAAATGGATTTGGATTCTGCATCTAGTGGCGCACGGGTGAGTAACACGTGGGTTATCTGCCTTCAAGATTGGGATAACAGTTAGAAATGATTGCTAATACCGAATGTGATAGAAATATTAAAGGAGCCCTTAAAGCTTCACTTGAAGATGAGCCTGCGGCGTATTAGCTTGTTGGTGGGGTAATGGCCTACCAAGGCAACGATGCGTAGCCGGACTGAGAGGTCGATCGGCCACACTGGGACTGAGACACGGCCCAGACTCCTACGGGAGACAGCAGTTAGGAATATTCGGCAATGGGGGAAACCCTGACCGAGCAATGCCGCGTGTGAGATGAAGGTCCTTTGGATTGTAAATCACTTTTATTTGGGAAGAATGATAAGTATAGGAAATGATATTTATTTGACGGTACCTTTTGAATAAGCCCCGGCTAACTACGTGCCAGCAGCCGCGGTAATACGTAGGGGGCGAGCGTTATCCGGATTTATTGGGCGTAAAGCGTGTGTAGGCGGTTTATTAAGTCTAAGATTAAATCCCGAGGCTTAACCTCGGTTCGTTTTAGAAACTGGTAGACTAGAGTATGGTAGAGGCAAACGGAATTTCTAGTGTAGCGGTGAAATGCGTAGATATTAGAAGGAACACCAGTGGCGAAGGCGGTTTGCTGGGCCAAAACTGACGCTGAGACACGAAAGCGTGGGTAGCAAATAGGATTAGATACCCTAGTAGTCCACGCTGTAAACGATGAGCACTAAGTGTCGGGTAACCGGTGCTGAAGTTAACACATTAAGTGCTCCGCCTGAGTAGTACGGTCGCAAGACTGAAACTCAAAGGAATTGACGGGCACCCGCACAAGCGGTGGAGCATGCTGTTTAATTCGAAACTACGCGAAGAACCTTACCTAGACTTGACATCCCTGGCAATGTTATGGAAACATAACGGAGGTTATCCGGGTGACAGGTGGTGCATGGTTGTCGTCAGCTCGTGTTGTGAAATGTTCGGTTAAGTCCGCTAACGAGCGCAACCCTTGTCTTTAGTTGCTAACATTAAGTTGAGATCTCTAAAGAGACTGCCGGTAATAAACCGGAGGAAGGTGGGGATGAGGTCAAATCATCATGCCCCTTACGTCTAGGGCAACAGGCGTGCTACAATGGCTGGTACAAAGAGTAGCAATACTGCGAAGTGGAGCCAATCTCCAAAGCCAGTCTCAGTTCGGATTGAAGTCTGCAACTCGACTTCATGAAGTTGAAATCGCTAGTAATCCCGGATCAGAATGCCGGGGTGAATACGTTCTCGGGTGTTGTACACACCGCCCGTCACGGCATGGGAGTCAGTAATATCCGAAGCCGGTAGCCTAACCCTTTGGGAGGGAGCCGTCTAAGATAGGACTGGTGACTGGGCTGAAGTCGTAACAAGGTATCCCTACCGGAAGGTGGGGATGGATCACCTCCTTTCTATGGAGTATAAAAACCAAAGAAAACAACCGTTGACCATTCGGGGTTAGCTTACTAAGTAAGAAAATGGTCGAAAACCTATTAATTCCTACTATGAAATACATTTTACTTAGCTTTGAGAGATCATTCTCTCAATTATTGTTTTATACAATAATTTGTTCTTTGAAAACTTGATAATGTGATGTTCTATTTATATTTATAGATAGGACGAGTTTAATTTTTCTGGTAATCTTATTTTATAAGTTATTAAGAAATCAAACTCATCGAATTAGGATATAAGTGGTTAAATTAATAAGGGCGCATGGTGGATGCCTTGGCATTAGAAGACTATGAAGGACGTGGCAAACAACGATATGCTTCGGGGAGCTGTAAGCAGGCTTCGATCCGGAGATTTCCGAATGGGGAAACCTAGCAGTGGTAATGCACTGTTATTATAAAGTGAATACATAGCTTTATAAAGACAACCCAGTGAACTGAAACATCTTAGTAACTGGAGGAAAAGAAAGAAAAATCGATTGCCTTAGTAGTGGCGAGCGAAACGGCAATAGCCCAAACCAGTCTTTGGACTGGGGTTGTAGGACACCTATATACGGAGTTACAAAATTTTATGATAGTAGAACATTCTGGAAAGAATGGCCATAGAAAGTGAAAGCCTTGTATACGAAATCATGAAATCTCTATGGTGTATCCTGAGTACGGCGGGACACGTGAAATCTTGTCGGAACCAGCGGGGACCATCCCGTAAGGCTAAATACTCTCTAATGACCGATAGTGAACAAGTACCGTGAGGGAAAGGTGAAAAGAACCCCGGAAGGGGAGTGAAATAGATATACTGAAACCGTGTGCTTACAAAAAGTTCGAGCCCGTTAATGGGTGAGAGCGTGCCTTTTGCAGAATGAACCGGCGAGTTATGGTATCGTGCAAGGTTAAGCAGAAAATGTGGAGCCGAAGCGAAAGCGAGTCTTAATAGGGCGACAAGTACGATGCTATAGACCCGAAACCAAGCGATCTATTCATGGGCAGGTTGAAAGTTGGGTGAAACCAACTGGAGGACCGAACACACGTATGATGCAATATGCGGTGATGACCTGTGAATAGCGGAGAAATTCCAGTCGAGCTTGGAAATAGCTGGTTCTCCCCGAAATAGGTTTAGGCCTAGCCTTCTATTTAGCTTCTTGGAGGTAGAGCACTGAATATGGAAGGGCCGCACATAGCGGTACTAACTGTAATCAAACTCCGAATGCCAAGAAAGTATATAGAGGAGTCAGTGTATGGGTGATAACGTCCATACGCAAAAGGAAATGAATCCAGATCGTCAGTTAAGGTCCCAAAATTTATGCTAAGTGGAAAACGATGTGGGGATGCCCGGACAGCTAGGAGGTTGGCTCAGAAGCAGCCACCCTTTAAAGAGTGCGTAATAGCTCACTAGTCGAGCGTCCCTGCGCGGAATATGTACCGGGGCTAAGCATAATACCGAAGCTGCGGATATTACTTTTGTAATATGGTAGGGGAGCGTTCTAAGGACGCTGAAGGTAGACCGTGAGGACTGCTGGAGTGCTTAGAAGTGAGAATGCCGGTGTGAGTAACGTAAGGAGGGCGAGAATCCCTCCCGCCGATTGACTAAGGGTTCCTGGGTAAAGTTCGTCTTCTCAGGGTAAGTCAGGACCTAAGGCGAGGCCGAAAGGCGTAGTCGATGGACAACAGGTTTATATTCCTGTACCACCTATATAACTGATGGAGTGACGGAGAAAGCTAGAAAGAGCCAGTTATTGGATTCTGGTCTAAGCGCAAAGGTTGATGTAATAAGCAAATCTGTACATTGTTAAGCTGAAGCGTGATGGCGACGAACTCTACGGAGTTCCAAGTCTTTTGAAGCTATGCTTCCAAGAAAAACTTCTAGGGCTAATTATATAGGTGCCTGTACCAAGAACCGACACAGGTGGTCAAGGAGAGAATCCTAAGGTGAGCGAGATAACTATGGTTAAGGAACTCGGCAAAATAACCCCGTAACTTTGGGAGAAGGGGAGGTTTTTTCGGAAACCCGCAGAAAATAGGTCCAGGCAACTGTTTAGCAAAAACACAGGTCTCTGCTAAAGCGTAAGCTGATGTATAGGGGCTGACGCCTGCCCAGTGCTGGAAGGTTAAGAGGAGATGTAAGTTGGACGTAAGTCGATAACAGCGAAGCTTCGAATTGAAGCCCCAGTGAACGGCGGCCGTAACTATAACGGTCCTAAGGTAGCGAAATTCCTTGTCAGGTAAGTTCT